>DATKRC010000102.1:0-5402 GCA_035532375.1 Acidimicrobiales bacterium
CGGCCAGAATCAAACAAGAGTTGAACGATCGCCCATTGATTACGACTGTGCACGCACCACACTCTCCTACGGTGCAACACTCTTTCGTTCCAGTGAGGCCCAATTCATTACGCAGTACATCGAGCAGAAACCTTGATACTGATACACTCAGTATCTTCTTCTCCCCGTTGACAATCATTTCTACTGCCATTTCCTCAGGCATCCGCACGACCCTCAATCAAGCGACTAGTAGCGATTTGAAGGATTCTACGGCTCATGATCAGCAACATTGCTTTGCGATACTCCAATGTCGCGCGCAAATCGGTAATAGGAGTCGCGTCGCCGGCTACCTTCGCCAGCGCGGCATCCTTCGCGCTTGCGGGTGATGACGGGTCAGCGAGTACTCCGCTCTTGTCAATCACAAGGAACGCGCGAGGCCCCACTGCGCCGTACGCGAATTTCACAGTACCGGCGTCATCAATCGAGCAACAAAGGTTGATCGTGGCCAAATCGACACCACGTCGACGGGTGAGTCGAGTGAAACTTGCGCCCAACGGGCCCTCGGGCAAAGGAAGGCGCAGCGACACAACAAATTCGCCATGACGTAATACCGTCTGGCGCGGCCCAAGAATGAACTCTCCAATCGGAATCTCCCGCGAACCTTGGCGACCGACGACGTTCACGAGAGCCCCGTAGATCAGCAGCGGTGGAACCGTATCCGCAGCCGGAGACGCGTTGCACAGATTCCCGATCAAGGTGGCCCGATTACGGACTTGAATTGAACCCACCTCGTGCAACGCCTCGTTTAATGCGGGAAAGTACTTACGCACACTTCCCTCTTCGATGATTTGCGAAATTGTTGTCGTAGCCCCGATAGTCAAATGCTGGCGGTCTTGATGAACCACCGGTACAAGATCCTTCAAGAATTTGAGATCGATCACGAGTGGCGTCCTGACCACCCGATGTCGAATTCCCACCAAAAGATCAGTGCCTCCAGCGAGAAGCCGGACGTCAGGCGGGCCGTTCTCCAGCAAACTCAGTAGTTCATCTTGCGATTCAGGACGTTCGTAATTGAAACTCATCGTCCGCACCAATTTTGAAGTCCGTCCACGTCAAACGTTGCGATAGCGGTGGTGACATGAGAAACATCGAGTAGATCAAGGACTCTTGGCCCATTGAGTTCCTTTGCCGCGCGCCAATTCAAACAGGGAGCCAACGCACTTCCACTACTCACAGCGCTTACTACCATGAGTGAGCCTCTGACTTGCTCCCTAACGAAATTACATTTGCCCTGACCTGATTCCTTGGGACGGTAAATGAATCGATCCGTAGTGGGGTTTCGAGATTTCGAACCTCGGACGCAACTCTACGATCGTAAATTTGCGGCGTCACTTTCGCACGCAATTGGCTAGTCACACAGGTGTCCACGGGGCGTCCCAACCTGGCGATGGTTCTATGTAGCAGGTGTTTTTGATGACAACTCACTCAACCACCCCCAGTGCACCGTACGATTCGTCCGAATCCACGCTTCCAATCCGCCGAGGAACCTTGGTTCACCTGGATCTGCTCCTAGATTTGACAACGCACACGCTCGAATTACTGGCGAATGCGTGATGGCAACTATGAGTTGCGGTCCGGAAGGTCCGAAATCGGCCAAACTCCCTGCAAACACCTCAAGTCGGCGCGCGACAATCTTAACGTCGTCACCGGGCGGATTCGGATGGTTCAACCAACATTCGATTCGATCAGGAGCGTTCAAAAACGCTCCAAAGAATGGCACCGTTATCGCTTCGTCTTCCCTAAGTCCAGGAACCTGCTCAGCGAAGGCGCCGGCCGTGCTCACCATCTCGACTCGATGGCCAGCGAGGTAGAGATCGGGGTTGCGCAGGGCAAACGAAACCACCGGTCCGGTGATGTTCGCTCCAGCCGCACGGGCACCCTGAGCAACTAGCTCGGCGGTCTGACGAGTCCGCAAGGTCTCACCGCTCAACAGAAGGATTGATCCTCCCTCGTCGAGCGCCAAGCGACGTCCAACTTCTTCCGCGTGGGCGAGTCCTGCTTGAGTAACGGGAACATCGCCGCCGTGCGACGCAACCTCACCGTGGCGCAGCAACAAGAGTCGGTGTGACCACTCGGTGGGCGGTTCAACCATCAATTATCTCGTAGATTGCCACTTGACGAGTCTCCAACAAGTCAATGACGTAGTCCAAGACGTACTCCTTGAAATAGGTGCTGGCTCGGTGGTCTTCGTAACTCTGAATATCCACGTACTGCTCGTACAGGAAGAACATCGTTGAATCCTCTGGGGAGACGTGGGCCTGGAAGCAAACATTATTGGGCTCGGCACGTATCAGCGGCGTGAGGGTCTTTATGACATTCAGAACCCTTTCTTCTTCACCAACTTTCGCCTTCCAAAAGGCCGCGACAACGAATGCCATTTGATTGCTCCCTTCTCGGTTTTACAACATTGCGAACACTGCGTCGATCGGATGCGCGTAATGATTTATCAAAGACCACTCCCCTCAAAACCCCGGGCGGTGCACCCGTACCAACTTGAAGTTTCCTAAAAGGTCGTCACTGGACGAGCCTGGAGCAGAAAGAGCGAGTTGTTATCGTCGATTGCCCACTCAATATCTTGTGGGCAGCCGTATAGATCAGCCACCTGTTCGCCCAACTCGGCCAATCGCTTGATCTCGTCTTCTTCCAGGACCGTGCAATCGGCCACGCTCAGGTGGCTTCGTTTGATAACTCCCTTTCGGTCCAACACGTAATGGTCCGGAGTAACGCTGCCTGATACGACGACTTCGCCCAGACCATGCGCTGCCTCGACCACCATTCGGTCGCGTCGTCCGTGCACCGGATCCACCGTGAAAAGAACACCCGAGACACGGGAATTGACCATTTGCTGGATCACTACAGCCATTGCTACGTCCTTCAAGTCGCCCTTCTCCTCACGGTAGAACATGGCCCGCTCGGAAAAAAACGACAACCAACACTCGACCACGTACGTCAAGACACTTTCAAAAGTGTCCACGTTCAGGTACGTCTCCTGTTGACCCGCATAACTCGCGGCCGCCGAGTCCTCCGCACACGCCGATGACCGCACCGCGACCGACCCACACAACTCTGAGTAGTGCTGAGCGATGAGTTCGAGAGGTGGTTGCGCTTCGCCAACCACGGCTCGCACACCCGCCATATCTTTTGCTACGGCCAGTGATTGGAGATTGGCTTGATCTACCGCCTCCGCAAACGCAGCTGCGGTGACGACAAACCCCGGGGGGACCGGTAGTCCCACGCCAGTCATGACTGCCAAACTTGCGCCCTTCCCTCCGCTCAGAAGCGCATCACGACATCGACCGTCACTAAACGGTAGAACCAGTGGTGCATCCGTCATCGATCGACCCTCACTAAAGTTGTTGATTCGCCTTGGTCACCCGAACGTCAGACTCGGAAATGACGTCCACACGGCCCGTCGAGCCATTAACCCTAATCAGATCTCCCGTCTTGATTCGCCGAGTGGCATCTGAGGTTCCCACGACCGCCGGAATGCCGAACTCACGAGCCACGACTGCCGGGTGCGAGGCCATGCCACCCGCGTCGGTAACGAGGCCCTTGATTCTTGTAAACAACACCACCCAGGCTGGGCTCGTCATACGACAAACAGCAATTTCGCCCTTGACCACGTCATCAAAATCACTCGGAGAGATTACGACGCGGGCCTTTCCCTCAACCACTCCGGCTGACGCTGGCAAGCCTTCAATAACGTTGGCGCTCTCCGGCGGTTTACGATGCAACTTCTCCGGGAACCCCCAAAGTGACCAGTAAGGAAAGTCCACCGCCTCTTGGGTTGCGGTGCCTACCCAGTCCCGGGGTCGCAGCGTGAAGGCGTCCTCACGCTCATCGCGACGGTCGGAAACAAGGTCGCCGACATCGTGAGAGAATCCCCCCGCCATCAGCGCTCGCAACTCGTTGTAGCGCAAGTACATGACATCTTCGGCGTCAGAGAAAATCCCGGCCTCTACGAGTTTGCGTCCGATCGCGATCAGCACTAGACGCACACGCGAATTAGTGCCCTGGTCGATGTAGAAGTGATGGTCCGGAGTAAGCGGGTTCATTCTGAGGCTCAGTGCCAGCATCTGCTCCAACTTATTGCGGCCCTCACCTTCCGGCACGCCTTGCATGAGTTCGGCCTTGGCCAACTCCAAGTTTTCGCCTACCGTTTTAATTTCTCGAGGATAGTCATAGTCCACCTCGAGGTACCCACGTACCGCCTCAATGACGGGCGCGGCGTTTTCCCTCCAGGTCAAGAAGGAAAACTCATGCGCCCACATGGACTTAAAGCCGAAAGCTTTCTGATACGGCTCGATCTGTTCTTTGAGAAATGCGCGGCCCGCCTCAGTCTCATTGAGCTTGTGGATCACGTCAACTGCGGTCACCTTCTGGAAAGCGTCAGCGACCTCGCCGCCACCGGTTTTGATCAGTTCCTTAATTTTCCACAGTTCCTCGATGGACTGCCAGTTATGATTTTCCGTGGAGCTTTGCAGTCGGCCCAGGAGTTCCGAGTAATCTCCTTCACCCTTGACCTCAGTCGTCGTGGCACTCAGCGCCATCGTTGAAGAGAACTGAGCAAAGTTGAGAAGCCAATGGATTTGCCAATGTCGGTCATGCATGTCGATGGCGTCTTCCAGGAGAATCGCCAGCTCCAGCAACGACGCAGCGTCGGTATCGTAATTGTCGAACCGCTCGAAATTACGCTCCATTTCGGGACATAGTCGCTCGTGCCACCACGTCAGAAAGTTTTCGGCGTAATACGGGAGTGTCCAACCCAAGTAGGCACCAATCTGAGATCGATATTCGGGGTCCAGCGGGACGCGAGCCGTATAGAGAGATCCGTACTCCGAACCTTCTGCGTACAGCCCTACCTCAGCGGGGATCGCTGCGGTATACACGTAGCCGTTAATGACTTTGACCAGCCAGTCCGAAGCGAACGGTGTACCAAAGCGACGGAACATGTAGTCGCATTTCAGCCACCACCCCCCAATGTCGGCGTACATTGGTGACACTGGATTGGGGATATGCAAATCGTCATGGACCCAAAACAGTTTCTCCTGTCCATTTTGCCACTCAATCGGGAAGGCCTCATCCCCGTAAAAAGTGCCGAGCACCTCGTCGCTCATAATGTCCCCCTATTTTGGCATTGTGCAAGCACTCGCACGACAGTGTTATCGATAATAGATGATTGATTATCCTATGTCAACTTATGTTAATAGATACGGCTCATTAGTGATAGATTATCGATAATGGATAACAGAAGAAACCCTACTACGAGTGCGAACGACGTAGGCGCGACGATCACGCGAGTCATGCTGCGCGACATCATTCGCGAACGAATCGTTGAGCGGATTCTAGATAACACCTATCCC
>DATKRC010000103.1:0-64224 GCA_035532375.1 Acidimicrobiales bacterium
GAAACCGTTCAGGTCACAAAAGACGACGGTGCTGAGCCACGCAAGTCTCTTATTTCCATCGACAAGCGCATGGTTCTTGGTCATCGAATGGAGCAGCGCCGCCGCCTTGAGATCTAACGTTTCGTATGCGTCTTCACCAAACGCGCTCGACCGGGGTCTATTGACAGCGGAGTCCAATAGACCGAGATCACGGATGGGGCCAACGCCCAGCGTCCGAATGATCTCTACGATGTCCTCCGTTTCTAGGTACTCGAATCCAATCATTCAGCGCCAAGACGCTCCAACACATCGGCCCACCGAACTGCCATTCGTCGCGTCGCGTCGGTCACTCGAGCGTCGTGGCCCGACCGCTCGTATCGTTCGAGAACTGCACGTCGAATGATCTCTTGACGCGAGATGCCTTCAACTCGCGAAAGGGAATCAAGTGCCTCCTCGAGCGCGGCGTCGGTTCGAACTGTGAATGCCATGGCTCTATGATACCACTCCGGTATCACGTTGGTGTCGGAGGCCGAAATGAACCCGCACGCCCCTCCCTGTTCTAAAAGCGGAAAATGTGCTCTGTCGACTTTCGTTTCCTTAATGTGTGGAACTTCCAGCGGAAGGAACTACGAACACGTCACCATAATGTGAAAATCAAAGAGTGCTGGCTGAACTTCACGGACCGAGACACTCGAAGAATTGCGACACCTCTCCAGGTGTTTTGAGTTCGATCACTTTCGACGCGCCGGCATTTTGCTCAATGGCGAAGTCCAGAAGGGGGCGGCTGTTCTTCTGGTATCGCCACACCCACAACAGAAATTTCACGTCAATTCGTTCTGGACATTCCGGCGCCTGCACGGACTGACCGTGATTGGTGATCGTCCGTCGGAGAACTCGTGAAAGACACCTCCATCTCGACGGCGCGAGGATAATGATTGTGTCTACCCTTCGGAAACGGACGTCGAACGTACCCGAGTAGTTCCCGTCCACAATCCATTCGTCAGCGGTCAATCGTTCGTCTTGGACTATTCGCCATTCGTCACTCGGCGTCTCCACCCATCCCGGCTTCCAATAAAGGTGATCAAGGTGCACGACCGGAAGACCCGTGCGACGTGAGAGATCGCGGGCAAACGTGGTCTTACCCGCTCCTCCCGATCCCACTACTGCGACACGCTTCACTCTTGCAATGTTCGCACGAGGTTGTTGTGACCGGTCGAACATCGAACTCGACAGATTTGGTGCCGATCAATTGCCGTTCACGGCAGTAAGCAATCTCGATTGAATTAAAGCAAGTTCGTTGGCGTCTGCGCGTTGGGCATTCCACGGAGCAATCACATTGTCTCCATTCCACCTTGGAACGAGGTGAAGGTGTACATGGAAGACGGATTGACCACCAGCATGCTCGTTGGTCTGCTTCAAAGTCATTCCATCGGGTTGAATGGCGCGGTGAATTATTCGGGCCACGAAGGTTGCACTGGTCATCAATGCTCCTGCGTTCAATGGATCGATGTCGAGAAGCGTTCGCGCATGTTCTCGAGGGACCACCAAGGTGTGCCCTTCCGCCGCCGGTTGCCGGTCAAGAAAAGCGATGGAGTGGGCGTCTTCGTAGACAACATAAGCCGGATCTGAGCCGTAAACGATGCGGCAGAACGTACAAGATTCTTCAGTGCGCATCGTGACAAGTATTGCAGTCGAATATTGCTGAGAGAACCTACGTCACGTGAGATTCAGTCGCCCAGTTTTCCCCGGATGCGCCAAGCCCACTGGAGAAGCGCCAACCCGATCAACAACACCACAGCACCGAGGACCGTGTAGAGGCCGTGGCCGCTCATGCCGGATCCGTGAGCGACGTTGGTTCCTTGGAGAATCCACAAGATGCCGGTGGAACTGAATACTAAGCCCAAGATTGCGCGAACCCACATAGTCGACTCCCGTCTCAGGAAAGCCAAGCGGCCTCTGACCGAACCTAGCCCTTGGCACAAGACTCAGACTCAGTGCGGTAGTGCGGCAGTGTGGCAGTGCGGCAGTGTGGCTACGGCGCTACGGCGACGTTGCGAATAGTGCCCAGTCGCTCGATGGTCGTCACGACTTCGTCGCCGGGCTTCAAGAAGAACGGCGGAGTGCGGGCCTGTCCTACGCCTTCGGGCGTACCAGTGAAGATAACGTCGCCACGTCGAAGCTCACAGACCGACGAGAGGTACGCGATGAGCTCAGCGACCGAGAAGACCATGTCACTGGTATTCGAGTCCTGCATGATCTCGCCGTTCACGCGAGTCGTGAGTCCGAGATCGTTGGGATTGGGAATTTCATCGGCTGTGGTGATCCACGGTCCCATCGGTGCGAAGTTCTTGAACGATTTTCCCAGTGAGAACTGTGGAGGAGTATTGCGGTACTGCCACTCTCGCTCGGAGTAGTCCTGACCGACGCAGTACCCGGCAACTCCCGTCAAAGCGTCTTCGACGCTGACGTTGCGAAGCGTCGAGCCAATGACGACGACCAGTTCGCCTTCGTAATCAGTCGATTTACCGGGAATGGGCACTGGATCATTCGGACCACACACCGCGGAGGGGAACTTGGTGAAGACCATGGGTTCTTTGGGCACATCTTTGCCGGTTTCTGCGGCGTGACGGCGATAGTTCAGACCTATGGCGAAGACCTGTTGAGGATTCACGATTGCGCCGAGTCGCGAGTCGCTCGCCAACGCCTCGATACTGATCAAATCGTTGGGTGCTGGTTGCGACGAGCGGTACCACGCAGCGAGTTTGTCGAGCTGACCGAGGCACTTTGCGAGCGAGGTTGAAAACGCACCATTCGACGCAGTTGCCACGTCGATGATGCCGTCGTCAGTGACGATCGTCGCTCGTCCCTCAAGATTGGCCAGCCGCATTGTGCCCCCTCCTATCTGCAATGCCCAGCGAATACTACCGAGCACCGCATTTGAGTCATGGAGCTCCAAGGTTTTCCATCAATCCTGGAAAACCTTCGGTCCGGTAGAATCGGCAAGTTGAGGTCGGTCTGGATGGCTGGCGTTCGCCTCGTCATCAAGGACGTAAGCGAAAGGGAAGTGCCGAGAGAGGGTGATTCCGGCCTGGGCCGGACACAGTATGGACAAGAAGGATCCCTTCGTCTTACGCCACCTCGCCGATGTCCAACCCGAACTGTGGTGGCTCGATTCCGACCCTTTGGAACCGGCGCCCCACTCGGCGCTCATCGGTGACATCGGCGCCGATCTCTGTGTGGTCGGTGCTGGCTATACCGGACTTTGGACAGCGTTGCTCGCGAAAGAACGCGACCCCGACCGCGAAGTCGTCGTCGTCGAACAGTATGAAACCGGCGCGGGTGCGTCGGGACGCAATGGAGGCTTCTGTTCCGCTTCGCTCACTCACGGTTACTTGAACGGCGTTCGTCATTTCCCCGACGAGATGGAGTTGATCCAACGACTGGGTCGAGAGAACCTCGACGAGATCGAAGCGACGATCGCTCGCTACGGCATCGAGTGCGATTTCGAACGCACCGGTGAACTCCAGGTCGCCGTCGCGCCGTGGCAGTTAAAAGGCATGGCCGACCAGGCCGAACGACGAAACGCCATGGGCGACAGCGTCGAAGTACTCAGCCAGGAAGAGGTGCAAGCGAGGGTCCACTCCCCCTCGTACGTGGGCGCACTGTTCGACCACGACGGCACAGCACTGGTAGACCCCGCGAGATTGGTGTGGGGACTCGAGCGAGTGTGTATCTCGCTCGGGGTGAAGATCTTCGAGAACTCGAAGGTTGAATGGCTAGAGGATCTGCGCGATGCCGTGCGCGTGCACACGCCGTACGGCGCCGTCACCGCCGCGAGGGTCGCCCTCGGCACGAACGTATTCCCGTCGCTGCTGAAGAAGACCCGCAAATACGTGGTGCCGGTCTACGACTACGTCATGGTGACCGAACCGCTTTCGGAGGCTCAAATGGAAAGCATCGGTTGGTCGGGCCGTGAGGGCATCGCGGACTCCGGTAATCAGTTCCACTACTACCGACTCACGAGCGACAACAGCATCCTTTGGGGCGGCTACGACACGATCTACAACTTCCGGGGAAAAGTGCGCCGCGAGTACGAATTCAACTCCGAGACCTACGCGACGCTCGCGGGACACTTCTTGAAGACGTTCCCGCAGTTGGCCGGCGTCAAGTTCACGCACGCCTGGGGCGGAGCGATTGACACGTGCACGAGATTCTCACCGTTCTGGGGTACGTCGCACGAGAACAAGGTGGCCTACGTCCTCGGCTACACCGGGCTCGGGGTTGCGTCGACGAGATTCGGAGCGGCCACGATGCTCGATCTCCTCGACCGACACGAGACTGATCGCACGCGGTTGACGATGGTTCGAAAGCGTCCGATGCCGTTTCCGCCCGAACCTTTCAAATGGCTGTTCATTCGAATCACTCAGTCGGCAATTAAGCACGCCGACGAACACGAGGGCCGTCGCAATCTCTGGTTGAGGCTGATTGATCTCTTCGGTCTCGGCTTCGACTCGTAGTGCCGAGAAGCCGAGACCGAAGAATCGGTCATTTCGATCAGCTCGTGATCCGGTAGATGACCGTGACCTGTACGTTGACCGGCTGAGTACCGGTTTGAATCGGCACTGAGGATTTGAACGCTGCGCCGCTCAGTGCTTCCGGGTAGTAAACCCCGGAATTCTGGTTCTCGTTGTCAGTGATCTTGACAATGCCCGTCACCTGCGCATCACCGGCCCTGGCGAGTTCTCCGGCAGCGAGTCGGGCGTTGTCCATGGCTCGAATGCGAGCGGCTCGCAACAGCGCCGAGTCATTGGTGATCGTGAACGACACGCCATTCAGCTGGATCCCATTGCCAGCGGCACTTGCGGCGGCGTCAATGGCGGCACCGGCACGTTTCACATTGTGCATGGTTACGTTCAACGTGTCCTGGACCGTGAATCCGATCACGACGCCATGATTGTCGGTGTCGTCATAAATGTTGAGGCCGGACGTCTGCATCTCCTTCTTCGTGACGCCATTGGCTTCGAGCGCGCGTTCCAACGCTCGCATCCGAACGTTGTTGCCATTCAGCGAGGCTAGAGCTGTCGGATCAACCGTCTGTACGCCGATTTGGAAATTGATTGTGTCCGGGGTGTCGTGAACTGTCCCCGATCCCGTCACCGTGATGGTTGACGTCGAGTCGACCTTGGAATGACCAAGTACCACACCCACGAAGCCGACGCAGACGACCACAAGGGCCGTGACCATCGTCAAGATCCAGCCCATCAATCGGGGTCGGCGACCGTGACGGTGTGCCCCCGGGTGATCGTGGGTATGTTCCTCGGACGCGGTGTTCGTGTCGTCGCTCACTATTTCTCCTCCGTCGTGGGCACTGACGCACGTACCTTGCTCAGTCCGTGCGACATCGCCTTTCACTAACTACTTGTCGCGCCCCGCTCAATACTTTCTCGTCGAAAGCTGAGAAGGAGAGCCCGAAGTGACAAGGGAGGAATGTGGGCGATCCATTGGCAGTCAGTGACCTGAAATGTTGATGACGTCATTAACCCTTTCATCTAGGGCGTGAACACTGATGTTGAAGAACCGAGTGCTCGCCACGCCATGCAACCTGGCTTGGGATTAGCACCAAGGAGTCAAGGAGCGACGTTATCTATTCCGACGAACCAAAGTTCTTTATGGTCTGAAGTTCTGCTTCACTTAGTTCTCTGGGCTGCTCACCGCGCGCCACTTTCTCGCTTTGGACTTGATGAAGGACGCCCTCGACGATGTCGGGGTTGGCCAAAGTGGTGATGTCACCGACGTCGGTAAAGTTTGAAATCGACGCAATGACTCGACGCATGATCTTTCCCGAACGAGTCTTGGGCATGTCAGCCACGATCCAGACGTTCTTCGGTCTGGCTACCTTTCCAATCTCGGTTTCGATCATGCGTGACACCTTGTCCGCCACTTCTTGACTCGGCTTCACTCCTGGTTTCACGGAGATATACATCTCGACGGCGTGACCGCGAACGTCGTCCACCACGGGTACTGCGGCGGCCTCGGCGACTTCGTCGACCATAAGCGCCGCCGACTCCAACTCCTTGGTACCTAAACGGTGTCCCGATACATTGATCACGTCGTCAACCCGACCAAGGATCCGGTAGTACCCGTCGGCGGCTTGCATCGCTCCGTCGTTGGCGAAGTATGGCCAGTCGTGCCAGTCCGTGCTGCCCTTCTTCTGGTTGTACTTCTCGTAATAGGTCTTCACGAACCGGTCGGGGTCGCCCCATATGGTCTGGAAGATGCCCGGCCACGGATTGCGAATGCACATATTGCCGGCGATGCCACTCCCGGCCAACACAACCTCGCCCCGCTCGTCCAAGATCTCAGGGAAGATCCCCAGGGCCGCCGGACCGCAACTACCTGGCTTCATCGGGTCGAGCGCGGGTATCCCCGTACCGAGGAAACCACCGTTTTCAGTTTGCCACCAGGTATCGACGATCACGGCTTCACCCTTGCCGACAACGTCGTAGTACCAGCGCCAAACCTCTGGCTCAATCGGCTCGCCCACGGTGGTCATGTGCTTGAAGTGATAGTTGTACTTGGCCGGCTCGTCCGGGCCGACTTTACGCAAGGTTCGGACCGTCGTGGGCGCGGTGTGAAACGTAGTCACTCCGAGTCGCTCGGCAATCCTCCAACAACGACCGGCGTCGGGGTACGTCGGCACACCCTCATACATCACCGTCGTCGTGCCGAGCGCCAACGGCCCGTAGACGATGTAGGAATGACCGGTGATCCAGCCGATGTCCGCGGCGCACCAGTACGTGTCCTCGGGGTGGATGTCCTGGTAATACTTCGACGTCCCGGTTACGTAGGAGAGATAACCGCCGGTGCTGTGCTGACAGCCCTTGGGCCTACCCGTCGTGCCACTCGAGTACATGATGAAGAGCGGCGCCTCGGCCGGCATGGAAACGGGCTCAACCAGTTGTCTCTTGTACTCGGGCAAGATTTCGTCCACGAAAAAGTCTCGACCCGGGACCATCGGGCTCTTGGACGCATACTCGCCGGGATTCCTGCGAAATACCAACACCTTCTCGACCGTGACGCCTTCTTCGAGGGCCCTGGCCACCGCCTCATCGGCCTTGACCTTGTGGTCTTGGAGCTCACCGTTGCGGTAGTAGCCGTCGATGGTGACGAGAATCTTGCTCTTGGAGTCGGCAATGCGCCCTCCGCACGCGGCACCGGAAAATCCACCGAAGACTTGGGAGTGAATCACACCGAGACGAGCGCACGCGAGCATCGCCACGGGCAGGTCGGGCACCATCGGCAGGTGGAACGTTGCCACGTCACCGGTCTCGAGACCGCAGAAGTCCCGAAGCAGTGCGGCGAACTCATTCACCCGAACGTAGAGCTCCTGATAGGTGATCGCCTCGGTAGGGGCGTCTTCGAGTTCAGGAACGTAGATGATTGCCGCCTTATTGCGATCGGTCGCGAGGTGTCGATCGACGCAGTTGTACGAGGCGTTGAGGCGCCCTCCGACAAACCATTTCCAAAACGGCGCGTTACTCGTATCGAGCGTTGTGTGCCAATAGGTGTCCCAGGACAGGAGGTCGGCGTACTCCTTGAAGCACTCGGGAAATTTGTCCTCAGTGAAGCGCTCGCGAATGGCCGGATCTGAGACATTCGCCTGCCCGATGAATTTTGCCGATGGATAGTAGTACCCTTCCTCGCGCCAGTGCACTGCGATCTGAGATTCCGAGGCCTGCTCCGATTCGACCGCTTCAGCTCCTTGATCACTCTTTTTTGCCATGCTCTCCCCGCTTTCTCAGAAAATGCCCGAACATTCAATCCCGTTACTAGTGCGCCCGGTGTCGCTTGGCTCAATTATTTGACCCGCGACCACGAATCTTGCGCTTAGATTGTTCTATCACGAGCAGATTCCCTTTGACCATTCAAACGAAAGTCGACAAAGGGTCCACCTCGGGCACGATGATTGTTCCTCGTGACATCGACACGCACGGTCGGGCAATCAGTTGATGCAGCACCGACCCAGCGTTCACGTCCGTCGAACGAATGAAGTGTCCGGTCATGAACGCGATTTCAAGTGAGGTAAATGCTCCATAGGCCCAGAATGCCAACAGCGCCCGAGCCTGTTGGCAAGGGCGCTGTTGGCGGTTGGGTCCGGTGGCAAGCCACCAGTGACAATGAGGTTAGCTCAAAGGACCGACCGGTAGTACAACCTTTCCGTGAGTCTCGTTGATCACACCAGCTGCTGACGCGTACCAAGCGAGGAGAGCCGTGACAATGCCGATCCACCCGCCGATCTTGGTCATGTCGGTGTGACCGCCGCCCCACGCTCCGATGGTCAGGAACAAGAAGGCCAACGTCAGTGCAACGAAGACTAACAAGACCGCGACGTTCGTCTTCATTGCGGCAATCGTCATGTAGGCCGTGAAAAGGATCCAGGGCAAGAGATACAGGCCGAGGGCTCCCTTGACGGCGAGTCCGCCCTGGAAGTTGATGAAGAAGTACACACCAATCCAGAACGCACCATATGACGTGAACGCCAAAGCGCCAAACGTGTTCTTTCGTACGAATTCCCACATACCAGCCGCAAATTGTGCCGCACCACCGTAAATGAATGCCAAAGAAATGGCACCACTGATTGCCGCGCTACCTGCTGCGCCGAACTTGAACAGTCCGACGTTGAAGAGGCTCAGCAAAAAGGTGGTCATAGCGAAGCCGGCGAGTCCTAGCGGACCGGGGTCCGCAACTCTGTGTTCCATGTAATTCCTCCCACATAGGATTAATGCCACCGCCGTGATGACGGCTACAGCGATTAAACATCACATGAATGCGAGCGTGCGGGATGGAATACCAACAACTTCGTGAAGACGTTCACAAGTCGGGTCACGTCCAACCAGATTTTCGTTTAACTACTGGTAAGTAGCTGGTTCGATATTATATACGTATTATATAAATAGTGACTCAGGGGTCGATGGCGGATCGAAAATCCCTGATGAAATTCTCGATTACCGAGGCCCCGCCCCCGTCGAGAATGATCTGCACCAGGGCCGAGCCGACGATGACCCCGTCGCTGGTGTGAGCGGCTTCCCTGGCTTGATCTGGGGTAGCGATGCCAATACCGATGAGTGCGGGCACGTCGCTCGTGCGACGAATTGACCGCACGACACGTTCGCCGTCTCCTCCCCCGTCGGACCTGCCGGTAACCGCCATGCGGGCCGACGCGTAGGCGAAGCCCTGGGTGCGAGCGGCAAGTCGATCGACACGCTCCGGTGGTGTTGAAGGAGCGACCAAGAGGATCGCCGCGACGTCGGCGCCGTCGCACGCCATCATCCACTCGTCGGTCTCTTCGAGTGGGAGATCGGGGACAATCGCGCCCCGAATTCCGTTCGAGGCGAGCTTTCCCGCGGCGCGCTCGAGTCCGTAATGCAACACGATGTTGTAATAGGTCATCGCGATGAGTGGCACGGTGACGTCGAGTCGGCTGAGATCTTCACAAATCGAATCCAACGTCGCGCCTCGTGCGAGGGCGTGCAGCGCGGCTTCTTGAATCACCGGGCCGTCCATCATGGGATCTGAAAACGGAATACCTATCTCGACGGCGTCGGCGCCCGCCAACACTGCGGCCGCAACATGGTCGGTCCAGTCCTCCGTGAGTCCGCCCATGAAATAGGGCACCAGCAACTTTCGGCCGGAATCTCGAATCGTCCGCAGGTCGCGTTCAAGGCTCTTCATGACTCCGCACGAAGAATGGCCTGCACTTGAGCGACGTCTTTGTCACCTCGACCCGAGAGATTGAGTAGCACCGTTGAACCCGTGGGAATCGAGTTACCCGCCTCTTGTACCAACCAGGCCACCGCGTGCGCCGTCTCGAGTGCGGGAATGATGCCTTCTCTTTCGCTCAGTAGTTGCAACGCGGCGATGACGTCGTCGTCGCCGATGGCGTGATATTCGGCGCGACCGATGTCAGCCAGGTGTGCATGTTCCGGCCCGATACCGGGATAGTCAAGACCGGCCGAAATGGAGTGAGCCTCTTCGATTTGGCCGAACTCATCCTGCATCAACAGCGAGCGCATCCCGTGCAGCACGCCGGGAGAACCGCTTCCCACCGCTGAACCACCGGCGGCTTCGATCCCCACGAGTCGCGACGAGGAGTCGGCAAATCCCGCGAAGACGCCCGCCGCGTTCGATCCTCCTCCCACGCACGCCACGACCAAATCCGGAGTAGCAACACCCAAGTCGGCCAGTTGCTCGGCCGCTTCTCGTCCGATGATGCTCTGAAACTCGCGGACCATCCACGGGAAGGGATGTGGTCCCATGACCGAACCGATGCAGTAATGCGTATCGGCGACGCAGGTGACCCATTCGCGCATCGCTTCATTGACGGCGTCCTTCAACGTCCGACTTCCAGACGTCACCGGTACCACGCGGGAACCTAGCAACTCCATGCGAAAGACGTTCAATATCTGACGCTCGGTGTCGACTTCGCCCATGAAGACGCTGCATTCGAGTCCGAGTCGTGCGGCGGCTGTCGCAGTGGCGACGCCGTGCTGGCCGGCGCCCGTCTCGGCGATGACGCGACGCTTGCCCATTCGTTTGGTCAGCAAGGTCTGACCGATGACGTTGTTGATCTTGTGCGAGCCCGTGTGCGCCAAGTCCTCGCGTTTTGCGAAGATTCGAAGTCCCAGCAGATCGCCTAGTCGCACCAGCGGGGTCACCGGTGTCGGTCGGCCCGCGAATTCGCGAAGCACCGTGTGGTACTCCTCGACGAAAGTGGTGTCGTTCCAGGCGTCGATGAACGCCGTCTCGAGTTCCAGACACGCTGGTATCAGCGCCTCGGGCACGAATCGACCGCCAAACTCACCAAATCGTCCCCGGACGTCAGGGTCCGACATGAAGTGTTCGTTACTCACGACTTTGCGCGTTCCCGAAAGGCGGTTCGGGACTGCTCAATGAAATGCTTCATTTGATCCCGATCCTTCACGCCCGGCGAGGACTCGACGCCGCTCGCGACGTCGACACCCCACACGGTGGTCCCGACAATGATCTCAGCCACGTTCATGGAATCCAGACCACCGGCGGCGATGATCGGCGCGGCGAAACTTCGGTCCGCCAACTCGTCCCACGAATGGCTCGCTCCGCTACCGGGCGCCGCGCCGTCAATCAACACCGCGTCGACGTCGCCGTCGTCGAATTCGAAGAACTCTTCGGTGCCGATCGAAAGCGCCTTGATCACCCGAACGCTGCGCTTTCGAAGCTGTCGGGATAATTCGTCGCTCACAGGGCCGTGAAGCTGGACGAAGTCGGCGTCGATGAGTTCTAGCGCCTGGATGATCGATTCATCGTCGTTGTCGCGAAAGACCAAGATTCGAAGTACTCGATCCTTCGTGCCGGCGGCGATCGCTAGGGCGCGATCCAGGGTGAGCTGTCGCGGGGACGACGCGAGGATAAGTCCAATCGCGCTCGCTCCGGCGTCGATCGCGGCGTTGGCGTCACCCAAGGTAGTCATTCCGCAGATCTTGATGAAGTACGGATCGCTTTCAGTCACGCGCGACCTTCGGGACGGATGCAAACCCTCGAACCGTTTGGCTCACGTCGCTGGCGATGACGAATGCCTCGCCCACCAACACCGCGTCGAACCCGGCGTCGGCCGCTCGAGCGACGTCCTCAGGTGAACTGAGTCCCGACTCGCAGATGCTGATGATGGAGAAGGGAAGTGACTCGATGACCTTTGCGGCGTTGTCGCGATCGACGTCAAAAGTGTGAAGGTTTCGTTGATTGACCCCGATGATTCGCGCTCCGAAATCCAGCGCGCGTTGGGCTTCGTCCGGATCGTGTACTTCGACAATCGCGTCGAGGCCGGCGTCATGGGCGACGAGGATGAACTCTTCTAGTTCCTCATTACTCAATGCCGCCACGATCAAGAGAATCGCGCTCGCTCCAGCGTCGGCGGCGTCAAGGACGTCGTTGGCACTCACGGTGAAATCCTTGCGGAGGAGCGGCAAGTTCACGCTCCCTCTGACCGTCTCCAAGTCGTCCAATGACCCTGCGAAGTGTGCCCCGTCGGTGAGCACTGAGATGGCGCTCGCTCCCCCATCGGCGTAGGCGCGTGCGAATTCAGCGACGTCGAGACCTTCGTGGAGCCATCCTTTGCTCGGGGAGCGGCGCTTCACTTCGGCGATCAGCTTCACGTTGCCATTACCTGGTTCTGAAAGCGCGGCGAACATCGACGGGACCGGGTTTCGGATGATCGCTACACGTTCGTGCCAGTCGCGCTCATCGGCCGCGGCGCGTGCTCGATGATGGTGAAGGATCTCGTCGAGGTACGTCGCCATCACAAAATCGTAGTTGTAACAATGACTGTCTCCCTCACCAGTGGCGATCGTGCGCACGAGACTCCGGTACGTAACACGGTGTAAGTAACTTCCGGTACATGGATCAGCCCTACCGCATGCGAGCCGTGCTAGCGCCTCTCGACCCGACCCCCGCTCAGGAACAACTACTGCGCAGTTACTGCGGCGCGTCGCGCTTCGCCTACAACCGGACCGTGGGAGTTGCTAAAGAGAACAAGGACAAGCGAAAAGAGGAACGCCGAGCGGGTATTGACGAGGCCGATCTCACGAGGGCACTCTCTTGGTCCGCATGGTCAATGACGCCACTTTGGAACTCAATGAAGGACGAGGTTGCCCCGTGGCACCACGACATCTCGAAGCACGCATTTCAAAGTGGCGTGACTAACGCCGCGCTCGCACTGAAGAACTACAGCGAATCGAAGAAAGGCGTGCGGAAGGGACCACCAATGGGATTCCCGAAGTTCAAGAACCGGCACTCGAAGCAATCCCTCACGTTTATTCAATTCGATCGGACCGGGAATTGGTTCTCCGAGGACTCACGACACGTACGGCTCATACTGCCTCGCTTCGCCACAGACCCTCGGATAACGCGACGCCGAGAACAACTCCAATGGATCCACACTACTGAATCGCTAGCTCGACTAACAAAGAAAGTCATGGCTGGCGAATGGACAGTTCAGTCAGTGACAATCAGTCTCGACCGGGACGTGAACGCCGCGCGCAACATCCGTGATGAAGGCATTCGCCTACTCACCAACGAAGCATCAACCGTCGCGGGGCACCAACCCGAGACGTTAAACGCTGTCTCGAGGGACCGTAAGACTAAACCGCCCAGGCGGGGACGCGGGGACCGTTACCAGAGCAGAACCACCCAGTCAACACCAGAATTGTCACCGTTGGCGTAGGCAGTGGAAGGGGTGGTGGCAACGCCGCCCGGGGTCGGTCAGAGATTCGTTTGCTGATCAGACTTGTGTAACTTGTGCGTATGTCACGCCAGCGCCGACGAGTTCTTTAGTGTCGGGCACCTTCTCCAGTGACGTCTTGAATCCGCTCGTTCGAGGCACCGACCTCGAGCGCGACCAGGCCCGCGCGGCCCTCATCGAGATCCTGGAAGGTCAAGTCGAAGGTGTCTTGATCGCGAGTTTTCTCACGGCGCTCACCGCGAAGGGTGAGACGGCCGACGAGATGACCGGATTCATCGACGCCATGATCGACGCGGCTTCGACCTTCTCCATCGGACCGGACGTCATGGACATCGTCGGAACCGGTGGTGATCAACTCCACACCGTCAACATCTCGACCATGGCGGCGCTCGCCGTGGCGGGCTGCGGCGTGCCGGTCGCGAAACACGGCAACCGCGCGGCCTCGTCGTCGGTCGGATCGGCCGACCTACTCGAAGCCCTCGGTGTCCGCCTCGATGCCCCCGAAGAGGTCGTGCGCGCATGCGTGGCCGGAGCCGGCATTGGCTTCATGTTCGCCCCGACCTTTCATCACGGATTGGGTTACTTGACGCCAATTCGGCGGGCCCTGGGATTTCGGACGATCTTCAACGTGCTCGGACCACTGGCGAACCCGGCACTGGTTCGCCGGACATTGATCGGCGTGGCCCAGGCGCCACTGCTCGGGTCCATGACCCAGGTGCTGATCGCCAGGGGAATCGACCACGCCATCCTGGTGAACGCCGACGACGGACTGGACGAACTGTCGCTCGGGGCTTCATCAACGTTGCACGTCGTGACACCCGACGGTGTCGACGTACATCGACTCGACGCCGGAGCGCTCCTCGGCGTGCGTCACGAAGTGCCTTCGATACGCGGCGGCGATACGGCTTACAACGTCGAAGTGACCCGCGGATTCCTCGCCGGACGGCCCGGACCTGTCTTTGACGTAGCGTGCGCCAACGCGGGACTGGCGTTGATCGTGGCTGGTCGAGCCAAGGATCTAATCGAAGGCTTCGAAATGGCGTCGACGAGCGTCACCCAAGGTCACGCTGGCGTCGCCCTCGAGCGGCTGGTCGCACTCTCGAACAGCTAGATCTCGCGCAATTCCTTCTTGTACCGCTGAGCGTTGGCGACGTAGGTGGCGGCATTTGCGGCGATTCCCTCTTCACCACTCGCGTCGAGTTTCACGACTGCCGGTACGCCTACGGCCAATGCGTTCGCGGGCACGTCCATTCGATTGCGCACGACGGCACCGGCGCCGACTGTCGCACCACTGTGCACGGTCGCTTGGTGCAGCACGATTGATCCACTGCCCACGAGCGCACGGTCTTCGATGACGCAGCCCTCTAAGTGGGCAAGGTGACCGATGACACAGTCGCTGCCGATGACCGTCGGATATTCGCCCACGGCGTGAATGATGGCGCCATCTTGGATGGACGTGCGTTCGCCAATGATGATGGTGCCGTAGTCACCGCGCAGCACAGCGCTCGGCCACACCGAGGAGTCCGCCCCGATATGCACGTCGCCAATTACTACGGCGTCGGGATGGATGAACGCGTCGCGATGGATCGACGGCGTGAGATTGCCTAAGGCGTAGAGGGGCATGAACTCTCCTGAGCGTTTAGTAGTAAATCCATCAAGGACGTCAACCTACCCGAAAGGCACCCGCCAGTTTCAGGCCAGCTCGTTCACTTCGACTCAAAGGCATGCGGCGATGCCGCCCAAGGATTGAACGTGATTTACGATTCAACTCTTAGTGCGATAGCCAAGAAATTAACTGATAGATCCGCCAGATGACGTAAATGATCGTCACAACGATGAAGAAACGCCAACGCCACGGGATCGGCTCGCGATCCCGTTCTTCGACGGGCTCACCGCAGATCTCACACGTCTCGCCTTCGACGGGGCGGTCGCATTGCTCGCACCACCGGGTCATTATTCGATCCGGACGCGTACTCGCAGCGGTTGCGAACCGAGCGAGAATCGCTCCCGCAGTGATCGCTCGACGTAGCGCAGGTACGTCTGGGGCAGTCGTCCGGCGATGAATAGCGTGAAGGTCGGTGGCTCGGTGGCCCCCTGGACGGCGTAGCGGATCTTGCCGGTCGGTGCCGGTTGCTTCATCTGCAGATCGCGGATCGCCCGGTTCAGTGCACCGGTCGGGACACGCTTCTGGTAATCGGCGGCGGCGATGGCCAACGCGGGCAGGATGCGGTGCACGCCCTTACCCGAAGTGGCGGTGGTCTTCATGACCGGTGCATCGCCCAGGAACGCCAGCTTCTCGCCCACCGTCGCTAGGACCGCGTCACGTTCGTCTATGGGCACGAGTTCCCACTTGTTCAATACGACCAACGACGGACATCCGGCGGCCGAGATCCGCTCGGCCAGTCGCTGGTCTTGCCCCGTGGCGCCCACCGTGGCGTCGATCACCAAGATGGCGATGTCGGAGCGGTCAAGTGCGTCCAAGCTCCGGAGCACCGCGTAGGTCTCGAGGCCGGCTTCGGTTTTGGCCCGACGGCGCATCCCGGCCGTGTCGATGAATCGAATCAACCCGACGTCGGTGGACACGAGTGTGTCGATGGCATCGCGCGTCGTGCCCGGTAGATCGTGCACGACCGAGCGTTCTTCGCCGATGAGTTGGTTGAACAGTGTGGACTTTCCGACGTTGGGACGACCCACGATCGCCACGCGAAGCGCGCCGTCGTCGTCAGCATCGGCGACTTCTTCGACCAGGCGACTCTCTTCTAGTTGCGACACGATGACGTCCAGGAGATCCCCGGTGCCGCGTCCGTGCTGGGCACTCACTGTGTGAGGATCCCCGGCACCCAGTCCGAGGAACTCCCAACTGCTGGCCTCGTGTTGAGCGTCGTCGACCTTATTGGCGACGAGCAGCACGGGGCGGCCGCTTCGCAGGGCCCACCGTGCGGCGTGCGTGTCCTCGTCGACCATGCCGGTCGTCACGTCGACCACCAATAGCACCAGATCGGCCGTCGCTAGGGCCGCTTCGGCCTGTTGGGAGACCTTGGCTTCCAAGGAATCGCCCGCCTCGAGCCACCCTCCGGTGTCGACCACGTCAAAAGTGAGGCCGCCCCATTCGACTTCGACGGCCTTTCGATCGCGAGTCACCCCCCGGTGTTCTTCGACGACCGTCACGCGTTTCCCGGCGAGACGATTGACGAGGGAACTCTTGCCGACGTTGGGTCGGCCCACAATCACGACTTGTGGCTTCACGCCAGAACCCGTCTCGCGCGCACTGAGGTGAGCGCCGTACGAAGGTCTTGGCCGGTGGTGGGCACGACCATTACCGCGCGGCCGAGGTCCTCAAGATCGAGTCCGTCCAGGAATCGTCCTTCAGAAAGACAGACGTCCGGCAACAAGACGACGGTGTCCGAGGGAATATCGCTCAGCGCGTCGATCAGGTCTTGGCCGGTGAGGAGGCCGGCGACCTTGATGTTGCCTCCGAAGAAACGATTTTCCACGGCCAGGATCCTCACGTCGGAGAAACCTTGGGAATCGAACATGTCGCGAAGGACCGGCGCGGCGTACTCGCCCGTCACCACCAGTACGTCGTCACCGTGTTGTTCATCGGTGACCGCCCCGCGCGGCGCGCGGTAGCCGAGCGCAGGCGCGCCGTCGACCGACTGAAAGAAGCCGGTGCCGAGTTTGTCCATAGCCGTTCCCTCGACGAAACTCTGCACGAACGCGGCCACCAGTCCGATGCCGTTCTCAGCCTGATCGAGACTCTCGAACTTGGTGGCCGACGGCGGTGTCGCACCGGCGACCAAATAGAACTCGTCGCTGGCGAATACCGTGACGCGGCCCAAGATCTCCAGCGTGAGCGACTGGAAGCGTTCGGCCAGGGCGACCACGTGTTGCGCTTCTTCGACCGTGTGCGAACGCATCGTGGCTTCGTCGGAGAAGGCGCTTACGCCGAGAGGCACCAACGCCACCGAGGCCAATTCTGGATACAGCGAGATCACGTCGTGCAACGTTCGCTCCAAATGCGTGCCGTCGTTCACCCCGGGACAGACGACGACCTGCGCGTGCACTTCAATTCCCGCGCGGAGTAACTCGGCTAACCATCGAAGACTCGTGGCGCCTCGGGGATTGCGCAGCATGTCGGCGCGTAGCTGGGGATCCGTGGTGTGAATTGACACGTAGAGCGGTGAGAGACCTTCTTCTACGACGCGTTCCAGGTCGAACTCGGTGAAGCGGGTCAAGGTCGTGTAGTTGCCGTAGAGGAACGAGAGACGGAAATCGTCGTCTTTCACGTAGAGGGAACGACGCATCCCCTTCGGGAGTTGATAGATGAAGCAGAAGGAACAGTGGTTGTCACACGTGCGGATGCGGTCGAAGACCGCCGAATCGATGCTTAAACCGAGTGGCTGGCCCTCACTCTTGGCGATGGTCACCTTTCGGGCCAGTTCCTCGCCCTCGCGACGAACGACCAATGTGACGTTCTCGCCGTCGATGAGTTGCTGGTATTCGATGATGTCGCTGGGCTCTCGGCCGTTGACACTGACGAGTTCGTCACCGACGGCCAGATCGACGCTCGAGGCCGGTGAATCCATAGAAATTGAGGAGATTCGGGCGCCCGACACCCGTCCAGCCTAGGACGTATCTCAAAATCCACGTCTAGCGATGTCCGTTACTACAGCCCATCATCGGTTTTCGATGGCGGACTGATACGTGTTTCAATGGGCCCAAAGTGCCTTCGCCAACGAATCGTTAGAACCTCGGGGCTGATGGCACTCAGATTAGTATCTATCAGTGAGTTTTTCTCGCGCCACTGTCGTGTCGCTTCTGATGTCACCGAAGGCGACCGCCAGTCGTTTTGATTCGGCACTGAAGTGGACTCGCCGGAGCACGACCTACTAAGGAGATCGATGGTCAAAGATGATCTAGAGAAGCGTCGCTCGACGCGTCTCCGCGCCTACGCGATTTCCCAGGCGCTGGCCCGGCTTGAGACCGAACGACCCGATTTCACTCCCGAAGCGATCGTCGCTTCGATCTGCGCCTACGAGGAAGAGGGCAACATCGCCCACGTCCTGGAAAAGATGCCGGTGAGCGTGAATGGCGAGCCCTACACCACGCTGGTGGTCGTTGACGGCGGCGACGACCGAACAGCCGAGATCGCGCGATCCTTTCCCGGCGTCGTCGTCATCGAGTTTCCCGTCAATCTCGGCCACGGCGTCGCCTTGCAGGTGACGTACCGCTACTGCATCAAGAACAACGTCCAGTACGTCGTCACGCTCGACGCGGACGGTCAGAACGACCCTTCGGAGATTCCCCAAATCCTCGCGCCGCTGGTGGCGGACACCTCGGACTTCGTCCTGGGCAGTCGAGTGCTCGGTGTCGACAAGACCACCGACAATGTACGCAAGCTCGGCGTGCGGTTCTTCTCGTTCATCATGAACCGGATGACCGGTTCGCACATCACGGACACCTCAACCGGCTACCGGGCGCTTCGCGTCACGATGCTGGCCGATGTCGTGGACCGGCTGACCCAACAGCAGTATCAGACTTCCGAGTTGCTCATCACCTGCCTCAAACGGGGCTGGCGGGTGAGCGAAGTCCCCACTGAGTGGTATCCGCGCGTTTCCGGTGAGACGAAAAAGGGCGCCACGTGGATGTACGGATTCCGCTATGCCCGAGTGGTATTCGGGACCTGGTGGCGCGAACGTTAAGTGGCGTTTGAGTCGTTCTCGGTCTTGGGGACCGTGAACGTCTTGCGATTGGCGTCGTCGAAGACCCGAGGTGGTGTCTTGACCTTGGCCTTCTTCGGTTTCTTGGCTTCTCTGCCTTGGGGGTTCTTCATAGTCGAATCCTACGCCGCGCGAGCCAAGAATTGTTGCGGCCGCACGTCACCCGACGCAACCTCTCAGGTGTCGAGCGTCGACTTAACCTTGCAAACTCTGGTGATACACGTCTTGCAAAGCCGCGCGCAGCTCTTCACTCTTGGCGCTGAGGGCGGAACGGGTGACCCGGCCCTCTGACGACGCCGGATTAATCGGTTTGCCGACCACAATTCGGACTTTGGAAGGGCGCGGAAGTTTGGCGCCCTTAGGCATTGCTCGATCACTACCGCCGATACCCACGGGCACGACCTTGGCACCGGTGCGAGCGGCGACGAACATCGCTCCGTCGTGCAGGGGCGCCACGGCCAAACCTTCTTGTCGAGTTCCCTCCGGAAAGAGCACCAACGCGTGACCTTGTCGCAGGACCTCTTCGGAGTGCGTCATCGACCCGCGGTCGGCCGATCCGCGGTGGACCGGAAAGGCGCCGAGGTGCCCGATCAGCGCTCCGAGAAGGGGAACCCGAAAGAGCGAGTCCTTGGCCATGAAGAACGCCTTTCGCCTGGACATGAAGAGGGTAAGTGCGAAATCGACGTTGGAACGATGAATCGGCGCGATGATCACTGGCCCGTCCATGGGAATATTCTCAGCGCCCACGACGGTCGGTCGAAAGAGCAGTTTCGCGAGGCCGAACACGATGCCCGCACAGACGCGGTACGTGAAAGTACGGCGTTCGCTCAGTTGGAGAGGTTGTGCTTCAGCCATTGAACTATCTCCTGGGCGACGTCCTCGACGTCTCGACCAGTCGTGTCTAGCACGAGGGCGTCATGAGCCTGACGCAACGGTGACGCCTCTCGGTTGGTGTCGGCGTGGTCGCGTCGGGCCACCGAGTGCTCACCTTCGTCACTACCGCGACGACGAGCGCGTTCTTCGAGCGACGCGGTGAGAAAGATCTTCACCGACGCGTAGGGAAAGACCACGGTCGTGATGTCACGTCCTTCGACGACCGTGCCGATTGGCTGGGCCGCGGCGAACTCTCGCTGACGGGTGACCATTGCGGTGCGCACATCGGGATTTGCCGCGACCACCGATACCCCGACGTTGACGTCGTCGTTACGGAGTTCGTCTTGGACGTCACGACCATTCACCGTCACACGGGGCAAGGTGGTCAAGGTCACGTGTTCAGCAACCTCGGCTACCGCCTGGGCGTCGTGTACGTCAATTCCGAGGAAGATCGCTTCGGCGGTCACCGCGCGGTACATCGCTCCGGTGTCAAGAAACGACCAGCCGAGCAACGCCGCCACGGCACGTGCCACCGTCGACTTGCCCGAACCGGCCGGTCCGTCAATCGCGATGACGAGATCGCTCACGAGAGTCGTTCGAGGTCATCGAAGAAGTCCGGATAACTCGAGGCAACGGTTTGCGCATTACCGATCGAACAGCCCGATCCGGCACATCCCGCTATTGCGCTCGTCATGACCATTCGGTGATCCAGCGCAGCGTCGATCTCGAATTCCGCGAACCGCGTCGCGCTGCCCAAACCTTCAACAAACAGATCGTCGCCTTCGCTCCACGCACGACAACCCAACTTTCGAGCCAGTGCAAGCGATGCTTCGAAACGATCGGACTCCTTCACCCGCAACTCCCCGACGTCGTGAAACCGGCTGACTCCTCGAGCCGCCGAGGCCGCGACGACCAGCACCGGTACCTCATCGACGGAAGGGATCTCCCGGGCGTGGACTTCCGTGGCCAACAGTTCCGAGCTGCGAACTGAGAGCGACGCCGTGGTGTCACGAGATTGCAGCGACAAGGTCGCCCCCATGCGCTGGAGCACATCCAAGAATCCGATTCGTTCGCGGGCGCTGTCGATCTTGAGAATGTCGAGCTCAGCGTCGGGGTGGATGCAACCCAAGACCGCAAAGAACGCGGCCTGGGATGGATCGCCGGGCACGAGCCAATTCCTCGCCAGTGGTCGTCCCGGCTGAACCGTGATGCGCCGACCTTGGTCGTCATCGATGCTCACCACCGCCACGCCGGCGCGCGAGAACATCTCTTCGGTCGTTGGTCTCGTACGCACGCTCTCCACAACGGTCGTGGCAGTCGCGGCTCCGAGAGCGGCAAAGAGGATCGCGGACTTCACCTGCGCGCTGGCCATGGGCACGACGTAGGTGATGCCGCGGAGGTCGTGCGAGCCCACAATGTGCAAGGGAGCATGAAGACGCTCTCCTCGGCCTTCGAAGTTCGCACCCATCAACATCAACGGTTCACCCACTCGGTCCATCGGGCGCGTCGATAACGACGCGTCGCCCACCAGTCGATGTGCTCCGGGCACGGTGCTCACGACGCCAGCGATCAGCCGCATCGTGGTGCCCGAATTGCCACAGTCCAGATCCGTGTCACTGGCGTGCAGACCTTTCGGCGGGCCTACGACGGTGACCACGTCACCGTCGACGATTCGCGACGCCCCCAGTTGTTCAATGATCCGGCCGGTCGCGTCGACGTCCAATCCAGGCGAGAGTCCCCGAATGGTGCTCTCGCCGTCGGCGAGTGCACTCACCATCAGGGCCCGGTGCGACGTGCTCTTGTCACCGGGCACTCGCACAGTACCGCGCAAGCGTTCGAAGTGTTCGACTTTGGCGGTGCTCACAACTCGTGCGCTACCTGGAATCCCAGCGCGCTCAGCGCGTGGCCAAACATCTCGGACTGCTGTGCGTCAACGGCGAGCAAGAGGGTGCCGCCGGTACCCTCGATGCCGTGCGCGATCTCGATGTCGTAGATGTTGACCCCAAGGTCCGACGCCGATCTCGTCACGCGAGCCAGGACTCCCGGTTCGTCGCTGACCTTCACGCGCAGGTAGGCCAGGTCATCAGTGCTCAGGGCTCGACCTGGCAACTGGCGCCGCGCGCTCGCGGCACTCAACAGATTTTCGAGAATGACGTCGCGACCATCATCGAGGAGGGCCTCGCGAAGGGTCTTCAATCGGTCTTCGAGGGCTTGGAGGCTTTGGGCCACGGCATCGCGGTTCTCAAACAAGATGTCAGGCCAGATGGCGGGATCGCCCGCCGCGATCCTCGTCATGTCGCGAAAACCTCCCGCCGCCAGCTGCAACAACACGGCGTCTTGTTCGGCGACCTGACTGGCCTCGTTCATCAGCGATCCGGCGAGCAAATGCGGCACGTGGCTCGCTATCGCCACCAGGCGGTCGTGGTCCGGCGCACTGACCGCAACCACGTTCGCGCCGATCTCCCGAAGTATGCCGTGTAATCGGCTGTAGGTCGTGGGTGAAGTGTGGTCGGTCGGGGTCAACACCCACGTGGAACCCTGGAAGAGGTCGGAACGCGCTCCCGAGAGGCCCCGCAATTCCGAGCCGGCCATCGGATGCCCTCCGAGGAACCGTGGGTCGGGAACTTGAGCGACGATCGAACCCTTCACGCCCGCCACGTCCGTGACGATGACCTCGGGATTGGTCAGTTGCGAAAGAACATCATTGGCGACGTCTGAGACCACGCCCGCCGGTGTGGCTATGACGACGAGGTCGACGTCGGGCTTCAGTTCTCGGTTCGTGACCACGCCACGTTCGATCGCCGCGGCAACCGTGGCGGCGTTGCTATCGACACCCGTCACGGACCAGTCGCATTCTTGGAGGGCGAGCGCCACCGACGCGCCGATCAGACCGAGCCCGACGACGTGCGCGCGACGACTATCCGGGAAGGTCATCACGCAGGCCCTGAGCGTTTCGAAGGTACACGTGGCAAAGTTCGTCCCGGGGTCGAGTGGTGTAAACGTGCAGGAGAATCCGGATGCACTTCGGCATCGAAGCGGGAACGTCGATCTCACTGGCGCAGAGCAACGGTATGTCCCCGAAGCCGATGCCCCGGGCCACCGTCGCGGGAAAGGTCGACGTCAGGTCGCGGGTCGTGGTGAAGATGACGCTCACGATGTCGTCGCGGGCCAGTTCGTTTCGGTCCATCATCGCGCGCAGTAGCTCCTGGGTGGCGTCCTCGATCGCTTCGGGAGTGTCAATCTCACAGGTGGTGGCGCCACGAAGGCCTCGCAGCAGCGCAGATCTCATGTAGGCATCGTAGAGGCGATCGTGTCACTCATCCCAACGGCTTCCATGAGTCGACGAACCTCTGCCAACGAAAGCTGACGCGAAGCGCCGGGTGACAACGTGGCGTCTTGGATCGGGCCGATGCGCGTGCGCACCAGTCGTGTGACGTCATGCCCGACGGCGGCGCACATTCGTCGAACCTGTCGGTTACGTCCTTCGTGGATCACGATGCGAAGGAGTCCTTCGCTCACGCGACTGACCTGAGCCGGACTGGTCACGCCGTCGTCGAGCTCGACGCCATCACGCAGTCGACGGATGGCGGCCGGTGAGGGATCGCCCTCGACGCGCGCCAGATACTCCTTGGGGATGCCAGAGCTCGGATGGGTCAACAGATGAGCGAGCCGTCCGTCATTGGTGAGGATCAACAGACCCTCGGTATTCATATCGAGACGGCCAACGGGAAAGATGCGTACGGGACTCTCCACGAGTTCCAAGACGGTCGTGCGACCCTGAGGATCCGAAGCCGTCGTCACGACGCCGTCCGGTTTGTTCAACAGGTAATAGACCGTGTTCTGCGCGGTCGGCGCCAACGACCCATCGACGCAGATCATTTGCTCGTCGGGATTGACGCGATTGCCGAGTTCGGCGACGCGTCCGTCGATGGTCACGCGGCCCTCGCTGATGAGGATCTCGCAAGCCCTGCGAGATCCGAATCCGGCTCGGGCCAGTGTCTTTTGCAGGCGCTCGCCGTCGTCCAACTACGAGACCTCGGAACTTTCATCCACGTCGAAGCGCATCTCTTCGACCATCTGATTGGCCATTTCGATCGGCGGCATGAACTCCTCGATCGGCGGAAGGTCCTCGAGCGAGGCCAGTCCCATGCGGTCGAGGAAGAGTTCGGTGGTGCCATACAAGATGGGCTGGCCCGGTCCCCCGGCTCGACCGACTTCTTCGATGTATTGACGCTGCTCCAGTAGTCGCGAGACGCCGTCGACGTTGACACCGCGAAGGGCGGTGATCTGAGCTCGCGAGATCGGCTGTCGATAGGCAATGATCGCGAGGGTCTCGAGCGCCGCCGAGCTGAGTCGGTGCGAAACATCGCGACTGGCGAATTTCGTCACCCACGACGACACCTCGGGCGAGGACTGCATCACCCATCCGCTGGCGAGCTCAGCGAGTTGGAATCCACGTCGCTCTTGGACGAACTCATCGCGTAGGCGTCGTAGCGTCGCGGTCACCTGGGAGGCATCGACGTCGACCACATCGGCGAGCTCTTCGGACGATATCGGCTCGAGAGCTACGGTCAGCATGGCTTCGAGTTTCTGGTCGAGCGAAAACTCATCCCTCATAGACGTCAACCCTTCCGATGTCGAATTCGGATCCGTCCTCGATCCATGCGATCTGCACGTCACCGAATGTTCTGCCCTGACCGAGTTCGACCAGACCGAGCTTGCACAGCTCGAGGAGGGCTAGGAAGTGCACGATGACTTCGATTCGACTTCCTAGTAACTCCGTGAGTGCGCGAAACGAGAGCGAGCCCATTGTTGGTAGGCGTTGTGAGAGCGAGACGACGGTCTCGGCAACCGAGACGGCGTCGACGGTGACGTGATTGAGGCGAAGGACCGGTACGGGCTTCTCTTCGATGCCTCGCAGGTAGGCACCAGCCAGCTGGGCCGTCGTCACACCCGCCAGTAAGTCGGGGGGCTCGACGACGAAGCCGTCATCAACGCCGCGAAGGCGAGGAAATGCCCGAGCAGCTCGTTCGAGGAGCGAGACGAACGCGTCGGAGAGCGCCGCGTAGGTGCGCAGCTCGAGGAGTCGCGCCAAGAGCACGTCGCGCTCCTCCCAGCCAATGAACTCCTCGTCCGGTTCCGTGTCGTCGCGACCCGGTAGAAGGCTGCGACTCTTCATCTCCAAAAGAATCGAGGCGATGAGGAGGAACTCCGACAGGTCTTCGACCTTCACAGTGACCGCCTCGTCGTGCAATACCGCGACGAAGGCATCGACGATCGGACCTAGAGGGACGTTCAAGACGTCGAGGTCATGAGTCGAGATCAGTTGGAGGAGCAGCTCCACGGGGCCGCTGAAAGACGGCGTCGTCACGACGAAGGTCACGGCAAAATCTTACTTCCTAGAAGTCCAGCGGCTTCACGTAGAATTACGTGGTGAGAATTCTCTCGGGCATGCAGCCATCCGGCACGTTGCACATCGGCAACTACCTGGGCGCGCTGCAACGGTGGGTCGAGGCACAGAGCGCGGACGCGTTCTACTGCGTGGTGGATCTACACGCCCTGACGCTCGAAATCGAACCCGAGACGCTGCGCCGCCAGACTCTCGAACTCATCGCCACCTACCTGGCCGCCGGACTTGACCCGGACGTCTGCACGATCTTCTTGCAGAGTGAAGTGCCGTATCACGCGCAGATGAACTGGCTCCTCGAATGTGTCGCCACGTACGGCGAACTCAGTCGGATGACGCAGTTCAAGGAGAAGTCGTCGCGCAAGAAGGGCTACCGCGTCGGACTCTTGACCTATCCGGTCCTGATGGCCGGGGATATCTTGCTCTACGAGACGGCCGAAGTACCGGTCGGTGACGACCAGCGCCAGCACCTCGAATTGACGCGCGTTATCGCCGAGCGCTTCAACAATCGATACGGTGCGACCTTCGTCGTACCAGTCGGCGTCCAACCCAAGGTCGCGGCGCGTGTCATGGACCTACAAGAACCGACCCGAAAGATGTCCAAGTCGATCTCCAGTCCGATGGGTTCGATCTTCGTGACCGACTCGGCCAGCGAGATCGACAAGAAGATCAAGAAGGCGGTCACCGACACCGACGGCGACGTGCGCTACGACTGGGAAAAGAAGCCCGGGATCTCGAACCTGCTGGAGATCTACTCGAGCTTCAGCCACGAAACTCCCCAGACCGTCGCCGAGCGCTACACGCGCTACGGCGACCTGAAGAGCGACCTCGCGGGTCTGGTCATCGAGGCACTCGCTCCGATCCACAAACGCTACGACGAACTGATGGCCGATCCGATCGAACTTCGCGCCGTCGTCGCACGCGGTGCCATTAAGGCCAGTGAGGTGGCGGGCGAGGTATACCGACGCGCAGCGAGCGCCATCGGCCTCATCTGATTAGGTTGATCCACCAAGTCTGTAAGTCGCCCAACGCGTTCGATCCGAAGTGAAACACGTATTCGCTCAAAATCACAAATCCCAAGACGAGCGGCAGAGCGCGAGCCCGCCAGTGGTAATAGGTGCCGAGATGTTTGTTCGGCACGAATCGTTCGATGACCGCCGATCCATCGAGAGGCGGTATGGGAAGCAGGTTGAACGCCGCGAGGAGCAAGTTGGCGAGCCCGAGTGCAAGTCCCACGTTGAAGAGCGTGTCATTCGTCACGACTATCTGGCCAAATACGTGTCCGACCGAAAGATCGCACAGTAGCAATCCGATCGCGGACAAGACGATGTTGACGAAGGGACCGGCGAGTGACACGTAGAGCGACTGCTGTCTCGGTTTGCGAAGTCGCGATGTGTTGACCGGCACCGGACGCGCGTAACCGAACGGAGGGAAATGCAAGGCGAGCAATAACGCGGGCAGGAGAATGGTGCCGAACGGGTCGATGTGTCGCATTGGATTCAACGACAGTCGCTTTGCGTCCTTCGCCGTAGGATCGCCGAATAAGTCGGCCACCCATCCGTGGCTCACCTCGTGCAAGATGATCGACGGCAGGAGAGCTATATAGAAGTAATAGGTGTGGAACATCGCGGCTTTCGGTTTAGTCGTGCGCCCGAGGGTGCGCGTTGTGGTATTCGCGTTTTAGTGACGTTACTGCCACCGCGGTGTAGATCTGAGTGGTGGAGATCGAAACGTGCCCGAGAAGCTCCTGTACGACTCGGATATCGGCCCCGTGGGCCAACATGTGCGTCGCGCAACTGTGGCGAAAGACGTGCGCGCTGATGCGGGACCGCTCGATGCCCACCTGCAACGCCCGTTTGTCGATGATGAGGTCCACCCCTTGACGACTCAGCGCTCCCCCGCGCGAATTCAAGAACAGTCGCGAATCCTTGCGTGCGTCGGGAAAGGAACCGCGTCCGCGCGGTTCGAGGTAGTTCCGCAGCGCGATCATCAGCGTAGAGCCGATCGGCACCAGACGTTGCTTGGAACCCTTGCCGGTCAAGAGAATCAACTCTTCGTCGAAGTCGAGGTCGCCCAAACCGATACCGACGACTTCAGAGACCCGCGCGCCAGTCCCGTAGAGCAGCTCGAGGAGCGCTCGATCACGCAGGTCGATTGGCGTGGCGTCAGGAATGGAATCCAGCAACGCCGTGATCTCTTCTTCACCCAGCGGCTTCGGCAGTGACCGACCGCGTCGTCCACCCCGGAGTAAGGCGCTCGGGTCGCTTGGCAGACAGTCCTCTACCACGAGGAAAGCGAACCATCCGCGTATCGAGGCGACCGAACGCGCGATCGATGTCTCGGCGCGTTTTTGTCGGCGAAGCTGGTTGAAATAACGCTCCAGGTCATTTTCGCGCACCGCGTCAAGTTCGAGTTCAGAACTCTTCATCCAGGTCAGCAACTTTGAGATGTCACGGCGATACGCCTCGATAGTGGCGCGACTCCGACCCTTTTCGATGGTCAGCCACTGCAAGTATTCAGTGAGATGCGTCTCAGACGTCGTCAAAATATGTTCCGAAGACGCGTCCGAGGGCGACGACGGTGGTGTTGTCAACTGCGGGCTCACGCCGAAGAGTCTCGCGCAGTTCGTCACGATTGAACCATCGCACCGACGCGCTCATTTCCTCCGGGCCGGCGGGTGCTCGCGACGTCATCGTCAAATCGCGTGCTTCGAAGATCGTCATGAGTTGATTGGACCAACCGGGTGACGTCATGAATCGCCCCAACATCGACCAGCTCGATGCCTCACAGCCCAGTTCTTCTGCGAGTTCTCGCTTGGCGGCGTCGAGGGGGTCTTCGCCGGGCACGTCTAACGTGCCGGCCGGGGCCTCCCAACTGAACCGATCGAATGGCGTGCGGTACTGGCGGATCAACCCGATCTCGTCGTACTCATTGATGGCGAGGATCGACACCGCGCCGAGGTGGATGACCACGTCTCGTTCGAACGTCACGTCGTCGTGTTCGACCGTGCGTTGTTCGACGCCGAATACGCGCGACTGCAAGAGTTTCTTGGTTCCAACGATTCGGAACGTATCGCTCACAAGGTGGCGTCGACCGATTCGGGATCAATGATGTGCGGTTCTCGACCTTCGGCGCGCGCTGCGGCTGCCTTGATAAGACCGAGAAACAGCGGGTGCGGACGATCTGGTCGTGATTTGAATTCGGGGTGCGCCTGCGTGCCCAGGTAGAACGGGTGATCGGCGATCTCGGTGAACTCCACCAATCGACCATCCGGCGACGTACCCGAACAACGCATGCCGGCCGCTTCGAACTGCGCGCGGTAGCGCGAGTTGAATTCGTAACGGTGTCGGTGTCGTTCGGACACCACGGTCGTTCCGTAGAGTCCGGCTACGACGGAACCCTCGTCGAGCATGGCCGGACAAGCACCCAGGCGCATCGTGCCGCCGAGGTCGGTCACGTCCATCTGCTCAGCCATCAACGCGATGACCGGAGCGGACGTGCTGATTGAGATCTCCGTGGAGTGTGCGTCACTTAGGCCGAGACAGTGGCGGGCGAACTCGACGACCATGACCTGCATTCCGAGGCACAGACCCAGGTAGGGAATGTCGTGTTCGCGGGCTATTCGCGCCGCGGCGATCATGCCTTCAACGCCGCGTTCGCCGAAGCCGCCCGGTACGACGATGCCGTCGAGCTGGCGTATGCGATCCGAGTCGATCTCAGTCGGCACGCGCTCAGCTTCCATCCATTCGATCGTCGTTTTCGCACCTACGGCGAAACCGGCGTGGCGAATCGACTCCCCCACCGAGAGGTACGCGTCGGGCATGGTCACGTATTTGCCGATGACACCGATCCGAAGGGTCTTAGTTGCGCCGTGCACCCGGCGCACGACTTCGCGCCACGCGCTCAGATCGATCGGATTGGCTTCGAGATCGATGCCGAGCGTATTGCAGACCATCGTGTCGAGACCCTCGTCATACATCGTGATGGGGATGTCGTAGATGCTTGGCGCGTCGACCGCCGAGATGACGGCCTGCATGGGTACGTCACAGAGCAAGGAGATCTTGCGCTTGAGACCGTCCGAGAGCGGCTGGTCACTTCGACAGACAATCACGTCGGGCTGGATACCGCGCGAGCGAAGTTCGGTCACCGAGTGTTGGGTCGGCTTGGTCTTTTGTTCGCCTGACGGCGCGAGATAGGGCACCAACGTCAGGTGGACGTAACAGACATTGTCGCGACCGGCGTCACGTCGGAACTGTCGAATCGATTCGATGAAGGGAACGATCTCGATGTCGCCTACGGTGCCGCCGATTTCAACGATGACGACGTCGGCACCGAGGGTGCCAAGGCGACGTACCCGTTCTTTGATCTCATCAGTGATGTGAGGAATGACCTGCACGGTCTTTCCCAAGTAGTCGCCGCGTCGTTCCTTGGCGATCACGTTGGAATAGACCGACCCCGTCGTGGTGTTGGACATCTTGGAAAGTGACTCGTCAATGAATCGTTCGTAGTGACCGAGGTCCAGGTCCGTTTCGCCGCCGTCGTCGGTCACGAACACTTCACCGTGTTCGCCCGGGTTCATGGTGCCGGGGTCGACGTTCAAGTACGGATCGAGCTTGCACATGGTGACCTTGAGGCCACGAGATTTCAGGAGTCGACCAAGAGAAGAGGCCGTGAGACCCTTGCCAAGAGAACTTGACACCCCACCAGTTACAAAGACGAATTTGGTCATTCGTCAACCGCCGCTTCCACGGAACACCAGCATAGCGAAGCGGTGAGACTTTACAGAACTATTAACTCTGTGTTTCGAGCAGCCGTCGGGCCAACGCTGTCGATTCAATAGTTATCTCGTCACCGGCGAGCATCCGCGCGATCTCCTGGATTCGCTCATCGTCACTCAGTACGCGCACCCGCGTGGTGACGTCGTTGCCTTCGACGAACTTGTCGATGACGAAATGATGGTCGGCTTTGGCCGCGACCGATGCCAAGTGTGTGACGGCGAGGACCTGTTGTTGGCGGCCCAGCTCGGCCAGGCAGTCGCCGATCTGCTGGGCTACTTGTCCGCCGACACCGGCGTCGACCTCATCGAAGACCGCGACGACGTCTTCATGCGCCGATTCGAGAGAGAGCGCCAAGAGCACTCGGCTCAACTCTCCCCCGCTGGCGAGAGCCTGCAGAGGGCCCTCTGGCTGTCCCGGATTTGGCGTAAAGAGGATCTGCGCGTCGGACCCGTCCTCGCCATCTATCACGAAGCGCAGTCGCGCGTGGGCAAGCGCGACGCGCGACAACTGACCGGCCACAGCCGACGTCAAGGACTCGGCCGCCGCCTCACGCTCTCGACGCGCTTGGTCAGCCAGAGAAGCCACTCGCTCGCCAATCTCGAGGATGTCCGTGTCGAGCATGGCAGTTCGCGACGAAGCCTCGTCAAGCGCATGACGACGGGCACGTAGTTCCTCCAGGGTGCTCAGCGCGGTCTCTAAGGACCCGTATTTACGGACCATCGATTGCAATACTGTGGCGCGGTCCTCGAGTTCTTTCAACGCTGACGCGTCAAAGGCGTCGGGATCGGAAAGTGATGCCAGGTCGCGGACCGCTTCGCGCGACTCCTCCAGTGCCGAGCGAAGGAGTGCCCGCGCCGCGTCGTAGGCCTCAGCGGAAGGCAGACGATTGAGGGCCCGGGCAAACTGCGCCAAGATCGCCGCGTCGCCGTCGGCGTCGAGTTCGTCCAGTACTTCGCTCAATACCGCCTGGCCATCGCGCAGATCACTCAGTCGTGTCAATTGCTCCAAGACCTCGTCGAGCTCGGACGCAGAACGAATCGACACGACATCGAGTTCACTGATCTGATAGTCGACGAAGTCCAATTCGCGCGTACGTTCTTCAGTGTCACCACCCAACAAGGAGCGTTCACGAACCGCGTCTTGGAGTTCTCGACGGGCCCGGGCGAGCGACTCGACCGACACGTCACCTTTAGCGTCAATCAACCGCAGCACTTCGCTGCGGTTGCGTAGGGTCAACGAGTCGTGTTGTCCATGAATCACGATCAGTTGATCAGCAAAAGCCCGCAACGCTTCGGCGCTACTCGAGGCACCGTCAATCGCACTGCGAAGCCGCCCGGAGACTCCGGACTCCCTGGTCAGGACCACTTCGCGTTCACCGTTCAGGTCAAAGACGGCGGCAGCGCGCATATCGGGAGCGATCGCCGGGCGCGTCACCGAGCCGTCGCCACCTAAACAGAGATCGAGGGCGCCTAGTAACAGCGTCTTGCCGGCTCCAGTTTCCCCGGTCAAGACGTTGAATCCCGGCCCAAACTCCAGTCGAGCATCTTGGATCACGCCGAGTCCGTGGGCATAGAGCTCCAACAAGTGGGACTTAGGCATGTCCCTCTCGAAGGCCCTCGTGAAGGCGTGATGCCAGATTGAAACTGCGCGTGGCGACCACCCGTACCGGCGTGGGGCTCTTTCGCACCTCGACGTAGTGACCTTCACCCAGGGATCCGATACCACGTCCGTCGGCGACGATGACCGCTGGTTTGTCCTCGGCGACCAACCGAATCACCTTGTCGTCGCCAACCACGATCGAGCGGTCAATTGTGAAATGCGGTGCGACTGGCGTCAAGATCATCACCGGCAGCGTCGCCTCCACGACCGGTCCCCCGGCCGAGAAACAGTAGCCGGTGCTGCCGGTCGGGGTCGAGACCATGACTCCGTCGGCCGAATACGTGAGGTACTCGTCGTCATCGACGAAGGTCTTGAGTCGCACCATGTGACCGGTCTGCGCGCGTTCCACGACCACCTCATTGAGAGCGAACTCCTGGATGTTCGTACCGGACACCGTAATCAAGAGCGCCAGCCGATTGACGTCGTCTTCGACCTCAAGCGCAGACTTCGCGTCAGCGACCACGTCGTTTGGTGGGACGTTGAGGAGGAAACCGACCCGCCCGAGATTGACGGCGAGGACGCGAGCGCCCGCAGCGTGGGCCAGCCGGGCCGCTTTCAGAAATGTTCCGTCACCCCCGAGACTGACGACCAGGGTTGATTCGTCCACCTCGGGCGTCACGCCGATGTCGAGCATGTGCACCGCGGAGGTGATGCCGTCTTGTCGCAACTGACGTCCCGCTTCTTGGGCGAGTTCAAGCGCGTCGGCGCGGTTGCTGAAGGCCGTAAAGAGTAGCTGGGACACTGATCACCTCGTTTCCCAATCGTAGTTACAAAGGTCGTGCCCGCTCTCAAGCGAACGATAATCGCCCAAGGGCGGTCCGCGTCGCTCGGTATGCTCATTACCTAACGAGTAACGACACCGATCCAACTGAGGTCACGAAAGACGAGGTACATCACATGACGTTCGTGGTTCTGTTGATTGTTCTGGTCATTCTGATCGTCGGTGGTGTACTCATTCGCCGCAAATCGCGCAAACGAGGTTTCAGTTACGTGCCCGATCCCAGCGCACTCGGCAACAAGAACTACCAACCCGGTGAGATTCCCAACGTGACCGTCTCGACACCGGAATTCGAGACCGAAGAGATCGCTCAGGACGAGTTCGTCAGCGACGTCTCTGACGACCTGATGGATCCTAGAAATCCCGGACACGCGGAATGGGTCAAGAATCGTCCGGATGTGGAATCCGACTCGGAGTGGGAGGCGGATCATCCCGGGGATAGTTCCTCGTAGAGCCTTCGAGCAACCGCATCGCCTGGTTCCACCCCCGCGACCATGAGGGTGTGAAAACCTTTCGTTGTGGCAGAATTCAACTAATGCAAGTTGACGATGTCGACGTCCGGTCCTGATGGGTGTCGAACGGTGGTGACGAGAGACGGGGACCTCTCGATTTCGTGGCAAAGTCTTCTCGAGGCAATGCCTGACGGGACGGCGTTGATCGATGGCCACGGCGTCATGCACTGCGTGAACGAAGAGTTGACGTTGATCACTGGCTATGACCGTGACGAACTTGTGGGCGAGAACGTCCTCGTGCTGATACCTCCGGAACTGCGTGCGATGGAAGAAGAGGCCCGGCGACGCTTCGCGCAGGACCCGGACTCCCGAATTATCTGGAACGACCGTGAACTCACGGTCCTGTGCAAAGACGGCACTGAACGTTCGGTGGATTTTGCGCTCTCACCGCTCGTGGTCGGTGACGCGCGCTGGACGATGGGCTCGATCCGCGACAACAGCGTCCAGCGAGCGGCTGAACAGGCACGCAGTGAGGCCGAGCAACACTTCCGCATGGCTTTCGAAGACAACATGGCGCCCATGGTCTTCACCGACCTTCGCGACTGCATCATCGCGGCCAATGACGCCTTTTGCACGATGGTCGGTCGTTCCCGAAGTGAACTCATCGGCTTCGACTCCAAGCCGTTCACCTACCCCGATGACATCGGTATCGCCGAAGCGTCCCACGAACGATTCCTTCACGGCGAGATCCGTCAGGTGCGCTATGTCAAACGCTATTTGCATTCCGATGGTCGAATGATCGTCGCCGAAGTATCGAAGTCCCCGGCGCGCGACAAGACCGGCAAGACGTTGTACTTCATTATCTCGGAGCGCGACATCACCGAAGAACGGCTGCTTACGGCGCAACTCTCACATCAAGCGTTGCACGATCCTTTGACCGGCCTGGCCAACCGGGCGTTGCTTGATGACCGACTCGCCCAGGCTCATTCACGAATCATTCGACAAGATGGTCATGGCGCGCTGTTTCTGTTGGACCTCGACGACTTCAAGGGCGTCAACGATACGTATGGTCACCTCGTCGGCGATCAACTCTTGGAGGCGGTGGCGAGACGACTCGAAGTGGTCGCGCGCGCGACAGACACGCTGTGTCGCTTCGGCGGTGACGAGTTCCTCTACTTGGCAGAGGGCATCACGGGTTCACACGAGGCCGAACTCATCGCCGGGCGGTTTTTGCGATCACTCGACGAACCCTTCAGCGTGGGCGATCTCAGCCTCGAGCAGCGCGCCAGTCTTGGCGCCGTTGTCTGGGACTCATCAACCACCGATATCTCAGATGTGGTTCGTGACGCCGACGTCGCCCTTTACGAGGCCAAGCGCCTGGGCAAGGGCCGCCACTTCGTCTACGTGCCGGGTATGCAAGACCAACTGGTCAATCGTTTCTCCTTGGTTCAAGAACTGCGAACCGCCGTCGCATCCGGCGATCTGGCTATGCACTACCAGCCCATCGTTCGCCTCTCGACGAACGAAGTCATCGGATTCGAGGCGCTCATGCGTTGGCATCACGCCGAGCGCGGATGGGTGCCGCCGAGTGAGTTCATCCCCCTGGCTGAGCAGAGCGACCTCATCTTGGACCTCGGCGCCTTCGCTCTGCACGAATCGATCATGGCCGCCGCCGAATGGGGTCGCACGAAGGATTCGCTCTCCGAACCCTACGTCACAGTCAATCTCTCCGCGCGCCAGTTCCACCATCCCGGACTGCTCGAGCTCGTAAAGAAGGAGCTGGAGGTCTGCTCGTTGCCGGCCGATCGTCTTATCATCGAGATCACCGAGAGCGTCGCCCTGATGGAAACGGCCGACACCGTGAAGATGATCCAGCAGTTGACTGACCTGGGCATCGGTGTCGCCCTGGATGACTTCGGCACTGGATTCTCGTCGCTCTCGTACTTGGCGCTCTTGAATCCCATGATCATCAAAATCGATCAGTCCTTCATTCGACCTGTGATGAAGACCATCCATAGCGACCGCTTGCTGGAGACGATCGTGTTGCTCGGACACAACCTAGGCATGACCATGTCCGCCGAAGGTATCGAGACGCAGGATCAACTGGAAAACCTTCGCGAGCTGCATTGTTCGCTCGGTCAGGGCTATTTGTTTTCACCCGCCGTGGCCTTTGACGTCGCGGCGACGATGGTAGGAACGTCCTTCTCCTTCTGATGTTTCGCTCTACGAAGCACCCACTCATTGATTCGTCGACCGCTACCATTTATGCCCAAGTCTTGCGATTTATGCGGGATGACCTAGGAGGGGCATGAGTTTTCCCGAATCTGTGCAGCGTCTGGCCCGGCAACGAGCACGCGGAACGTGCGAGTGCACTGCCAGCTGGTGTCCGCACTACGGCCACTGCCGCCTCCCGGCCAAGGAGTTCCACCACAAGAAAGCGCTTAGCGCCGGGGGTGACGAAGAGTTGTCCAACTGTCAGTATCTGTGTCCGGCCTGTCACCTACGAGCGCATCTCACTACTGGAGAATTCGGTCGACTCTAAGACCGACTCAGAGCGTCGCCTTATCCACGACTAATTGACCGATGTCGGTGTGCGCATTCGTCCACGCGCTGTCATCGACCCCACGTAGGAGCCGCGCCAGTCCGTCAATGCCCGAGTGCATTCGCCGTTCCAGAATCTCATTTTAGATTTTTTTTTTTAGTTTCCACTTCAATTTCGATGACGTCGTCCGGTTCGACCGGTTCTTCGACGAAGAGATCGGGCCGCAGCGCCATCGCCTCCTGAAGTTCGAGCGCGTGACTCATCCAATACTCGTTGAACCCCACGCGCCATCGATCTGCACCCTCGGGGGACGCGAAGGCTTCGTGAACGGCCGCCGGCACCAACAGAGCGGCGAGGCTCGGTACCTCGCCCGCGAGATAACGCAGGCGTCGAAAATCCAAGTATGAGATTGGCGGAGGGATAACAGGCGCGCTGCTCAATTCCGAAAGCGCGTCTCGGACTCGGTCGTCTTTCAAGAACGATGACGTCAAGAGCAACGCCAAGACTTGCTCTTCGGAGTTCTCGGCCATCGTGATGAGGCTCTTTCCCACGTTGTCGCGCCCCTGCCCCGAGCCGCCGAACACCTCTTGCACGATGGTCCCGGCGCTAGCGATGAGACCGAGTAGTCGGAGTGCGACGGGCCGAGCGTTGGCAATTTCCTTGTCGTCCAAGGTGGTCGCCAGCTGAATGAAAGGCGTATCCATCGTGCTCTGCATCGCGCGAAGGGCTAGTTGGCCGGCTCGTGACGGTTCGGCGATGTCGGGGGTGGCGCGCCCGCTGTCTCGACGATCGAAGAGACCTCCGGCGTCAGGATCGAGTGACCACAGATCTCCTTTAATGAGATCGATGAGAAGTGACGAAAACTCGGCGTACAGTTCGGAACCTCGCCCCAGGCGCTTGCGCGCCGAGACCATCGCTGGACGGGTCTTGAGATGCTCGAAGAAGACCTCTTCGAGCACGTCGCGCTCACCCTTTTCTTCTTCCGGACGATCGTCGGCCACCCCACGAATCTCTCGCATCTGTTCATCCCAGCGCCTCGCTCGCTTCAAAAGATACGTGCGTATGATGTCGGGCTCGAGGTCGTAACCCTCCCACCAAAGTCGCCAGGCCAACTCGTCGAGTTGTTTCGTACTCGAGCGCAGTTGCGAGATCCGCAGCATCCGCTCGGCGGTGCCCGCCGGGTAGCGCGCCAGTGAACTCCGTCCACCGATCTGATCGTGGAACGGTTCACCGATCAAACGTCGGCGATGCAGCCGAGCCAGTTGGTCACGCGTGGTGTCGACGCCTGCAAAGCCCAGATATTCAAGGATGTCTTGAGTCGGCTCCCAGGACTGCGGTTCCTCGTTCCAACTCACGTTTCGACCTTAGTTTTGCGACCCCCATAATCTGAGGATTGTCAAGGTCGTTATTAACCGATGACTCAGGTGCCGTCGCTACGACCGGAGTCCTTCCACGATGGCTTGGCGCGCCGTGTCACTGAGCGCGTAGGGCGCGTAGATGCTGAAGCGGCTGATGACGTCATTGAGCCGTTCGCGAACGACCGCGCCGACGTCGTCGGGCATGGCGACGACGCTGAAAGCGTTCAGCACGTCGTTGTCGATCAGTTCACCCATCAGTTCCCACTGCCCCGTCTTGGACAATGCGTTCAACTCACTCTGGAGATCGCCCCATCCGTGCAACTCGAGAACACCCCGGTAGGCCGGTGTCGACCCGTAGAAGGCGATCTGGCCACGAACCTGGCGCGTGGCGTCTTCGAGCTCCTCGTCGTTCTCGCCCGTCGCCACCAAGCCGGAAAACGAGATCGGAAAGTCTTTGGGCTCACGTCCCGATTTGGCCAAACCGCGCTCCAAGGCCGGAAGCGTGATTTCGCGGATGTAGCGCTCCGTGGTGAACGGGTGTACCAAGAGCCCGTCGGCCACTTCGCCGGCCACTTCGGTCATCAACTCGCCGACCGCGGCCAGGTACACCTTCGGCGCACCGTAAGGATTGGGACCGGGATTGAAGAACGGCGACATCAGCGTGTGTCGGTAGTACTCTCCGCGAAAATTGAGCGCGACGCCCTCATTCCAACACGCCCAGATCGCTCTCATCGCCAGGACGTATTCGCGCATGCGCGGCGCCGGATGCGACCAGGGCATCGAGTATCGCTTCTCGATGTGCGGTTTGATCTGTGAACCGAGACCGAGCAGCAGCCGGCCGCGTGACAGCAACTGCACGTCGTTGGCCATGGTGGCCGTGATCATCGGACTTCGTGCGAAGGCCACGACGATGCCGGTGCCGAGTTCCAACGTTGTAGTCGCGGTCGCCGCTCCGGCAACGATCAGGAGCGGGTCGTGCCCGGTTTCAGCCGACCAGGCGCCGTCGTAGCCCGCGAGTTCCAGTGCACGCGCATCAGCGCCTACGTCGTCAATTCGAAAGGAGAGACCGCCGTCGACCAACATGGGCGTAGTCTAAACCGGTGCTTTCATCGGTTTAGTTGAGGCGAGTTATCTCAGGTGGGGAGGACTTGGCCCACCATCGCCGCAACTTCGTCGTTCGGAACCGCGGCGGAGAAGAGGAAGCCCTGCCCGAGTTCACAGCCCAATCGACGAAGTCGACTGAACTGACCTTCGGTCTCGATTCCCTTGGCGAGCATCGTCATGTTGAGTTTCTGACCCAACGAGATGATCGTCTCGAGCAACGTGTCGTTGCGCGTCGACTCGTGGACGGGCCGAACGAATGACTGGTCGATCTTGATGATGCGCGGACTGAGCGCCGCCAGGTACGACAGCGACGAGAAGCCGGTGCCGAAGTCATCCAGGGCGATGCCTACCCCGAGTGTGCCGAGCAGTTCCAACAGGGCCATCGTTTCGGCGATGTCCATCAACGCGACGCTCTCGGTGATCTCCAGGATCAGATACGCCGGTGGCAACGCGCTCTCGCGCAGGAGATTCTTTATCGTGGGCACTAATCCCGGATCGAGGAACTGGTGCGCCGAAAGATTGACCGTCACGTACGGACGCCGAATCGACGAATCATCGGTCGCCCACTTGCTCGCTTCGAGGATGGCTTGGCGCAAGGCGAACGAACCGAGCTCCAAGATCAGGTCGCTCTGCTCGGCCAAGGGCATGAACACGTTGGGTGGTACCCAACCTCGTTCGGGATGCTTCCAACGCATCAGAGCCTCGAAGCCGACCACTTGACTGGTGGTGAGATCGGCGATCGGTTGATAGTGCATCACCAAGTCCCCGACGCTGAAGGCCTGTCGTAACTCTTGTACCAGTGCGAAACGGCTCACGGCGCGTTGGTGCATTGTGGGCGTGAAGACCACGTGGTGACCGCGCACGTTTCGCTTGGCTTCGTACAAGGCGGCGTCGACATTTTGAATCGTTTCGGAGAAACCGTTGCACGTCGAGTCCCAGATGACGATGCCGACGCTGGCGCGTTGTTCGATCAGCGATCCGGCGATTTTGTAGGGCTCGGCAATGACGCTGATCAGACGCTCGGCGAGGACTTCGGCCTCGGCCGGCGAGACGAGACCCTCGGCCAGGTACAAGAACTCGTCGCCGCCGAAGCGACAGAGCGTGTCGGCCGAACGAGTGATGAGCGCCAATCGATTCGCGATGGCAGTGAGAAGTTGATCACCGACGAAGTGACCGTGTGTGTCGTTGACTCCCTTGAAGTCATCCAGGTCAATCAAGAGCACCGCGCCGATGCCGCCTTGACGAAGCACGCGACCATGAGCCTGGGCCAATCGGTCTTCGAAGAGTGCCCGGTTTGCTAAACCCGTGAGCGGGTCGTGCAGCGCCTGATGCGATAGCTGGGCCGCTAGGGCACGCTCTTCTGTGACGTCGCGCTCGGAGAAGACGAAGTAGAGGATGTTGCCGTCCTCGTCGCGCGCGGGCGAGCGCGACACCTCGACGTCGATCACTCGACCGTCTTTTCTCAAGTAACGCTTGACGTAGCGCTCCTGCTCCACTTCACCCGAGATGAGTCGCTGGTGCGTGCTTTCGGTGATTCCCACGTCGTCGGGATAGGTGAATGGCGTCGAGTCGCAGCCGAGCAACTCATCGCGAGAAAAGCCGACCATCTCGCACATGGCGTCGTTGACCGCGATGATGCGGTCATGTGCGTCGGTGAAGGTCATTGGCGCCATGTTGTTCTCAAAGGCCACGCGAAACCGAAGTTCGGCGTCGGCGCGAGCCTTTTCGTTCATCCGCGCAGTAGTCATGTCACGAATCGCCAGCACGACCCATGATCCCTGATCAAGGGCCAACGGTGATCGTGAGACCTCGACGTGAACCTCTTGGCCGTCGCTACGCAGCAGGGTCAGATCCTGGTCATTCCAGACGGATGCAGTTGGGTTGCGCGGTCGCTCCCGACGAGCGCGCAACAAGCGCTCGCGAAGGCGTTCGGGGATGAGCATTATGACGTCGCGACCGATCAAATCGGTCTGTTCGTAGCCGGTCAAGGCGCACAGCAGTTCGTTGACGTAGTGGAGAACGCCGCGAACGTCCACGAGCGCCGTCGGCTCGGGCAACGCTTCGAGGAGTCCATTCCACGAGGCTGGATGATCTGAGGTGAACGGCACCGATTCGAAGGTCGTCGCGACCTCCTCGTCGCTTACGAGCCCGACCAATTCGGCTCGGGGCGTGCCACGAGGAAGTTCGAAGAGCTCGGTCATGGATGAACGCTAGGCCGGTCCATCGTTTTGCTTGTCAACAGGTTCTCAACAATGTCCCAAACGTTCATCGACGCACTCGTCAAGATCTTGGTCCCTCCACGACGCGGCCGATTGTCCAACTGGGATGCACGACCCGAGTGCTGAAAGTTCTGAAACGTTCAATTGAAGGCTTCGCCCATGGTCCGAGACCGCAGTGAGCGAAGTGATTGACGACACTTCGCACAGGTTGTCGTTGCTCTTGTACACAGGAAAACACGGGATCGCACTGATGCGATTCGGCTCGGAATGGTGCGCAGAAGGACGAACTTCCTGCGTTACGGTTCAAAGGATGAAAATTATCGTCGGCTCCTCCGAGTTCACATCTCGACGTCGTGCATCGAGATGTCATGCCTGGTCCCAAGGAGTTCGATGAGCGTCGGTGACCGCAAGTTAGCTCGATTACTCAACTCTTTTCCCGAGATCGTCGTGGTATTGGACGCGGTCGGGAACGTTCTCTGGGTTAACCAGTTGGCCCTCGAACTCTTCGGTCGATCGTTGGAATCGGCGACAGGAATATCCGCCGTCGATCTCGTGCACCCCGACGACCTCGAGATCGTCCTGCGGTCGCTTGAATCCATTCAAACCAAGAGCGTAGGAACCTTTCTGGAAATCCGAGCCCAAATCGGTGACGATTGGCGACTGATTGAACTCATCGGCACTCCCGTGTCGTGGTTCCAGAAAGGTGCGATTCTCTTCAGCATCCGCGATCTGACCGAACGCCGACGATTCGAACTGGCGCGCGACAACGTGGCGCGATTCCGATCTTTGGTGCACAATGCGACGACGATCATGATGCTGCTCTCCCCCGCCGGCGTCGTCGAATCGGTGTCCGGGGCGATGACGCGAAAGCTAGGGCACGACCCCGAGGCTGTCGAGGGCCAGCCCCTCGCAAATATCGTCACCGCCAACGATCGTCCAGCACTTCGCGTCGCGATCGAGAACGCGTTGCGCGACTCCAGCGCTTCCCAGCCTGTCGTGCAGGCACTTCGTCTGATACGTCGTGGCAGCGAGGAGATGATCTCTTTTGAGCTGTCGATCGTGAGCCTCGTGGACGATCCGACGGTGGGCGGCCTAGTCGTGACGGCGCACGACGTCTCGGCTCGCGTCGGCGCCGAGATGGAGCTTCGAAATACGGTGCGTGAACTGCGCGAGACGTCGTCGCTGTTGAACGCCGCACTGGAATCGACCGCCAACGGACTGCTCGTCGTGGGTAACGACAGATCCATCACGAGTTTCAATTCTCAGTTCGCCGAGATGTGGCGAATACCGACTAATCTCGTGGCGGCTCGAAACGACCACCGATTGATCGAGTACGTGGCCGAACAGCTCACCGATCCGAGCGCCTTCATCGCTCGCGTCAACGACCTCTACTCGCAACCCGAAGTGGAGAGCAGCGACACGCTGGAGTTCGTCGACGGACGAGTGTTCCAGCGATCGTCGAAACCCCAATTCGTCGCCGGCGACGTGGTTGGGCGCGTATGGGGCTTCAGCGACGTTACGGAACAAAAGCGATTGGAACACGACCTGGCCCATCTGGCGTTCCACGACGCCCTCACGGATCTTGCCAACCGGGCGCTCTTCCAAGACCGGCTCAATCTGGCCCTCGCCCGCAGTGAGCGCAACGATAAATACGTCGCCGTCCTCTTACTGGATCTCGACAACTTCAAGACGATCAACGAGAGCCTCGGACATTCCGCCGGAGACGAACTACTTCGCATTGTGGCCTCCACGCTGGTGAAAGGTCTCCGTAAGTCCGACACGGCGGCGCGACTCGGTGGGGACGAATTCGCGGTGTTGATTGAGGGTGCGGCTACCCGTGAGGAGGTCCTGCAATTAGCCGCTCGACTAATGAAGACGCTTCGACAGTCAGTCACTGTCGCCGATCAAGAGATCGCGGTCACCGTGAGCATGGGCGTCACGTTCGGTGCCAAAGGCAATACCAGCGATCAACTCCTTCGAAACGCTGACCTGGCCATGTATCTAGCCAAGGCGCAAGGCAAAGACCGCATCGAGGAGTTTCAAGATCAGATGCACGTCGCCGTTGTGGAGCGACTGGAGCTCGAGAACGACCTTCGTCACGCCGTGCTCTCCGAGGAGTTGCGCGTTCACTACCAGCCGATCTTCGATCTGGAGTCCGGGGTCATCGTCGGTTTCGAAGCGCTCGTTCGGTGGCAACATCCCACCCACGGGCTGCTTCAGCCCATCTCCTTCATCCCTTTCGCCGAGGAGATCGGCTTCATCCATCACATAGATCGCTTTGTCCTCACCGAAGCGTGCTCCCAAGCGCGACGCTGGCAGAACATGGGCATCGCCGGTCCGGGGCTACTCATGAGCGTAAATCTCTCCGCGCGTGAGATCGCTGACAACGACATACGAGATAGCGTCAGCCTCTCCTTGCTCGAAACGGGATTCGAGCCGACGCATTTGATCTTGGAGATCACGGAAAGCGCGATCATGCGAAATATCGATGCCGCGATCCGGAATATCAATTCGCTCAAATCGCTCGGGCTGAGCATCGCCATCGACGACTTCGGCACTGGCTTCTCGTCATTCTCCCATCTCGGGCAACTACCGATCGATATCTTGAAGGTCGATCGGTCATTCGTGGCGAATATCACAAGTCCCGATGGTCGACCCAGTCTCGCACCGGCCATCGTACAACTGGCCCACACACTCGGCCTCACCACGATCGCCGAGGGCGTCGAATCATCCGATCAGGTCGCACCGCTGCGCGACCTGACGTGTCGACTGGCTCAGGGCTACCACCTCGGGATGCCTTTGGACGCCGAGGAGACCGAAGGACTGCTTCGCGCTCGCGCCTCCTAAGGTGCACGATGAGTGAGTCAGTGCTCAACAATCTGAGAAGGAGACGGTCGTGAGTGACGACGAAGCTGCGACGAACATGAATGAATGGAACGCCAAGGTGATCGCCGAGTTCCGGGCCAATAATGGTGTGGTCGGCGGTTCGTTCGAAGGCGCGCCCGTCTTATTGCTGCATACAATGGGCGCCAAGACCAATGAAGAGCGTGTAAATCCCATGATGTACTTGGACTACGAAGGTCGCCGATTCGTCTTCGCTTCCAAGGGAGGTGCGCCCGTCAATCCGGACTGGTATCACAACCTGGTGGCGAAGCCGAAAGTGACGGTTGAAGTCGGGACCGAGACCTACGAGGCGACGGCGACGCCGGTGTCGCGCGCGGAGCGCAATCGCATCTACCCGGTCCAGGCCGAGCGCTTCCCGGGTTTCGCGGAGTATGAAAAGGCAACGACTCGTGTGATTCCGGTGGTCGAACTGACACGCATCAGCTGAGACTGTTACGACTTCGGCGCGCGTCCGGACTTCGGATCGGTCAAGTGATACTGCGAGGCCAACGATCGATGCCCCGTCGAGATTTTCTTCTTGGCGGCCCTTCGAGTCGCCAGGAGACCAAAGAGCACGACGAGAGCGCCGAGGGCCAAGACGATGAATCCGCCGAAGTAGGTGTAGATCACGTGCTGGCACTCGGTGCTCACGCCGAAGCCGACGAACTTCCCTTCGGTTTCGTTACACACCGTGCTCTTTTGGTGTTCGATGAGGACGAAGTACACCCCGACGGCCATCGTGGCCAGTCCAAACAGCTCGAAGAACCTCTTCAGCATGCACTCAACATAGCCCGAGCGTAGGTCGTGGTCACGGTTCACGAAGTTCGATTGAGCTTCTTTCGCCGTTGAGCGCATCGCTCGTTCGAGTACTTTTGGTGGATATTGACGAACTCTTCTCGACACATACGTGACTGACATCTCGTCGGCGACGTCGCTGCACGACAACCTCGTGACCCACGGCCTCATCAAGTCCTTTGGCTCCGTTCACGCCGGGCGAGGTCTGGACCTGGAGCTGCGCCGAGTTACGAAGGTCACCGTGCTAGGTCTCAACGGCGCCGGTAACGCCACGACCGTCGACACGCTGACCGGACTGACGAAGCCCGACAGGTCGCAATTCTGATGACGACTCCCTCGTTGATAACCTTCTCCACTGAACGATCAAGCGCCGTCGCGGCGATTGCCGCCGTGGCCGCCGGTCGCGGGTGGTGCAACCTATCGCCCGATGTCGAAGAAAAGGTCGCCGATATGAAGGTGAACTACTTCGGACTGCGACTCAACAAGGGCGTCGTTGTCGCAAGTTACGTGACTGCACCGCCCCGTCGAGGAGTGGCCCAGCCCTCGACGCTGGGCGTACTGCACTCACGCAGTCGTCTTGGCCGTGAGCGCATCGCGCTCATGTTGGGCGGTGCTCCGTTCGCCATTCGACAAGACCACAACACTCGAGGACTACTGCTCGACGTCCCGGTCGACACTCCTGGCGAACAGGTACTGACGGTGATGTGCACGCTCACGGAGTCGCTCTGTGACTACCTGTTCAAGGGAAGTTGGACGCTCAGTCAATTCCTTTCGTAAAGGTCGCCGCAAGAGATAGACGTTGATGATTACTGCGGTGAATTGGACTTCACTGCGCTCTGAACGTTCGGCGTGTCACACTTGTCCGATGTCGAGTCTTCCAGATGAATGTTTCGGAACGCGGCTTCACCTCAATCGCAAAACGCTCGACGACGTCGACGACGCCCTTGAAGCAGTCATTCAAAGTTTCGATGAACTCCACGTGTGGATGAAGTGGGCGACGTCGATGCCTTCGCGCGAGTCGATCATGGCTCTCACCCTCGACGATGACGGACGATTTCGCTCCGATGAGCGCTGGGCCTATTGGATCCGAGAAATCGACGGAGGACAGTTGGTCGGGAGCGCCACCCTCGATCGTCGCGGAGTCGTCGAGGAGCTGGAGATTGGATACTGGATCCGAAGCGACCGTACCGGCCGAGGTTACGCCACCGAGGCCGCGAGCATTCTCACCGGCGCGGCCTTCACCTACGTCCCTACAACCGCCACCGTCAAGATCTCAATGGACCGAGCGAATACGGCGAGCGCCGCGGTTCCCCGCAAGCTCGGTTTTGCGCCTGTCGAGGAGTACGGGCGAGAGATTGTGACGCCGGGTCATTCGGGCATGGGGTCGGCCTGGGTGACTTCGCGCGAACAGTGGTTGGGAAGGTAACGGCTCGGACGCGCTAAGCCCAGCCGAGCTCGTCGAGGCGGGGATCACTGATGCCAAAGTGGTGCGCGATCTCGTGGATCACCGTCTTACGCACCTGGGCTCGCACGTCGTCCTCATTCGAGCACACCTGACATATCGTCCTTTGGTAGAGCGTGATGCGATCGGGCATGACGGCGTTGTAACTGGAATAGCCACGACGAGTCAGGGGAATGCCCTCATAGAGACCGAAGAGATTTCGCCCGCGGGCTTCGTCCTCGACGATTATCGCCACGTTGTCCATACGCGATGAAAGCGACTCCGGCAATGAGGCGACCGCTTCGGCCGCGAGTTCCTCGAAACGTTCATTGGAGACCTCGAACATCAACGCAGCGTAACGGCGCGAGAACTGTCTTCTGCATTTTCGTCGCCGTGGTCAACCAGGCGACATTCAGTCGCCCGTGACGCCGTCGATTCGTTCGCGAAGGAGGTCCGCATGACCGTTGTGGCGCGCGTACTCCTCGATCATGTGAAGGTAGATCCATCGCACGTTGCGAGTTGGTTTGCGGTGGTGCCCTGGGCTGGTCACGACCAGATCGAGAGACAGCCCGGCGGTGGCCTCTCGACACCGTTGACACTCCGCCACGAAGTGGGCGAGATCTTCTGATGCCTCAGCCGACTCGACGTCCAAGAAGTCGGCGTCTGGTGCCTCATCGGTCGAATAGTGATAGTCGACATCCTCACCCGCAGCGCGTCGTCGGAACCATCCGCGCTCTACATCACTCATGTGTCGAACCAGGCCCAGCAACGTCAAGGTCGACGGCTCGACCGATCTCGATTTCAGTTGCTCCGACGTAAGCCCGTCACATTTCATCAACAGTGTGGCTCGATGAAAATCAACCCATTCGTCCAGAGCTTGCTTTTCGCCGGACAGTTGGTCTGGATCGATCCTTGGCGGGTGATTGTGGGGCTCTATGACGGACATAGTTTTGACTTTACTCACGATGGTCTGCGTCGACCGTCGTTACCGGCTCACTCATGGTCATGGAGCCCGCGGAGATTCTGGAATCGCTCGTGGCAAGTTTGCGCACGCGAGGCGTGACCACTGGAGTGATTGTGCGTCGCCACCAGCTCGATGAGCTCGGTCAACCGGGACCTCGTTGGGATGATGATCAGCCCGCATCCTTAGAGCGGGTCCTGATCCACTTGCTCCAGGAATATGCGCGTTATCTCGGCCACCTCGACATCTACACCGAGCTGGTGGAGGGTGATGTCGGCGAATAGACGACTCCTTCGCGACATTCGGTATCGTCACATTTGTGGCCACGACCCCGAAGAAGACGACAAAACCCTCCCCGACACGCCCGCGCCCGACGATCAGGTCTCGCCCGACACCTGAGGAGCTCCGTGAAATGAATCAACGTTGTACGCGGTTCTTAGCGGGCGTGGGACGTCGCGACGTCTCCACGTTGTTGGCGACGATTCCGTCGGACTCCCAAATCGACGTCTACGGCAACGGAGGTGTTGTCGAGCAGCTCGAGAACGAGGTCGCGCGTCGACTCGGCAAAGAGGCCGCCCTTTTCATGATCTCCGGCACCATGGCCCAACAAGCGGTCCTGCGTATCCACGCCGACCGGCGGAACCGTCGCTCCGTCATCTTTCACCCGAAATGTCACCTGGACGTCCGAGAGGAGCGCGCCTACGAGCGACTCCATCAACTCGTGGCCGTGACGTGCGGACCGGCCACGATGCCGCTGACGTCCGAGCAACTCACTTCCGTTGGTGAACCGGTGGCCGCGGTACTCATTGAACTGCCACAACGCGATCTCGGTGGCACGCTTCCTGAGTGGGACGAATTAGTGGCTCAGGTGGTCTGGGCGCGCGATAACGGTGCGGCGACGCACATGGACGGCGCGCGACTCTGGGAGGCCGCGCCGTACTACGAGGCGACGGCGTCAAAATCAATCGTCGACATCGCTGAACTCTTCGACTCCGTCTACGTCTCATTCTACAAAGGACTCGGCGCCATCGCCGGATGTTGTGTCGCCAGCGACAGGGCGACGATTGAGGAATTGAAACTGTGGCGAGTGCGACATGGTGGTCGTGCCTACGGACTCTGGCCCTACGCTGCCTCGGCCCTCACGGCGCTACAACTTCGCGGGAATCGTTTCGGGGAGTACTACCAACGTGCCCAACAGATTGCGCGCACCCTCCGACGAATCGACGGCATCGAGATTCTGCCCTATCCAGTGCAAAGCCCGATGATGCACGTGCGCGTGAGCGGTCCGTGCGACACCGTGATAGCTCGGATGCTCGACATTGCTCGCAAAGACGGCATCTGGATGTTCAGCGGCGCCTACGAAGTGGAGGGTCCGACGTTGCAACGCTTCGAGTTCAATGTTGGCGACGCGACGATGGAATTCACGATCAAGGAGATCAGTGAACTCTTTCAACGCATGGTGGTGACGTCACGGCGATGACTTCGTGACCAGCACCGCACGTAAGAATCTCCGAATAATCAGGTCGTACTTCAAAACGCCGCCGGTAGGGTCAAGAAACGCACCATTGGAGGAGACGTCATGCTCGGAGACAAGTCAGAACATTTTGAGGGCAAGGGCACGAACCTAACTGCCGTGGAAGCACACCTCACGCAATACCTCGAGGCCGATGGCTTCAAGGTCCAGGTCGCGCCAGGTGGTGACCAGGGGACGGTAATTCAAGCGCAGAAAAGCGGCTTCCTTCGTGACATCGTCGCGGCCGAGCGCGCCTTTACAATCACCATCACGGGCGACCCAAGTGACTTCACAGTTCGATTCGGCGTTGGCAAATGGTTGCAGAACCTTGGGGTCGCCGCCGCGGAGACGCTCTTAGTGTCTGATCTCTTCCTGCCTATTGATGTCGCCGACTCACTATGGAGTCTCGAGGTCGAAGATAAAATCATCGCGGATCTCAAGAAATTCGTCGGGTAACTCTCGACTACCCGCAGCTCAGATTGAACTGGTTCGCACTAAGTCTCAGCCAGTTACTGTTCGTAATGCTCCACGATGTCGACCTCGCGAACCCTGGCCTCACCCGGGTTCCTTCCGAACTCTCGCAGCGCTCGGCGTTGGCGCAGCAGGTCCCAACATTGGTCCAATGTCTCTTCTAGGTGCGCGAGTCGTTCGACGTCGTCTGGCGTCTCGTGTTCTCGCAGCACCTTCTCCTCGTCAACCAAGGTGTTGATCCGTTGATAGATGTCTTCGTCAACCACGTTGATCCTTCCTCATTGCTTCGAGCGAGAAATCCCAGTTCAATGTCTCACTGCAATGTAGTCACTTGTTCAAATCGGTAGATCGCCGGTCGCCGACGCCGTGGAACCGGTGTCCTTATAAGCGGCAATGGTTCGCTCGGCGATCCTCATCTGGTGGATCTCGTCGGCGCCGTCTGCGAGGCGGGCCCAACGCGCATGTTGGAGCATGGATGCCAATGGGGTGTCCGTCGAATATCCCAGGGCGCCGTGGACCTGAATGGCCCGATCGATGATTCGATTGAGGCTGTTGGCCACGAAGTGCTTCGTCATCGAGACCTCGGTTCGAAAGTCCTCACCACGATCGATCTTGTAGGCCGTATGAAGCACCATCAGCTTGCACTGATAAAGATCCATTGCAGAGTCGGCGATCATCCACTGGACTCCTTGCTTTTCGGCCAGCGCCGAACCATGGGAAAAACGATTGATCGAACGGTCAACCATCATGTCGAGAGCCGTCTCGGCTTGAGCGATCCATCGCATGCAGTGTGCAAGACGAGCTGGGCCGAGTCGGGCTTGTCCGAGTCGATGGCCATTGCCTCGGCCACCCAGGATCTGCTCGTCCTTCACCCGCAAGTCCTCAATGACGATCTCGCTATGGCCGGTCGAACCATGCATTGTTTCCACTTCGCGAACGTCGTTCCAGCCTTCAGAAGGGATGTCCACCAGAAAGGCCGTCGTCGCTCCCGATGAGCCTTGCGCGACGTCAAGTTCGGTGCGCACGATGAGAATCGCGAACTGGGAGCGACGAGCGTTCGAGATGAACCACTTGTGGCCGTTGATGATCCACTCATCACCATCTTTCTCGGCGTGGGTGCGGATCAGCGTCGGGTCGGATCCGGCGACCTCGGGCTCGGTCATGGCGAAACAGGACATCACCTTGCCCTCGCAGAGGGGACGCAGGTAGCGCTCCTTCTGGTCGTCGTTGGCCCAGTGCAACAACGTGTGCATGTTGCCTTCGTCGGGGGCCATGCAGTTGAGCACCCAGGGACCGATGCGAGTTTTGCCCGCTTCGGCTTGCACCATCGCCAACTCCACGTGACCGAGTCCCATGCCGCCCCACTCCTTGGGCATGTGAGGCAACCAAAGGCCCAGAACTTTGGCCTGTTCACGTAGATCCAGGATGGTGGCGAGATAATCCCGACGAGAGAGCGCCTCAGCCCCGTCGTCAGGTCGAGCGACGGCCGGAATGATCGTGTTCTGCACGAAGTCACGAACCCGCCGGCGAATCTCCTCGTGTTCGGGAGCAAGAGTGAAGTCAATGGCCATGAAAATCCTTCGTTATGCCCGAGACGGCGTTGACGTTGACATTATCTCCGTGCCCACGAACACCCGGATCTGCCACGGACGACGTCGTAGCGACCACGACGCTGTCGCGGCGTCGAATCTCAACACGTCGGGTCACGCACCATTGACCGTGAAGAAGGGCGCAGGAACGCCGCTCGCGAGATAGCGAGCGAGGCGGTCGAGGATCATCGCCCAGGACTGCGCGGTGTAGGCCAGATCCGATTCGGTGTAGCTGGGCTCGAAGTCGTAGTGCCGGAACTGGACGCTCGCCGACTTGTCGTGCGAGGACAAAGCCCACTCCCAGGCTGAGCCGTTCCAGTCCGGAAACTCGGATTCGACTTTCATTCGTACGAGTTCGTCGGCCACCAGTGCGATTGCAACGTTGAGATCGACCGGCGCCTCGAGGAGGCTGAAGCGTCCGTGGAGGTCATCGAGCTCGCAGTGCGACGTCCAAATGGCCTTCTGCCCTTCAGTCGTTCGCAGTACGTCATAGACCTTGGAACGACTCGCGTTCACGTTGGTCGCCAGCGCAATCCTCTGCTCCATTATCCCTCCGCTTCGCCGCTGTCACGGTACATCTGAGACGTGGTGGTTTCCCCTGGCGCTTTCACTGAATCGACGTTTACTATGAAGTCCACACGCAGGTACCTTGAGAGGGGTCAACAAATGCCATTAACTGGACACTACGAACCGAGTCCATCCGAATGGGTGCGAGACCAGGTGGAACTGTACGAGCGCACCCACGGCGCGGAGGGCAATACGCTGCGCGACACCGGGCTTCCGGTCGTGATCGTGACGTCGCGAGGTAACAAGAGCGGCACGATTCGAAAGACTCCGCTGATGCGCGTGGAACACAACGGCCAATACGCGCTCATCGCCTCCCAGGGAGGTGCGCCGACCAATCCGGTGTGGTACTACAACTTGATCGCTGATCCCGAATCGGTCACCATCCAAGACGGCCCGGAACTATTCGAAGTCACCGTTCGCGAGGTCGAGGGTGAGGAACGCAATCAATGGTGGGAGCGCGCCGTCGCGGCTTTCCCACCGTACGCGCAGTACCAACTCAAGACCGAACGACGGATCCCTGTCATCGTTGCAACCAAGCGTTCTTGAGCGCCACAAAGTTCCGTTGTTTCGTGAGCCGAGCACGCGGGCTCTAGTGTTCTAGAGATTCGCATTCACGCACGAGTGAACGGACTGAGGAGTTAGAGAGATGGCGACCTGCCCCATTTGTGGCACGGAAGAAGTTCCAGGTCAACAGTCCTGCCCTTCGTGCGGATCTCCCACGTCGAGCGTCTATTCGAATCCCGCGCCACTGCCCAGCTACCCCGCTCAATCGGGACCTTCAATCGACAGGTACGTGCTGGCCGGATTTTGGAAACGCTTTCTGGGCTATCTCATCGACTACATCGTGCTGATCATCATCGGAATAATCATTCTTCGGCCTCTTCACGCAAGTTTCGCCACGGCCGTCATCGCCGCGACCGTTCTCTCCTTCCTCTACAACTCGCTGCAGATTGGTTTGAATCACGGCCAGACACTCGGAATGCGGGTGGTGTCAGTCAAGTGCGTTGAGCTGGACGGCTCTACCGAGATCAATTATCCGCGAGCGGCCAAGCGCGCCGTCTTCTACGGCGTACTCACGCTGATTGGAAGTCTGGAAAACGTGCATCATTACACTCACCCCACGAGCGCCCAATTGCATTCCTACTACCACCAGGAATTAATCCTCGTGATCTTGGTTCTGCCGCACCTCGTCGACCTCTTGTGGGTCGCGTGGGACAAGAGGAATCAAACTCTTCACGACAAATTCGCTGGTACCGTCGTCGTCTCAACGCGCTTGACGCAGCTCTAGAGAGTCCATGGCGGATTGCGCAATTCAGTTCCGTGCGATGAAGAATTCCCGGCACTCTTCCAATCCGAGCACTTCGACTTCGATGTGCGCCATTTCGTCCCACCGAGACCGTGTGAGCGTGAGATCAATCAATTCGGCGGGGATGCCTCGACGCAAGACGCTACGCCGGCCGCTCTCTTCGTAGCCCAAAACTCGCGACACGTTGAGTGATGACGTGTTGTCGGCAGAGCCTCCACTCTCCGCTTCACCCGCGTCGAGGCAGGCGTGGTGACTTCGAAACTTGCGGTGCGAAAGAGACACGCAGATTCCTGATTATCGGTCTGGGCATACTCATCGTCCTCACGACACCGATCATTGTGGTCGTCACAGTGACTTCGCATTCGTGTGCCGAACGACAGCAGTATCTATGCACCAACCTCTTCAAATTTCCAACGAAGGCTCTCCTCACGGACGGAGAGATCGAATTCAATCGCCTCGGAACTTCGAAACTGTCGCTGGTGCGGATCTCTCCTTCCAAGGCCGATCGGATAGCTGAATCTCAATACGGTGGAGGACGAGGATTTCGAATGGTCTTTGAATCCTTCGGTGGGTACATCGACAAGAATCAAATGGTCCCTGATTGGGTTGGTACGACGTCATGAGTGCCGAAAGCGATTCCGTCCTACCTCGTGAGGTTTCATTACGACCACGCATTTACGGTGGATCAGTCCAAGAGTCACTTTTAGAATGTCATCGTGAACGCGACGAATGGCGAAATCATCTCCGCATTCACCTACGACGAGGCGATATACGTCGGCGGAACCACGGGGGAATCTATTGCCATTCTTGAATGGCTCGGCCGAGGGTATCACTCACTTCTGTCCGCAATATCGGTGTCAATGCCGCCACCGTGACTTCTTTGGATTTGAGTCGATCGTTCGCCTGGAAATACTCCCAAAAACGGACGAGTCCCTCTTCGCCGTCGACGTCGAATATTCTGGCTACGAGACGCTGCCATCGATACTGATACCAGACATAGTTCAGCGCGTTCATCGGTTCATCACCGCCCGTGTAATGGGCCTCGAGTTGCTCAAGTGTCGTGTAACCCTCGGCACGCATTCGAGTATCAAGGCGCGAGCTTCCCGCACCCACTATCGAGAGCGTCTCGAGCGTATTCAGGCTCTCCGGTCGTCTCGTGGCGACGAACGCGTGGAGCGCCAAGTTGGCAAAGATCTCGCTCAACCAGAACGTCGGCAACCTCAGATGCCCCAGTACTTCATACGCGTGGCCGAGCTCGTGGATCGTCACCAAGTCGAAGAAAGGCTGCAGATCCAATCCGCCTGATCCATCGGGGTACGCCGCGAGCAATTTCGCATAGTCGCGCGGCGTCGTCTCGCGAAGGTCCTCCCCCATCGCGATCCAGAAATTCCCTCGGCCGGCGGGCATCACCACGATGCCGGGACGTATCTGACCTTCGTCGTCGTTAAAGAACGGCAAGCCGTACGGCTGTCTGCTCTCCCAATCCTTCATGTCGGCAACGATGACGGCGATGTCGGGCTCGACGCCCGAGAACAAGCGGCTGAAGTAGTCGTAGGCGTCCGCGGCGATATCTGCTTCGGCCCGCGCGCGCTCTAGTGATCCTTCGCTATATCGCACGTCGAAGGGATAGCCGTCAAGTGACGCCAACTCTGATCCCATGGCCATCCGATAGAACCTAGTGTTGTCAAACCCGGGAACGAGCGGGCCGATTACTTAGGAAACGCCTGCGAGATTCGGACCTGAATCAATTTCTTGACTATGTCTCTCGGTAGTGGTTCGTCAATCGGGAACCGAAGGGCGCCGGTCGATTTCGGGTATGGAGCTAATTCATCCTTCAGTTCTGGAAATACCGAGCCGCTGTGCGGCAAATAGCTGAGGTGAGTCTTGAACGCGGCGAACCCGGCAATCACTTTCCCTTCCAGTCAGAACGCGGGAACTTGATACGCGAGACCTTGCTCGGCTCCTGGAATCAACTCTGCGATCGTCTCGCGCAGTTTCTGAAGCGTCGTACGCTTCGGTTCGTCAATCGCATCCAGATATGTCGTGATTTCGTCGCTTGACATGTCGCCATTATCCGTCCACGGCCACGAATGGTCAAGTGCGACGTTGTTTCTCGCAACACGAGCTCCGAGAAATACTCAAAGTTCGTAGGGTGTCTTTGGATCGTTGCGAGGTGCGTGTCACGCCTCCAAGGGTGGTCATCCGAACTACATTGATGCATGTCGCAATACATGTGAGGTTAGGAAAATAACTAGTGACGCCGAACAACGATGTATTCGGACAGGCCTTGCTCGATTGGGCGAACGGTGGCACCACGTCCGAAGTACTTGAACGCGAGGATGGATTCACTCAGATTGGCGCCGGTCCCGATGTCTATCTCTCTAAGGTCAAGGATTGGCCCACCGCAGAACGCAACTCCATTCGACACATGCGTGGACGCGTGATGGACGTTGGATGCGGGGCTGGCAGGGTGGCATTGGAGCTTCAACATCGGGGCCTCGATGTGGTAGGCCTTGATGCGTCGCCTCTCGCTATGAAGGCGGCAACACTTCGAGGTGTGAGCGAAGTGTGGTCGATGCCAATCGAGGAGTTGGGTTCGAAGATCGAATCCTTTGATTCCTTAGTCTTGTTCGGCAATAATTTCGGTATCTTTGAGACTCCGACGCGCGCTCGCAGAATATTGACTCGCTTGGCAAAAGAAACGAAGCCCGAGGCGCGGATCTTCGCCGAAAGTACGAGCGCGTACTTCGGTGGTGCCCCCGCCTTTGATCGTTCCTACTATCACCTGAACAAAGCACGTGGCCTAAGTCCCGGACAGCTGAAACTGCGCTACCACTACGCACACTTAGTCGGTCCTTGGTTCAAATGGATTTACGTGTCTCGAAGCGAATTGCGGTCGATTCTGATGGGCACTGGCTGGCATCTCGAACGTGTACTGGGAACACATCCGAGCGAACCCTATGTCGCGATATTGGCGAAGGATTCTTCTTAAAAGCGTCGAGTTGCGGTTCCGCGATCCCGAGATCCGCGAAACATAGACAACTAATCCGAAAACAGCGCTTCCCAACCATGATGGAGAGATCGAGCAACTCGGACTCCGACTGCTCGCGCGAAATCTCGGGCTCGTAGCAGATGTGACGTCGAATGATGTGCCCGCGCGCGGAGCGTAGATCCGCTTTGATGACAATCCGGCGAGCCTCGATCACGTCCCATGGTGCGAACCACTCCCCTCGAGTTCGATCGGGAAAGATGGTTGTGCTCTCGAGGACGACGCACGAACAACCCGCACGCGACATAACCAAACCCATCGACGAATCGCCGATTCCTCCGCCCACTATGACGAGGTCCACCTCTTGGGTCTTAGGCATGACCGAAATCCAGTGAAGTTCATTCGGCTCGGATACGGAAGAGTACTGCTTAGATCTGAATGGAACCATCCTCGTTGATAGTCCATCCAGGATTGTGAGCGACTTCCCATACGTAGCCGTCGGGATCAGCAAAAGCACCCGAGGTGCCTCCCCAATCCGCTATCGCTGAAGGTCGAACGATCGTCGCTCCCGCACGTTCTGCTTCAGCGAGGATGGCACCGACTTCTTCAGGCGTGCGCACGTTGTATGCCAATTCAATTCCGGGCGCACCGTGACCACCGAGATTTGTCCATAGGCCAAATACCATTGAGCCCGCCTGAAAGAAGCACACTTCACTGTCAGGTTGTTGGCCGTCTTCCCGGCCAAGCGTTTCGTAAAAGGATCGAGCAACACCTAGATCGCGGACTCCGAGTGTTATCAGACTTATACGCTGATCCATTCGCACAGTATGTCATTGGTTTTCACAGCGATTTGATTGAAGACCATCGTGATAGGCGGTAGTGAGATTTTGACTACGTTGGATTGATGGGAACGAGGACAGCCTCCATTCTTTACGTGCTCGCGCTAGTCGCCGTGGTGATCGGCGTGGACGTGCTGTTCTTCAGACATCACTTCGCAGAGCGTTTGATGGTAAACATCGGGATCGTCCTGGTGTTCACGGCGGTCTATTTCGCGTTCCTGAGGCATCCGTAAACCGTCGTCGGAACGCGGCTCACTGAAGCCCACGGTGGAGTCCAAATCGACGACCGTCATACGCCCGCTGCGGTGACCACTCTGACGTCTAATGGCCAGGTTCGACGATGTCATCCGTCTGAACGCCCATTTGCCCGAGGTGACCGTGTCAACTTCCTACAGCACGCCCGCACTCAAGGTCCTCAAAAAAGGCTTTTGTCGACTCTGGGGTGATCGCGATTGCTCCAAAGCGGATGTAGGGGACGACGAGGTTCTCGTGGTCTCCTGCGACCCGGACGAGAAGGAGTTCCTGCTCGCCGAGTCCGACGGCTCGATCTTCACCGCACCCCATTACGACGGCCACGGCGCCGTCCTGAACCTGCTCGACGACATCGATCCTGAGAGCCTTTCAACTTGCTATTTGAGAGTTGTCTCCTGCGCGCACCGATCTCAATTCAGCGTGAGTTCTGACCCGATCGACTTTGCAATGTCGAGATGTGATTCAATTCGGTTCGAGTGTCGGGGCCCCAATGAACATCGAAGCGAGTCAGTCCACCACGGCGATCGGCGCGTCGTTCACTGCATCGACGTCGGCCACCACTCGGATGCCCACGAACTCCAGCTCGAGTAGCCCACCGGTGGCGAGTCCAGTTCGGTTCCGGAAAGCTCGGCAACATCCGGAGGCGCGAAACGTCGCCGGTAGTCTGCCAGGTCTTCATCGGTGATGTCGAAGCTCAGCGCGGGCTCGTGAGCAGTACGACGGTCACGCCGTCGTCGCTGCTCGGCTTGGTCAATCTCGAGATACACGAGTTCGCATGCCGCTCCCGTCTCGGCGGCGAGAGCGCGAAGAGCGGTTCGCTCAACTTTGGCCCAGACTCCGAAGTCCAGGACGACGTCCATGCCATGGCTCAGGGCACGAAGCGCCAGCCATTTGAATCGACCCTCGATGATGTTGCGCTTCCCGTCGGCGTCATTGTCATTGAACAGAGGGATCATCCACTCGTCGGGAGTCAGTCTCAAGGCCTGATGTTCTTCTTCTATCTCCTTCGCTCTTGTCGTCTTCCCGGATGCCGGCAGACCGACCATGACGAAGAGCGTCGATGTTGTGCGATTCATGTTCCCAGTATGTTCCATGAGCCTCGAAATGTCGTAGCTCGGATCTCCCAGGACGGGGTCCGATCAATGCCTCCGGAAGGGCGTCGCCTCACTATCCTAAAAAAGTGGACAAAGACGAGTTGCAACGCACGATTACGACGGCCCATCGCGAATTAGCGGAACTCGTCGGACGCATCAGCGATGACCGGTTACGAGATCGAGCCATGGACGATTGGACTGGCAAGGACGTACTCGCCCACTTGGCATGGTGGCAAGATCACCCGGCACGATTGCTTGAGGACTTGACTGCCAACCGACAGCCGGAGGACGACACTCATCCAGGAAGCACCACGGACGAAATCAACGAATACGTCTTCCGCGAACATAACGAGGATTCACCAGAAGTTGTACGGCACGCGTTCACGCAAACGTTCCAGCGTCTCCTTACAGCAATCGAGCCACTGACCGATGACGATCTCTTTCGTCCGGGCCGTTGCTCGTGGCTGGATGAAGGAGCGCTGTCGGAGATGCTGTTTTGGGACACTTCACGCCACTACCAGGATCATTTCGCACACCTGGAGCCCCTTTCGCGGAGCGCCCATACCTGAAATTGCGATTGAAGGACTAAGTAGCGGTTATCGATTACCTGATCTGGCGCGTTATACGTCGATCTCTTTACGAATGCGTCACGTTGCGCTAACCCTGGGCGCACCGTGGTGAAATGTTGATTTCATAACATCGTCGCCATGGTCGCCAATCATTTTCTGTCACCTTCCATTGGCGACTCGAAGCGATTGAAACATGATCGATGTCACTAAGTGTGTCCAATATTCTGCGATTCGGTGCTGCGTCGAGTTCGCTCATGGCCGCCATTCCCGCCTGATCAGTCCGTACACCCACGAGTCCGAGACCTCGCCATTTACGACGCAGTCTTCCCGCCGCGTCCCTTCACGAACAAATCCAAGCTTCTCCAGCACGCGGGCAGATGCCGCGTTGCGCGTATCGGTCTCTGCCTGGACTCGATTCAATTCCAGCGTGTCGAACGCCCATTGCAGCACGTCTCGTGCGGCTTCGGTCGCGTAGCCGTGTCCCCACGCTGCATCGTCGAAGCAGTAGCCCATCGACGCGCTGCGGTAGTCCGGGTTCCACCGGGTGAGGCTGCACCAACCGATGAACGCGCCGTCGGAAGCACGGTCCACGGCCAGCCGTGTCCCGGTACCTGCCTCGGCGATCTGTCGGCAAGCGGTGATGAACTCTTCGGCGCGCGCGTTCGCTCCATGGCGGCGCGTCCCAGTAGCGCAGGATGTAGGCACTACTGTGCAGCCCGAAGAGGTCATCCGCGTCCGAGTCGTTGAAGGGACGCAGTCGCAGCCGACCCGTGTCCAGCGTGGGTGTTGATAAGGACATGCGAGTCACGGTACCGCTTCACTTGCCCCTCACTCTCCACCAGGCATCTCTGCGAGCGAATAACAAGACATGATTCTCGCAGCGGAGGCACATTTGATGATGGGAGGGCCGATCCAACACGGTGACATTGCATTGGCAATGTGCTTCATTGGAATATCCAGAAACATTCTTTCGGACCCTTCAGTAGATTCATTTGCACCCGTTAAACATCATCCTCTCTCGAAAGGGTCCAGTCGTCATCGATTGGACAAATGCAGCCCGGGGGAATCCGTTAGTCGACGTGGCTGCAACTTGGGTGTTACTGGCCTCCGCAAATGTCCCTGGTAGTCGCCTTGACGCGGCGAAGGCGAAAGTGGGACGCGGAATTCTTTTGAGATCTTTCCTGAGTCCATTCTCGAAGACGGAACTTTCATCAGTTCTGAACAGTGTTGTGGAATGGAAAACTACGGACACCAACATGACCGCCGGAGAGGTAAAACGAATGCGCTCACTGCTCCGAGACGAACAAGTCTGATTTTCAACGTTGGATCGCAAATGCCGAGTATTGGGACTCTCGAATCAAATTGTTGTTATTTCGATTGCGGCAACCCGCATTCATTGCTCGACGCGCCTCGGATTAGGCGTTCCAAGCAAGAACGAAACATTAGCGGTGGCGCACCCAAATGTTCGGCTCGACGTAAGTCCCGAGATCCGCGGTCTTGTCAATGCGAAGGGGTGCCATACCCTTCGGGATGATGTAGTCGCCTGATACGGGAATCTCCAGCTCGGTCCACTCTTCCCACCGCGAAACTGTATCGGTCATTGTCTGCGCTTCTCGCGCGAGACCAATGACTTTGCCACCCATTCGAACGTGCAGGCGTAACCAGGGATCCCAGGGCATTCCGTCGTTGCGCTCCCACGCCGCGTAAGTGTCGATACCTAATAATGGGTAGAGGTGCTTGCGCGTCGGGCGAACTGGCGCTATCACGTTCGAAAGATTGTGATCTGCCGCTGTGTCGCATAGTGCGCGGATCAATGACGCTGCAGCTCCGCTGCCCTTTAGTGACGGATGGACCACCGCGCCACAGATGACGAAGGTATCTGCCACACCCGATCCATCGTGATCCTCAATCGATTGACGAAGAACCCCAGCGAAGGACGCCGGTAGTTCCGACACTTCGCCCGACCAAATGATGGGAACGCCCCAACCAGTTGCAGCAAGTTGGTCGTCTTCATCGGTGAGGATGAGGTCGTATTCTCGGAACGACTCGCGCACCCGTGCGATGTACTTGCCGACCTCTTTATCCCCACTTATGAATTCCGGGAAACCCTCAGCAAATAGCTCCTCCATCTGCACGTCAGTCCAAGAGCGAGCACTCGTTAGCTCAGCTCGAAACTCCGTCATGGAGACCTCCGCTTCGCACGTCACAAATCATCGTGTTGGCTTCGCCCACGAGTGAGAGCGACGCCGAACTCGTATTGCTCGACATCTCGATCGCGAGGCATGAACCGATCCTGTCCTTCCTGGCGATCTAACTAGACGACTGCAGCGTCCTGAGTTGGACCGCCAGGACGTCGCCGTTTCCCTCAATGGCGATCAGTTTCGTTCGTGAACGTGCACCTCGTATGCACTGTACGGCACCGGGGCGAACGCTGAATGCCTCGGCGAGTACGTCGCACACTTCGTTCGTGGCTGCGTTGTCGATTGCCCGGGCCAGCACGTGCACCTGGAGAGCGCCACCGTGGGTGCCACCAACGCTCCTCGTGGACGATCCGGGATGAACCCGCACGGTAAATCGGATCATGCTGAGAGAGCCCATGGCTTGGGACGTGTCGGGCGCAACCACATTGAACTGTTCTAGCAAGGAAAAGTGACTTGTTCGCCAAGTAGTCATTTACGGCAACTCTGGTGTCGGAGACTCGACCCATTAGTTCTGCAACCCTTCATTGGCTACTCGGGGCCCAGCTTGCATTTGTGATCAAGGATTGCGAAGTTCACATATCGACGTGCGCTCGGTCCTTGTCACCCGGGTACGTGCGCCACTCTCTTGAGGACCTTGCAGAGCGCTGCTCGTTGGTTGGCGTCTAAATCTGCGTCGGGGGTCGTGTCGGAGATGCGTCCTCTGCCGACGTCATTGTCGTGGGACGGAGGGAGTTTGAGGTAGCCCTTTCCGGCGGCCGCAACCAACTCCTTCGTCGTGCACGTCGGGCTCGCGACACTCTGGCCGCACCCAGCCAGAAACAGTGAGCCCGTGACAATTGCGATGACCAGCAGAATCGTCCGCGCCAAACCACCATTTAGATGACGATGCACAGCCTCACCTTTCCTCAATGTTCCTGCGCTCAAGTCCTTGTCATTGCTCCGATTGGCCACGATACGCGGTGGACTCTCAGGTATAACCGCTGCACTGGTTTGCCAGTCGCCATCTCGCTTTTCGGTTAGTTACCAAACCCTCGAAACCTGCTGGTGTCGGAGTCCCGACGCCGCAGAAGTGCAACCCTCCACTGGAGGCTTTGCATTCCTGATAATGAGCTCGATGAAGTGAAGATCCTCGCCAATTCCGAGACGTGGTGAATTCCGGGACTTAGGAGTACGGGAAAAGGGCCTCGATGCGAGGACCATCGCTCGACCAAAAGATTTTGTAGGGGTGGTGACCCCGCACCGCTAAGCGAAATCGAATACCTTCCGAAGTCGTAAGAGCGCTAGAGCGCGACTGTGCCTGCCCCGGATTCGCGAGGACGAACTCACAGACGTCGAGCAGAGCATCGTAGAGGTCGGGATCGTCGCCATTCTCGATCTCGTCGAGTTGGGCATTGGCGATTTCGGAATAGCCTGAGGGTCCGCTCACTGGCGCCGACGAGCCCGCGACACGGTCTTCGACGCGGCGGCGCGGCTGAGCAGCGCTTGCAACTCAGGGCTCTCGTCGTACTCCAGTTGCGCCTCGGTGACCACGCGGGCTGGCTCAAGCAGGATGCTGCCATCTTCGTTCTCGCGCACCATGAATCGCTGGCTCGGGTGTCCAGGTAGTACGACGCGACTACGATCGTCGGTTTCGATGAGGGTCATGAGGTCCTTTCGGTTACCTCTCGACTTTAGCCCATATTCCCACAATGGGCAAGTGGGCAGTTTAATGGAAGAAGGAATTCGGTGACGAGGCACCTCACTTCACTTCCAAAAGCGATGAAGTCCAGGCCCCTTTTGGGATGACCCACACGAGAGATTCGGCGTTTCCGTGTGGGTTCTACTCTGTGGCCCGACTCCACAGATCTGCAACCCTTCATTGGAGGCTTGCACAATGTTGACTAAGCAGAAAGGAATTGCTTCTGTCGAATTTCATAGTTTCACAAAAGATAATTTCAAGACTTTCCGATTTCACAGCAGCTTTCGTTAAGGATGAAATGCGGACCGGTTGTTACCATCGTTTTAATGCAGTGCCTTGCCGCCTTCCGATTCCGCTAGGGGAATACCCGTTTACGACGGGTGAGTTTCCGGTCGCTTTGTCGACCGATAAATATGCAACCCCTAAATTCGAAAGGCTTCATCATGCTCATCAAGACACCTCTCGATTCCGACATTCCAAAACTCATTGCCATCGCAATCGAAACCTTCGAGCCCTTCTACGAAGGCTACGTTCATCCACTCCTCGGTGATGCCGTGTTCCAACACCAGCATGGCAACTGGCGAAAGGACTATGAAAGCAACATTCCTACACTTCACTTCCCGGAAGAAGGCAGAATCATGGCCTTGGCCGAGGTTGAAGGACTCATTGTCGGATTCATCGCGTGGAAGACCGGAGCCAAGGAGGGCCACGGCGAAATCTACCTACTGGCAGTGGCGCCAAACCATCGACGAACGAACGTTGGTCGAACACTTTGTTTGCACGTAATGCAGGAGATGAAGTCGAAAGACGTGGTCGTTGTGGAAATCGGTACCGGAGGCGACGCGTTCCACGCACCCGCGCGAGCGCTCTACGAGAGTCTCGGATTCGCCATGATCCCCGTCGCCGCCTATCTCAAGAAGATATAGATAGCTGCCGCGCTTTGTACTGGCGTCGGAGGCCCGACGCCACAGGAGTGCAACCTTCCACTGGCGTCTACCGCAGCGCTAATTGGCAACACTTCTCAGGCCATATCCGACGTGGAACTCAAGTTGCCGGCGTAGGTCAACATCTGAACCCTTGCTAAGCGGTGATTGACCAGAACCACCCCGATCGCCATCGCTGTCGATCTCGTATCGAAAGAGCCCCCGGTGCAGGCGGCCCGGGCGTTCCAATTCGAAATGAATTCTGCCAATCGAAGTCACAACTCCAGCGCGTCCAGTTGAGAGCAGTTCGTCGACTGTGCGCCCGACAACACGGACGATCCATTCAGGCAAATCGGCAGACGTCGAGTTCCTCGGGCCGACTTCGAACGCCTCAAGCTCCTCGCTCTGGAGAATCGCGTCGATGAAGAGCTTGGAACCTCCGACGTAGGTCGAATCGAAGTCGATCTCCGTGCCCACACACCACACATGATCGGAGGGCCACCACAAGTTCGGTGAGTGCCCTTCGAGTACCTCGATCGCTGCCACGAACGACGACGGTGTGTCGAGCGACTCCTCATAGAGGAAGTAATCGCGATACCGGGTGTGAACTTTCAACCAATCCTTCGCTTCGATAGGGATGGGAGTCGGCGGAGGAGGTGGCGCTAGTTGGCCAGGGGCTACCAGCCAGCTCCTTGACCACCATCCGAAGCCCTCCCAGATGCAGCACCAGCAATGGTGAGGCGTGTCCGTGAATCGACCAGCAATCGCGGCGAGTGAGCGTGCGTCGTTGGCAAAGAGAGAACCCTGTTGGGGTCCCTGGCTTCTCCAAGGACGAGGTTGATCCGGCTTGACTTCTGGCATCGCAATGGCGAGCCATTGCGATTGAGCGGTGAGTACTTGGCCACCCCAGTCGGCGACCTCTTCCCACCGCACGAGTCTGTCGCCGTTCAATGGCGTTTCGACGGGATGAAGTATTCGAGCGTAAGCGTCGAATCCCGCCGGAACGATTGAGGAGACGGTCCCGGTCGTGAGGTCATCGAGTCCGTCCTTCACCCAATCGGCCTGACTCACGTCAAAACTCCATCGCGGAGCTCGCGGCATTGTCATGGCAACATCCTTCCAGCCCACGTCCTTGCTTCAAGGGGTCGGGTTGAACAGGGGTTGCAAACCTGCGGTGTCAGACCGGTGTCGGAGGGCCGACCTACACGTTCTCCGATTGGCGAATCTGTGCCTGGAGTCAAGGAATTACCAACCGCAACCCGTCAGTCTTCAAGGTTGATTGACTCGTTCACTATCCTCTCGGCCTCAGATAGGAATTGGCCCTGCCTGGCAACCCAACCAAACCGACGAGGTTCGGCTTTGCTCATCTCATGGGGCCAACCTGCGCGAGTCGCCCACACGATGTTGATCCACTGGGTCAGAGTGACTTGAAAACTCGACTTTCCTGACTCCACGTCGAGGAGCCACTGGGGAGTCGTTCCAATGCGATCCGCAAGCTCGTCTACTGATAGCCCTTTGGCTTCTCGGCGGACCGTCAGTCGACGACCTTCTTCCATGGCGGCTTCGTCTTGCTCAGTGTTCGCTCGACCAGCCTCGGCGCGAGAATGTTCTTCAATGGTTCTCCTTGCACCTTCGTGTCGACCACGTGGATCATTGACGTCAAAGATTGGCATCTCTGCACAGTCTTCTGGTGGAGACCCTTCTCCTGCCCAGGAGTACTCGTTGAAGTTGAGGCGAATAAGAATCGTCTTGGCGCCACGCGATCGCCACCATTCAACGGCATCGCGAGCGTCCGTGAAGGTTGGACCGTCCACGAAAGGTGAATTGTCGTAAAACTGACAAGAGCCACCCCATAAACCGTCACGACCGTCTGAGGTTCCCCAGAGAAAGTAGACACCCAACAATCCGACTCGAGGGTCGGATGGAAGGATGTCACCATGGGAGCAACTCGAAGAAAGTTCACCCTGGAGTTCAGAACTGAAGCCGCGCACCGCGTCATCGACACCGGAAG
>DATKRC010000104.1:0-21862 GCA_035532375.1 Acidimicrobiales bacterium
AAGGTTGGTATAACACGAGGCGTCTGCACTCGAGCCTCGGCTACCTCAGTCCCGCCGTCTATGAATCGCTCTACTGCAACACCGTCCGTCAAGTGGCATGATCAAGTGAAGAAGGTTGTCCGTCGAACCGGATCAAGTCCAGTTCGGCATCGATGGAGCGAATGATCCTGTCGCATGGTTGGTATTCGTGGGTGGACTCTTTGTCACGTGCGTTCTTGCAGGATTCGGTTATACCGTTGGCATCCTCTGTGCCATCTACGACCGAAATGAACCTACCGTCTCAACGGTCGTCTCAGGTTCGAGCCCTGGGACTGCGAACATCGACCGAAGACCAGCGCCGCACGAAACGAATACGAGAACTTTTTGGAATGAGGGAGAAGGGACGCCAACGGGGAATCCGATGAAGACGCGAAAATGAAATCATGAAGAATTGATCGCCGAGTCAAATCCCGTGGCTGTCGCCCAGACAAGTCGGCACATCCGTGCAGAGGATGCGGTACTACATCTCGTGAATTAAAGGTCAGGCTGCACTCCGAATGTTCGCACTTTGAGTGTGATCCACATTCAGCGGTCTATCAAGGGTGACATTTCCATCTAATGATCAACGACGACTTGGTCACTCCACGACGATTGTGTCGTTGACTGACGTCTCGACGGTGAACGAATTTGCCAACGCTTCGCGTGCTCGGTAGCGGCGCACCGTGTACCAGCCGATCGCTGCCGCGACGAAGCACGACGCCGCGCCGACACCCAGCCCGACTCGAGCGTTAGTTTCGCTGGTGATCCAACCGATGAGCGGTCCGCCGATCGGTGTGGTTCCCATGAAGGCGACCGCCCAAAGCGCCATCACTCGTCCGCGCATCTGCGGGTCAGTCTCCAATTGCAACGTCGAGTTCGTCATTGAGATGAACGAGACGCTCGCAAATCCGACGAGCGCTAAAGCGAAGAACTCGATACCTATCTCGGGTGAAAGCGCCGCAAAGGTTATGAAGATTCCGAAGAGCAGTGCGGCGCGAACCATTGCTCGGGTGCCCGTCCTACCCTTCGACGCGGACCAAAGTCCACCGATGACCGCTCCAACGCCCATTGATGCCATCATTACGCCGTAGGCCTCGGAGTTGCCGTGGAAGACTCGTCCCGCGACGACCGGCAGAGTCACTTGGAATTCGTAGGCCAGCATGCCGACCAGCGCCATCATGATCAATGGATACAACAGCTTCGGCGTCGCGGCGACGTAGCGAAATCCTTCACGCAGCTGACCCTTGGTTCGTTCGGTGGGCGCGCTGGGGCTCAGTATCGAAAGGTCCATGATCATGAGCGAGAACACGACCGCCCCGAAACTTACGGCGTTGAGGGCGAAGCACCATCCTTCGCCGAAGGAGGCGATGATGATGCCCGCTACAGCTGGACCGACGGCGCGCGCCACGTTGTTCATGGTCGAGTTCAGACTTACGGCGTTTCGCAGGTCCTTCGGTCCGACCATCTCCATCATGAAAGACTGGCGGGACGGGTTCTCGAAGGCGTTATTCAATCCCAGCACGATCGCCAGGATGCAGACGTCTACGTACGTGACGACATGGGTCAGCGAGAGGACAGCCAGGATCGCCGCCTGGACGCCCATGGCCGACTGCAAGACGATCATGAGCTTTCGCTTGTCGACACGGTCGGCGACCACTCCCCCGTAAGGACCGAGGAGGAGGACGGGAAGTGTCTGGAGGGCCACGACCAATCCGATGTCCGTGGCCGAATGCGTCAGGGTGAAGACCAGCCACGACTGGGCGGTCATCTGCATCCACGTACCAATCAGTGACGTCGTCTGCCCAAAGAAGTACTTGCGGTAGTTGTGATTCGAGAGTGACGAGAAGGTCCGTCGTGCTGAAACTTTCACGTTCATTGGTCGTGGTCCCGGAGAGCGACGACGATGTTCTCGAGCACCGGCGTCACGGCACTCAACGCCTTCTTCTCTTCCTTGGAGAGTCGGCCCAGGGCGAAGAGCAGCGCGTCCGTGCGTTCACTGCGAATCGTTTCACGTAACGCCAGGCCCTCGGGCGTCGCCGACAAGTGGATGACACGAGCGTCGGTGGGATCGCACGTTCGAGCGACCATCCCCGACGCCTCGAGCTTCGCGATGATGCGCGACAACATGGTCGGGTTGAGGCCTTCTTCCTTGGCGAGTTCCGACAGACGGATCGAGCCAGCGCGCGCGATGGCCATCAATACTTCACGATTACTGGATGAGAGTTCTTTCTGCGCCTGGGTGAATCGAAGACTGCGATTGAGTCGGGCGAGGGCGCCGCGCAGATGCTCCGCGATCTGTCGATCCTTCTCGGTCGGTTCTCGCGTGGCATCAGACATGAAACCAGTCTATCGGTAGTTGCTTGCCAGCAAGCAACTACCTACACAATTTGTTCCCCGCCACTCCCCTCTCCTCTACGGTGGTCAAACACCGAAGGAGACTGCGTGAACCGAATCGAGATCGAGACCAAGCTCAATGAAGGGCGCAACTGGCTGCTCACGAAGTACGAGACGCTGAGCGACGACCAGTTGCGCCGACCTCTCACCAAGAGCGAACACGACCCCGAGAATCGCTGGAGCGCGCTCGACCACTTCGCTCACCTCGCCCTGATCGAGGGCAGTTTCAACGCCACGATCCAACGGCACTTCGCCGGAGACCCGAATCCCGTCGGACTCTTGCACGACGACCATGGTGAGCCCCGAACTCGTGAACAGATCGGGGCCATCGTCCACGCCCAGACCGAAGAGTGGCAAGTAGCCCACCACGACGACTCCTACAGCGAGGTCGTAGCACTTACTGCTGCGGCACGAGGCGCGACGTTGCTGCTGATGACCGAACTCAGCGACGCTCAACTCGAAGAATTCATTCCCGGTGCGCCTTGGGCCGACGGCACGGTCGGCGCCGTCTTGGGCACGAACGCCGATCACGGACGAATGCACTGGAGATGGCTGGAAGAGGCTGGAGTATTAGGGACAGATTGAGATCCCTAGAGTCCGACGGACCATTCATTGGCCTCGAAACTCGTGGAGAACTTCAAAGCGCGCAGCGGTCATCACCAACTATTCTTCGTGCGGAGGTGGGAATCCATCTCTAATTTCGCCGCAACCCGAGGAGTTTGAATGTTCGACGTCATCTTGGTAGGTGCTGATGATTCAGAGACAGCGCGCCGCGCGGTCGAGGCCGCCTGTGCGATCAGTGCGATGTCCAAAGGCACGCTCCACATACTCACTGCTTTCGAAGCCATTTCAGTAGTCGGAGGCGCCAGCACGCACGAGTTCAAGAACGTGATCAACGAAGAGGACGGCCGGGCGCTCCTTCAAACACTCTCCTTCATCGCCAAGAAGCACGACGTCGAGTTCGTACTGCACTCGGCCAAGGGTGATCCCGCCGACGTCCTCATTGCCAAAGCCGACGAACTGGGTGCCGACTTGATAGTGGTGGGAAATAAGGGAATGAAAGGTGTACGACGTGTTCTCGGTAGCGTGCCCAACTCCGTGGCACATGGCGCCGCGTGCTCGGTGCTCATCGTCGACACCACTGATTAGATCGAGGGATCTCCCGTTCGAATGCACCATAGGTTGGACATATGGCGCGCACTGATTCTCGGCTCGACGGTTGGACGACGCTCTGGTTAGGGTCAGCGGCGATTTGGAGCCTCTGTCTCGTCGCCGCCGGATTCTCGGTCACTAGTTACTCTTCGACGAACGGACCTGGGCTGACGCTCATTCAAGAGAATGGCCTCAAGGTCCTCGCCATATTGCTGATTCCCTTCGTGGGGGTTGTAGTTGTTTCGCTCGCGCTGTGGCGCCGCCGGCGTTTGCAGAAATATGGCGTTGGAGTTCTCGTATGGGTCGTCTTTGGCCTCATGGCGTTGCTCGTGCTACTTGGGGCTCTTACCATCGGTCCATTCATCGCTCCGGTGGCGCTGTTTCTGGTGGTGGCGATCACTCGAGTGAAAGGGCAGTTGGACTCTCAAATACGCGCAACTCCTTAGCGAAGCGCGCTTATTTGACGCGAGGCATGACTTTTTCGGCGACCAAACGTATCTGGTCTAGGTCGGACAGATCGAGCACCTGAAGATACATACGTTGTGCACCGACATTGGCGAAGGTCTGGATCTTCTCGACGACTTCGTCCACGGTCCCCGCGAGACCGTTCGCACGGAGCTCGCTGACCTCGCGACCGATGTTCTGAGCTCGAAGCTCAATGTCCGCTTCATTCTCCCCAACGCAGAGAACTTGCGCCGCCGACAAGGTGATCGAGTCGCGGCCCCGGCCAAACGAATCACAGGCGTCTCCGACGCGCTCGAACTGGGCCGACGTCGTCTCGAGCGACGCGAAGGGCATATTGAACTCTTGGGCGAACCGCGCGGCCAACTGCGGCGTTCGCACCTTGCCGCTGCCACCGATCAACACCGGAGGTCGGGGTTGCTGGACCGGCTTGGGTCGAGCCGGGCTGTCCGTCAATTGATAGTGCTTTCCCGGGAATGAGAATGTTTCGCCGAGCGGCGTCTCCCAGAGACCGGTGACGATCTCCAACTGTTCGCTGAGGCGATCGAAACGCTCCCCGAGTGACGGAAAGTCGATACCGTAGGCGGCGTGTTCGGCGGCGAACCAACCAGAGCCGATTCCAAGTTCGACCCGACCACCACTCATTTGGTCTACTTGGGCGACTGAAATGGCCAACGGTCCGGGCAGTCGGAACGTCGCCGCGGTCATCAACGTTCCGAGACGAATCGTCTGAGTGTCGCGCGCCAGACCAGCCAACGTGATCCAGGCGTCAGTCGGTCCGGGTAGTCCGGTGACCGAACCCATGTGCAAGTAATGATCCGAGCGGAAGAAGGCGCCGAAGCCCAATTGTTCTGCTTCGAGCGCCACTCGCAAGAGATCGTCGTAGGTTGCACCCTGTTGGGGTTCGGTGAACACTCGAAGTTCCATGCGCGATCCTCCTGAGGTCAATTCGTGACCAATGTTAGGCACCGCGTCACGACGCTGATTCTTGGCTTCGCAACGAGTTCTTCTCGTCGTTGATGAAACATGACGCTTCGTCGTTCACTTGATGTCACACCGGACATGCCGCGAGCGTAGCGCTGGGCTTTTAGCCAATTCGTAAGACCTCGCTCGGCCACTTCGTATTGGCGAATCTCAGCGGATCCCGCTTCGCCGACGCTCGGTCGCCCGCCAGGTCCAGCGGCCAAGAAGTAACAGGGCCGCCAGGAGTAACAGGGCGAACAGCAGTGGCCCGGCAATCCTGATCAACCATTCCACCCCGGCTGCAAAGCCGTGGAGGGACTCGTGCCACGCCTTGTTCACTCCCGTCCGAGGTTGCGCCGGCGGGACGACGTGGTGCCCGGCCACCGACAACGAGACGGTCAGCGTGGCGTAGGTCGTTTCAGAGTTGAGCAGATTCAGCTGCGCTTGGAGTTGTTCAATCTGACTCTGGATCGAATCGAGCTGTTCCTGTACCGAGAGGATGCCGCCGATAGAGTTGGTTCTCGACATGATCCTCAAGTACTGAGTGCGACTCACTTCCAACGCGTTGATCCGGGCTTGTAAGTCCACGTACTGCCCGGTGACATCGGTGGCGGAGGTGGAGACCGACGTTGCGTCGCCCGCGTGTCGCACTTGATCGACGAGCATCGTGAAGTTGCGCTCCGGAACCGAAAGGACGATGGTGCCGCTCAAGTACGTGTGATTAGCTTTCGTTCCTATGTGCGACTGCGTACTAGTGACGAAGCCTCCGTCGGTCGTCGCGAAGCCAGTGAGCTGCGTCAGTGTCGATTGAAACCTCGTACCCCCGACTACAAGTTCGATCATTCCAACCTCTTCGACCCGCAATGAGCTCTGGGCCGACTGGCTCGCATTCTTAGAGACTTTCGCGGAGGTGGGAGTGATCGAGAGTGTTGGCGCACCGGTCGCGACGGTCGCTCCATGGAGATCCTTCGATTCGCTCGCCGGAAGTAACGCGCCCGAGGCGCCGACGTGTGATCCGGTTTGGCCAGTACCTCGAATAACGGTCGAGGCGTTCGTCGCCTTCGGTTGGACTTCAGAGTTAAAGAGCGGCACCGCAACCGCCAGCAACACGATGCACGCGGCCGCGGCCAGCAACGTCGATCGAACTCGACCGTTGCGATGGATGAACGCTCGAATCCGTGGTGAATCGTCCAAGGCGGCAGAATCGCGCGCTTCGTCGAGGATCCTTTCGACGGCACCCTCGGAGATCGCGAAATCATCGGCCGCTTCTTGAAGCGCCCGTTTCATCATCTCTTCGTCAAAGTTGGTCATGACTGTCTCTCCTCGCGAGATTTGATCGAACGCGGCGCTTCGGACTGAAGCGCCGGATGTAGTGCGAGTCGACGTCGCGCTTCGTTGAGTCGCGACTTCACCGTTCCGGGTTGTCGACCTATGACGATGGCGATGTCATGCTCACTCAGATCGGCGTAGTAGCGAAGCACGACGACGACGCGCAGATGCGCGGGAAGGTCCTTCAGCGCGGTCATGACGTCATGGGAGAGCATCACTCTCCCGATCGGATCCTCGATCATGGCGACGCTCTCCAGATCGTCGTCGGGACGTCGACGGTTGCGATGAGGGATCTCCTTGCGAAGCTTCGAGTTACAGGTATTGACCACCACGCGGTAGAGCCAGGGCTTGAAACTCGTTCCGGTCGCCAGGGACTCGCGGAACTTCCAAGCGCGAAGGAACGATTCCTGCACGGCGTCTTCGGCGTCTGGTCGATTACCCAGGATCAGATAGGCGGTACGAACCGAACTGGCGTAACCGTCTTTGAGCCACGACCTAAGTTCGTCGACGTCGACGGCATCACTCACCTAGACGACCTTCGCGCGACGTCGAATCGCCGCTTTTCCTTGCACAGATATAGAGACTCCGGAGCCATCGGAAAGGTTCGCGAGAAGTTCGATTTTCTTCCCCGCCGGGGTTTCCTCTAGCCGGCAGCCACTCTTTTCAGACGATTCGGGACTCGTTACCTCAGTCCGGAATGAGCGTGGTGATGCAAAAGGGGTGTCCCACGGGGTCAAGGAAGACCCTCCAACGATCACGTTCGGGCTGGTCCGAAGCCAATGTGGCACTCGCGGCGAGGGCGGCGGCTTCGCCGGCGTTGAGATCGCCCACGGAGAAGTCGAGATGGGCGTGGGACGGAATCTCATTCGAGGGCCACGTCGACGCTTTGAAGCCTTCGACTCGCTGCATCGTGAGCCAGAGGTTGTCCAATTGGATTGCCGAGAAATCATCGGATTCAAAGGTGATCTCCTTCTCGAGCAACGCCGAATAGAACATGGCCAGCGCGTGCGGATCAGGACAGTTCAGCGATACCGCACCCAGTTTGGAAATCCCTCCCACCTTCACTCCTTTATGTCGTTGTTGACAGCATTTTTACCGGCAATCGTGACATTGAAGGGGACAAAGTCGCGGAACTGCTTGGCCGCAAATCGCGGGGTCAGGACCGAGCAGATCGGGACGACGCGGTAGCACTTCGCCAAAGCTGGAAGTAGTTCTCGAACGTGATCTCGGCCGTCACGTAGCCGGCCGACAGGAGTTCGCGGTGGTACGCCGGCAGGTTGTGCCACGGCACGCCCATGTCGACGTGGTGAGCCAGGTGCCAACCGGTGTTGTAGGGGACGAACCAGAATCGGGCCAGCAGATGTTGGCGCACATTGTGGGTGGTCAGACGACGGTCGTCGCTCTTCAGCATCCCGCCGTGTTCAGCAATCGCGCGAAGTCGATTGAGCACCCGCCACTGCGTCATCCACGGCAGCCACCAGAAGAGTAGATAGGACCACCACGCGCCGGTGCCTAACCAGAACAGTCCGAACATAAAGGCTTGGACGGCGAGGATCGACGACGCGATTGTGCGACTCTGGGCTTTGGTGGTCGCCTTCACGATCGACATGAAGTTCTTGTAGCCAGATATTCCCGCTGCGTCACGCAGCAGTCGTCGTCGAAGATCACTGGGTTCGCAGGGATAACCGCTGTAAAAGGGCATGTCGGGCTCTTCCGGGCCGAACTCTTCGCGATGGTGAGCAAAGTGCGCACGCCGGTAGATCGAGATCGGCACCATCGCCGGATAGGCAATCAGCCATTTGCCCACGAAGTCGTTGGCTCGCTTGTTGGTGAACAGGAGCTTGTGCGCCGATTCGTGCATCAATATTGCGAAACGGGCGTGCATTGGCCCCATGAGTATGAACACAGCAACCGCCGCCCAGAGTCCGAATCGGACGCCGCAGTACGCCAACGCCGCGGTCCAAAGCCAGACCATCGCGACCGCGCGGACGTTGCGCCAGTTCTCGATGTGGCGATAGTTCTTTCGAAGTTCGGGGATCGCCATGCCGTTGACGAGGAGGCGCTCGGAGGGAAGGACGTCCGGCAACTCTTCGGGAATCGGGACGAGGTCGATCGCCATTGGCCCATCATAAGTTGATGACCGTTTCGATTCCCTGACGGCACCTTTTCAAGTCTTTCCCGTCTTCCATTAAGTTTGTGAACGTCTCGACGAAGGGATGGGTCCTGATCAAGAATGTCATTCGTCGCTTCGACGCCTACCAACAGAGTCACTCGCCGGTGGCCCTCGTCATTGGCGTGGTGAAGAAATACGTGGAGGACCGCGGACCCTCGTTGGCGGCACTCCTCGCCTACTACGGCGTGCTCTCGGTCTTTCCACTCCTGCTGGTTCTCTTCACCTCGCTCGGCCTGCTCTTCAGCAACGACGCCGGACTGCAACACCGAGTGATTCACTCGGCGCTCTCCCAGTTCCCCGTGGTCGGCAAACAACTGAACGGTCACGACGGGATCACCGAACTGCGAGCGAAGGGCCTCGGCTTGGCCTTCGGTCTGGCCGGGCTCTTCTGGGGCTCGATCGGTGTCACCAAAGCCGGTCAGCGCGCCATGGCCGACGTATGGAACGTCCCCCAACTCAACCGGCCGCACTTCTTGAAGAGAATCTGGCGCAGCGTCCAGTTCCTCGGCGTCTTGGTGCTCGACGTCGTGGTCTCGACGGCATTGGCCGGTCTCGTCACGTTCGACAATCACGCCGCCTGGTTCCAAGCGCTGGCGATCGTGGTCGGTTTGGGCGTCAACGTCGCGCTGTTTTTATTGGGCTTTCGCATCCTCACACCCAATTCGATTCCGACCAGGACGTTGATGAGCGGTGCGGCAATAGCCGCCTTCGGCTGGAGCGCGCTCCAGTACCTCGGGACCTGGCTGGTCGGACACGAACTTCGTCACGCGAGCCAGCTCTACGGCTATTTCGCCAGCATCCTGGGACTGGTGTTCTTCCTCTACCTCGCCGCCGAGGTCACCTTGATCGCCGCCGAGATCAACGTGGTCAAATCACGCCACCTCTACCCTCGGAGCCTTACGCCGCCGTTCACGCCGGCCGACGAAGCGGTCCTCACCGCCATTTCAAAGCAATCTCAGCAATCGAAGGCCCAGAACGTGCGAGTGGATTTTGAAGAGCCGGATTCGACGAACGTCATAGTGGAGATAATCGAGGAACCGGACGCGACCCCGTGGAGCGACCACACGAGCTAGTACCACTCAGCCGCTTCGCACCGACCGGAGCCGAGGCGCGGCGCCAACCTGACTGTCCCTACCAGTGTCGGCCGTGTATTCAGTCTTCGCCCACGTACGCGGCACAGCTTTAAGTTCACTGTGCAGGTCGATGCGCTCCTGCTTGGCGATCATCGTGAAGGCGATTGCGACGATGATCAGCCCGGACGCGACGAAGACGAATCCCATTGAATACGACATGACGGTCTGTACGCACGACGAGTCAAGACCCGAACGCGCGGCGGCGCCAGTATTCGACGAACAGGTCCCCACTTCGGAGTAGACGCGAGTGAATGCCCAAATCCCGAATGCGATCGACGCGAGTCCGCTGCCGATCACAATTCTCTTCAACAACATCTGGCCCTTCCTTGCAAGGTCCATGTGTAGACAGGCGTTGCAGGCTTCACAGCTATTCGGATCCGCAGTGCACGCACTTTCGATCACTCCCCGACCAGCGTGATCGCGAGCAGCAAAACTGTACGAGATGTGTATCAATTTCCGATTGACGAAATCACTAATAGACCACAACTAAGAGCAGCGCTGGGATTTGAACAGTGGCGTGGAGCACCTCGTCCAAGTTCTCTATCCGTCGGTATTCGTCACTTCATCCCTCCACAACGCCGAGTTGCCGACGTCGATTCGAGCACCGGCCAATTCGCTAATCGAAACTCGCCCCAATTACTTACCCCACCGATAGCTCCCGCTCCGTAAATCACTAGTCGCAAGTCACGACTCTTTCGTCTTTTCAATAGAACGTAGCAATGCCGAAAAGCGGAGCTACATCATGAGCGAGCACGGATTTCTTTCATGGTCTAGAAAAGATGTTGTCGATTTGACCAGTGGCACCACGTCGATGATGGTGAGAGGTTCAATGGGAACTTCAACGGAGGGAGCAGTCATGGCGCAGTACCTGGTGTTGATTTACTCGAACGAGAAGTCGTGGGCCGACACGGACGAAGCTTTCTCGAACAAGATCATGGAGGGGCACAACAAGTTTGGCGAAAGGCACGGCGTGTCACTTCGCGGTGGCAACGCTCTGGAGCCCACCATGACGGCGACGTCGATTCGAACGGACGCCTCGGGCAAGTCAGTTGCGACTGACGGGCCCTTCGCGGAGACCAAAGAGGCCATTGGCGGTTACTACGTCGTCGAGGCCGACGACCTTGACGCCGCCATCGCCATCGCCAAGGACATTCCGGCCCCATTTGGTGGGATCGAAGTTCGACCGATTCGAGACATGAGCTGAACATCAGCCCCGATGATCGAGGAGCCGAAGTATCAGCGGCCGTCGCGAACGCCCACCGTCACGAGTGGGCGTTCGTGCTGGCCGCCACGCTTCGGATCACGCGCGACTTTGACGTGGCTGAGGAATGTGTCCAAGACACCTTCGCGCGAGCTCTCGCCACTTGGGGCGAACAAGGTATCCCGAAGAATCCTGGTGCCTGGCTCACCACCGTCGCACGACGACGGGCAATCGACGTCGGACGACGTCGCGACGTGGCGATTCGTTCACAGCAGTTCCTCGTCGTCGACGAATCAGAAGTTGGTCGCGTGCTCAATGAAGGTGAGTTCGAAGACGACCGGCTCCGACTGATCTTCACCTGCTGTCACCCAAGCCTCGCGACCGATACCCAGGTCGCACTCGCATTACGAATGTTGTGCGGTCTCAGTACGACCGAAGTCGCCAAAGCGTTTCTCGTGAAAGAGTCGGCGATGGCCGCGCGCTTGACGCGAGCGAAGAAAAAGATCGCCATTGCCCGGATCCCCTATCGGGTCCCAGAACGGGCTGAACTTCGCGAACGCATCGACGCGGTCCTCCTGGTAGTACACCTCCTCTTCACGACTGGACACACGTCGCCCGTAGGCGAGAACCTCTCCCAGGCCGACCTCGTGGAACGCGCGATCGACCTCGCTCGAATGCTTCGCGCACTTCTGCCTGACGACGCCGAAGTCGCGAGTCTGTTGGCCTTGATACTGCTCACCGATTCGCGCCGGGGAGCCCGCGTCGGTTCGACCGGCGAATTCCTCGCGCTGGCTGATCAAGACCGATCGAAGTGGCATGGAGAGTCCATTGACGAGGGCCTCGCGCTCGTAGGGGAATCGATCCGACGAGGACGACCCGGCCGCTTCACCTTGATGGCCGCCATCGCCGCGGTCCATTCCAGCGCATCGCACTGGGACGAAACCGACTGGGGGGAAATCGTCGGGCTCTACGACCTCCTGCTGGAAGCGTGGCCGTCGCCGGTCGTGGCACTGAACCGCGCCGTGGCCGTCAGCTTCGCGTTCGGTCCGTTCGCCGGCCTCGCGGCCATCAACGATCTGAGCACCGATCCCCAACTGAGCACCTATCCGTATTTGGCGGCGGCGCGGGGTGACTGTTTGGAGCGACTCGAGCGATTCGCCGAAGCCCGCGATGCGTTCGAAGAGGCGACGATGTTGACCGAAAACCTCGTTGAACGTGAATTTTTGCGGCGACGGATCACCCAACTCAGCTAAACGACGACAAAAAGGGTTGTGAACTCTTCATGTCCGGCGGCCGTTAGGGTGAAGCCGCCGAAGCCTACGATACAAGTGACTCGCCCTCGTCAATAACGCCTCCATGGCAACGATCAAAGGACATCATGAAACTTCGGCTACTTACCGTGACCCTCCTGACAGTGGTGATCCTCGGGGCGATGAGCGTGCCGTCCGGAGCGTCGTCCACGCCGTTTGAACAGATGAAAGCGGTCGTCGCGAATGTCAAGGCTGAACAATCGGTGCACTACGCAGAGACTCTGACGACCTCGGGCAAGCGTCTCGTCAACACCACGGACGCCACCCGAGTGGGCGGTCGTCAAACGATCGTTCTTACGGAGGCTGGCAAGAGTAACACCGTCGTCATCGAACTCATTGCCGGAGGTCTCTACGTCAAGGGCGACTCCGTAATACTCATCGACTACATGGGATTCCCGAAGTCAACCGCGGATCAACTGAGTGATAAGTGGTTTACGATCCCCAAGAACAACCCGGACTACGCGCAAGTCGGCCAGGGACTCACGCTCTCTTCGGTAGCGGCGGAACTATCGATGAACCAATCGGTGAGTACGCGACCCAGCGTGAGAATCGCCGGGGTGAAGGTCAACGTCCTCAAGGGCACATCGGTCAAGACCTCGCTAAACCCTTCGGTCCCCGAGACCCTTTACGTCACGACGACGGCCACGCCACTTCCGGTCCGAGTCATCCAGAGCTTCGGAGGCACCGCCGGAACCGTCGTATTCAGCCATTGGAACGAGACGGTCAAATTGGTCGCGCCGCCCGCCACGCTACAACTGACGTAGACCTTCCCTCGAACCGTCATCTCGAAGTCGAGGCTTCAGTCACTCCCGGTGGGCGCATGCCACGAGATCATTCGGGCGCGCTCAGCGCGTACATAGTCATGCTCCACAAACCACTGCGCAGAATCGAAGAGCGCCTCGGCGGCGGGGCGCGACGAGTAGCCAAGTTCGCTTCGAGCTCTCGCATCGTCGAAGGTCATCGTCGTTGAAGCCATCTGTGCCGCTTCCAGTGACACGCGCGGCTCTCGGCCCAGCACATCTCCTTCGACAAAGCTGGACACGTACCCTGCGATCAACGGCACGATCGACGGGAATCGTCGCTCGGCCGCAGGTAGTCCGGTCACCTCGGACAGATTGCGCAACAGTTGGGCCATCGAGATGTTCTCGCCACCGCAGATGTAACTACGACCTTGCCGGCCATGTTCGAGCGCTAACAGGTGACCCGTCGCGAGGTCATCGACATGGGCGACATTCATTGCGGTCTCCACGTAGCCCGGCATTCGTCCGTTCAGGTAATCGAGGACAACCTTCCCCGACGGCGTCGGCCGATGGTCGAATGGTCCCTGCGGCATGGTCGGCAACACCACCACGACCGGAGCACCCTGGGACGCGAGACGCAGCACTTCGTGCTCGGCGACGTACTTGGTCTGTTTGTAGTTGCCGTAGAGGTGCGAGATGTCGGCGAAGTCGTCCTCATTTGAAGGACGACCTCGTTTCGTCTCCCAGAGACCGAGCGTCGCGACGGTCGATGTGTAGACGATTCGCTGCACGCCCGCGTCCGTTGCCGCGTGGACGACGTTTTGACTACCGCGAACGTTTACGTCGTAGAACGAAGAGGCGTCCTTCGGCCAGAAACCAAACTTCGCCGCCAAATGAAAGCAATACTTCGCGTCGTCGAAGACACCTTTCAACTGACGCTCATCGGTGATATCGACCTCTCGACGATCGACGTCAAGGCCGTCCAAGTTTGACGTCACCGCATCGGGCTCGAGCAGCGCGACGACGTCGACCTTTCGTTCGAGCAGCGCGCGCACGACCGCCGAACCGATGAAGCCGGCCGCCCCGGTGACGACGACGCGGTCGCCCTCACGGAGTTTGAAGGTCACGACTTGGAGGTGGTGCGTTTACCGTTGGGGCTTCGTCGGAGCATGCCTTTGGTCATCGTGACGCCAAATTCGACCAACGACGCGCCACTTCGTTCGGCTTCGCTCAACAGTTCGTCGAGGGCATTCACGAAGACATCGATCTCCGCTTCGCCCGCGATCAGCGGGGGCAACAACTTGATCACGTTGATGTTGTCAGCAGCCACTTGGGTGAGGACCCGGTATCGATGGAATAGAGGTACGACCAGCGTCTGTGTGAACATCCCGGTTCGTGCAGTCTCGATCAGGCGCCAACGACGGCGCGCACCGCGCGAAGTCGGACGACCAAATTCGATGCCGATCATCTGTCCTCGACCGCGAATGACGTGCAGGAACTCGTGTCGCGACGCGAGTTCTTCGAGTCGTACTCGCCAGACCTTGCCCATGGCGTCGGCGTGCTCGATGATGCCCTCGTCATCGAAGACCGCGAGCGTGGCCAGTCCCGCGACCATGGCCATTGGATTGTTCTTGAACGTCGTCGAATGCACCATCGCGCGGTCCATTGAGCTGTAGGTGCCGCGGAGGATTTTGTCGCTCGTCAACATTGCACCGACCGGGATGAAGCCACCAGAAAGAGCCTTGGAGATCGTGACGATGTCCGGTGTCAAGTCGTAGTGCTCGAAGGCGTAGAACGCGCCGGTCCGACCGAGACCGGTTTGCACCTCATCGCAGATGAAGAGCGCACCGGCGCCGTGCACCGCGGCTTCGAGTTCGCGCCAACGTCCGGCGTCGAGTTCGTAGACGCCCTTACCTTGGATCGGTTCGACAATGAAGGCCGCGACGTCGCCGCGCTTGAGTTCTCGGACCAACGCGTCGAGATCGCCAAAGGGAATCTCCGTCGTGTCGACCATGAGCGGCCCGAAGCCCTCGCGAAAGTCGGCTGAACCGTTGACCGCCAGCGCACCCATCGTGAGACCGTGGTACGCGTGCGAGTGATACAGGATTCGCCGTCGCCCGGTGCTCGCGCGAGCGAATTTGATAGCCGCCTCCACGGCTTCGGCGCCAGAATTGCAGAAGAACAGTCGTTCTATCTGTTTCGGACTCCGCGTGATGAGCTGCTCGGCGAGCAGACCCGCCAAGAGCGCGCAGTCCATCTGGACCATGCCCGCCAGGTCGGCGTCAAGGGCTTGGTGAAGCGCGTCTTTGATCACGGGATGTGAACGACCGAGTGCGAAGACTCCGAAGCCGCTCAGCATGTCGAGGTAGCGATTGTCCTCATCATCGATTAGATAGCAGCCCTCACCGCGCTCGAAGAACCGGTCGAATCCGAGCGTCGTCACCACTTTGGTGAGCTGCGGGTTGAGGTACTGGGCGTGCAGAGCGAAGTTCTCACCGTGTCGCTCGTCCATCAGTTTCGCTAAATCGAAAGTCATCGCACCCCCGCGTTAACTCTTAAATCTAATAGGGGTGTCCATGTCATTGTCAGTAGGTGGTCTCGGAGAAAATGCCGACACTCGGCAAGGACAACCCTTGCTCCGAACGTGAGTGCGCTCGAGTTCTCTTGATGCCGAGCAAAGTGCGATTCTGAGAAAACTCTCGGTAAGCACAGCCGTGGATCCTCATTTTGGAACTCGTCCGCTCTATCGTAGCGGCGGGGGGAAGGCTCCTCAATCAACTGGAGGTCCCGTCATGAATCGTCCATCGAAAGTCACCTTGTCGATTGTCGCGACCCTACTGATCGCTGGCACCGTCGCGGGAGTCGCCGCGGCTGACGTCCACTCACGGCCGAGCTTCTTCTACGGATGTGAGAGCGCGACGGGTTCGGTCAGCACCATCAGCACATCCTCGCACCTTCGCTGTCCGGGAGCGACCAGAGTGCGCTGGAATGCGACTGGTCGAAGGGGCGCGGCGGGGTCACCGGGTGCCCCGGGAACCGCCGGTGCCGCGGGTTCACCGGGTGCCACGGGAGCGGCCGGTGCCGTCGGACCCCACGGTGCCCCCGGTGAGCAGGGCGTGCGCGGCTCGCTGTGGTCGACCGGGAGTGGCGCGCCAAGCGCGACTGGCCTGAGTGGCGACCTCTACCTCGACACTGCGACCGGCAACGTCTATGAGTTGGTCGCGGGCACTTGGACCTTAGAAGCCAACATCACGGGGCCCCAAGGTCCTAATGGCGTGGTCCGGGACTGCACGCTCGCCCCCTACCCGGGAATCGACCTGGCCGGCTGTACATTGTTCAGTGTCGGTAACACCAACTACTCAGACGCAAACCTCAGTGGGGCGTCGATGAGTTTCAACATCATTAATGGCGACACTTTCACGAACGCAAACCTCGCCGGCGCCAATTTGCAATTCGCTCTCAACGATGGAACTGCGGCGAACTTCACCAACGCCAACCTCACCGGGGCGAACTTCATCGGCGCCATCTTGGAATCTTCAATCTTCACGAACGCCAATCTCTCTGGTGTGAACTTCGACGGAGCTATTGGGTTCGGAGCAACGGGACTTTCGACTGCGCTGTACAACAACACCACATGTCCTAACGGGATTGTCGTGAGTTCGCCATCCACGTGCGTTGGTCAGGGGTTCTGATCGTTCTATCCCTCACTGAGGGCGTTGGAAGTGAGGCTTCGAGCGAGAGACGGGTTCGAGTCGACACCGCCGTGTGATTACTGGGAGATAAAGCTGACCGAGCGTCCAGCCGGGACCCGAATCAGATTACGGGTGACAATCCGCCATCAATGCTTATGCCCGCTCCCGTCACGTAACTCGCGCGCGGCGACAACAGGAATGTCGCAAGATCGGCGAACTCCTCGGCTCGACCAATCCGGCCCAACGGAATCTTCGAATTGGCCGCCATCGTCGCGTAGAACTCTTCAATCGGTACGTTTGCGTCGGTCGCGCGACGCACCCACTGACCGGACTCAATCAACCCGATGAGAATTGCATTCACCCGAATGCCACGCGGACCAACCTCACTCGCGAGCGCCTTGGTCAATGCGAGGCCGGCCGAGCGAGACGCCGACGTCGGTGCAGAATTGGCGATGGGCGTCCTAGCTCCAGTCGCGACGACGTTCACAATTGCACCCTGCGTCGTTTCGAGCGCCGGTAGAACTTGGCGACAGACGTGCAGTGCGGCGATGACCTTCAGTTCGTAGTCGCTCCGCCATTCATCGTCGTCCGACGTCGCAATCGGATTGCCTGCACTTCGACCGGCGTTGTTCACCGCGCCGTCTAGTCGACCGAAGCGCGTGAGCGTGGCGCTGATGAACTCGTCGAGTTGGTGACCGTGGGTGACGTCCGTCTTTGAACAGAGCGCGTCCAACCCCAACAACACCTGCGCCCGATCGATCCGATCCTGGTCGCGACCACAGACTGCGACGAGCGCCCCTTCGGCGACGAGACGTTGCGCGAGGGCGAGGCCGAGGCCGTCGGTGCCGCCGGTGATGAGAAATGCCCTGTCTTGAATTTCGAGATCCATGGAAGCATCCTAGGAATGATCCTGCAGCGTTATTTCATGGGTGCCTGAAGGCTTTTCGATCATCAGAACTACTCTGAGGCGATGTCGGACATTTCTTTGAGTGCGACAATTCCCCGAGTTCGGTTGATCCGTTGCGCCCTCAGCGCTTCGATTCTCGCAGGTTCATTATTCATCGCCGGCGTCGCTAATGCGTCGAATGGAGGGCTGCCGGCATTCACATCAAGCGTCGCATCCGTCAACGCCGCCCAGCTTGGCAAGACGTGGCGTCCCGGCTGTCCCGTCGGTCCGAGTCAACTGCGCTTGTTGCATCTTCGCTACCTCGGTTTCGACGGACGCTCACGCAACGGAACCATGGTCGTCAACGCGACGGTCGCGACATCCGTCGTGAAAGTCTTCGCCACGCTCTATGAGAAGCGTTTCCCGATCCATCTGATGGCGCCGGAGTCGCACTTCCAAGGTAAGGATCCGGCCTCCATGGCGGCAGATAACACGTCGGATTTCAACTGTCGCTATGCCGTTGTGACGGGACCCAAGCAGTGGTCCGTCCACGCCTACGGCGAGGCGATCGACGTCAACCCGGTGCAGAATCCCTACGTCTTCAACGGCGTCGCCCAACCGGTCGCTGGCAAGGCGTATATCAATCGAAGTGATGTGCGTCCGGGTATGGCTGAGCTCGGCGGTGCGCTCAACGACGCCTTTGCTTCCGTAGGGTGGTTTTGGGGAGGACGATGGAGCGCATCACCCGACTACCAGCACTTCTCACTCACCGGCGGTTGAGGCGAGCCCTTATCCTTTCGAGTGTTGTTGTCATCATGGCGGCGATCGTGCCACTGTCGTGGAGTCCCGCCGGAGCCCAGGAACACCAACGATTGGTGTCGTGCAGCGCCGTCGCCGACTCCATTACGGGCACCGCCCACGCCCGAGAGTTGATCACCGTCGTCGCTCCGGCGATCGGCTCTGAGACCGCGACCTTGGACTTTTACATTCGCCGAGGAGCTTGTTTTCGTCTGGCGGACGGACCGTATTCGGCGAACGTCGGTCGCAACGGTCTTTCGGAGCACCATCAGGAGGGTGACGACACCACGCCCATTGGACTCTTCGGTTTCCAATCCACGATGTACGGCGAACTACCCGATCCCGGCGTCAACTTCCGATACCACCGTCTCGTCTGCGGCGACTGGTGGGACGAACAGTCGTCGTCACCTCTCTACAACCACTTCGTGCACGTGCCCTGCGGCGCAACGCCCAACTTCGGTGGCGACTCCGAAGCACTTTGGGAGACCGTGCCGTCCTACGACTACTTCGCGGTCATCGCCTACAACCGACACCCGATCATCCCGGGACGCGGATCGGCGATCTTTCTTCACGTATCTGATGGTCGAGCCACCACCGGGTGCGTGAGCATCCCCGCGCCGGACCTCGTCCGCATCCTCCGCGCGCTTCGCCCGAACCTGGACCCCATGATTGACATCACGACGCATGAACTGCTGGCGTCGTGACGATTGACGAAGGGCGTCCGGTTCTTCGGCGAGACTTCAAGTCAAATGGCTCGCAAAGCTTGACCCGACCAGTTCTATGAAATCTGGGATCAATTTGGTCGCCAGGTCCCTCGGGTTTTCATCTGAAGTCTCGATTTCAAGGTCGTACGAAAGACCCTCGTGCACCGCCGCAAAGTAGGCGGCGGGTAATTCGATTGGGCCGTGGCGGCGATCAGCCCGACTCACCTCGCGTTGAACTGCTATGTCGAGACGGCACTTCACTCCAATCAGAAGAAGTGGCAATGAGCCAAAGGTTGATTCGTAGAGAAGGCGACGAGCAGGGGTGATGACGGCTTCAGCCAGTACGTCGTTCCCCGCGAGCGCCATCTCACGCAGAGCGCCCACATATCCAGTTAACAAACGACTGAACAGATCTCCTTCGTCTTCATCCCAGAAGCTTTCGGAGTATCCCGGGCGAAAGTCGTCGAGCGACAGATGGAACCACGGAGCCGAGATTTGATGCTGCAATGAGTTGACGAGGCTGGTCTTGCCTGAACTCGGCGGACCGTTGAAGAGCGCCACTCGCCCGATTGACGAGTCAGACAAAGGTATGGCTCCCATGCGTTCGCATCTTATTTCATCGTGCCAATACTTCACTTCGACCAGTTGGCGTCAGAATGTACGAGTGACGAGCCCGAAAGGCAAAGTGCGCCGTGCAACTCGAGCGGACCTCGAGGCGGTGATAGCACTCGACAGCATTTCACCGCTTGGCCATAGCCGGGCAGAACTTCTGACGACGCGTGTGGAATCTGGGGAAGTTCTCATTTTCGAAAGCGATGCTCGACTGACGGGTTTCGTGGTAGTCAGAGCGCGCTCATTTTTTGGGCTCGATTTCGTCGAGTTGTTGAGCGTGGCCCCAGATGACCGTCGTCGCGGCGTTGGTAGTTTCTTGCTCGACGAAGCCCTCAGTCAATCATCAACAGATCGAGTCTTCACCTCAACGAACCAATCCAATACTCCGATGATCGGCTTGTTAGAGGACGCGACATGGTTGTTCAGTGGACAGCTTGAAGGCATCGATGAAGGAGATCCGGAGTTCGTCTATTACAAGAATGTGCGCCATGGGGCCTGAAGAGCAATCTCAGTCGCTCACCGACGAATGGTCCACCCGAAAGATCGCATACTTGCGCGACACGCAGTACGCGACGACGGCCAACCTAGACGCCCGTGTCGCGTTGCACGTCAAGTACACCGAAGCGACGCAGAGTTGGTTCGACTGGCTGGTTGATCAGATCGAATGGGATCGGTTTCATGACGTTCTAGAAGTCGGCTGCGGCACGGGACTTCTTTGGACGTTCGTTCCCAGTTCAGCGACGCCCGATCACGACATCACGCTGATCGATCTCTCCCAGACGATGGTGGACACCGCCGCGGCCCGAGCTACGTCACACGGACATGCAGTGCGCGCATTTACGGCCGATGTGCACGCTCTTCCCTTCGAAGATCATTCGTTCGACCTGGTGATCGCCAACCACATGCTGTACCACTCGCCGGCGCCGGCAATCGCGATCAAAGAAATCGCTCGAGTACTTCGATCTGGAGGAACACTCGTGGCGGCCACCAACGGTCCGAAGCATCTCGCAGAACTTCGCGATATCGAAGTCGCAGTGTTCGGCCCGGCCGATGAACGCAGCGGCAACGTCAAGATATTCGGGTCACTCAGTGGTCTGCCGCTGCTGCAGCAACAGTTCGACGATGTGGAGTGGCGCGGTCACGAAGACCGACTTCTGTGCACCGATCCGGACAACGTCCTCGCGTATCTCACCTCAATGAAACCGGGCTCGGAAGCGTCCGAGAGCCAGCTCGCCGATATATGTTCTGCGATTCGTCACAGGATTGCATTGGGCGATGGAGTGTTCGAGGTCTCCAAGGAATCGGGCGCTTTCATGGCTCAGAAGCCATTGAAAGCCTGACAAAACTCAATTAAGCATGCTGAGCCGGTGAAGCTCACACTTGCTTGCCAAAATGGCGAGCGTGAGTTCCATTGATGTTGTTTCCATTGAACATTCCGTCTTCATACGTCACGCTGAGCCACTTATTGAACCAGACCGTCCTTCATCGATGTGGTCGCTATCACCACAAGGTCGCATCGAATCGCGACGACTCGGTGAATCTTTGACCAGCCAGAATGTGCAACGAATATTCACAAGTTCTGAGAAGAAGGCGCACGAGACGGCGCTTATCATCTCCGAAGAACTTGACGTCGAAGTCGTTGTAGACGAACGATTACGAGAGGTGGATCGTCCATGGATTCACCAACGATTCTCAAATGCAGTCATCGAGTATCTGCGGGGAGTCTCGGTCGATGGTTGGGAACCGGCGAGCCAGGTGATCGAACGATTCACCGCTGCACTCACGGACCACTTGCCGAAAGGGCCGTCCGCCATCGTCACTCATGGCACCGCCCTTTCATGTTTCCTTGGTTCACGTGCACTTGCAAAGGCCGACACTTTCTGGGAGAACCTGGTGATGCCAGACGCGTGGCGACTGACAAGAGATGGGCTCGTCCGGCTGAGTTACCAGTCATAGTTTTGCGAACGTACGACTGTGGGCGCGCGAACTGACACAACTCATACTTCCTCACTAAGGTCTCCGGCGCGTCAACTCCAAACGTCGTCGTCCGAGACGCAGTTCTCGACGATGTCGAGAACTGCGCTCAATTGAGGGACTCCTCGGGTTCCCGTGGGTCACGTGACGCTCTTGACGTGACGTAGTTCTCTCTAGAGACCAGTCCCCGCTTGGGTTGATGGTCACTCCTCGAAGGCCTCGAGCCTCGTCAAATGGCGCGCATGTAGTGCTCGTAGTTTCGGAAGCGTCCAAGCAACCTAAACCGAGAGGGACTACGTGCGCGCCACTACTGCATTTAAC
>DATKRC010000105.1:0-3262 GCA_035532375.1 Acidimicrobiales bacterium
CCGGGCGCGACGCCCGGTGTCTGGGCGCTCGTGGGTCTTGCGGGAGCGCTGGCGGGCGTCACTCGCTCGCCGTTTACGGCCATCATTTTCGCTTTCGAGCTGACTTACGATCAGCACATTCTCCTGCCGTTACTCGTGGCGTCCACCATTGCGCACTTGGTGAGTGTGCTCGTCCTCAAGCGCTCGATCCTTACCGAGAAGGTCGCTCGCCGCGGTTTTCACGTCATGCGCGAATATTCGGTCGATCCTCTCGAGGCGACCTTCGTACGCGAAGTTATGGACACCGACGTCTTCACCATTCATCCAGAGGACCACCTCGCCGATATCTACCTCGCGTTACCTGAAGGTTCGACGGAAAGGCGCCAGCGTCTCTACCCAGTAGTCGATAGCGAGAATCGCCTGAGGGGAGTTCTTCCCTGGTCCACGGTGATCAGCGCGAAGGACGACTCAAGTCGACGGGTTCAAGAATCAATGATTGAAGTTCTCGTCACCGCGTACCCTGACGAGATACTTCGGTCCGTCGCCGACCGGATGGCGGCGCACCGAGTGAGCGTGATCCCTGTAGTGGATCGCCGCGACGCGACACACCTTGACGGGCTCATTACGCAGTTCGACCTATTGAAGGCACGAGAGAAGCTTCTCGTTGAGGAGCGCCACACCGAGCGTATATTGACGCTCAACTGGATCGCAGCACCTCGTGGCACTCGAGAAGTCATCGAGACGACCGAGCTCGACGAAGCGCAAGACGAGTCGGGAACCGGATGAACCGAGCAATCGTGAGCTTTCGCGCCGACGACCAGGGCGATTGGGTCGCGGCGCTTTCGTGCGGTCATCGTCAACACGTTCGCCATCGCCCACCGTTCGAAGTCCGCCCGTGGGTGCTCGACCACGAAACTCGGCGTTCGAGACTCGGGAGTCTTCTTTCCTGTCCACTCTGCGATCGAGCGGAACTTCCAGACAAACTCCGACTTGTTCAATCGACACCGAGATGGGACGAGCACACGATGCCGGCGAGATTTCAGCGTCTACACCGCCTCGCGGAAGATACCTGGGGACGAATAACGGTGCATCGTGGTCAACTGCGTTTTACAAGCCGAGGCGAAGTTGACGTTGATGGGATTCTCGACTCTCCCGCAACGCAGGCGATCCCTCCGGGTCTTGACTACTCGCTGGGAATGAATGGCCCCGTCAGTTTGTCGATCGACTTCTTCTCAATCGATCGCGGCGACGTTGGAGATCCGCGCGAATACGAAAACCGACCTCCGGGGGTGGACCATGAGGCGACGAGCACCGCGTCCGACAATGGTGGTGAAACTGCGTGTTGGCTCCACCTCGTCTGCCCTGAATGTGGGGGAATCTTCGATGACGTTGCGCACTCCCACGCACAACCCAAGGATCAGGCCTAGCGAATGGAGCGACTCGTGGCTGAAAGCGTGATTAACAATGATTGCTGATCGTTACCTGGAACAATACGAGTTCTCCTGCAATCGCTGCGACTGCCTTTGGCGCGAGACGTTTGAAGTACGAGAGATTGAAGACTCGCAAGGTGGATCGTGGCGCTACTTCTACTTGGCGGGATCGCCCGCGTCGTCCCCGTCGATTCGAAACATATGTCCAAGCTGCAAACGAACCAATGCGCATTATCGACAAATCGGACGCCGCCAATTGCCGCTACAGGATGATCTCTGACCCGATAGCGTTCGAGCCGGTCTGTGCTTTTCGCTCGACGTAAAAGGAAGTCACCCCGCGGAAGCACTTTCTTGGCGGGTGTCGTCCAATTAACGATTCCTCGCCAAAGGTTCACCGGCGCGCAGCGCCGTTTCGACGATTAAGGCGCGACCCACACCACGGTCGGTACGCAATCCATCGAGGTCAATTCGATCGTCGATTTAACGAGCGGACGTTCGTGGCGTCGATAAAGATTGGTCCGTGACGCGCCTACGCCATACGACTCGGCGAAATTGGCGATCTGGAGCAGTGCGTCGCATTCGCACACGTAGCTGCACCAGAGCAAAGCGCCGTTGAGTGGAGCGACGCGATGCGCCGCGGCGTGGAAAACCCCGATCGCTACCTCGCCGTCGCCGAGAGCCGGGGCTCAATCATCGGCTACGGTCGAGCCCGCCTGTTCGAGCCGGAGCGGCACGTTCGCGTCGACACGGCGCCGCGCGGCTACTACCTCACCGGCGTGTTCGTCGACCCTCCACAACGTCGTAGCGGCATCGGCGACGCGTTGACACGTACTCGCCTCGAATGGATTGGTAAGCGCGCGGCCGACGCCTGGTGCTTCGTCAACGCTCGCAACCCGGCGTCGATCGAGCTTCACCGCCGGTTCGGCTTCGAGGAAGTCACTCGAGACTTCTCTTTCCCCGGCCTCACGTTCGACGCGGGCACCGGCATCCTCTTTCGCTTATCGCTACTCCCCTCTTCGCCAGGCTCGAGACCCGATGGGGCGCCGTAATTAGGTGCGGGTTCAGGTCACGGGCCCGACGCAACAGGAATGCAACCTTGCACTGGAGACTTGACGTGAGTGATTCCTGATTGGCGTTAGCGGCCCGGTGCATTAGCAGTGCCACCTTGCATTGACTGACAAACTACTGCCGGGTGGTGTCGGATGGCCTACCCTTATTTCACGGCAATTTGAAGTACGATGCCCTATGTTTGGTTTTCGTATTCGTTCCGAGCGCCACTCCTTCACAGATTCAAGACGAAAGTGCACGAATATAGGGCTGCGATGAGCGATGCCTCGTCCACGCCTGACGGTGTGTCCGTCAGTATTACTCGAGATGCCTCCGCCGTGATTATTTGGGTCGGCAACGAAATTACCGACCTGCTCGGCTGGTCACCGAGTGAGTTGCTCGGTCGTGCCTCCACCGAATTCATCCACCAAGAAGACCAGCCAAGTGCCGTGGCAGCATGGTTCGAAATGCTCAAAGCGCCAGGTCAGACGCGCATCTGGCGGGGTCGCTACCGCACCTTTGATGGAGTGTGGAAGTGGGTTGAAAGCATCAATGTCAACATGTTGGAGGATCCCGAGAACCCGATCGTGCTGACCACGATGAGACAGGTTTCCGGAGATCAAGTCAGCCTGGCAGAGGAGCTCCGGGCTCGTAGCCAACTATTGAGCCGTCTGTCTGACGCCATGCCCATCGGGGTGGGCGCTGCTGTCGAATCAGTTGACAGTTGCTTTCCATAGTCTCACGCCGCGACATCCTCTTCGTCAACGACCTGAAACACGGCTTCAAATTCCACTGGCGTCATCCGA
>DATKRC010000106.1:0-13027 GCA_035532375.1 Acidimicrobiales bacterium
GTAAGCGCTACCGGCGCACCTGGGGACTACAGGATTGCACGCTCACGATTCCCAAGGGGAGAGTGGCCGCTCTCGTCGGTCCGAACGGATCGGGAAAGTCGACGCTGCTCCGGATGGCGGCGGGTTTGTCAGAACCGAGCGCCGGCACGTTACGAGTCCTCGGACGGTCCCCATCGCCAGGAACCAACGATCTGCGCGAACGAGTCGGCTACCTGGATCAGGACCGGCCGCTCTATAAAAGTTTCCGCGTCGCGGAAATGCTGCGCTTTGGCGAAATGAACAATCCGACGTGGAGCATCGACGTCGCGAAGAACCATCTCGCGCACCTCGACATTCCCTTACGCTCGCGCGTTAGCGATCTCTCGGGTGGCCAGCAGGCGCAAGTGGCGCTCACGCTTTGTCTGGCGAAGCAGCCAGAGCTCCTGCTCCTCGACGAGCCCGCATCGGCTCTCGATCCGGTGGCGCGCGAGGACCTGCTTCGTCTGCTGATGCGCCAAGTCGCCGACAGCGAATCGAGCGTGGTGCTCTCTACGCACGCGTTGAGCGACGTGGCGGCCATCTGTGACTACGTCATCGTTCTCGCCCACGCTCGCGTTGTTTTATCGGACGACACCGAGTACATAGTGGAGACCCACCGAATTCTCTCCATTGTCGGCGACGATGATCTCGCATTACCGCCGGGCATCACGGTCGTTAACGAGCAGCGCAGCGCCCGGGGTCGATCGCTCCTCGTGCGGGTGGGACTTCCCTTCAACGACGATCGTTGGCTCGTCGATCGACCAACCCTGGAGGAGATTGTCTTGGCCTACCTGCGAGCGGGTTCGCCCCATCGTGATGGTCGCGACGTCGACGAGATGGAAAGCGGTGCGCGCTGATGTGGGTCGTGTGGCGCCAGCAGCGCTCCATCGTGATTGCGTTCGCCCTACTCGCCGTTGCCGTATCGGCGTGGGCGTTGATCATGGGCCTGCACGAGCAGTCGCTGTGGCGCGAGTACTTATCCGCACCCTGTAAAGGCGAGTTCGGCGGCCTCACCACTAGCGACGCCAAATTTTGTGAGCATGTGCAGCTCTCCCTCTATAACAGCGGGAAGTTGAACGAGGTGGTCATCGGTATTGGCATGACATTCGCCCCACTCTTTGGACTGATCCTCGGCGTTAACGCCGTGGCGCACGAGATCGAGCAAAAGACGAATCGTCTGGCCTGGACCCAGTCGGGCTCTCGCATTCGTTGGCTCATGAACAAGTACCTCATGAGTGTCGTGTCACTGGTAGTCATCCTCGTGCCGTTGTGCTGGCTGTTCTCGTGGTGGGTCGGCGCGGCGCACGTCGCTTCTCGAATCATGCCCAAGGTCTTTGCGATCTCGGGTTTCATTGAAGTCGCCTGCGGAATCTTCTGCTTCGTGCTGGCCGTCGTCGTCGGGCTCTTCGTTCGTCGACCCGGCTGGTCCCTCGCGGCCGCCGCCGTCCTCTTCGCGGCGATCTTCCTAGGCTTCTTCTCATCCGGGGTCCTCCTCGATCTCGAGTCACCCTCAGTCGCCGTGTTACACAGCAATGGAGTGGAGGTGGGCTCGTCGAGTGGATTTATCGTGCCAGGTGGAGCTCCCGCAAATTCGTGGCCCTTTTCGGAGGGCTTTATACCGAAGACGGAGAAGGGCATTCCGAGCACCTCCGTCTTGAACCGATCGGCGAGCCACGTGTATCGGTGTGAGGATGCGAGGAAGGATGGTAAACCGGCGCACTCCGATACCTATTGCCTCAAGCATTTAGGTCTCATTGACGTTCAGTGGTACATACCCGACAGTCAATATTGGACACTGCAGTCGCTCGAGGGAGGCTTTTACCTCATTTTGGCAGCGCTGTTGGCCGCTTTCTCCCTCTTCGCCGTACGTAGGGTGAAGGCGTGATCGCACTCGAGCTAGGACTGATGCTCACGACAAAAGTCAAGCGCGAGTCTCGCTCTTTCTAGGCAACCCAGAGGTTCGGAGGAACGATGAAATTTTTCGACCGTAATTCTCGATCCGACCTTCGAAAGGGAAGTGTCTCGATTTAACCGTTGCGCCAAATGACGCGAGTCGCATCGTCACAGCCAGTGCAAGGCACCAGACCTGTCAAGTCGGGTCTCCGACATCAGACAGACTCGCATCTGAATATTAAAGATTCGCCGCAACGTGGTCGAAGAAGATTATGTGACTGGATCGGCGGACGCCTTAGACTCTGAATCAAGTTCCTTCTCGCTCGCTTATCTCGTGAGCATCTCTGAAAGCAACTCGATTCTGCTGTGGGCCGTCGATTGAACGGCCACAGCCGCTCCGTGGCATTCTTGCGGACACTTTGGACAAACTCGCACAATAACTAAGTAGGACGAGACGAAGGACTTGGCTTGACTGAAAGTGATGCTGAGATTGTGCGCCGTTCGATGAAGGGCGATGCAAAAGCGTTTGGTGAGCTCTTCTGGCGCCACAACGGAGCGGTTCACGCGTATCTGGCTCGCCGAGCGGGGCGCGACGTCGCGGACGATCTCGTCGCTGAAGTGTGGCTTCGCGCCTTTCGAAGTCGCTCAAAATTTGATCTTCATTATCCCGACGCCCGTCCTTGGCTATATGGAATTTCTCGCAACGTCTTGAACTCGCACTGGCGACAACTGACGAAGACGCCACCGCTCGAGCCCGCTGCAATCAGTGATCCGTGGCCCGATCTGGAAGAACACCTTGACGAGAATGAGCGGCGTGCTGCATTGTTAAAGGCGCTCGACTCGCTCACTGTCGACGAGCGCGAAGTGTTGCTCCTCGTGGCATGGGAGCAGTTGAGCGCTGCGGCAATTGCGCTCATGCTGGATATTCCCGCCAGCACGGTTCGCAATCGTCTACATCGAGCCCGCGTTTGCATGCGCTCAGGTCTTGGGACGGATTTCGGAGTTCTTGACCGAGAAAAGGAGAGTTGACATGGACAACTTCGAACTACTGGAGCGCCTGGGCGCAGTTGAACCGCCTGACTTGATGGTGACGGCGCGGATTGCGGCGGCGTTAGAGGGAGCCGCGAGCCAGGACGGGTCCAAAGATGGCATCCGAAGCCGATCGTCTCGTCTTCGACGCCGTCCTGTTCTCCTGTCAACTCTGGCGGGGGTATTGATTGTGGTTACCGCGGTGACGTTCCTGTCCACCGGCGGCGGGTTAACGTCCCCAATCACCTCAGCCTTGCAGTCTGGCCATCCGATGTCGATTGGTTTGGGAGGATCAACATCGCACCCACGCTCCGGTACGTGGGTTCTTGTGGACGACGCTTTATCCGGCACGTGGCAACAGAATGTGTCGGGTCCACCTCCAGGTTACTTCACGTGTCCTGACTCTTCGACGTGCTTCGCCATGAGCGGAAGTTACGCCAGTACCGAAGCAAGTGCCGCGACGTCCGAGTCACTCTACGCGAGCACTGACTTCGGTTCGACTTGGACCGACTATCCGATGCCGAGTGGCTTTCTGTCGACGAGTCCGCTGGTGTGCAGTGATGCCACGGACTGCGCGGCTGGCGGAACGTACAACGCTCAGCCGGTCCTCGTCACGACGAGTGACGGTGGACATTCATTCGTCATCGATCCATTGCCCGCCAGCGTTGGGACGATTTATTCGCTATCGTGCCCGTCGACGCAGTTCTGCGCCGGGTTGGTCGCCAAGAACGCCGATTCCAATATGGTGCCGGAGGACGCGACGTTGCTCACGACGAGCGATGGGGGCGTTCATTTTTCAAATAGTTCAATCATCGCGGGCGATTCCATGGAACAGATCGTCTGTCCTTCTGATGCGGCCTGCACCACCATCGGGGTAAGTGATTCTCTGGGGATCAATGATTGGACTGCTGGAGTCTCAGCCGTTACCACCAATGGCGGTCAGACGTGGTCGGCGGGAACATTCCCCGTCGGCTTCGGCATCGATTACCTGTCTCAGATTTCGTGCGCCGACGGACAGCACTGTTCGGTGATTGGCAACATCCAAATGCCGATTGCGAATCCTCCAGCATGCGCGACGATCAAGCCGTCGCTGCCTACGTCCTCGCCAAGGACACCACCGGAGCAATCGTCGTCGGTTGCAGCGATATCAAAACTCGAATATCACTACGCAATGGCTGCCTATCAAGGTGCCGACTCGAAGTCATTCGCCTGCGAGAGTGGTGGTAATGGTGAAACGATAATCACCGACATTGCGTCAACTTCCGACGGAGGTCGTACCTGGACGCCTGAGCAGTTACCGAGCGATGTACCGCAGCCACAGCTCTCGGGAATCAGTTGTCCGAGCGACAGTGAATGCTGGGCGTCAGGATCCGCTGCAATTCCCCAGCAAATCGGTAGTGGCTACAACGGTGGGTCGTCAGTTTTGCTCGGCACGACGAACGCCGGAGCGTCGTGGTCGAAGGTCATCTTTAGGGTTCCTAGCGGCTCCCCAAATTTCGACGGACAGTCGTTCCTCAGCGCCGCGTTCATAAGTTGTCCCAGTACCAATGACTGTGCGGCGAATGGATCGGGAGCGCAAAGTGCGCCAAGTGCGCCGGTTTACACGTTGAGAGTTCCCGGCAACGCTGCCTAGATGCAGTCGACGCAACCAGTCTGCACCTTTGGCTCATCAATGACTGTATTGAATGCAAACACAGGTTGGGCCGTTGTCGCCGCTGACGGGTGATGGTGGCCACCGCGCTACGAGCTGCCAAGAGTCGGATGCATATCCGTCATGTCGGGTTTCCGACGCCACAGGTCTACTACCAGCGTGTAGTCCTACTTCTTCAAGGCTCATGCGCGCAGAAGCGTGGTTACGTAAGGTGAAGCCCGAACGTCAAACCACTCCCTTGTCGCCCGACGAGATCTTCTCAGGGTGCGAGTCTTAGAGTCGGTTGAGATGAACTCGCTAATACCAGTCGCAAGCTTCCGCCCATGGATCCGAAGTCTCGCCATCGTTGTTGTGGTGGCGATGGCGGTAGGCGGGTCTCTAACACTTGCGCAGTCGACGTCGCACGCAGCCGCTTCTGCCGGCATTGGTTTTCAGGTCCCTCAACTCGTCGTTCGAGCCGGTACGTCCAACGTGATTTACGTTCTCTATTCCGCGACGTGCGGTGGTACTCGCTGCTATCGACTGACTCGGTCTGCGAACGGCGGACAGACCTTCGCCAAGGTGACCGCTCCACCCATCAGTAGCGAATACACAAATGCGAGTTCCGTGACGGGGTCGCTTGATCAGCTCGTCTTCGCCAATCCCGAGGACGGTTATGCGACCGAGAACTTCTGGGGCACACAGAGCACGCTGTACGCAACTTTTGATGGCGCCCACTCGTGGCATCAAGAGCACATCAAGGGCGCTGAGTTCATTCAGTCCCTCACCTCGTCACCTACCGCTTTTTATGTCATCACCGAGCACTGCGACCCACGCCACACCACCTGCACGAACCTGCAACTCGCGCGCACGCCCCTACAGAGGTCGGCGTGGACGAGCACGCCCGTGCCGGAGAACGTTCTGCGTGGTGGAACGCCGTCGTTCGGGCTCCAAGTGGCCGCCTACGGATCAAAGACCTGGATACTCGAACAGGCCAAGTACCCGCCCCAGCGCCTGGCGACATCGACCAACGGCGGAAAGTCGTTCTCGATAAAGCCTGAACCCGGACTCACCGGCGCCGCTACCTGCCAACTAACGGCCACGTCTATGACATCACTCTGGGCAACGTGCGCCCAAGGAAACGAACTCAGCGAACTTCTCTATTCCGACGATGGCGGCGTTCACTGGAACGGAACCAGTGAGTACAGCAAGGGCACCGTCGGGCGACTGCTTTCTTTCGGAAGTTTTGACCCCATATCACGCGACGTGGCGTACGCCACTGACGGCTTCGACACCACTGCGACCCAGACCATTTATCAAGTCACTGGGAGTTCGGACGCGTTCCGTGTTGTCGGCTCGCTGCCAACCTCGAAATACTTGTATGACCTTACTTTTACGAACTCAAAACAGGGTCTTGCGTACGCCTTCGTCGGACAGGGCGCAGCGCATCCTCTTTGGAGCACTGACAACGGTGGAAGGTCCTGGCGGCAAGTACCGGTCCCAACGACGTGACGCGATGACTGACCGAGTAGAGAAGAAAGGCAATAATCCCGCTGACGAGAAACCTCATGCGGTTTCCGATGCGTCAACCGGTGTCTCGCCTCCGTCACGTCGAAAGAGAGTTCTTATCGTTGTTGGCGTCGTCGCGGTAGTCGTCGTCGCGGCCGGGTTGGTCAGCGCGTATCGGTATCAGCCTCTCTCGCAGGCCTATCATGGGGAGTTCGGTTCGACAGTCTCAGCCTGGAACGGCTCGAAGGTGGCCCACGCCACAGCCCAGATCACGGGCCAGCTAACTCCTACCGTGTCCGGTCCCATCACGGAGGACATCTGGAAAGAGCCAACGGGGGCTTACAACGTTGAGATCGTGGTCACCATCAACAATTCCGGCCCACACGCCGTCACCATTGACGGTTTCGGGTCGCCAGCACCGGGAGTGGCGAAGAGGTTTCTCGGCTACACATTAATTGAGTCGGGTAGCTACGGTTCAGCCGGCAGCAAATCTATCCCTTTCAAATCGTTTTCATTCGCCGGGCATAGCAGCAAGGTTGTCGTCGTGGACTACACGCAACCGTGCACTCCCTCCTCAGCCGGCGCTTCCATTACGAGTTACACCCAGATGCCGGTGACTTACTCGTTCTTGGGCTTTCGCCACACTGTCGGAGTCCCTATCGACCCCTACGTCATAAAGCGTCGTTCGTCCTGCTCGCTGCCAAGCCCAAGCTCGCGCGGCGCGGCGAGCGCTCCGAGGTGCACTTCGTCGCAGTTGAGTCTCATCTCGGACCGTGGTGGGTGGCACGCCAACTATGCGGCTATGGGCCAGTTCAGAGAGACCCTTACGTTCTCCAACGTCTCGCGCAATGCGTGCCAGCTCAGCGGATGGCCGCGGGTGCAAGCAGTGGTTAATGGGGCAGTCCAGCCGACACCGATGACGTTGGTACGCCAGAGCGGACCCTCGTCGAAAGCATCGAGCCCGGTACGCCTTGCACCAGGGAAGACCGCGTCCTTCGACATCTACGGAGGAGACTGGAATCCAGTCCAGAATAAAGCGTGTCCTCAGACGACGACCGGCCTCCTGGTTTCGCCACCCGGGGATTCGACGAGTCTCGCGGTGGCCGTCGAGGAACCCGACTGTGGCGGCTTCTATGTCGCGCCGCTGATCGCCGGGAGTAGCGACCGTGAGAGTTGGAGTTCCACGGTCCAATAGCACTTGAAGATTGCATGGGACTTGGGATGCTGCACCACCCTTCGGTCGGGCCGAAGGGTGGGAAGTTTGCTCGAGTACGTCGACCCAATAGGTTTGCCATTTGCCAATGTTTGGTAGCAGAGTTGTTCATCCGGGTCTCCGACACCAAGAATGTCCGTCTCAATTTTGCTGTTTTTTCCGGACTCGCCTTTGGCGAGAGGCAATCATCATGACATCGAAAAGGGGAAGGTAACCGCAAAGGTATGATCGCGCCATGCCGCGAGCACTCATTCTCGGAGGTTCCGGCGCGGTGGGTCGAGCCCTCGCAATCCGTCTGCTTCAAGAGGGCTGGGAAGTTGAGCTCACGGGACGTAACCCCAGACGTTTTGACACGACCGTCACCGCCCTGGGAGCTCGATACGTTAAGTCGGATCGGCGCGAATCGAGGGAACTCATTTCCGTCTTTGGCGGTGGTGCCGACCTCCTCGTCGACTGCGTCTGCTACACCGCGGCCGAAGCCCGCCAGCTGGTGGCCCTGGCCAAGACTGCGGGATCGACGGTGATGATTTCCAGTAAAGCGCTGTACGTGGACGAACACGGCAAGCACTCGAACTCTCCAGGGGGACCGTCGTTCGACGGGCCAATTCGAGAGTCTCAGCCCACCATGGCGCCCAGCGACGTCGACTTCAACTCCGCCGAGGGGTACGGCGCCAATAAGGCCGCAGCGGAGGTGGTATTGCTCGAGAGCGGACTGCCCATCAGCATTGTTCGACCCTCCAAGATTCACGGCGTGGGTGCGCAAAATCCCCGCGAGTGGTTCTTCGTCAAGCGCATCTTGGACCGCCGACCGACGGTGCTCCTGGCGAATGCGGGGATTGCCGAGAGTCCGACGGCGTCGGTGAACTTGGCGGAGATAATTCTCGTCGCGGCCGCCCGTCCCGATCAGCGAGTTCTCAATGCCGCCGATCCTGACGCGCCCGACGTCAGAACGATGGCTGGCGTTGTCGCAAACCACATGAGCTATGAATGGAATGAAGTGTTGCTGCCGCCCGACGCACCAGAAGGCCTCGGCCGCACACCGTGGGATAAGCCAAGTCCCGTGATCTTGGACACTACGGCGGCTCTTGAATTGGGTTATGAGCCCGTCGGAGACTACGCCTCCACCGTAGGAGACGAGATCGATTGGCTGGTCGATATTGCGATCAGAACAAACGGAATTCACTTACCCGACATGATTGGCAATCAATTCTTTGAACGCCTATTTGACTACGAGACCGAAGACGCCTATCTTGCCGCAAGCAATCGTTTCTGATTCAGTTGACCCCACTAGCAAAATTGACAATGGCCCGAATGGATCTACGGCGAGATAAGACGCGGCTTGATCTCTAAAGACTTACTTTTCACCGACGCACTGAGCCTCATTAGATAATTGACGCAGAGTCACGTCGGGTCAGCGACTTGACAGCCACAGGAGCATCAGGGAGCGCACCCTAGTTCGCCATCTCTTGTCCCAGGAAAGTCGCTCTCGATCGCGTTGAACGTATAGTCAAGTCGTGCTCGTAAGTATGATCTTCGGTCCTGACCTACTAGTCGTCTTGATCGTTCTTATTTTCATCTTGGGCTTTCTCGGAACCTCCATTTGGGCGATTGTTGATGTGGCTTCACACTCGAAAGAGGATTTTCATTCTGCGGGCTCTTCGAAGACCGCCTGGATCATTGTGATTGCCGTTTTCACGGTTTTTTATGGATGTGGCTCGCTGATCGCTATTTACTACCTGCTCCGAGTAAGACCGAAGGTTCTAAAGGTCGAGGGTCAAGCTCTCGGCGGAGGAGCTGTAGCTCGTAGGAGCGATGCGAAGACCACAGTGTTGTTCTGTGCAAATTGTGGAAGTCCGTTTAGTGCCCCCGGAAAGTTTTGTTCTGGTTGCGGAATGGCTAACTTGAGTTGAACCAGTCTTCGTTGCTTGTACGAGCGCACGCGTTACTCCCATTACCTAATGCGCCAGTCGGATTGTGGACGCCGGCTCGGTGAGATGAACCCGCACTTTCCCTCACATCCAGACGACGCGTGCTCACTAAGGTTGCTAAATCATCGAGTCCGAGGTTTTGGTCTATTCCGCTGTAACGATTCCATCCAATGGCAACTTATGGAGAGTAGTTAAAACGAGCGTTCGGCGTTTATTGGTCTTTTGAGTTGATTTATGCTTCTTAGGGGTTGATTTACCGTATTTAGGCCGCGGCGCGCGTAGCGTCAGTTTTGCCGGCAAGGACGTGGCGCTCAGTCGCTCGCGCACTCACTTACCCAATCTCGCCAGTCGGAGTGAGAAAGTGGGTGATGGTTCAGTGAAGGGATTCCTGCCAGCCGGACATTTACATAGTGATGAGAGTAACTGAGCAACAGGTACACGACAAGAACGTGGAGTTAGCGCGAGTAGTCGCGACGCATCGCCAAGCACTGTCGCGTTATGCGCTTCGTCGCCTCGACGACCACAGCGCTGCCGAAGACCTCGCAGCTGAGACCTTCGTAGTCGCCTGGCGCCGCTTCGATGAGATCCCACCGCGAGACCAAGAGCTGTTCTGGCTCTACGGCATCGCTGGGCGTGTGCTCTCGAACACTTTGCGAGGCCGTCAGCGCTCGATGCGTTTAGAGATGCGCCTGGCCCTCGAGCGAGAGCACGACCAGGACACGCAGCGTTATAGCGAAGAGGACATCAAGCAGTTGATAGAGGCTCTGGCCGAACTTCGACCAGAAGAGCGAGAGCTGCTCCAACTCACTTACTGGGAACGTCTGTCGTATCGCGAGATAGGGCTCGTCCTCGGTTGTAGTGAGAAGGCAGCTGGCATTCGCATCTCACGAGCTCGCCAGCACCTGCGACAACTACTGAACGAAACCAGCAGCACAGCCAGCATCACGCCCCTACCGAACCAGGAGACACTCGGATGAACGAAGACCTACTCACCACATTGATGACCGACATCGACCCCGTTCGCGACCTCAGCGACACCGCGCTCGACGAGCTGGTGCCCTACGACCGGTTGATGACCCGGGTGCTTGCTGGCGTTGACCAACCTGCTGTCCAAGCACAGCGTGAACGCACTTCTATCTGGCAGAGGGCGTCGCTGCGCATCAGCGCGGTAGCGGCTGCGTCGGCCGTAGCCGCCGCTGTGGTTATCACCGCAGTCGTCGTGTCCCTGGGCGGGGGAACGCCGGCGCTGCCAGCGCTCGCTCTGAGTGCAACGTCGAGAACTGCTGTCTCCCCAGCGCATGGATCGGTGTACGGGGGTACTTTCTCTCATCCGCCGCCGAAAGCGCCAACTCCCATAGTTGGCTCGTACACCTTTATCCCTGGAACCGGACTTTCATCGGCTACTTCGTCGGCTCCCGTGTACACCTTTGGCGAGCCAGCCGACCCCTCGAGCGCATTAATGAGTGTGGCCAACGCATTCGGGGTGACCAACCCAGTGTTGAGTGGTACGAGCAGTTGCCAGGAGATCGCCACGGGCAACGACGCCAAGGTATACAGCCAGTGTGACTTGGTCGGAGCTGCGCTAATCACCTGGTACTACAACGTCGATCTTCCTGCTTGCCAAGGACTCATCACTAACGCCGCTGGTCTCTCGGTACCTTGCGCCGTCGGGTGGGGCTTCACGGATTCGAGCGCGACTCCGAGCCAACTGACTCAGTGGTCCGCTCCGCTCGTCCAGGCGTTGGCGCCAAGTGGCGTGACCCTCGGCTATCCGACCTTCAATGACAATGTGAACATCGTTACTTATCCGTGCGAAATTAGCGGCGTCCCAATCACTGGGTGTAGCGAAATGTTCCAGTACGACAATGGCGGGAAGCTCATCTACGCGACCGGTACTACGGGACCAGTGGGTCCGTTCACTCAGTTGGGTATCTACCCGCTGATTTCACCGTTGGCTGGCGTTAGCGAGATGAGTGGATCTGTCTCGTCGACAACTTCGCCACAGTCCCCAATCGTCGTCACACTCACATCGCCGGTGCTGACGTACGCAATGGAGTTGTTGACGAACGGAACGACCGTGTTGGTGCCCCAGTACACCTACGCCGGCAGTGATAACGCGTCGTATACCGCACTCGCTCTCGACCCGTCGTACTTCACGACCAGTTCGTCTAAGTAAGTGGCCGCCATGTCCGAGTAGCCTTCGCCCTTTCGTCGTCGAACGCAACTTCAACTCGCACGGTCCACTTCGATGAATCTTCACGCTCCTTGAGAGTGAGTAAGGAAATTACCTATGACTGAACACTTCGAGCCCACTGAAAGGCTGCGAGAATCCAAACCCGGTCGAGTTCGACGCATTCTTCTTTTCGTTCTGGCAGTGGTAGTTGTTCTCGCGATTGCGATCGGTGCAATCTTCTTGGCCCAAGCCAAGAAGTCAACTGTTAGCGTGCCCAACGTGGTCGGGTTGACAGAGGCCGCCGCCCAGCAAGTCGTAAGCAAGAGCGGCCTCACATCAGTGGTGGTGTCACTTGGCCGAGGGACAGCGCATCCTCCACCGCCCGGCACTGTGGTGGCTGAAATACCTAAGGCTGGCGCTGTCGTCTCAGACGGCTCACGAGTCCAAATAAATGTCTATCTGGCTGCACTTAAGACTGGGACTGTAGTTGGCACATTCAGGCTCAACGGGGGACCGGCGCCCGGCAAATCCATTCCTGCACGGGGTACCGTAATCTTCACCCCGTTGAAAAAGAATCAGGGCACTTCCCTCGGGGTAACTGTGAGCGCAACTGGGCGTTTCATTGCCCACATTCCGATAGGAACCTGGAAAGTCACCGCCAGTTCGCCTCAGTTCAATTCCAATCAACGTGGAGGATGTGGAGAAGTTCATCCGATCACTGTCAAGGTCGGCAAGAACACTCCTGTCGTCGTCCAATGCACCATGAAGTAGGCGTCTCGCCAATGGGTCGCTCTCAGCGTTTCAATCATCGGCGCCAGTCCAAGCCTTCGGGTGTTGCGATGCAGGGAGCGCACTCAAGCGAGTGATGTCACAGCAGTGGTGGATGGTCGAGCTACCCGAAAGGGAAGAACCTGGATGGGCTTGAAATTTCGATGCCAGTGGCGACAGTAAGTAGTTATAGGCACTACCCGGTGGGCAAGGAGAGCAATTATGAATTCAATTCGAAAACCTAGTGACTTAACTCGACGCGTTCGAATCGTTGCGCTCGCGTTGGTCCTCGGTGGCCTGATTTTGCCCGCGCTCCCCTCCGGGGCGCAGCCTGCGCTGACCGCTGCTCGAAATCACGGACGATTCACTCAAAGCTTCACACTTGATAATGGTGCAATGAAAGTTCGGCCCGCACCGAAATCAATGAAACCCACGAGGACCGAATCCGAAGCCGCAATCGAGATCTGGGCAACTTCGGGAGTAGCGAGCACCCTAAAACGATTCGTTGGGTTCGGTCTTGCCACGATCACCATCAGGGTCAAGGGCGTGCCCATCGTGAAAAACTTGCCAGCGTGGATCGGCGTGACCTACTCCAACGAGGTTCAGTCTTGTACTGCAATGACTGGCCCTCCAAAGAAGTTGACACCTCCTCATTCAGATGGATACGCTGCGGTCATTCTTGGTGACCGCAGCGGCAGCCCAGCGGTTGTCTACACCGCTGCCGCCGACGTATGCGATAAGTACCGACCGGCGAGCGTCCAAGATGCCCTTGAGATGTGGTCGGTTCCCTGGACCTACGTTCGAGCAGGAGTGGTAGCGGCCCACTACCCAAGTTGCGCCAAGTGGTACTCAACAGCCGGGGGATA
>DATKRC010000107.1:0-3501 GCA_035532375.1 Acidimicrobiales bacterium
AGGGTTGGTATAACACGAGGCGGCTGCACTCAAGTCTCGGCTACCTAAGTCCCGCCGTCTACGAGGCGCGCCACTGCAACGTCGTTCGCCAGGTGGCATGATCAAGTGAAGAAGGTTGTCCGTCCAAGCGGAACAAGTCCACCGAACGTCATCTGGGACTTCTGCGCACAACGATCTACCGCGAAGTTCTCACTTCAATTCAACTACGGCGGTCGGATGAGCTCGAGTTACATCGGTGGTGCAAGATATAGAAGTGCTTGACGACCATCCCGCCAATATGTCACCCGGAACGCGCTCGAGCGCCTTGCTGGATAGTTCGCAGTAATGGACGTCGCGGATCCCAGCGGCACTAATGGCCTCTGGAAGGCGCTCGCCGGTTCCATCGTCCTTGGCCGTTCGATTCTTCTTACGCTCGGTGCTAACGTCCCCACGCCCTGGACTAACTGCAAAAGAATCCAGCTGACCGAGCGCACCATCGCAGACCCCTCAACGCTCCGTTCCGTACGTCGCAGCTTCCTCACGCGGACGCCAGTGATCTACGAGGTCGATCCGATGATGAAACCGCCTGATGCCGGTACAGATCTCCGTGAAGTCTGGAGCGTGGAACCCAACGTTGATCTCGTCGCAGAAGCCATCTGGCGACTCGCCACCCTCAACGCGGTGGATGGTCGCGATCAGGGTCGTCCCACGTGGCCGCTCGCACTGATGGCGGCTGACGCCGGCGCGGGTGTAGTTGGGGTTGTCGGCGCTGACGTGATCTTGCCTGACGGTACATTGGCGTGGTGTGACGGTGGACCGCTTCATCTCTGGGGAGCTACGGACGAACAACTCTCCGGAGTGGTGGTGCTGCCAAGAATTGCGCTGACCAGGGGCCAACTCACCCCGGTCGTCGCGCATCCGCCAACGGCAATGCTCGCCCCGGACCAGTTGCTCGCGGTAGCGGATCCGTTATCGAGGGCGCGAATTATTGCGCCCGCGGGATCTGGCAAGACCCGGGTCTTAACCGAACGGGCCCGACACGTGCTCAATTCGGGCGTGCCGACCGACTCCCTTCTTCTCGTCGCGTTCAACACGCGAGCCCGCAAAGAGATGCGCGATCGCACGAGCGACCACCCCCGCCTTCAGATTCAGACATTGAACGCGCTCGCGTTGTCGATTCTCAATGGAACCAACGGCTTCGAGAGTCGGGGCACTCGGCTCCAGACGATCAATCCGCGCGAAGTCCGCGACATTCTTTCGGCCAACGTGAAGTTCCCACGAAAGACCAATACCGACCCTGTCGCCGCGTGGATCGGCGCGCTCGCGCAAGTCCGGCTCGGTCTTCAGTCGCCAGAGGCCATCGAAAGAGCGTACAAAGGTGAGCTCAAGGGCTTTGCAGATTTCTTCCCGAAGTACCGCCAACACCTCGCCGACCATGGACAGGTCGATTTCGACGAGCAGATCTACTTGGCGATCGAGATGATGTTGCGTGATCCCGTAGTACGCCTAGCCGCTGAAAAGCGAGCCGAGGTCCTATTGGTCGATGAGTTCCAGGACTTGACGCCAGCTCACATGTTGCTGCTACGACTTCTCGCAGGGCCGTCACTTTCGATCTTCGCGGTGGGTGACGATGACCAAACCATCTACGGATTTTCGGGAGCGACGCCTGAATGGTTGGTGGGCTTCGAGGACCACGTTCCCGAGGCTGTTCACCACGCGCTCGAGGTGAACTACCGCTGTCCGGCACCTGTTGTCACGTCGGCCTTCAATCTCATGTCGCATAACCGTGTACGGGTCCTGAAGGTGATTCGATCGGGTCCTCATAACGTGATGGACCCAACGTCGCTCACCGTCGCCAAAGTAGGTGATCAAGTTCAGTACACGACCGACCGTATTCGATTCCTCATCGATGGCGGCGCCAAACCCCGCGAGATCGCGGTGCTCTCTAGGGTCAACGCCCTGCTCGTGCCGGTGCAGGTGGCCTTGATCGAAGCTGGCATCCCAGTGAATCTCATCGACGGGGTTGACTTCCTGAAGAGCACGGGGGTGGAATCGGTCCTCGCGTGGTTACGTCTCGCGGTGCGGCCAGAGCAACTCGCTGGCAGCGACATCAAACTCGCGTCGCGACGTCCGGGCCGGGGCATCGCACCGAAAGTACGCGAGTGGATGGGAGAACAGACGACCATCGAGGGGCTTGATCGTCTGGCCCGTCGAATGGACGAGAAGACCTCACCAAAGGTGGTTGCCTTCAACCGCGACATTGAGCGCATCGCCAAATTCGCCGAACACGCGACGACATCGGATCTGATCGAGTTCATTCGAACTGACATAGGTCTCGATCGGGCCCTGGCTACTCTTGACGCCTCGCACCTGGACCAGAACGGTACCTCGAACTCTGACAGCCTTCGAAGCCTGTTCGCCCTCGGCCGTCAACACCCTGACCCGAGAACCTTTGAGAGCTGGCTGAAGAAGTTGGTGACTCAAACGCCAGATGAGAATGGTGTAGTGCTCGCAACGGTCCACAAGGTCAAAGGTCTCGAGTGGCTCCACGTCATCGTCTTTGACGCCAGTGACGAAATCTTCCCCCATCGGCTGAGCAGCGACGTCGAAGAGGAACGTCGTGTCTTCCACGTTGCGATCACCAGATGCGTGTCGTCACTGACTGTTACGGCGGATTCTGGCGCGCCTTCCATTTTCCTAAACGAAATGACTGCCCCCGGCCATCCATCGCGATGGAATACCCGTGGACCGGTTCGGCCCGGTTCGGCCATCGTTCGCTCCTTCAGACACCAGCCGACCACCAGTACGCGCCAACCCGACCGGCCAATCACTTCGGGCGAAAGGCGTACCCGAACTTCTCTAACGGAAGAAGTCAAGACTGGCTCCGTTGAATGGCGAACGAAGGTGCAGAGTGAGAATCCAAAGGCCTACGAGACGTGGTCAGTCGCGGAAGACGAATCCCTGAAAGTTGAATATTCAAAGGGTTGGAGCGTGGCACGATTGGCTGAAGCACATCAACGGCGGCCAGGAGCGATTCGGTCACGGCTGAAGAAACTAGGACTTCGAGATTAACTGACTGCACCCTTGTAGCAATCATGCGACTCGATCTATTGCGGGATCTGGACAGTGGGCCGACGTACACATTCTCCGACTGGCGCGTTTGCGAGTGGGATGCCTGAGCCGGATCGAAATTTGCGGAGTAGCGGACTTAGCTACCCACCGCCGTGAAATGAGTATCCGAAAGGGCAACCTATGACCGGTGCTTGCTGATCAGTTGCGAACGCCCACCAGTGTCCGGTCAGGTGGCGTGAGCACTCGTCAGAGAACCAGCCTTCGCCATTCGTGCCACTAACGTACGCGTAACCCCGATTCAGGTTCAGGGTTGCGCATTTCGCTGAATCCGTGCAGTCGTTCCGGGGTATTCGTGCACTCCGTGTCGGAGGTCGCGTAGCGACCGACGACCAAGCTTTTTTAACCCCTGAACTCACCTCCTCGAGTTGTTCGTCGCGAACGTGGAGAGCC
>DATKRC010000108.1:0-14574 GCA_035532375.1 Acidimicrobiales bacterium
ACTTTTGGTGGGCGCTGAGGGACTCGAACCCCCGACCTGCTGAGTGTAAATGGGAGCCGGTCCGTCGCCGTAGGTCGTCGATGGTCGCTTTTGTCGATATTTACTGACTTTTGCGTCGCCCCTTGTCGGTTCTGTCGTGCACCGTCGGATAAGTGTGAGGGATGCTTTGAGGGATGCATCGCGGCGCTCTTCACCTCTCAGAAGGTGGGGAATTTCCATGATCGACTCTGGGGAGTTTCCATGATTCTCGCCAATGGATCGGACCTGGGGTCTGCTCGGCGTGCACGGCGATATGGCGCTGAGCGATCTGAGTGTGGTGCACGATCTCTTGATCGAAATGGGGCTACAGCGACGAACGCTCATAGAACGAAGAGGCGAACTCGAAGGCCGAATTCACCCTATCCAAGAAGTCGTGCAGCACCAGTACACCACGGGTGCCGCATCCATCGATGACTGACTCTCCTGAGACAGTTCCGTTACCTGAAAATCGCACGCTCGTCACAGTCGACATCATCTACCGTGCGGCACAATTCACAGAATTTCTTGCACACCCTGACCCGACGACGTAGCGTCGGTAGATCTACAGATCTGGCGGTTCGAGACGGACGTCCGATTCGGCGTTCTCTCGCCGCGTGAACTCACCGGAACTGTGCCGCGGCCCTGAGGTGCGGCGCGACTGCGGCGACTTGGTCCGTCTTGTTGTACTGGTTCGCGGCGAGGGGCCCGAGCTATAGCCATAACTCGCGTACGGGTTCAGAATCGCCGACCCAAAGAGGACATCTCTTTCTGCGCGACTAAGTCGGGCGAGATCAGCCGCTTCGTCCCAGTTCGAGTGAACGGTCTCAACAATGTGATCAACAATCTCAGTTGCCTGGCTACGATCGAGTCCGTAGTCCGCCGCTGCATCGACGCAAACAGCGAATTGGCTCAGGCGAGCTCCGTCAGAACCTATGGCCATTACCTGGGCCGTCTCCCCGCCGGAACGAAGCTGCGGGCAAAGATCGTAGGCCGGGGTGAGCTCAAGGTGTCGGCCGTCCCAGAAGGCCGCATGATTTCGAGGGTGGTCATCATTATTCCCAATGGCAACATTGAAGACGATTCGAGTAAACAGTTCGCACTGTGAATCCGCCGGATGCGCACTCCACCGGCGCAGGACCTCGGCCAGGTCCGGGTACGTCGCGTACCGGGCGACCATTTCATCGAGGTCCAGCATCGTGAGGCCCGAGACCATTAGTCGACGAGCCTCATCGACCCGATCGAACCGCTCAACAAGCAGCACGTCCTTGCCAAGGGACGTCACGAGATGGCTCTGCGGCACGTCAAGCTCGGCTCGGCGAGCGAGTTCCATACCAACGGCTTCGGCCCTCATCACCGGATACGCATCGCTACTAGATGAGAATTTCGCTACATACTGACGACCTTCACTTTGGATGAGCACCTTGGGACGGGCACCACCTATCGATGAACCACGCAATAGGGCCTCCGACAACTCGCGGGAGAGTTCTCCTCCCTGATCGAGTAGGTCGGCGGCGCGGTGCAACTCTTCGAGTGTTGCTGTGTCAGTTCGAGCGACATATTCCGTTGGCGACGCCTGGAAATCCAGAGCGCCTATTCTGTTCGAACCCGACTCAGCGAGATACGTCAATACGTCGATGATGCCGGTATCGCCATCGCGGCCAATGTGTCCTCGCTGACGTGCGAAGATGACGCGCTGCCCCCACGCATCGGGACCGGCGTCCCGGATGCACGACGCGATCGCTTTCCCGCCAGTGGGAAGGAAGGTACCCGTGCGTAAGGGCAGTTCCGGTTCGTACAGGGAAATCGCCGACCCGTTCCTGAGGTAGCTCTCGGCATAAGTGAACGCGACAGTTTCGGTACCCTCGACGCGGTCAAGTCGACCAGCCACCACCGGTTCGGTGGCGCGGGAAAGCCACACCCAGACGTAGAGCGGGGAGTTAGAAGTTGGCATCGAACTGGATTTCCTTGGCCCGCACCCGGTCAGGAAGCAGCGCAAGCCGGTCTCGACCGTCACGAAGGAGCCGAGTCAATTCGGACTTATCGGCGCTGAACAGTGGGATTCCAAGTACTGACGCAGCTTCGAAATAGGTGCCGAGGCTGACTGTGGGTTCCCCGTGTTCGATGCTGTACACGGTGCGCGGCGACGCACCAATGGCCTCTGCCAACTGGTCGAGCGTCATGCCGCGGTCGCGTCGACCCTGCGCAATTAGGTTGCCGAAGACCTTGGCCGCGGTCGACGCCGTCCGGCCCACTGAGCGCACTCTTCCCTTCATGCATCTCAGTATACAGCAACATATTACCGTTAAATGACTTTATCGGCAATATTTTGCAGGTTCTAGACACACCGAGCAGCAAACCTCCAAAAAAATAACTCTTGTGACTCATCCGTGGGTCGCATTTACCGCTTGACGATTGGTGGACCTTATGGGACGGCTTTCAAACCCTTCCGAAGCCACCAAAACCCCTATTACACAGGGGTTGATCACATCGGGCAAGCGTCGAATTACCTCGCGCAAGGTCGCCAAACAGGCTCCTTGCGTTGAACCGATAGCGTCAACTGAAGAAAAGGGACCGCTTTCAAACTCTGTCCAAAGACGACTCCCGAACTCCACCATTGATCACCTCGTTGAAGAGTATGTCGGTGGACTGAAGATTGACGCCCTGGCTTGCCGATACGGGATCCATCGCACCGCGGTCATGACTCATCTTGAAGCCAATAGGGTCCAGCGCCGCAGGAGCATTCGAAAACTCTCTGCCGCTGACGTCGCTGAGGCAGCCAATCGCTACGAGAGTGGCTTATCACTCGCGGCAGTGGCCAAGACGTTCAACGTGAACGACGCGGCCCTAACTCGCGAGTTCTCTGCCGCTAACTTTCCAATCAGACCTCGAAGAGGCTGGATATATCCAAAGCACACAATCCCCGACTGAAGATGCATCCCCCGGGGCGGAATCGCTGCTCAACTATGTCCTACCGGTCGAGTTCCCTTGCCTGGCAGATTCCATTCCTCTGGGCAGACAGGTGACACCAAAAACCAATGACTACAGTCAGGGCCACCAGGGTGGCTTTGAGTGACCTACGTGATGACGTGGATGAACAATGCGGCGAGCGCTACGATGGCGAACCGCAAGATCTTCACGCCATTCGCGCACCTGCCAACTTGAATCGAGCATCGCGCAGCCCCGACTCAACCATGCGCGAAGTTTACTTTGGGCAATAGTTTGTCGAGCCAGGTGGGTAACCACCACGCGGCACGACCCGTCAGGCGCAAGAGCACAGGGACGAGCACTAGTCGAACCAGGAAAGCGTCGAGGAAGACTGCGACGCCAAGGATGATCCCCATCTCCTTTGGAGGAAGCGGACCCGAGAGTGCAAAGGTGAAGAACACGGCAATCATCACGACCGCCGCCGAGAAGATGACCCGACCAGAGTGGGCAATCCCATTGACCATGGCGTCTTTCGGATCACCACTGAGTTCGTAGTGCTCTTTCGCACTCGAGAGAAGAAAGACGGTGTAGTCCATGGAGATGGCGAAGATCATGGCAAAGAAGAACACCGGACCCCACGCGTCGAGGAATCCCTGAGGCACAAAACCGAGCAGGCTGTGACCGTCTCCGTTCTGGAAGACGAGGCGGGCGACGCCGAAGGCGCCCCCGGTCGCCAGCAAGCTGGTGAGGATGCCTATGGCGGCGATGAGTATGGCCCGGAGCGCAATGACGAGCAGCAGGAAGCCGAGTAGAAGCACGAGACCAATAACGACGGGGGTCTTGGACGACAGCGCGGCCTGGAGGTCGTAGTTCTCCGCTGGCGCACCGCCCACCGAGCTCCCCTTGGGCAGCTCGGTACGCAGACGTTGTATGGTCGCGCCGAGCGCCGGGCTCGACGGGTCAACGTTGGGGATGGCCCCCATCATGGCGAGACGTGGATCATTCTTCGAGTACTGCACCGGCGTGACGCCGGCGAGACCCTTGTCGTGACTCAAGACACTCTGTGCGGCGGTCACTTCCTTCGCCGGCACGATCACCTGAAGTTGACCCGGTGCACCAACGCCGAAGGCCTTTTGCACTTCTGCGTATCCAATTCGTGACGACGCCGACGGCGGAACGACCTTGATCGACGGCATCGCCGTCTTGAGTCCTAGGACCGGAATGGCCAACGCAATGAGGGCGATCAACGCCGCCGCGCCGAAGATCAGCGGACGACGCCACAAGAGCTCGCCCCACTTGGCGAAGCGCTTTGAACGGTGCTCGCCGACGTGTACCCAGGGCAGCGCCAATGAGTCGACTCGGTCGCCCAGGTGACCCAGCACCGCGGGCAGTAGAGTGAGCGACGCCGCCAGCACGAAAGCCACCGCCAGCATGATGCCGCCCGCCATCGATCGGAACGCGGGCGACGGCACCACCATGACGCTGGAAAGTGAAATCAATACAGTGACGCCCGAGAAAAGCACGGCCTTGCCGGCAGAGTCCATGGTCTCGGCGACCGAATGCCTGACGTCGCGGTGTCGACCGAAGTGCGCACCACGAAAACGCACCACGATAAAGAGTGCGTAGTCGATACCCAGGGCCAGGGCGAACATCAGGGCGAAGTTCATGGCCCAAATCGAGATGGGCGTGATCTTGGTCAAGAGGTCCAACATGCCCGCCGCGCTTAAGAGACCGGCCATGGTGAGCAGCAGGGGAAGACCCGCCGCGACCAGTGAACCGAAGGCGAGCACCAAAATGGCCAGTGTCACCGGCCAAGAGAACAACTCGGACCTCATCATGGCCGTGCGGTTCGCGGTGTTGAAGTCCGACCAGAGTACCGACGCACCAGTCGCCGTCACCGTGATCCCTGGGGAGCCCAGGGCCGCGAGGGGTTCCTTCAGCGCGTCGGCCGCGCGAACCATTGTGTTGGGATCGGACGCCGCCCCACCGAGCACGATCGCAGTCTTGTCGTTGGCACTGATCGAGATCCCCGGCACCGGCGACACGACCTCACTGATGTCGGGGTTCGCCTTTAACATCTTCTCCACCGAGAGGATGGTGGCGACTGCGCGTGGGCTAGATAGCGAGGAATTCGAGTTGATGACCACTTCGATCGCGGAGCTGGCCTGACCACCGAAGTCCTTCTGGGCCAATGTCCGCACCGCCACCGACTGCGAACCGTCCGCTTGCCAACCGGCACCGCTCAACGCCTTTTCTACGTTGGGGGCGAAAATGCCCAAGATGATGACAACAAGCAGCCAGGTGAGAAAGACGTGACGCTTATGCGCGACCGACCAGGCACCGAGCCGGCCGAGTAGTCCCGGCGTGGGTTCGGTGTCGTCGATCAAGTGATCGTGGGACACTGTCTTGGGAGGTCTGGTAATGGACATTCGAGTAGTCTACATACCCCAAGGGGTATACGCACACACGTATGCGATTCTTTTACATACCCGCTGGGGTATCCTAGTCCGGTGAACTCACACCGTACCCTGGTTGCCACACCCCACACCGCTTCGTGCGTGAGCACAACCTCCAGAAAGGAGCAGCGCATTCTCTTCTTTCTGGCGGGGCACCTTCACCGTGACCGGCACAGTGCTCGCCGCCAGCGTGAACCTCTGGTTCGCGCTCATCCCCGCTGTGGTCGGCGCAAACCAGTTGCCCATGTCGGCGGTCGGCTGGTGCCCCATGTCGAAGTTCCTCGATCGGATACTTCCCGCGCCGACGATCTGAGCCCGCAAGCCGTGCCAACGTGGGACCGACGTGCAGCCACCGCGTACCGGCTCGGTCGAACTGGTACCGTGCGAAACATGAACTTCAAAATGAGAGGGCCGGAATGCATGACCATCGTTGACGGACGTCGGTCGCACACGGACAAGACGCCTCTCCTGCGAGCACCGAGCGAAGGCTCCGGAGGTCACTCCAGCACCTGGCGCTTCAAGCAATCTCGGAGGCACTCGCGATGACGGACTCGCCGTCAACCATGTGGGAGCAGCGATTCGCTGGAGAGACCTACTTCTACGGAACCGAACCGAACGAGTTTCTGCGGACCAGTCTGTCGAAGCTTCCGAAGGGTGCGGCGATGTGCTTGGCCGAAGGCGAGGGTCGAAATGCCGTGTTCCTCGCCGAATCCGGTTACCAGGTCTCCAGCGTCGACCTGACCCAGACGGGGGTCGACAAGACGATGCGGCTCGCCGAGGAGCGGGGTGTAAAGGTCAACGCCGTTGTCGGCGACCTCGCCAGCTTCGATCTCGGCCGTGAGCGATGGGACCTCGTGGTCTCAATCTTCGCGCACGTGCCTCCGGACGTACGGCGATCGCTCCATCGTCGAGTGGTGGATTCACTGAAGTCGGGAGGTGCCCTGCTCCTCGAGGCCTACACCCCGGACCAAGTGGGACGCGGAACCGGTGGCCCTCAAGATTCCCAGTTGACGATGACGCTCGACAGCCTTCGACTGGAGTTCGCACAGCTTGAATTCATACACGCCGAGGAACTCGATCGAGACGTGCTCGAAGGGGCAGGTCACACCGGACACGGCGCCGTCGTCCAGGTGATCGCGCGTAAACCTGCGTAGACGGGTGCGCTCGATCCGAAGCGTGGTTCTTGCAGAGACTGAAATTCGAATGGTCCCGTTCGACCAGCGTGGCCGGACCGTCAGGCCATCTCGATTGCGGCAATCACCGCGATGAGTTGTCGAGCGGCCTCGTCAGCGAGGTCGGCCAGTTCCACGCCGGGCATGAGCTCGCGGGGGTCGGCGATCGCCACGTGGGTGCCATTCGCGACCGTCTCGAGCACCACGTTGCACGGTAACAAGAGACTCACGGTGGGATCGATCGTCAGGGAACGATTGGCAAAGTGAGGGTTGCACGCACCCAAGATCTTGAGTGGACTTCGATCAATACCAATCTTTTCCTTCAGTATGGCGGCAACATCCATCTCGGTCAGGATCCCGAACCCTTGATCCCTAAGTGCCGAACGGACAATTAGTTCAGCATCGGCCATCGATGCACCAATCGTGGTTTGAATAGCCTTCATGTTTCCCTCCTCACGTCAATTTCATAAACATGTTCTGGACTTGATCGATCGCGTAGCCGTCGGCGGCAGCCTCTTCTGGGTGCTCCACGCAAAAGGCCATGCCCGATGCAACCAACTTGAACCCGGCCTTCTCCAACGCTTTCGTCGCAGCACTGAGCTGCGTCACGATATCGCGACACTCGCGACCCTCGGCCAGCATCTTCTCGACTCCGCGTACCTGGCCCTCGACGCGGCGTAGACGTTTCCGAAGATCTTCAATGACATCATCAGGCAACTGCATCGCTCACCTCCATGTGCAACATACCGTACAGGGTATGCGAGAAGATTAACCCGAGTGCCAGTTCTTACCCGATTTGAACGAATCCACTCACGACAAGACCGCCGATTGATCTGAATCCGAATTCCTAACCTCACTGCATTCCGGGTTTGAAAGAGCAACAGAAAGTACCTGAGCGATCGGACATTGAAAACATCGTTTGATCTCGGGAAACGTTGTAATTCTGACAAAGAGTGGGTGTTGGAGGACTCGAACCCTGGATTACCGTCATGAACAGAACGTCAAGGTCTCAGCTGCGAGTCCATAATTGAATCCTCCCTGACTCCGCCCACACCTTGCGCCTAACTTGTCAAGCGGCAATTTCTCTCTTCGTCGGCCAAGCGATCTCTTCGTCGTAGAGGCAGGCGCGTTCGAGACACGTGTGCGAGATCCCGACCCACCGATTCGCGAGCTGTCGGATGGCTTTGCGGTGGTGTTTGTCGCGAGCGCGCAATTCGTTGTAATAGGTCCTCGCGCCAGGTGACCAGTTCGTCGAGCAAAATGCCCACTGATCGAGCGCGTCCGCCAGTCGTTTGTTCCGACTGTGGCGTGCGAGCACCACTCGCGATCTCCCCGCGACTGTTCAAAATGCTCCGACAGCGCCGCTTCGAGTTCGGCCACGCTGGCGTTCAGTTGAACAATGACCGCGACGGTGGACTTAGTCGTGATGCCGTAGGCGTTCTCCAAGACCGGTGGCTGGGACAACTGTTCCTTGGCCAACGCCTCATGGATTGCCTCGGCTCGACCTTCGAGGTTGCGCTGTCGTCCGGCGCGTTTCAGGGCACTCACGATCTGCGCGCGCGAGAGCGTTCGCGCGATCGACGGGGTGGGTGCGACGGCGAGCACCGCGACCGCGTCGACACTGGCGAGGTCCGTGCCGAAGGCCTCGAGCGCGCCGGGAAAGTAGTCCTTCAAGGACGAGCGCAGCGAGTTCACTTGCCGCTGACGGCTCCAGATGGCGTTCTGGTGAGCTCTAGCTAGCAACTTCACCGATTCGACGAGCGAGCTGTCGCCCGCCACGACGCGGTGGTTGTGCGCGTTAGTTCGAACGAGATCGGCCAGCACCTTGGCGTCGCCGGGGTCGGACTTGGCCCCCGAGACGTGGTGACGTTCGCGGTATCGTGCGGCGGCCATGGGGTTGATCGCGATGACTTGATAGTTCGCCGCCACGAGTGCGTGCAGTTCACCGATGCCCGCCAGCGTGTCGGCGATTCGTTTTCGTCCGAGCACCTTGCCTTCGATGTTGAGAACACACGTCGTGGTGGGCCTCGACCCAATCCACTCCAACAAAAATCATTTGGTCACCTCCAGCTCGTTGATTTTGTCTAAGCCTCGAGGCGGCGGTGGCGACCTAATGGACCAGTGCTCATGGCACGACACCCCTCCAGCCTTCTCCGCCGACCTCACCAGCTGACCGGGGCACGTTCTCCGACTAGAGCTCTTCGCTCAGATTGTTGCAGTGCTCACCGACCAGCGGCTTGGTGACATCATCGCTTAAACGAGGAAGTCCCATCCCATTAGATTGTGGAAGTCGGCTCTCCGACACCAAAGTTCTGCTACCAGCGTGTAGTCCGAACTCCTCGAGGCTGTTTACCGGCGAATTAATTCGGTAATTGGAGGCGACTCGTGGCAAGATAGAGAGATGCCCCGCAGTTCGAGTTGACGTGCGGCCGTGCGAGAAACGCTTGGCTGCCGGGAGAGGTTAAGCAGTGAAGAACACATCTCCAAGCGCACGCTCGGGACTGCGACTTATCGCACTGTACGTAGGGGTCATCGCCTTCGCTCTCGCTGCGGCGTGGGGAAGCTCAGCGGGATTTGCCTCAGTGCGCATCCCCCCGGCACAGAGCGCCGCGCGAATAACTTTCGCGCCTTCTCTCCAAGCCACGCGAGCCACGCTCCGTGTTGTCGCGCACCACTACTCAGCACCCTCAAGCGCCACTGCCCTGAGCGTCTCTCGGTCACCTGGCACCAACAGTCCTGACGCTGCCTCGCCGCATACGAGTGCGTCGGTCAGCCCGCGTTCAGTCGCTACGCACTTCGTGCCGGTCACGCAGAACGTTGACGTCGTGCAACTCCCTTCGAACGACGGCTCAACGTCGGATTCGAATTCGAGTGATCAAGTTACCCCGTCGTCGACTTCCACTACTACCACCACTGTCCCGACCGACGGCTAACAGATCGCTCTCGCCGCCGTGAGTGAGTTGCCCCCGTTTCCGTCGCGCCAATCCGGACGGTTTTCGCTCGAGTGCTCGCGCCGGACCTGGGGAGTATCGCCGTGAGCAACGCCGGCGACGGCGCTCGTGCGAGCACCAAGAGTTCAGTGAATCGGCTGCCGCATCTGGGCACCGTAGGACGTTTGGCCGCGTTTCACGCGCTAGTTATCGCGTCGGTGCTCGGCATCATCGTCTTCCAATTCACCCAAGCATTCTCCGATCGTTACAGTGCGACCATAATGAGCAACCTCTCGCAAAACGTGAATTCCTTCACGCGCGCCGCGGCGCGCCGCCCCGCCCGAGAGTCACTCGCCGTTTTCGCGCGCACTTTTCTCGCCAATCAGGGCCACAGTTCTGTGAGCGCTACGTTCGTAGCGCTGCCCGGTGTACACGTGGTGCTGGGCACCCAGGGTTCGGGTCAACTCTCTCGAATTCACTCGATAGCTGCGCTGCTCAAACAGCCCCCAGCGGTAAGTACGTTTTCCTCCGCCAGCGTGAAAGGCGTGCCCCAAATTGTCCTCGCCGTGCCGATCATGGAAAACCGCCGCACCGTGGGCACCTTTCTCACCGTCAGCTCACTCGCAGACTTGCAATCGACACGCGCGAGTATGTTCACGCTGGTCCTCTCCGAAGGCGCCATATTGCTGCTCGCTGCATTCGCGAGCGTCTATCTTTTGCTGTCGAGACTCCTCGGGTCAATTCGGCGCCTCACACAGACCGCAGCCGGCATCAGTGAGAGCGGCGAGCTTGGAGTGCGCGTAGACGGCGAACGCGGAAGCGACGAGGTCTCGGCTATGGCGGCCACGTTTAATTCCATGATCGAGCGCATCGACTCCGCGGTCTCGTTGCAGCGGCGCATGATGTCCGACATATCGCACCAACTTCGCTCGCCTATCACGGTGGTGCGCGGGCACCTTGACGTTATGCAACGCGAGTCGCTCGACGACCCCTCCTATATCCGTGAGACCATCGCGACGGCGATTGCGGAACTCGACGGTATGAGCCGCCTCGTGGAGCGTCTGCTCCTTCTGGGCCGTTCGCTGGAGGCGGACTTCACGGAGATGCACCCGATCGACGTGCGCGCGCTCCTAGTGGACCTATTGGCGGCGTGCGAAATGCTGGCGCCGCGCGAATGGCTCATCGGTTCAATTCCCGACGTCATCATCTACGGCGACCTCGACAAGTTACGCAGCGCAGTTCTGAACTTGGTCGAAAATTCGGTAAGAGCCACGACCGCAGGCGACGCGATCCAGCTGTCGGCTCATCTCGCGACTGGACTCCCACGTGCGTCGCTGGAAATCTTCGTAGATGATGGCGGTCCAGGTATCGCTCCGCCGTTACGTGAGATGGCGCTCGAGCGATTCAAGACCTCGGCCTCTTCCGCGGCGGGAGGTACCGGTCTCGGACTGGCCATTGTCGGCGCAGTAGCTCACAGCCACGGGGGAACTGTTCGCATCGATGACTCGCCTCTTGGGGGATGTCGCGTGGCGATTGTCCTTCCACTGCCCGTCGAGTCCCCCGTCTTCGCCTTTCCAGAAGGGTTAGACACGTGAACATTCTCATTGTCGAAGACGACCAAAACATCGTCTCGTTCCTCAGCCGCGGACTGAGTGCCGAGGGTCACTCGATTTCGGCGGCAACAAACGCCAGCGAAGCTCGAGGGTGGATTGCCAGTCTGGACGCTGATCTCGACTTGGTGCTTCTCGACATCGGCTTACCCGATGAGAACGGTCGCGATTTGCTGCGCTCGCTGCGCGCGACCGGATTTGAGGTGCCGGTCATCGTACTTACCGCCCAGAGCGAGTTGAGCGAGAAGGTGGCTGGCCTCGACGCCGGCGCCAACGATTACATCACCAAGCCCTTCGCTTTCGACGAACTACTTGCGCGGATTCGCGCGGTGCGCCGCGGTGTCGAGCAGCCAAGTTCCAACGTGCTGACGGTGGGGGATCTCACGCTGGATCTTCTGACGAAGATGGCGGGACGCGAGGGTCGCCAAATCGAACTGGCTCCGCGAGAGTGGGTGATGCTCGAACTCTTCATGCGCCACCCCAACCAGGTGCTATCGCGATCCCAGATACTGAGCAACGTGTGGAACTACTCGTTCGATCCTGGATCCAACGTGGTGGACGTCTACGTAGGGTACCTGCGCAGAAAAATTAATCTCCCAGGACTGCCGAGCTTGATTCAAACGATTCGAGGGGCAGGGTACCGGCTCACGCCAAAGTAGAAACACGGAGAGTGTATTACGGCGATGTTCGTCCGCATGTGAATAGCGCTACCACGCCAGACTATGGGTGCGACAAGCAAAGAGGGCCGAGCGCGCACGGCCCTCTTTGCTTGCGACTAGTTGTCAGACGAACTGCTTGACGATGCGCCGCTCGAGTCCGAAGACCCGCTCGTGGTCGAGGTGCTCGACTGGTTATCCGTCGACGTACTCGAAGCCGGTGTCGTAGATGAGCCGTCGCCCGACGTGCTGGTAGTCGACGCGCTGGTGTTGGTAGACCCGTCGCTGCTGCTTCCATTGTTGGACTGGCTATCGCTCGAAACGCTATTGGCTCCGGCAACTTCCGTCGCGTCCCCGATCTCTGACTCGATCTCAGACGTCGAGGTCGGGGTGATGACGGTAGGCACAATCCCCGGCGGCACGACGACTGGTGCGCTCACCGGTGGTGTCACGGGAGGCGGAGTGCTCTGGCTCTCGGCAAAGTTCACCGAAAGAACAACGTCGTTGCTTTGCTGTACGTGCACCACATACGTCGAGCCATTCGGGGCCACGATTCGAATGTCGTACACAGGGACGCCGGCTTCAACGTCCGCAACAGTGCTGAGCACGTTAGCGGTCGCGGAACCAGAATCATTAACGTTGACGTAGGCGATCGCTGCTTGGTCGGCGGCCGCAGTGTCGCCGCTCGTGTGCGCGACGCGCACTAAACGGGCGCTATGAGCGCTTAGGTGCACCACCGCTGCGGACTGTCGCGGGGACGAGGCACTTGCGCCCACTGTCATGAGCGTGACCACTCCGAGCGCAGTGCCCACAGCCGTAAGCCATGTAAGGTTCTTTCGCATCATTTCCTCCTGGTTAGTTCACTACGAACACCAACCTACGAAGCAAGCGTGAAGGTTCCGTGAGCCGACGATGAGAGTTTTCTCACGCTTCGCGTCGCCTACTCGACAAACGACAACTGTCCCTACTGGGACGGTTCTTCAGCGGTGGTGAGGGGGTTGAGGTGGTGGCGCGTTTCGCACGGTCTGACGGAGGCTCTCGGTCTGACGAGTGATGATCGTACCGACGAGGTGATAGCGGCGGAGACTGACGCCCAGGCTGTGAGCGTCCTGGTTGTCCCGGCGCGTGGTGGCTCTCCTGGCGCTGTCATACCGCAGGTCTTAGGCGGCGAGTGGCGCGTAGCCGTTGCCTGTCGACTGCGGTACCAACCAATATGCAATTTCGGCCGAGCCACCAATCAGATCGATGGTTTGAAACGCGAAGCGCCCGAAGGCGGAATTATCGGATTGCTTCGCAATAGCCCAACATGCGCCCGTCTCGTTTCGCCAAGTATCGGTCCACCTCCCAATGGCTTCTTCAGCCTCAGTTCCCTGACCCCATTTGGTAGACACCTTGTAAGAGAGAATGTCCATAATGGGAAGTACGTACCGGAGGTTCACGTCGGATTTTAAAGACGGGGCCGTGAAGCTGGTGATCAATACCGCTCGGCCCGTCGCCGTGGTGGCGCGCGAGTTCGGGCTGCAAGAACAGACGCTGGGTCGATGGGTGAAGTTGTTCAAAGCCAGTCACGACGCGGGCGAGCGAGCACTCACCGAGACCAAGCGCGCGGAGTTAGTGCGCCTCAGAAAAGACAACGCCGAGCTGATGCTCGACCGGGCGTTCTTAAAATTATGGAGAAACCCTGATTATGTGGAAACGGTCACGGGAGCCCTTTGTTTGACGGAGATCGAACAGTAGTTTTCCGCATAATCCCGCGAGCCCGAGTCAGTTAAAGATTCCTTCTCAAGTGCAGTTTGAGTGAGGAGAAATAATGAGTCGAGATCTATCAATGGTGAAGGTGACGGGCCCGCTGGAATACGTAAAGAAAGTTCTCACACATGGATCGTGCGATGGTAGCGACCCCGACGGGAGCCGGAGGTTTTCGGCGGGGTCGCTACTTCATCATCAAATTGAGATGTTGTTACGAATTACCAGGTCACGGTTACTATCTCTGATTTACACGCACTTCAGTGGAGCAGCTTCCAATACAAAGGCACTCGCGCGACCGGTTGCAACGAGACCTACCGCTGCTACACCTGCGTCTCGCGCCAGCGATACGGCACCAAGACTTGTAGCGCCGACCGGCTGCCCGCCGACGTGCTCGATCATGCCATCATCGAGTCGCTGCTCGCCGCCTACGAGGACTCGGACCTCTTTCGCGCTGCCGTTGGCCAAGCGCAGCTACAAGCCCGCGACGGTTATTCGCGCCACGACGACGAACTCCTGGCCGTCACCAACGAACTCGCCAAGGTCGACGCCAGTGTTGATCGCCATCTTCGAGCCTTCGAGTCGGGTTCCATGCCTGAGGCGCTCTGTGGTGAACGAGTCAAGGAACTCGCCACTCGCGCCACCATTCTTCGAGCACGCCACGAAGAACTGAACGAAGAGATGGAACAGGCCGACATCAAGTGTGCGTCGCCCGAGGAACTCGCGACAATACGCGACCGAGTGAACGAGGCCATCTCCGAAGACTCACCAGCCGTGGTTAAATCACTCTTGCAGGCCCTCATCCACGAAGTTCGAGTGGACAGCCGTAACGTCATTCAGCCCATCTTTCGCGTGCCTTTGGCTGGCGACACCATGGCGGGCGATGCGGTTCGCGCACCACCCCGGCCGGTGGGCGCTGAGGTGGGCGCTGAGGGACTCGAACCCCCGACCTGCTGAGTGTAAATGGGAATCGGTCCGTCGTCATAGGTCGTCGATGGTCGCTTTTGTCGATATTTACTGGGTTCTCCGTCGTCCCTTGTCCGTTCTGTCGTGCACCGTCG
>DATKRC010000109.1:0-8373 GCA_035532375.1 Acidimicrobiales bacterium
TTGAGGCACGAGTTGTCGACAGAGCGCCGACGCGTCGAGTAATTCACGATTGAGTTCGCTGAGCCCTTGCATGTAACAATTCTCGTTGCGGGAACATCGCAAAACCGGCATTGTGTGCCGATTTATTCAACAGTCTCCTAGAGTCTTCTCAACGCGAGTTCTCACGTGATTCAATATCCCAGTTTTACCGTTGAACCGTGGTGTCTGCGTGACGTAGACGTTGACGTCCTGACCAAAGCGAGGCACTGTTTGCGCTCTCCAACGGACAGATTCTCCGGCGAGGAAACCTCGATGAGAGAGACCGTATTGTCAGTTCGGTTAATGTTTGAACGGCGTACACGAACTTCAATTGCTGCCTACTCCGAGACGCCATACCGTTTCGGCCTACCTGAGTGGTAGTTCGCCTTGACTGACGCCTGCCCAGACACTGCCTTCACCTTTCGCTGGGCCGCCGCGAATGGCTAAGGCTCGCGGGTCGACGCCCGGAAGATCCGAAGATCGAGGAGCTGCTCGAAGAGCACGAGCTCTTCGAGCAGCGGTGGCCCGGCTCACCGTGGCGTTCACGATCGGCTTCGTTTTTGGTATTGCAACATCCTTCTTTGGCCCGTGGGCGTTGGCGGTGCTCATTGGTTGGGACGTCTTCTCTCTCATCTTTCTGGTCGGGATATGGTTCATCGTTTGGCCAATGGACGCCGATTCGACAACTCGCCATTCGCAGTTAGAAGATCCCAGCAGAGCCTTGGCCGACGGGGCGGTACTTATGGCAGCGGTTGCGAGCCTGGGTGGTGTGGGATTCATCTTGCTCAAGGCGGCCCACGCGAACGGAGGCACAAAGGGTTTCTTCCTCGGCGTTGGGATACTCAGCGTGATATTCGCCTGGGCCGCGGTGCACTCCGTTTTCACATTGCGTTACGCCGCTGCTTACTATCTGGAGCCCGTTGGTGGAGTTGATTATAACCAAGACGAGTCTCCCTGCTACGCAGATTTCGCCTACCTCGCTTTCACTATCGGAATGACTTTTCAAGTTTCGGACACAAACTTGACCATAGGTACCATCCGACGACTCGCGTTGAGACACGCACTCTTGTCATATCTCTTCGGAGCAGTAATCATTGGTCTGGTCATCAATGTCGTGGCAAGCCTGCTTAAGTAGAACAACGGATTGAGGCTGCGCTCGTCGCCGCAATTAAGGTATTCGGAACAATTTCGATTCAGGAAATTCGTGTTGGTGTTGAAGAACAACTGACCCGTCGGGTCAATGGGACGAGTCGCCCGTCTTGTTACCTCCACTCGATAGGTGAGTTAGTCGCCGAACGCGATTCGTCAATTTGAATTGCCCGGAGTCTCAGAGTTCCATCCCACGATCGTCTCGGTCCTTCTGGCGTGAGCGTTCGAGGACCTGGCGGAGTATTGGGAGAACCGCGCGATCTTTTTCGCGGCCGGCTGCCTCTTTGGAACGAATGACGTCGGCCAGCGCTGCGACCACGACTGTTACGTTGTCGGTTATCTGCTCGTGAGTGGCTGATCGTCACAAGTCGTCGTAACCTCGAGTGCCGTCAGGAAGTTCTCGATAAGAAGTAACCATTTGTTTGAGTCAGCAGTGGATAGGGCCACTCGTTGTTATTTTTGCAACGCTTGTCCCGATAGATGGGGCTTTCTGACGTCCGTTCGTTACCCGAGGCAAGTGATGATGTTCGAACGTCTTGGCGCGCCTCGTCCTCCGTGCTGAATCGTCTTGGTCAGGACCAGAAGAACGACCGCTGCGCCGTCTATCACTGATCGTCTACTGGCAGAAGCGCGCTCACAAGTGTGTCTTCGAGCCAATCCGCATACTCATCCTGGGTCCAGCCGAGATCATCACAGAGCATGCGAGACACATCGGGGCTGGCGACGGTCCAAATGATTTCCCCGGCGCGTTCGACGTCGATCCGGAGTGGTCCACGAGCAGCGATCCACTGCGCCGCTTGGCGCATGTTGCGAAGGCGATAGTCGTCCATCTCTGCACGGATGGCGGCCATCGCGGGCTCTGCCGCAGATGCAGTCCGCAGGATCTCATAGACGGGCCGGACCCGCGTGGAGATGGAAGCCATGTCACGTGCGAACTGGCGAATTTGGCGACGTTGATCGGTCTCATCGCGGACGGCTGTGGCCTCAGGGCGGTCGAGGACGTTCTCGACATAGGAAGCGGGAGCCAGGCGCTGGTCGATGAGTGCGGTTAGGACTCTCGCCTTGGAGCCGAAGACGGCATAGACCGTATCCGGCGAGACCTGCGCCGTTTCGGCGATCCGACGGATGGTCGTTCGCGCAAAGCCATTGGACACGAATAGATCACCCGCTGCGTCCAGGATCCGTGCCCTGGTGAGGGCAGCTTGCTCCTCGCGCACTGGCGACGAATATGCACGTTTATTGACAGTGGCCATAATTGAGCCTAGTATTACTGTATTGAATCCGGTACATATCGGATAATATCAATCGGAGCTTCGATATGACTGAACTTCTGACATCGCCGCCGACACCGGAAGCGATAACAGCGATGATCGCCATTCCCAAGACGTCGATCGCACCGACCATCCTCGCTACCCAACAAGGACCAGAAGGTGCATTGGGGCCCGAATCGGCCGGGGCCATCCTCATCCTCCAGGCGACGTTTTCCGATGCAGTCGGAGCCGAGAAATTCTGGGCCGCCGCAGTTCCCTTGATGGAGTTGCTGGCCGTAGCGCCTGGCTTCATCCGTCGCTACAGCTTCCCAGACGGGCCGAACATTACTTTGATCGCCTTGTGGCGAACGGCCGCAGACGCTAAGGCATTCGCCCAATCGCCAGAGCACCGATCTGCAGTGCGAGACTTGTACCAGCAACGCTGGCAGTACAGCCACTTTTCCGCGGTCTGGGAGATGGCTTCCAACCACGGTCGAGTCATCTTCTGCGACCGGTGCGACGGGATCACCGCTGCTTCTGAAAAGGTTTGCAGCAGCTGTGGGGTGGAGTTCGTGGACGTTTACCGATAGGCACCGGTTGGGATACGTTCCAGCCAATTGAGCGCCAGTTACTCATCATCGCGATCGCTCGATCCGGTCGACTCTGAACTGCCGGGCCGTCGCCCAGTTGCTTGCACAGAATCCGACGGGATCCCTGTCGACCTCGATCGTTGTCACTAAGCGCGTTTCAGGGAAGGGTTCGAACGTAGTCCCGCTACCTTCACAAGAGTGTTGTCAAAAGAACAACGTCGCTGCTGATGAATTCTGCTTTCCCACTTCCGATCGCTCCAAAATGAAAAGTGCTTGGTTCGAACCCCGATCAGCATGCACACGAAGACGTCGAGCAGTCAGCCAGTTAGCCTCGAAGTATGCGGAACTCGGCTCCGAATGCGGATGAGGCGACGACCGGAATGCTTGCGGCTTGCGAGGGCGTCGCTCGCGGCCGAACTGGTGCTTGGCGCGATTCACCTCCGGGTTTGCTCGCGCTGATGACCACGCTGCCGGGGCGTCCTTACAACGGGATATACGGCCTCGACGCGACGGCTAGCCCCGAGGATGCGACTGCGCTTGCAGTAAGGCTCGCAACGAGCGGAGTGTCGTGGTGCGTGCGGCTCCGACCGAGTGTGCCCGCAGAAGTCGATGAATCGCTGCGAGACCTGGGGCTCGTCGCGGAGGACGAGGCGCTCTTAATGGCGACGTCTCTCGCCGCCTACAACCTCGAGGGTTCGGAACCGCCGGAGCTCACTTTGGTCACGCGTCGCACTGAAGACGATCTCGCGATCGCCAAAGTGCTCGGTGCCGCCTTCGGCACGCTGCCCTCGAGCGCCGCGAAACTCTTGGATCCCGCGCACCTCACGTGCGAGGGGATCCAGTGGCACCTCGGCAAGGTGGATGGGGTGCCCGTTACTTGCGCACTGTCGGTAATGGCCGGCGACGCCGTTGGTATCTTCGCCGTAGGAACTGTTCCTGGGTCCCGCAGGCGCGGCTACGGCTCGGCGGTGACGTCGCGAGCTCTAACCTACGCTTTCGCTGCGGGAGCAGGATTCGCGGTGCTCACCGCGAGCCCCGAGGTCCAGGGTGTCTATGAACGTCTTGGCTTCGGCATCGTGGAGCGCTGGCGGCGCCTCGTGCCACCACTTTGAGCAACGAAGGGGGCACAGGGCACACACCAAGTCTTGTATCTCGGTGGCTGAAGTTCAGGTGCTGATTGACTGGAGCGTGCACTTCGCTCGCACGAGTAAATGCCCTGACGCGCGCATTCCCTCCACCGGTCCATCGCCAACCTTCTCGCTGGGTTTGATCTCAACCAAGAGGGGTTCGAGTGAACCGCGATTGGGACGCTTTTCAGGAGTCGGATTCGCTCATCGGGGGCGTAGAAGAGCGTTCTTCCTGATGAATGGCGGTGTAAGGGGGTTCGAACATAGTCTTGTCACCTCCGCCAATGATCGCGTCTGACTTTACGAAATCGCAGGCGTAAATCTGCGGCTTTCGGTTTGCACCAGACTTAAGGGTGTAGGACACCTCGATTCGGCGTCGACCGACCCAGGTGATAGTGACGCGGTGTTCGAAACCCGCAACGCGCGCGAAGCCGACGTCTCCGACTCGCATCGTATCGATGACTTCACCTGAAAGCCGCGAGCGTTCTACGCGTCGCTCCCGTTCTGCGGCCGCGTGCTCGAGTGCCATAATCATGTACTCCCGACCTTGACGTTCCGATCGCGCTCGACGTTCAATTTGTTTATCGCACTCGTCGGAAAGCCACTTGTATTGCGCTGTGACGGCCCGACAAATCAATCGATGCGCTTCTTCGCCCTGGTCGTCGTCGTAATTGGAGAACTCGTGGCGGAGCATGTTCACGACGAGTCGATCGATGTCATGTGAGTCACTGGGGAATCGATCGCGGGCCAGGTAAATTGCCTGCGCCCGTTTACGAGCGACAATCTCGAGCCTCGTCTGGGACCAGCGCGGGAACCAAGTCCTAGTCACGACTTCAACTCGTGCGAATTCAGATTGGGCGGGGGACGTTGAATCGGTAGGTTGCATCCTCTGGACGGTAGTAAGGGCGTGTCACTTTCAGAAGACAACGCTTCAATTCGTCTGCTCTGATCGCTCAGCTTGAACGGGCAATAATGTCGATTAACTCTTTCGCCGCCCACCACTGCATCGGACGACCTTTCTTACCCGTTCGAAACTCGATGTCAGTCAAGATTCCCAGTGACTGGAATCGGTGCAACAGCTGACGGGCCGATTCTGAAGTTATGCCGAAGCGTTCATGCACCAGTTGCGCAGAGATGATTGGATGCTCGGGCAACATCTCGAGCACTTGCCAGAACGTTGCATCGGCACGCACGGCCCTTCCTGACTCAGTCGTTGCAAGTGCTCGCTGTCGCCACTCGGCCATCAACGCTGCAACGTCACCGATAATTGACGTCGCACTCGACGCAGAGCGCTCAAGCGTGGTGGCGAACCAACGAACCCACGATGAAACATCGCCCATTTGGTAAAGCGCCAAACCCGACAGATACCCGCCGGGATCACGAATAATAAACACACTGAAAGGAGGCGGCACCACTACGTTGAGTCGACGGACCACCAGCCAGCCGATGAGTACACGGCCCAGTCGACCGTTGCCGTCCGCGAAGGGATGGATTGACTCGAATTGTGCGTGCACGATCGCCGCCTGCGTGACGACGTCCAGAGTGTCTTCGTTGGCAAATTCGATGAGATCGTCCATCAGCGGCCCGACGAGTTCGGGTGGTGGCCCGACGTAGGCGGCCGTCTGGGGGGAAGCTCCGCCCACCCAGACGGGCCGATCACGGAATGCTCCAACCAATGAGGGTTCGAGTCGATTCGTCGCGTGCACCATAAGTCGGCGATGCCATTCGAACAGTGAGTCAACGCTCAGCGCTCTTTGGCGAGCCGACTTAACGGCGGCCGACACGACGGCGAGGTTGTCGACGACCCACGCGGACGGACCCGTAACGAGAGCGGAGACTTCCGCGAAGGCAATCTCTTCAAGGGGAGCACGGATTTGCTCGAAGGCAGAACTCGCCACGCCTTCGAAGCGAAGCAAGAGCCGCGCGAGTGATTCCAATGATGGGGGAAGTTGGTCACCGGAGCGTTCAATCGCCGCCGCCGCTCTCTCTGTGAATCGCACTACGTTTTCGGGAAGTTCGACACTGACGCCATCAAGCATCGGGGGCACTGAGGCCTTGATTGTCCGTCCTTGCCACCCGATGTCCACCTCACGAAACATGTCGTCTCCTTGGAGAATTCGGTAATTAAGCCAATGATAACAGATTAACCTTAGGAAAACGACCTATTTTAATAGTTGTAACGAGTTCAAAACTTTTAAATGCCGGACACGGGCGCATGCCGAGGATCTCGTTTTAATCGAGTGATCAGTTCGATACGAGCGCGTTGACGAGGTCGTGGATGCCCGCGAGACGTCCTTGCAGGTCCGGTGCGAGATGATATCGAACGGCCAATGCTTCAGGCGCGACGTACGTGACCTTCGTTTCATCGCCATCGGCCCAGACAAGAATCTTCAGCGGAAGGTCGAGCGCCGCAAGTGGCACCGCCTCCATGACTGGCGTGCCGGCCATCGGATTGCCGAAAATCACGAGCGTGGTTTCGCGAAGGTTCAGTCCGATATGACGCGCTTCGGCTCGTTGGTCGATGACGGCGAAGATCTTGATGTCTTTCGACCGTAGAAGTTCGAGGAGCTTCTCGACGGTGACCCCGACCGAGTGCGGGCTCAACTTTGTGACGGCGTCGAAGTCATCGTTCGGCTTATCGGGCATTACGTACCTACTCTCGTTCCCATCTTGAGCGCACCGTCGTGTTAGGACACATTTGCGGGAGCATCTTCGACCTGTTCTTGCAATCCTGGTTTCAAACCGATCCGGGCGACGATGGCGGCAAGCGCCATGATCCCAGCCATGGCGTAGAGCACGAGGTTCCTCGATCGACCAACCGACGTAGTGGAAATCGTGTTGGTACCTCCCTCGAACGCCGTCGCCGCTAATCGGTCACATGCGCCGCCCACGAGGTTTCCTCGTCGTGAGCGGCGCACCCGTTGCCTCATCGCTGGCCAGTCTCGCACTCGCTCTTGGACGAGTCAAAGAGTGCTCGATCGTGCGCGCCCTTGATACCTTCGGCGACGACTCGAAGTCGCATGTCGTGGCCCAATTGGATCGTGGCACGAACGAGTTCGAGGTCGCGCTCCTTGCCGTCGCCACTGAGGCCGGAGATGAACGAGCGGTCGAGCTTGAGTTCACCGACGGCGAGACTGCTGAGATAGGCGAGGGAGGTGAAGCCGGCGCCGAAGTCGTCAATCGAGACCACGACATCAAGGTCGCGCAAAGCCTCAATCACCACCTTGGAGGTCACGTTGTTGCACGCGCGCATATGGCCCAGTACCGTACGCGTCAGCGATCTCCTCGGCGCGTCGCGCCTGGCGTCGATCCACTCCGAACACACGCCGAGTGGAGCTCATCGAAGTTTCGAAGTGGATTTTCCGTCTTGGGTAGCGTCCGAGACCTTCCGCGCGGTGGCGTCACTGAGCAACGATGAGGCGTTCGCGAAGTTGCCCGAGTGTCATCGATCTCATTAATCCGGCGAACTCGAAGGTGGAAGTGACAACCTCACGATGGCCAGTCGAGGTGCTTAGACCTTTACGCCGCAGACGTTCTTGTCGTAGGTCGAAATCTTCTTCCCCGCGGTCGCCATCGACTTCGAGAGCGCCTCAAAACTTGCGATCTGCGCCTTTGTCAGCTTCGCGTAGTTGAAGTGCGCCGCCGACAGATCGGCGTAGAAGGTATTGAGGTCCTTGAAAATCGTAGTGTAGCTGGACTGCAGTGACGAAGGGGCGATACCGAGGACGACCGTCTCTTCGGACTTCAATGCCTTGAACGCCGCCTCCATCGCCGCGACCGCGGCGCCGGGAGTCGAGAGGTCCTTGGTCGCCGTGGTCTGCTTCTTGTCGTACGACGTGAGCAACTTGCAGTAGGCCGAGCCGTTCGCAAACCTCAGGCGCGTGCTCGCCAACGACGGCGTGGCACTCGAGGCCAGCGTGGCCAGCGACAGCACCATCGCGAGTGACGCGCCGGCGGCGCACCGTGCTCGCCACGACGAGCTTCGACAGAGTCCGAATGTGTTGGTACGTGCGGCCATGCATTCCTCCCTAGTACTTGGTCACATCAAAGGTTGAAACGGCGACGCGTCGATGTGTCCGCCGAACCGTTGAGCGCAGCCTAGGAGACTGTTGAATAAATCGGCACACAATGCCGGTTTTGCGATGTTCCCGCAACGAGAATTGTTACATGCAAGGGCTCAGCGAACTCAATCGTGAATTACTCGACGCGTCGGCGCTCTGTCGACAACTCGTGCCTCAA
>DATKRC010000110.1:0-5078 GCA_035532375.1 Acidimicrobiales bacterium
GATCTCGCTGCGCTAAGCCGGGCGATCAATCGTTGGCTCAAACTCGAACTACGTTTCAAACACGTTCAACAGATGTCACCGAGATACCTTGCCACTTGCGCAACTGCTCTGCTGCACCCCTTGCATGACTATGACGCGGGGGCTCGCTGAATCCAATTGCTGGTCGAAGATGGCGCAGAGCATGCCCAACCCGGTGTCCAGACCAGAGAGCAACAATGCGACGAATGGTCCGCCGGCGAGGATAACTCGCGCGGCGAAATCGTGAACACTGTTGACGGCAATCTGTGCTCCGAAGGAGACCACTTTGAAATACGTCCAAATCGTTCCTTGCAACGTAACCAAGGCGAGCGTTTGAATCGTGACACTGATGGTTCGCACGTTCACGTGAAGGACTTCATGACGCTGCGTTGGCAAAGGCAAAGGCAAGGGCATGGCCCCCCCCATTCGGTCGGGTAGAACGCAAGCTAATTCGCCGAGTGGGACTTCCCCGAGTCAATTGTGACCAGGACTTTTAAGCGGTAGAAAACTGCGCAGACCCCCAGTTCTGGAAGGCCGAGCGGACGATACTCGAACCGTTCTCGCGCCGAGGCAAAGGCTTGGAATATAAGCACCGCTGGAGCGGTCTTTGTCCTTGCCACTAGATCACGCCGCTGAACATGTGGCTCTTTACCCTTGGGTTGCCGGAACGCGAGTATCAGCTTCGGCGCCAGCAAGTCTGAGTTGAGGTGAGTGTTTACGCGGGCTTAAGTGCGGCGTTGAGCTGGCTGGCGAGTTGTTGCACCGCGGCAGGCTCCAGGGGACCTGGCTCGTTGATCATTTTCGCTAGTGGTCGAAGGGGAGTGATCCAGACATCGAGGTGCCGATAGGGCTTGTTGGCGAGCAGTCGGGGAAGTGATGTGAGGCTCCAGTCGCCATCCACGAAGGTCATAGCGGCATTAAGAGGGACAGAACTGTCAACAATCTCTTGAGCCACGGGAATGATCTGCTTGTACATCGCTTCGACCTCGGAGGTGCGGTCCTTCCCGCCCACAATTAGCCGCATATTCATGCTTAGTAGAGATTGTGCTTTGTACTCGATCTTGCCAGCCCAATTCTTGCTGTCGATGATCCAGACTCCAGAAGGTGCAATCACCACGTGGTCGATGTTGTACTTCGTACCCGGCACGAGGCGATCCGTGAGGATCTCCACACCTTCGTTGAGGACGCGGTGAAGTGCCCGGTCCGTGATGTATTCCCCCGCTGCCCCCTTCACCCACTTCGGATCGTGGCGGAGTCGCCCCTCACGTATCGCGGCTGAGCCTCCTACTGGATTCGGTCTGAGATTGGAAGCTTCGGTAACCGATTCCAAAGAGGTCTCATTAGCCGGTGGTCCGCAAGTGACGCAACGCACCTTCTGCAACTCAGGACTGTGCCAGGCAACGGCGCGGACTTCGATGTTCACGCTGCACGACTCACACGTTCCGCCATAGCGGAGGGGTTTGGACTGCCACGTCATCAAAAGGGACACTACTTCGTGACTTATCTAACGTGACTATGAAATGAATCGGGCATGTCCTTAACCCAAGGGAGCGCACTAACTGCACCGCAAGGCTTTGCATTGAGACGCGCGGACTGCCTTGGAGCAGTGCTCATATGGGCTAAGCCATTGACCAGCACGGCTGAAATTCACACTGTGAAAGTATTCGCCATGTCTGCGGTGCGTGCACTCAGCGAAATGCACCGTCGGGAATGCTGTCGGTTTTGTTGACCAATTGACCTGCCGAAGCGAGTCTGGCATCGAATCCTCGCAACTCTGCGACGGCTTTGGTCACTAGGAGTTCCTACTTGGCACGTAAAGACTCAACTTCTGCGATTGCCTACGCCATGCATATGGTCCTCCCAGGACAAAGGCGCAACGATGAACTTTGTCTTTAGACATGCGCCGATTTCTCCAGGGGGACGCCTGAAGGGGGACAGCGTTGGCTTGATCACGATTTACGCGCGGAGCACCGCGCGGAAGTCCCTGCTGGGCACGATGAGCAAAGTTCTTCGCCCTTAACGCTCTTAGAAATATTGTGGTGGTCACTGGAGCGCTGCATCGTGATGTCCAATGCTACGGGACTTGTGACGAGGTTTTTGGCGTGAACAGTTGGCGCATCTTCATCAGCAACTCGCCGAGATCGTAGGGTTTCGCGACGAAGGCCGAGCAACCTTCGAAGTCAGGTTCGTACACCAGGTCGCTGAACGGGTAACCCGAGACGAAGACGATCTTCAGGTCGGCGTTTTTCGAGAGGAGCTGTCGAGCCAAGTCCGCGCCGCCGAGGTGGGGCATGTCAACATCGGTGACGAGGATGTGAAGTGGACCGTCGTGCGCTTCGGCCACTTCCAGAGCCTCGTGGCCGTTGGTGGCCGAGAGTACCCGGTAGCCAGCTTCGCCGAGGGCCCGCACGAGAATATGGCGAGCCTGATCGAGGTCTTCGACGACGAGCACCGTTTCGTGCCCGTCGAAATTCATGTCGCTCAATTCGGGGGCGACGTCGCCCACGACCTCAACGGGGTGGACGGGCAAGTAGAGATGGAAGGTCGTGCCTTCGCCCTCGCGACTGGTGACCTCGACGTGACCGCCCGCCTGCTCGATCACCTTTTCAACGGTCGGCAGGCCGAGTCCAGTGCCGTAGGCCTTCGTGGTGTAGAACGGCGCGAAAATTCGCGCCACCATCTCTTCGTCCATCCCCACGCCGGTGTCGCTAATTTCAATGACCACGAATTCACCAATGTCCCCGGGAACCCTGGGGGGAAAAGCCAACTTGTCGAGCTCTTGGTAGCACGTGCGAATCGTCAACGTCCCGCCGGTGGGCATGGCGTCTCGGGCGTTGGTGATGAGGTTCACCAACGCGTGTTCGAGCTGGGTTTGGTCGATCATGACAGGGGCCACCCTCGCCTCGAGGTCGGTCTGGCAGACGATCTGGTCGCCCAGCAAACGTCCCCAGAGTTTCAAGATGTCGACGACGAGACGGTTGAGGTCGGTGGGCACCGGATGGGTGTCGTGGAAGCGGCTGTAGGCGAGGAGCCGGTGGGTCAGCTCGGAGGCCTGGTGCACGGCGTCGTCGACGTGTTGGCTCAGCGCGAGAAGGTCCTCGTCGTGCAGGTTTCTCGCGATGAGATTGTTGTAGCCGCGAATGACCAGCAGTGAGTTGTTGAAATCGTGGGCCATGCCGGCCGACAAGGTCCCGACCACCTCCATTTTTTCGGACTGCAGCAATCGGCCCTCGAGTTGGCGCCGTTCGCTGACGTCGCTCAAGATGCCGACGAAATTCGTGACTTGACCCTGGTGATCTCGAATGACGGTCAGGCCCAAGGCGTTCCAGAAGGTACTGCCGTCCTTTCGGTAGTTCAAGATCTCGATGAGGCAGTCTTCGCCATTCTTGATGGCTTGACCAATGGTCCGGGCACTGCCTCGATCGGTTTCGGGACCCTGTAAGAATCGACAGTTTCGACCGAGGATTTCACTGACGTAGTAACCAGTGAGGCGTTCAACGCTCGAACTCGCGTAGGTGATCGGGTTGTCGGGAAGCAGAGCATCGGTGATGATGACGCCCTGGGACATGTTGGTGAGAATCTCCTCGCGGCGACTCGCTTCAGACGCGGCGACTCGCAACTCCTTGTTGGTTTCGTCGCGCTCCGACACCGCTGAGCGGACGCGCCCGCGAACCGAGTGGATGGCGAACACCACGAGTGCGCCAAAGAGCGCCGAGAGAAGGGTTCGCCGCCAACGAATCAATGAATACATCTCAGTGTCTGAGTTCGACGTGAAGAACAAAATGACGATGGTGATGAGCAGAACGACGTAGGACTGCCATCGCCTGAGGTACATCGCAGACCACACCAGCGGTGCGAAGAGCAAGAGCAACGCTCCCGCCACTACGCCGCCGGCCGCGTTGATGGTCGTCAGCGCCACGGCCGTCACGGCCAAGGGCATCAGAAAGTTCGCCGGGCCGTTGAGCATCGAGAGGGGCAGAAAGAACATGAGTGGTAACAGCGCGAGCAGCCCGAGGGCCCAGAGCCCATTGGACAGCGATTGTGGACCCGGCGGGATAAAGAGGCTGCCTACGCCCACGGCCTCGAAAAGGAGGAAGGGGGCCGACCGTCGGGCGAGTTGGCGTCGGAAATCGCCTTCCGTCAGTGAAAGCTTCAAAAAGCTCGACACGTCACACCTTCTGAAAGTGTTGCCAACGTACGTCGGTTGCGTGTGGCGTCCACTCTTTGTCCCGACACTCGGGCCACCTCATTTAAGGCGTTGCGGCGCCCAACATCGCGAAGATGGCGATTCATGACTCCAGTTGAGCGGTATTCAGGGGCGCGTCGAGCGGGACCAAGGTCAGTAATGGCATTAACGATGCCAATTTCACCCGTAATCATCATTTATTGGTGACACAACTGCCCCAAAGCCCGGACTTTCGAGTGCCCGTGACGATGATGAGCGTCGCGCACACTTTGACCTGCGTCGAGATCGGAAGCTTCGCCAGCCTAGAAACGTCGATTCAAAGAAGTGCTACATCAAGGAGATGAGATCGACGCGCTCCATCACTTCCTTCGTGATGAGGGGCATGACGTCCAAGGCACCCATGTTCTCTCGAACCTGCTCGGCCGACGACGCCCCGGTGATCACGGTCGAAACGTTGGGGTTCTTCGCGCACCAGGCCAAAGAGAACTGCGACAGAGAAACGCCGAGTTCGTCGGTGATCTCCTTTAAGGCCGCGACCTTGGCGTTTTGCTTCTTGTCGGTCAACGTGTCGCGCAGCCACTCGTAACCCGGCAGCGTCGCGCGCGAGCCCTCGGGCACGCCGTTTAGGTACTTGCCCGTCAAGAGCCCCGAGGCGAGCGGCGACCAGATCGTGGTGCCCAGTCCAATGTCTTCGTAGAGGCGCCGGTACTCTTTCTCGACGCGGTCACGCCACAGGATGTTGTACTGGGGCTGTTCCATGACGGGCTTGTGCAAGTGGTGGCGATCGGCGATGTCGTAGGCTGCGCGGATCTCGTCGGGCGCCCACTCCGAGGTGCCCCAGTAGAGGGCCTTGCCCTGGGTGATCATGTCGCTC
>DATKRC010000111.1:0-5611 GCA_035532375.1 Acidimicrobiales bacterium
AAACGGGGCACGTCGTTCTTCACCATGGCCATTGTCACGATTGCCGTCACGCTCATCGTCCAATTCGGCCTTCAGGCAATTCAGGGTCCGTTTGTGTTGGGAATTGCGAATCAATCTGGGGAGCTTTCATTCCTCGGGATCGTGATGAGTGAGTTGCAGTTGGAGATCATTGGCCTAGCCGCTGTCTTAATGCTCGCGGTGCATCTGGGACTGCGCTACACGCGTCTTGGGCTGCAGATGCGCGCCACTGCGTCCGATGCATCGCTGACGAGGACGTGTGGTGTCTCGGTGCGTCGGGTGCGCTCGGTCGCGTGGGCGACCTCCGGCGCACTGTGTGGTGTGGGCGGAGCATTGATTGGGCTCACTGTTGGTTCCTTCGACGCGAGTACTGGCAACGAGTTCTTCATTATTCTCGCGGCCGCCGCCATTATTGGCGGTGTTGGTCAACCCTATGGAGCGATGCTGGGTTCGTTGGTGCTAGGAATGGTTGCCGAAGTTGCGGCCTATTTCGTCTCGCCGGCGTATAATGACATCATTGCTTTTGGTGTGCTGATAGTCGTACTGCTGTTTCGTCCGCAAGGATTGTTTGCGGAATACTCAAGCGGACGGACGTTGACGCGATGAGCCCCCAAGTCCAATTTTATGTTACAGAACTGCTGGTTTTATTCTGCGTGAACATTATCGCTGTGTGGGGACTTGATCTGCAGTTTGGCGTGACTGGTATTAACAATTTTGGCTTTATCATCTTCGTGGCAGTGGGTGGTTACGCGAGTGCAGTCTTCACGCTGGGTTCACAATCAGCAAACGGCGGTTTTCAACATTTCATTGGTGGGGCACATCTCGCTTACCCATTTTCGGTACTCGCCGCGACCGTTGTCGCGGGCATTGTGGCGATACCCATTGGGTTTATAGGTATCTCCAAACTCAGGGGCGACTACCAAGCCATCGTGATGCTGGTACTTACCGTTATGGCGATTGACCTCACTGACGCGGCTATCAACATAGTGAACGGCTCGGCGGGACTGTCGCTGGTGCCGCAGCCGCTGGCCCAGTATTTCCACTCTCAAATAACGTACTCCTGGGTCTACGTCGTGTTGTCAATTGCGTGGTCGGTTGTGGCCTTCTGGGTTGTCCGTGGTATCACGGCTGCACCGCTCGGTCGTCGACTTCGTGCCGTGAGGGATAGTGACAGCGCCGCCTCGGCACTCGGGATAAACGTGGTGCGAATGAAGATGAAAGTGTTCGTTGTTGGATCAATGCTGGCGGGGCTCAGTGGTGCCGTCTTCGTGCAGTACTTAAGCTCGTGGGCACCCGCGAGTTGGGGGTACATGGAGACGTTCTGGTTCTTTACCGCCATCGTCATCGGTGGTACCGGCAATATGCTTGGGGGCGCGATTGGCGTTTTGCTGGTCCCTATCGTCTTCCAAGAGGCAACGCGATTCTTCCCCAATATCGGTTATCCCGGGCTTAGCGCCGCACTTCAGTGGGTAGTCATTGGCGTCCTAATATTGTTGTTTCTGTGGTTTCGCCCGCAGGGCCTGGTTCCCGAGCGGCGCCGAACCTTTCACAAAAAGAAGCGTTTCTCACGTCAGTCAACGCTGCCCGTTGAGGCCATTACTGCTGATTTGACGAATGAACGATAGCTCGATAAAAGTGAACGCTCCATGGCGTCCTGAGGTGTCGCCGTCGCAGTCGGGTGATGGTGAAGCGAGCACGTCGTCCACCGAGATGCTTCGAGTGGACGCTATCGAATGCTCCTTTGGAGGAAATTTAGCTGTGCAAGGCGCGTCATTCGTTGTCGCGCGTAGTGGCATCACGGGACTGATTGGTCCAAACGGTGCGGGTAAATCAACGATGATCAATTTGATAGCAGGGTCGACGCGAGCCCAAAGCGGCTCCGTATTCTTTGTGGGAGAGAACATAACGGGTCTGGCGCCTCATCAGATCGCAAGAAAGGGTCTCGTCCGCACTTTTCAGAAGGCAAACTTGTTTTCGAGAATGACCGTCCTTGAGAATCTTCTCGCTGGCGTCGTCTCGATGAAGGGCGACAGTTTTGCTGACGCGCTGCTGGGTAAATGGCGTTGGCAACGGTCGGAATCTGGGTTCGTAGACGAGGCGCGCGAACTGTTGGCTCGTTTCAGTATGAATCGCTATGAGGATACGTACGCTGGTGAACTCAGCGGCGGTGAGAAACGGATGGTGGAACTCATGCGCGGGATGATGGCTCACCCGAAGATGTTGATTCTGGATGAACCGATGGCCGGGGTCAATCAAACTCGTGCTCGAGAGATCGGCGGATATCTTTGCGAACTAGCCGATGATGGTTTGACGATCTTGGTAGTCGAACACGAAATGGCGTTCATCGAGCAAGTTTGTAATCATGTCATCGTGATGGCGCAGGGAAGCGTGCTTGCTGAAGGAACGATGGCCGAATTGCGCGAAAGTAAGGCGGTCATTGATGCCTATCTCTCATGATGGCGAACGCCAGGCCACTCATTTGGAAGTCGAGAAAATAGCGGCTGGCTACGACGGGAATCTTGTTATTCGCGACGTGAGTATGTCGGTGGGCCGTGGTGAGGTTGTCGCGGTGCTGGGCCCAAACGGTTCAGGAAAGAGCACCATCTTGAAATCGGTGACTGGGCAGATTCGAGTCCAGTCCGGCAGCGTCTCGCTTGACGGTGCCAACATCACCAATATGAGGTGCGAGGAACTAGCTCGTCTGGGAATTGGCTACGTTCCACAGGAGAACGATGTTTTCGCAGCGCTGACGGTTCACGAAAATTTGGTTATGGGCGGAATGCTCTTGAACAAGCGCGACGTCCGATCGCGAATCGATGAAACGTACGATCGATTTCCGGTGTTGGCCGGTTTACGTCATGGTGCAGCAGGTCGGCTCTCTGGTGGGGAGCGAAAGATATTGGCAATGGCGAGAGTTCTCATGACGCGGCCCAGTGTTTTAGTTTTGGATGAACCGACCGCGAATCTCTCGCCAATTGCTACCAAGGACATTTTGGTGAATGAAGTTCGTAGGGCGGCGAATGACGGCACCGCGGTCCTCATCGTCGAGCAAAAGGCAATTCAAGTCCTTGAAGTAGCTGACTGGGCGTACCTTCTGGTCGCCGGTTCAGTTGAGATCAGCATGCGTGCCGCTGAACTCGCTTTGCGCGGGGACATCGGAGAGTTGTTCCTCGGGAAATCGCCCACGGGGACGAAGTAACGCGACGGTTCTGCCGCGTACTTTCCGGTGGTAACTGCGCACCCTCAGGTTCATTTGCGACATTTGAGCGACAAATTCAATTATTTTGAGTTGGCGGCTTCAACCGGTGAGCGTAACGAGTACGACGACGCGAAGGACACCGACCTAGTGCCCTCGTTGTCAACTGTTCTCTCGACGCAGCGGGGCACGTTCAGGGTGTCAACGCAACGCTGCGCCGAAGGGCATCGCGTCCAGCGTCAAAGCGTGATCTACCGGATGCGCCGGGTCGAGGAGATAACCGGAAAGACCGTATCTGCGACCGAGGATATTTCAATGCTTTGGCGTGCACTGAGCGCGTAGAAGATCCTCCAGCTGAAGGATGCATTAGCGGGGCAGGGATAGCGTGGCCCCGGCACTACGGTGAACGTCGCCTCAGCGCGGCCCGACGGCGGAGAAGGTGTCGGAGGCGATGGCGAACTCCGTAGCTAGGCGCACGAAGTCGTCGGTGATGAGACCAACCGTTATCCGAAGGTGCGACGCGGCGACCTCTTTGGACATGAAAGGGCTGCCCACCGCCGCCCCGATGCCTCTACTGACGAGGTAGACCATGGCGGACATCTCGTCGCGTACGGGTAGCCAGAGGTTGAGGCCGTCACCGCTCTCGATCGCCACGGCCCGGCGTTGAAGTTCGGAGGTGATCATTGAGCGGCGATAGGAATACGTCGTTCGCGCACGTTCGACCTGCTTCTTGGACTCGCTCCGGGTGAGCAGACTCAGCAGCACGCTCTGCAGCAGCCGGCTCGTCCAGCCTTGTCCGAGCAGTCGCCGCTCCCTGACGCCTTCCATCACCGAGGAAGGACCGCTCACCGCGGCGATGCGCAGATCAGGCCCGTGTGATTTTGAGAAGCTGCGGATGTGGACGGTCTGTTCGGGTAGCCAAGTTCCCAAGCTGATCGCGGCCGTCGACGCAACGGCTCCCGCCGAATCGTCTTCGACTATGAAGACGGGGCTGGCCTTTAACAGCGTGGCGAGTTCTCGGGCCCTTTTCACGTTGAGAGAGGCTCCGGTGGGGTTGTGCGCTCGAGGTTGAAGAAAGAGAACCTTCGGGCGAAGCGAGAGAGCTTCTTTCAACTCGGCGGGAATCAGCCCGGCGTCATCGATGTTGACGCCGATAGTGCGCACCCCTAGTGCATCAAGGAGATCGAGCAATGGCGGAAACGTCGGATTCTCAACCAAGGCGACTTCGCCGAAATGCAGCAGCTGCACCGCGACGTGGTCCATTGCGTCCATGGCCCCGTCCATGATCGTGAACTGATCAACCGGGTAGGGCCAATCGTCCTGCAGTACCTCGGCAAGTCCAGGAATGGTCGGATTGTCCAGGTAGCTTCCCGTCGTGCTCGCGAGGTGCAGGTTCCTAAGAGTCGGCGTCAGGCTTGGCAGGAGTGCGATGTCCGGCACGCCGGTCGAGAGATCAAGGCCGAAGGGGACTGACCGATCGAGGGCCCGGCGGTAGCGAGTGGGGCCGGGGCCACCCCTCGACATCACTATGGTGCCACGGCGACCATCCGTTCGAATAGCCCCGGCTTGGGCGAGGATTCGCCACGCCGTGCTCACGGTGCTCGGCGAAAGGCCGAGCTCATCGGCCATGGTGCGTATGGCGGGCAACCTCAAACCTTCGTGGATCGAACCATCACCGATCGCCTCACCAATAGCGCGAGCGAGGCCTTTGCTGGTGCGCTCCTCGAGACGCTCATCGATCAAGGGGAAAATGTTTGTAACCATACAAAGATACTATTGTATGTTGCCTTGACCATATGTAGTATCGTGGCCATGACTATTCACATTGGCCACTGGATAGGTGGCGCGCCGGTTCCAGGTTCGACCGATCGGACGTCGCCCGTGCACAATCCGGCAACGGGAGAGATAACGGGTCTCGTGAACTTGGCGTCGGTGCAAGAGGTCGACCACGCCGTTCGCTCGGCGTCCAAGGCTGCGACGCAGTGGAGTCGTGCGCCACAGTCGCGAAGAGCGGCGGTGCTGTTCTCCTTTCGAGAGCTGCTCCAAGAACGAAGCGCGGATCTCGCAGCCATTGTCACCGCGGAGCACGGCAAGGTCTTATCTGACGCCGCGGGCGAAGTGGCGAGGGGACTCGAGAACGTGGAATTCGCCACCAGTGTTCCTCAACTCATGAAGGGCGGATTCTCTGAGCAAGTGTCAACCGGCGTGGACGTCTTCTCCATCCGGCAACCCCTCGGCGTCGTCGCCGGCGTCACCCCCTTCAATTTCCCGGTAATGGTGCCGCTGTGGATGTGCGCCAACGCCATTGCCTGCGGGAACGCCTTCGTGCTGAAGCCGAGCGAGAAGGACCCCTCCGCCGCGCTCTTCCTCGCACAGTTGTGGAAGGACGCCGGTTTG
>DATKRC010000112.1:0-7790 GCA_035532375.1 Acidimicrobiales bacterium
TCATGACCGGGACCACCGTGGAGGCCTCGTCAGAGGTGCAACCGATGACCAGTGACAGGTTGGAAGTCGTCGCGTACATCTGGCGAACCGCCGGGACTGCGTCGGCCGGGTCTCCTCGGGTGTCCACTGTCTTGCAGCTGATCTGGTGACCCAGAACCCCACCCGACTTATTGATGACCTGCGTGGCGGCGAGACAGGCGACCTGGTACTTCGGTCCAAGCGCAGCGTCCACACCGGTGAACGGTGCGACCACGCCGATGACCAACTTCGATCCAGCGGCTTGTGCCTGAACGGACGGTAGGCCAATCGCCATGGTTGACAGCGCCAGCAGCGCCGAAAACATGGTCATCACCCTACGAAAACGCGACATCAGAGTTCCCCCCGATAACCGCAACGGTATTCCCCTCATAATTCCCCCCCATTTGTTGTTGTTGATTTACTGCTTCTAGCAGATTTCTTAGAACCCTGCAGTCTGCGGTGCAAGGGGCTTCCAGGGCCAGTTCTCCGGCGCCCCCTCCTCGGCAACCACGCGGTTCGAGATCGTCCCGACGCCTTCGACGGTCACTTCGATCAAATCCCCCGGCACCATGAATACCGGCGGCGTGCGGGCGAAGCCCACTCCACCGGGCGTACCCGAGGCGATGACGTCGCCGGGGCGAAGGTGAGTAAATGACGAAAAGAACTCGACAGCCCGGGCCACGCTCACGATCATCAGCGATGTGCGCGCCGACTGCATGACGGTCCCGTTCAGGGTCGAGGAGATCGCGAGGTCGCTGGCGTCGACTTCATCCACGGTCACGAGCTCGGGCCCGATGGGCATCGTGCCCTCGAAATTCTTGCCGCCCGTCCACTGGGTGCCGGCGCGCTGCCACTCACGGGCCGAGCCATCGTTCATGACGGCATACCCGAGAATCGCCTCGTAGGCGTCCTCTGCCTTGATGTAGCGCCCACCCTTGCCAATAATGATGGCCAGCTCAGCTTCATAGTCGAATCGATCGCTCAGCATCGGCTTCACCATGTCGTCGTAAGCGCCGATCACGCTGCCAGCGCCTCGCACGAATGACTCGGGCCACTTGGGAACTTCGCGCCCTCCCTCAATAGCGTGATCGGCGTAGTTGACACCGAGGCAGAGAATGCGTGGGGGGTTCGGTGTGATCGCGGCGAATGCGGTCTTGTCGAACTCGACACCGGCTTGAGCGGAAGCGGTCTTCGCGGCGGCCAACGCGGCACTGCCGCCCTGGGCCAGACCGTTGAGGCTTGCCAACGACTCGTCGCCGGTGGCGTCAGCGACGTCCACGTAGCCCTCGGTACCGCGAACATGAAGTCGCAGTCCTCGTGATGTCCTAAGGGTCGCAAACCTCATGTCATTTCCTCCCAAACTCTCAACCAAAATGGTTGAATTGGTTTAATAAATCAAACCAGGCACGAGTGTAGAGAATATCACGAGTCAGGTCAAGCGCACGTCGAAGAATACGCTCAGGCGTCGCCAGATAGGTCTGTATATTGGTGGAATTGGTGCACAAAGGTTAGACCGAGGTGAACAGGGGGGTTCGGCGTGCGAACAGTTTCAAGTGAGCATCTCCAGAAGGTCGCTCGTGACGTTCTCAACACGGCCGCACGAGATGGACTTCGCGCCGGTAGTCGGCTGCCGACTGAGCGTGAACTCGCGTCCGCCCTCAAGTTGACAAGGACCACCATTCGCAACGCGATGGCGTTACTCGAAGAAGAGGGTGCGGTCTCGCGTGAGGTCGGTCGTGGGACCTTCCTGCGAAGCGATCCCCGAGTGGCCGCTATGGCTAACCACACCGTGGCGACGGTATCCTCGCTCGCCACCGACGTGAGCCCCAGTGACGTGATGGTGGCACGTCAGCTGATCGAGCCCGCGGCCATGGCGTCGATCGTGGACAACGCGACGATCCATGACTTCGATGAAATCGAGCGCTGCCTGGTCGGGAGCGAAAACGCGACCGACTACGAGGACGTCGAGTTGTGGGACCTCGCCTTGCACCGCACACTGATGCGCGCCTCGCACAATCTCCTCTTGGAGGGCATGTACCAACTCGTCGATGAGGCACGTCAGGGTGAGATGTGGGGCAGCATGAAGCGGCTCAGTGACTCAGAAGAACGCCGAGCCATGTATCGCCGGCAGCACCGCAATATCGCTGAAGCGCTGCGCGATCGTGACAGCCGGCGGGCTCAAGAGGCGATGCAGATACATTTGGCGAACGTCGAGATCAATCTTCTAAACATCACGCAGAACTAGTCGCGGAAACGTGCCGATCTCTTCGAACTGACTGACGAGCCTGCTCGAGCGACAACGATTCACGTGCCCGGTGGGTCCTATCGTGTCACCGACGCCACGAGGCCCTTGAATGCTTCGGCGGCATCCGCGACGCTGGAGTGAGACGCCAACGAAAGAGTCAGCGCGACGCGGGCCTTCACGCCATCGAGCGCGCCCGCACTTATGATCCCTCTCGAAAGCAGATCAGTCTCCGAACCCGGGTACCCGTACGTCGAAGAGAGCACCTCGCCGGCTCCGGTGCGACTCGCGAGGACGACGGGAATCCGGGTCGCCAGTCGCTCGAGCGTCGGTACCATTCGTGCGGGCACGTGACCAGCGCCGAAACCTTCAACGATCAATCCGGCGAAGCCCAGGCCGACGAGTTGGTCGACGACGCGCGCGTCCTCGCCCAGTGTGCAACGCATCAGCGCTACCGGCGCGAGCCGATCAGGGTTCGGCACGCCCACCGACGCCAGGGGCCCGACACGGGTAGCCCAGCGAACGTTTCCCTCACTGACCCAACCCAGCGGGCCCGCTGACGGAGAGGCAAACGCCGAGGGACTTGTTGAGTTCGTCTTACGAACGAATCGAGCCGCGTGAATCTCGTCATTCATGACCACGAGTGCACCCAAGCCGTTCGACGAGGGGGACGCGGCGACGAGCACCGATGCCAAAATGTTGGCCGGGCCGTCGGGGCCGACGTCGCGAGGCGAGCGCATGGCGCCCGTCACGATCACCGGACCACGGCCACTCAGAAGAAGGTCCAGGGCGAACGCCGTCTCCTCCAGGGTGTCGGTGCCCTGGATGACGACCGCACCTTGACACCCTTCGTCAAACGCTCCCAAGAGGGCGCGGCCCAATTCGGCCAAGTCGGTAAAAGTGAGGTCGCACGAGGGCATGCGGCGAAAGTCCACGGCGGTCACTTCGGCAATGCTCGCCAGGCGAGGAATCGTCGCGAGCAGTTCCGCGACCCCTAAGCGCGGCGTGATACCCCGAGCTCCAGGCTCGGCGAGGGACGATGCGATAGTGCCTCCGAGGGCAAAGACGGCAACTTTGGCAGGGTTGGACTGCGGGGTCAACTCAACTCCCTTTCTTAGAGGGGCAACCACGCCACCTTAGAGTCGAGTAGAGCACCGCGAAAACCGAATCGATTTTCGATTCGCGGCTCTGGCGCGGTGGGTGGCTCCTAGAGTCGAGGAAACATTCTCAAAGGAGGGGTCAATGATCCACAACTTGCGAGCTGACACCGTGAGCATCCGAGGTCACGACGATGATGAAATCGAGGCCTACCTCGCGGTTCCCACCGACCTTGCCCCGCACGGCTCGATTGTCGTGATCCACCATCTTCCCGGCTACGACGAGACGACCAAGGAGATTACGCGCCGATTCGCCGCGCACGGCTACGCCGCCTTAATGCCCAATCTCTATCACCGTGAGGCGCCGGGCGCCGATCCTGACGACGCGGCGGCGCTGGTGCGCAACAACGGCGGTGTCCCTGACGAGCGCCTCGTGGGCGACGTCGCGGGGGCGATGAAGCACCTCAAGGCCCTGGCGACGTCTAACGGCAAGGTCGCCTCCATTGGCTACTGCTCCGGAGGACGCCAGTCCTTCCTTTCGGGCTGTCGACTACCCCTTGAGGGAGTGATCGACTGTTACGGCGCCTTCGTCGTCGGCACGCCGCCCGAGATCTTTCCCATTCGAGTGACGCCGGTGATCGACGAGATCGCGGGCATCTCCGGCGAGGTCCTTGGACTCTTTGGCGCTGAGGACAAGTTCCCCTCGCCCGAGCAGAACGATGAGCTGGCCGAGGCTCTTCGAGTAGCGCAGAAAACCTTCACGTTTCGCACCTATGAGAATGCGGGGCACGCCTTCTTCGCTTCGAATCGACCGAGTTATCGTGTCGAGGCGGCGAACGAGGGCTGGCAAGAGATCTTCGCGTTTCTCAAGAGAACGGTGGGATGAGATGTGCACCTACCAAACAGAGACGCTCCAGGTCAACGCCAGCGCGAAAACGCCACAAGGTTGGGTGCCGATGACCGACGCCTCGGTCTACTTCGACCACCCCGTGCACTTCATGGCCGATCACGCGCTCATCATTGACGTGCTCAACACCGGCGAAGGATCAAGGGCACGGATTGGTTTGGAGATGGACGCGGCCTCGGCGCGTGCGTTGGCCGAGGCAATCCTGCGCGCGCTCGAGAGCGTCCCGCCGGCCCTGCGCGACGAGACATTCGCTCACTAACGACGGTGCCGCCGCCAATGAACTCTTCCTAGGAGTTCATGGATTTCTCGACGGTTGCCACGATACGAGCCACGGACGGGATCGCCATGTCCTCCAACGCGTCCGCCGCCGGCAACGGGATATGCGGCGTCGTGATACGAACGATGGGCCCGTCAAGGTCATAGAAGATCTCGTCGGCCACGATGGACGCGAGCTCTCCGCCCCAACCGCATAGTCGGGGATTCTCCTCCACCGTGAACATTCGCCCGGTCGCTGACACCTCTCGCAGGATGGTTTGCGTGTCTAGGGGAACCAGCGAACGCACGTCGATGACCGTGCAGTCGATCCCATTCGCGGCGAGTTCCTCCGCCGCGACCTGAGCGCGCGGCACCATGTTCCCAAGCGCGATCAATGTCGCGTTCGAACCATGACGAAGCACTTTGGCGGTCCCAAGAGTGTCCACGACATCCTCGTCAGGAACGTCCATCTTCGACGCGTAGAGAGCCTTCTCCTCAAGAAAGATCACCGGGTCGTTGTCGCGAATCGAGGCGGCCATTAGGCCCACGACGTCGAGCGCGTTGGAGGGAACGACGACCTTAAGACCGGGAACCATCATCGCCCAGTTCTCCACACTCTGGGAGTGTTGGGCGCCGAAACGCAGACCGCCGCCGTTGCCAGAGCGGATCACGAGTGGGAACGTCATCTGACCATTGGTCATGTAGCGGCTCTTGGCGATCTCATTTACGACGATGTCCCAGCACACGGCGAAGAAATCGGCGAACATGATCTCCGCGATTGGACGCAGTCCGGTCATCGCCGCGCCCATCGCGGCGCCCAAGATTGCCTGCTCGCTGATCGGGGTGTCGCGAACCCGCACACCACCGAACTCCTCGAGCAGCCCGACGGTGCCCTTGAAGACGCCGCCGGCCGCGGCAATGTCCTCGCCGAGAAAGACGACGGACTCGTCACGGCGCATCTCTTGAGCGATGCCGCGCGCGATGGCCTCTCGATACGTTAATTGCGCCATTCCGCACCTCCATTAGCCCATACGTCCTTCAACAACAGCTCCTCGCCAGGGATGGCGCCCGCCTTCGCCTCTTCGGTGGCTACGTCAACGGCGGCGTTCACTTCGAGTTCGATCGTGACCAATTGCGCCTCGCTCGCGCCTTCGGCGAGGAGTCGCTGGTGGTACCGAGGTATGGGGTCTTTCGCCATCCACTCGGCGACCTCGTCGTCAGGCCGGTACTTGCCCGGGTCGGCCCGCGAGTGGCCACCGTGTCGATAGGTCTTGGCCTCGATCATGCTCGGACCTTCGCCGGCGCGTGCTCGCGCGATGCACGCCGCCGTGACGGCGTAGACCTCGTCGGCGTCGTTGCCGTCAACGATGATACTCTCGAGCCCGTAGGCGCTCGCGCGATCTGCGGCCGGATTTGGAACCGCCGTAACCTCGGTCGTCCGGGTGTACTCCATCCAGAGGTTGTTCTCACAGAAGAAGATCACCGGCAGTTTCCAAATGGCCGCGAAGTTGAGCGCCTCGTGGAAGGCGCCGATATTGGTCGAACCGTCGCCGAAGAAACAGACCGCTACCTGTTCAGTCCCGCGGTACTGCGCGCTCCAGGCCGCGCCACAAGCGATAGGCAGGTGCGCTCCAATAATGGCGTAGGAACCCATGACGCCGTGTTCGACGCTGGTCAAGTGCATGGAGCCGCCCTTGCCGGCCATGAGTCCATTCGCGCGTCCCATCAACTCGGCAAAGACCGGCGCCATGGGGACCCCGCGCGCCAACGTGTGGGCGTGACCGCGGTACGTCGCAAAGGTCCAGTCGTCGGGACGCATGGCGCGAGCCACCCCGGCGGCGATGGCCTCTTGACCGATGGAGAGATGGCTCGTCCCCTTGACGAAGTTCTCCAAAAACAGGTCGTAGGCGCGCTTCTCAAATTGGCGCAGCGCGTATTGACTTCGATAGAGGTCTAATTTGTCGTGAAGTTCCAGAGGGGCCACAACGTCGGTAAGCATGTCTCTCCTTAATAAGGGTTCGCCACCATCAACTCTTGCGCTGGAAAGCGCGTGAGTATGGTGGGGCCGTTGTCGGTGACGACAACCTCTTCTTCGATACGCGCCGCGGAGAAACCGTCGGACGCCGGGCAGTAGGTCTCGAGTGCGAAGACCATGCCGACTTGCAATTCAATCGGATCGTTGAGCGAGTTCAGTCTCGAGATCACGGGACGCTCGTGCAGGCCAAGTCCGAGGCCGTGTCCGAATTGCAGTCCAAAGGCCGCCATCTCGTCGGCGAAACCAAAGTCCTGGGCCGCCGGCCAGACCTTCGCGATCTCGTCGGTGCCGATTCCGGGGCGCACCAAATCGATCGCCGCGTCCATCCACTGGCGAGCGCGGGCGTAGGCGTCGCGTTGCGACGCCGTGGAGCTGCCGACCGACAACGTGCGGTAGTAGCAGGTGCGGTACCCGTTGTACGAGTGAATGATGTCAAAAAATGCCTGTTCACCAGGTCGGATAATTCGGTCCGTGAAATTGTGTGGATGGGGGTTGCACCGTTCGCCCGAGACCGCGTTAATCGCTTCAACTTGGTCTGAACCCATCTCGTAGAGGCGCTTGTTGGCGAGTGCGACGATCTCGTTCTCGCGTACCCCAGGCTTTAGGGCTTCGAAGATGTCCTGATAGACGCCATCGACCATCGCGGCCGCCTGGCTGAGCAGCATCAACTCATCATTCGACTTGATCTGACGCGCGTCGAGCATGAGCTGTTGGCAGTCGCGAATTTCAACTCCGGCCTTTTGCAGTTCAAAGAGGAACGGCAACTCGACAATGTCAAGGCCAATCGGCTGGCCCAGGACGCCGTGATCGGCCAGTAGGCCCACAATCTCACGCACCGCGGACTCAAAGAGCCCCGCGCGCGGCGCGATGGCGCCACGAAGACCAAGCATGCCCGCGCGGCAGTTATCGGGCTCGAGCCACGGCGCGAAGATTTTGTGGTGCCGCGCGGCCGATCCGAAGTCCCACACCATCGGTTCGTGATCACGCGTCAAGAGGCAGTACCGCGTCATCTTGTCGCCGAGCGCGCCACCGACCCAGGTGCCCGAAACGTAGCGAATGTTGTAAAAGTCAAAGAGCAAGACGGCACCAAGATCACTTGACTCAAGCGCGGCTTTCGCACGCGCGAGTCGGTAGTCCCGCAAACGCGCAAAGTCGACGCGGGTCTCAAAATCAACGCCCATGTGTCCGGGCGTGTTGATGATGGGGCCGAAGCCTTCCATCAGCCCGCGCCTCCCA
>DATKRC010000113.1:0-60222 GCA_035532375.1 Acidimicrobiales bacterium
AACTCGACAATCTCGGTCTTGAACTCCGGGGTGAACGACCGACGAGGTCGCTTCCTTCTCGGTTCTCTGGTTTCCATGCTGAACATCCTTCCTGGGGTGATACCCCAGATAATGGATGTCCGTCAAAGCGGAGGAAGCCCATCGTGTACGGCGACGCATACGCCCCGACTTTCGACCGAGTTTATGATCGTCTCGAGATCGAGTGGCATCAGCGTGCGAAGGTCGATTACCTCCGCGTCGCCGTTGTGACGCGCCCCAGCGCCGAGTTGAAGACCGCAAGCTCCTCACTTCAACTCGCCAAGCCCCTCATGAACGCGCGCCAACTCAAGAAGTTCGAGGCGCAGTCCGGAAAGGGCTAGCGCGAAGATCCCGTTTGTGGTGATCTGATTGAGCGTTCTTACAAGGACTTTTTCTGATATATCCCGAAGTGCTTTGTGGTTGCTTACACGGTTACTCGACAGTGCAAAGGGTGAATCGGTACGGGCTCATTGGTGACTTGTGCCTCAGTCGCCGCTGGGTTGTGACCGCGCCCTCAAAAAGAAAAGCGCTACCGAGGCCCTCTTGGACGGCCTGCGAAACGAGAATCTCGCCGCCGAGCGCCGCGTTCGCTATTCTCGCTGCGACGACGAGCGTGCGACCGAAAAAGTCGCCGCCTTCAGACTTGTCGTTGCCATAGTGCATGCCCATTCGTACGGAGACCGGCGCCATCCCACGCTGAACGTAGAGAGCGTTGTGTCGAAACCGTGCAGGCTGCAGCCGCACCAATTGCGGGGAGGGCAAGCATGAACCCGTCGCCTTGGATCTTGACGACACCGCGAGGGGCCAACTGGAGCGATAGCATCTCACCGCTGCTAATCTCCCCGGAAGTGCACTGGGGCGTTTTGAGTAAGGGCGCGAACCGGTGGTCACGATGACCAACGAAAGGTCGGGCCCATGAGCATTCTCGGTAATCGCGTCCTACGACGCGAGGACCCCAAGCTCCTCACTGTTGGAGGGACGTACGTGGCCGATCTCGATCTACCCGATTCCGTTCATTTGAGCTTCGTGCGCTCCAGCATGGCCCACGCGAAGATTCTGTCGGTGGATACCTCGGCGGCGAAGACAATGCCCGGCGTCGTTGCGGTCTACACGAATGAAGACCTCGCGATGGCCAGAATGCCAACGGTCATGGGCATGACGAACGCGGCGATGACACCTCCCATGCTGGCCTCCGGAACGGTGCGCTACGTGGGCGAGCCCATCGTCGCGATCATCGCCGACACGCGCGAGATTGCGGCAGACGCGCTCGAACAGGTAGTGATCGAATACGACCCGCTGTCGGTGGTCATCGATCCCGTTGAGGCCAGAAAGGACGAAACTATTCTCTTTCCTGACGCGGGCACGAACACATCTTTCGCCCTTGACTTTGGGGGCGACGAAGCACTGTTCGACGAGTGCGATGTCGTGGTCGAACTGACGTTGGCCAATCAACGAGTCGCGCCGTGCCCGATGGAGGGCCGTTCGGCGGCCGGCCACATGAAGGACGGCCGTTTGGAATTCAACTCCGCGACCCAAGCGCCCCACCGTGTGCGCGACGCCCTCGCGAGCTTCCTCAACCTCGAACCCGACAATGTGCATGTTGTAACGCCTGACGTGGGTGGAGGTTTCGGCGCGAAGGCGTCGGTCTACCCCGAAGATATTGTTGTCGGATGGTGCGCCCAGCGGCTCGGCCGCCCGGTGCGCTGGACCGAAACGCGCTCCGAGAGCATGGTGGGGTTGGGCCACGGTCGCGCGCAAATCCAGCACGTGCGTATGGGCGGAACTCGCGACGGCGTCATTACTGCGTACCGCATCGAAGTGCTCCAAGACAGCGGCGCCTATCCCGCATTCGGCACCGTACTTCCCTTCATGACCCGGATCATGACCTCAGGACCGTACAGAATCCCCAAGGCCGAGTTCACCAGCGTCTCGGTCGTCACCAACTCCACGCCGACCGTGGCGTACAGAGGCGCGGGACGACCGGAAGCTACCGCGGCCATTGAGCGAATCATGGACGTGTTCGCGCGCGAAATCGCCATGGATCCCGCGGAACTGCGACGTCGCAATCTGATTGATAAGGACGAGTTTCCCTACACGACTCCCGTCGAGACGGTCTACGACGTGGGCGACTACCACCAGGCGCTCGAGCTCGCCCTCGAGGTCGCGGGCTACGACGACTTGCGCGCCCAGCAATTTCGTCGTCGGGCTTCGCGCGATGTTCGCCAGTTAGGCATTGGCGTGTCGTGCTATGTGGAAATAACGAACGGACTGCCCGATGGGGAGTTCGGTGCCGTTGAAGTTCGGCCCGACGGCAAGATCATCGTTCGCACCGGCACTTCGCCCCACGGTCAAGGACACGTCACGGCGTGGTCCATGCTCGTCGCCGAGCAACTGGGCGTTTCGATGGAGGATATTGAAGTACTCCACGGCGACACCGACATCGTGCCCCGAGGAGCGGGCACCATGGGATCGCGTTCGCTGCAAATTGGCGGCGCGGCCGTCAACCAAGCCGCGGTGGACGTGGTCGAAAAAGCGAAGGACCTCGCGGCCGACCTATTCGAAGCTGACCGCGAGGACATTGTCTTTGACAAGGCCAATGGGATATTCCACGTGGTAGGTACACCGGCGGTGTCGCGAAGTTGGGGCGAGCTGGCCCGAGCCGCGGTCGCCAAGGACGGGAAACCACTCTTCGCCGAAGTCGATCTCGCGTCGCCCGGTCCGACGTTCCCCTTTGGAGCCCACCTCTCCGTGGTCGAGGTGGACACGGAAACCGGCAAGGTGACGTTGTTGCGCCATATTGCGGTCGACGACGCTGGAACGATCGTCAACCCCCTGCTCGCCGAAGGTCAGGTGCACGGCGGCATCGCGCAGGGTGTCGCCCAGGCCCTGCTCGAAGAGGTGGTCTATGACCTTGACGGCAACCCGCTTACTTCGACGTTGGCCGACTACTCAATGATCTCGGCGGCCGAGTTGCCAAGCTTCGAAACTCGTTTCACTGAAACGCCGACGCCGATCAACGCTCTAGGCGCAAAGGGTATCGGCGAGTCGGGAACGATTGGGTCGACGCCCGCGGTGCACAACGCGGTCTGTGACGCCGTGGCGCACCTTGGAGTACGCCACATTGACATGCCCACGACGCCAATACGAGTCTGGAACGCGATCAACGAGGCGATGGCGAACCAAGGGGCCGCGAAGGAAGGAGGCTGAGATGAGAGTCGATATGACGGTCAACGGGACCTCCGAGTCCCACGAAGTGGAGGCGCGTACTCTCCTCGTGAACTACCTGCGCGACACGCTCGGACTCAAGGGGACCAACGTTGGCTGTGACACGACGTCGTGCGGCGCGTGCACGGTGCTGCTTAACGGACGGTCGGTGAAGTCGTGCACCGTGGTCGCCGCGCAGGCCGCGGGCGACGACATCACCACTATTGAAGGTTTGGCCCTCGAGGACGGAAGGATGCATCCGGTCCAGCAGGCGTTCCAGGAGTGCCACGGCTTGCAGTGCGGCTACTGCACACCGGGCATGGTGATGGCGATCACTTCGCTGCTGTCGGAAAACCCTCAGCCCACCGCAGAGGAGGTTCGCGTCGGCCTCGAGGGCAACCTCTGTCGCTGCACCGGGTACCACAACATCGTGGAGGCGGCTCTCATGGCCAGTCGAGTTCCCGAGGTGCACCAATGATCCCGGCGAGCTTTGATTACGTTCGCGCCGGATCGGTCGATGAGGCCATTGGACTGCTGAGTGAGCATGGCGACGACGCCAAACTTTTGGCTGGCGGCCACTCTCTCTTGCCCCTCATGAAGCTTCGTCTGGCCCAGCCGGCGATGCTCGTTGACATCGGTCGTCTGAACGAGCTGAGTTACGTCAAAGAAGAGAACGGTTACGTCGCCGTCGGTGCGCTCACTCGTCACCACGACATCGCCGTTAGTCCCGTTGCGCTCGCCAGCGCTCCGGTGCTGGCTCACGTGGCGGGTCAGATCGGTGACCCTCAGGTGCGCCACCGCGGAACGATTGGGGGATCGATCTCGCACGGCGATCCCGCTTCGGATTTGCCGGCGGTGTTGCTGGCCCTCGGAGGCACGCTCGTGGTCCAAGGACCGAACGGGCGTCGAGAGATCGACGCGAAGGACTTCTTTCGCAGTTTCTTCGAGGTGGCGCTGACGCCCGAGGAAGTAGTGGTCGAAGTGCGCGTGCCGCGCTCCGACGGCCGATGGGGATTCGAGAAGCTGACGAAGCGGGCCCAGGACTGGGCGATCGTGGGAGCGGTCGCCGCTCGAACGGGCAACGGCGTCGGTGTCGGCCTGATCAACATGGGGCCGGTCCCTCTGCGCGCGAGCGCGGTGGAAAGCGCGGTCGCGTCGGGGGCGAACGCGACCGAAGCGGCCCAATTCGCGGCCGAGGGTACCGAACCCCCAGCGGACATCAACGGATCGGTTGCCTACCGCCAGCACGTCGCGAAAGTTCTGGTTCGCCGGGCGCTCGAGAAGGCGGGCGTCTGATCCCCAGCGTGCCCTTCGCCGTTTCTTCGCCCGAGCAGATGTCCGAGATTTTGGCCGAGCACGGCTACTTGGCCGACGATTCGCTCGCCACGTCGCTTTTTTTGGCCCTTCGCATGGGAAGGCCACTGCTGCTTGAAGGTGAAGCGGGGGCGGGCAAGACCGAAGTCGCCAACGTCCTTGCGCGATGGACCGGTGGCGAGCTCGTTCGCCTGCAGTGTTATGACGGCATCGACGTTTCCCAGGCGGTCTACGAGTGGGACTACTCGCGCCAGTTGCTGCACCTTCGCGCGGCCGAGACGACCGGAACCGGCACCGATCGTCCGAGCGAACTCGAGCACTCGCTCTATTCCGAGGAGTACCTCGTGCGCCGACCGCTGCTGCGCGCCATCGCGGGAACGGCGGGCGAAGGACCGGTGCCGATCCTGCTGATCGACGAGATCGACCGGGCCGATGACGAGTTCGAGGCCTATCTCTTAGAGATCCTCTCGGACTTTACGGTGACCGTTCCCGAGCTCGGCACCTTTCGCGCGCAGCGCCCGCCGGTGGTGATCCTGACGTCGAATCGAACGCGCGACGTGCATGACGCTCTAAAGCGTCGGTGCCTCTATCACTGGGTCGACCACCCGAGTTTCGAGCGTGAGGTCGCCATTGTTCGACTTCGCGTGCCCGAAGCCTCCGAACTGATTGCGCGCGAGGTATCGGCCATCGTGGCCGAACTTCGTCGACGTGGTCTCTATAAGCCTCCGGGCGTCGCCGAGACAATCGACTGGGCTCAAGCGATCTGCGTGCTCGGTTCGAGCCACCTCGACCAGCGAACGGTCGAGCGTACCATCGGAGCCGTCATCAAATACCGCGAAGACGCCGAGCGCGTTCGCGCCGCGGGATTGACGGATTTGGTGAGCGGGGCTCTAAAGTACGGCACATGAGCGCCGCGACAACTGACCTGGCCGCGCTGGCGACCGGTTTCTCTCGTTCACTTCGCGGCGCCGGACTCGACGCACCGCCGAGCGCGACCATTGACTTCGCTGAAGCGCTGGCGCTGATTGGGACCCACGAACCGGCGCACGTCTTTTGGGCGGGCCAGGCATGCTTTTGTCGACGAGCCGAAGATATCGAACCGTACGCCGCAACCTTCAGTGCGTACTTTGGTCACGTCGCGCCGATCTATCCGCACGGACGGCTCACGACGGTACCGCCGGTACCGGTCGCCAGGCCCCCGGCGCTCGTCGACAACGACGACGTCGGCGATGACGGTGTCGAGGATTCGCACCACGACCAACGTGAACGGCCGCCGCTTCGCGTCGCCTACAGCGCGAGCGAACTATTGCGCACCAAGGATTTCGCCTTGTGCACCGAGGCCGAACTCGCCGAAGCGCAGCGCCTCATGGCGACGCTTCGTTCCCGGGCGCCAATGCGGCGCGGCCGCCGTCTGGAGGCGAGTCACGACTCGAGACGCGGTGTGCTCGACGTGCGACGAACGCTCAAGCGTTCGTTGGCCCACGGTGGCGATCCGGTGCACCTGGCCCGTCGAGTGCGCGGTACCCGTCCTCGAAGAGTGGTCTTCCTGCTCGACGTGTCGGGTTCCATGAGTCCCTACGCGCGCGCCACGCTGCGCTTCGCTCATTCGACGATCCTTTCCCATCGCGGTGTCGAAGCCTTCACCCTCGGGACGCGCTGTACGAGAGTCACACGACAACTCTCGTGGCGAGATCCCGACGCGGCACTGGCGCGCGCGGCGGCGTCGGCGCCCGATCTCGAAGGAGGCACCAGGCTCGGTGAGTGCTTGCGCGAGTTCAATGAGTCCTGGGGCCTCGGTGGGATTGCGCGCGGAGCCACTGTCGTGTTCATCTCCGATGGTTGGGATCGTGGCGACCCTTCGATGCTCTCGGCACAAATGGCCAGACTCGCCAACGTGGCGCACCGAGTGATTTGGGTCAATCCGCACAAGGCGTCGCCGGGCTACGAGCCACTCGTGCGAGGCATGGCGGCTGCTCTGCCCTACACTGACGAATTCCTTTCGGGACACTCACTCGACGCGTTCGACCGACTCGCTCAGGTGATGTCCCAGTGAAAGAGATCTTGTCGACCGTCGACGCCTGGCTCGCCGAGGGCAAACGCGTGGCGATCGCCAGAATCATTGGCGTTGAGCAGTCCGGTCCTCGCGATCCCGGAGCAACCATGGCCGTCAATGAGGATGGCGAGGTGGCGGGGTCCGTTTCGGGGGGTTGCGTCGAAGGAGCGGTGGTCACCGAAGCGCTGGACGTGCTGGCGACGGGGGTCGCGCGACGCTGCAGCTTTGGATACTCCGACGACCAAGCCTTCGCGGTCGGGCTCACGTGCGGGGGAACCGTGCACCTGCTGGTGGAGCCGCTCGACTGGTGAGTGGAGAGATCTACCAAGCGCTTCGCCATTCCTTGCTCTCGGGTGCGCCGGCGGGCTTGGTCCTGGTGACTCGAGTGGCCGACGAAGTTGCTTCACGGTCCCCACTCGCGACGAAACTGTTGGTTCGCCCGGGTGAAACAGTGCTCGGCACCTTGGGCGATCCTGAACTCGACCGGGTTATCTCGCGTGACGCACTCGCGATGCTCGAACGTGGCGTCTCGGGGACACGCCACTACGGCCCGCGCGGCGAGGCCCGTCGCGAGGAAGTCGAAGTGTTCGTTGAATCCTTCTTGTCACCACCCACGTTGATTATCTTCGGCGCGGTCGATTTCTCACGTGCGCTGGTCGAGGTTGCCAAGGTGCTCGGCTTCGTCGTCACCGTTTGTGACGCACGTCCAGTATTCGCCACGCGCGCTCGTTTTCCAATGGCCGACGAAGTTGTGGTGGACTGGCCGGACCGTTTTCTCGACCTGGTGGGATCGTCGCTCGGCGCGCGCGACGCGGTGTGCGTTCTCACTCACGATGCGAAGTTCGACGTGCCGGCGATTATCGGCGCGCTCTCGACCAACGTGGGCTACCTCGGGGCGATGGGATCGCGGCGCACGCACGAGAGGCGCTGGGAACGACTCCTCGAGGCCGGAGCGTTGGAAGGTGATCTTCGAGCGCGGCTGATGAGCCCAATTGGACTGGACGTGGGAGCGCGCACGCCCGAAGAGACCGCGGTATCGATCTGCGCCGAAATCATCGCCGTTCGAAGCGGTCGCGCGCGGGGCGCGATGACCCCGCTTCGCGACGCTTCGGGTCCGATTCATTAACGCCACGTCGTCGGGGCTTTGGCCTGCGACCGTCAAGCGTTGGAAAGTGATTCGCACTGGCGAATCAACACGTGACGTTAGGCTGAGCCGGTGTCCGTCGCCGCCGTGATCATGGCCGCCGGAAGCGGCAGTCGTTTCAATGGCGATGAGCCCGACGCGCCGCCGGGCGCCAAACTGCTGGTGCTGGTAAAGGGCCACCCCGTTCTTACTTGGGCAATCGCTCCGGCGCTCGCGGCTGGTTTTGACGAAGTTGTCGTCGTGGGCGGTGCCGCGAATCTCAGCGCGGTCGTGCCGGCATCGGTCACGTTGCTCCAGAATGATGAATGGCCGCTCGGACTGGCGACGTCGCTCAAGGTGGGACTCGATTGGTGTGCCGCGCAGGGTCACGACCGTGCGGTGATAGGTCTTGGTGATATGCCGGGACTCGCACCAGTTGCCTGGCGAGCGATCGCTACGGAGCCGAAGGGTCCCATCGTCTTTGCGACGTATCAAGGAAGACGCGGTCACCCGGTTCGCCTGGACGCAGCAATCTGGACAATGCTTCCTTGGCGCGGCGACGAGGGAGCGCGTGCGCTCGCGCGACAGCACCCCGAACTCGTACAAGAAGTGGCCTGTGTCGGGACAACCGATGACATTGACACACCCGAGGACTTAGAACGATGGAGTTGACATCATGGAATTGACCAACGAGTTTGAAGTGGCCGTTCCGGTCGAACGAGCGTGGGCCGTCTTGACGGACCTCGAGCGCCTTGCGCCGTGCCTGCCTGGAGCGCAGCTGCGAGAAGTCGAAGGCGACGAGTACCGCGGGGTCGTCAAGATCAAGGTCGGACCGATAACGACTTCATACGACGGTGCGATCCGCTTTACCGAGCTTGACGCGACTGCCCACCACGCGGTGCTCAAGGTGGAGGGGCGTGAAACTCGTGGGCAGGGCAACGTCGCGGCCGTGATCACCGCGTCGATGTCGGCCTCGGGCGGGGGCACGAAGGTTGTCATCGCGACCGATCTCACCATCAGCGGAAAGGTGGCGCAATTCGGACGGGGCGTGCTCGCCGACGTGTCGGCGAAGTTGCTCGACCAGTTCGTGGCCAACCTTGAGTCGACGGTGCTAGTGCGAGAGGGCGGAGACTCGCCGGAGAGTGTTGAGTCTCAGGAGATCCCTCGCGCTGGCACGGCGTCGCCACCTTCGGTGGGGAGCTCGCATTCGGAAGGCGCGCTTGAGCACGCGGGGCTGGACGCGTCGACTAACGAGATTGAACCAGGCGCCTCAGACGCGAGTGACGAAGATTCTGAAAACGCCAGGGGATCGGCCCGCGCGGTTCGTCAAATCAACGCCGAACCCGTTGAACCGGTTGATCTCCTTGACGTCGCCGGGGGATCGGTCGCGCGGCGCGCTTTGAAGCCTTTGGTCATCACGGGTGTCGCGGTTGCCGTGGTGCTGCGCTTCGTGCGACGTCGCCATCGGTGAATTCCTAACGGCGACTACTCAGGGCTTGCGGTTTTACCTCATCGACTTTCGTGGCTCACGAGTTCACGCATGTTCTACGTACTCTGTTCGGTCGGCGGCATTGCCTGGCAACCGCCCGCGGTACTTCAGGTGTAGCGTATTCTCGTTTACACGACTCATAACCTTCGGTCACACAGTCAGTCAACATTGCGCGCGGGCCGCGGCTGACGTCATTCGTGAGAGCGCCGCGCCGCGCCGCGCGGTCGGTGGTCGCGCACTCTTCGGGACTTCACCAGCGACACGGTAGCCTCGAACGATGTCGAATCCGTCGCCGCGACCTCGCCCTCGCCGCGGTCAGGCGTGTCACCCTCGAATCATCGTCACGACGGCAAGGCGACGAATGGACGTTGAGATCTATCACTCGTCATTGATCGGGCCGCGTCTCGCCCGGACCCCGACAGCCTGAACCATGTCGCGCCGACGCCGCTACGGAATACTCGCCATCTGTTGTACGAGTGTCTTTGTCGTCTTCATCGACAACACGATCGTCAACGTGGCGCTGCCCTCCATCGGTCGCGATTTCCACACCTCGGTGGCCGGTCTCAAGTGGGTGGTCGACGGCTATACGTTGGTGCTCGCCAGTTTGCTCATGCTCTCGGGATCGATGGCGGACCGGCTCGGCCGGCGTCGGGTGTTCATGACGGGCCTCTCGCTCTTCGTGTTGGGATCACTGGCTTGCAGCCTGGCCCCCAGCCTCGGGTACCTCGTCTTCTTTCGGATGCTTCAGGGCATCGGGGGATCGATGCTGAATCCGGTCGCCATGTCCATCATCCGTAACACCTTCGAAGATGATCGCGAAAGAGCTCGCGCGATTGGACTCTGGAGCGCCGTGGTGGGGATCGCACTGGCGATGGGGCCGATCATGGGCGGATTGCTCGTCCACAGCGTCGGGTGGCCGTCGGTCTTCTGGGTCAATATCCCGATTGGCCTTATCGCGATCACCCTGAGCGCGGCGTACATCCCCGAGTCCCGGGCGCCGAAGCCTCGACGGCTCGACCCCGTTGGTCAGTTCATCGTCACCTCGGTCCTCGCCAGCACCACCTACGCCATCATCGAAGGACCCGGGCGGGGGTGGACTTCGATTGGGATCCTCTCTCTCTTCTGCGTGGCCGTCGTCGGTCTGGTCACCCTCATCCCCTACGAACTGCGCCGACGAGAGGCATTGATCGAACTGCGATTCTTCAAGAGCGTCCCCTTCTCGGGTGCGACATTGATCGCGATTGCCGCGTACTTCGCCTTCGCGGGCTTCTTCTTCTTGAACACCTTGTACCTACAAGACGTCCGGGGCCTCTCGGCGCTGGGCGCGGGGGTCGACACACTGCCGATGGCCGGCGTGATGGCGCTCTTCGCCTCCCTCTCAGGTAGGGTCGTGGCCCGTTTCGGAGCGAGACCGTCGCTCGTCGTCTCGGGGGTCACCATGGGCATTGGCAGTTTCATGCTCACCACGCTTTCGCCCACTACGTCTTTCACCCGGCTCTTCGTCGCGTACGTGATCTTTGGTATCGGCTTTGGCATGGTGAACGCCCCCATCACGAACACCGCCGTGTCGGGGATGCCGGCGAGTCAGGCCGGCGTCGCGTCGGCGGTGGCCTCGACCAGTCGACAGATCGGCCAGGTACTGGGCGTGGGCGTCGTCGGCTCCGCCCTGGCCGTAGGTCTTCGCCGGGGCAACTTGGCCCACACTTTCACGAACGCCACTCGTTCGGACTGGTGGCTGTTGAGTGCGTGCGGCCTTGTCGTCCTCGCGATCGGAATCCTGAGCACGTCGAAGTGGGCGTTGAGTACCGCGTACCGTTCCTCACTCGAATTCGAGATCGAAGAGGAAGACCGACTACCGACGGTCCGTCTTGATGGTTTTGGTTCGAGAGATGAGTGGACACGCTGAGTCCGCTGCGTCGCCATCGCGAGAACCATCGTGGGTGGCCGATCGTTGGTTCTATTCAGGCTGATCGGCTGGATTGTTGTTCATCTGCGCATTTACGATCGCCTCTATTGAGGCGGTGAGCGCCGTCGCGAGTCGGAACTCCTGACCGTAGAAACGCTGGGCGGGTAGTGGCACTGACACCGCGTACCAATTCCGATCGGATGCCTGCAGGGCCATACCGATAGCGCAGATTCCGAGGGTGTGTTCCTCGCGGTCGTACGCAATCCCGCTGCGGCGCACCTCGTCGAGTTCGGCTTCGAGCGAGGCGAGGTCCGGGTGAGTCGACGGCGTAAACCGTTCGAAGCGCTCGGGCAGGTGTCTCTTCGCCGCCGCCGGACCGAGGGCCGCGAGTATGGCCTTGCCAGGGGCGGTGCAGTAAAGCGGAAACGAGATGCCGATGCCCGAGACGGCTCGTAGCCGACGCAGGGCGATCACCTGGTTCACGAAGGTCACAGTTTGGTCAGTCAACTGTGAAAGATCGACGGTCTCTCGCAGTTCACGACTCAGTTCCACGAGGAACGGACTTACGTCCATCTCGAAGTTGGATCGACTGGATTCGGCGAGGCGTAGGAGGGCTGGACCCAACTGATAGCCCGAGTCCGTCGTACGAATGTAGTCCTGCTTGGACAGGGCGACCACGATCCGGTGAACGGTCGAGCGCGACAGCGTCGTCATACGGGCGATTTGGGCCAGGCTGAGTCCGCCCGACGAGTCGCCCAGCGCGCCCAGGATATTGGCCGCGCGTGCTATAACCTGGACGTCAACCGCCCGGTTTACCTCTTTCGGCCTCTTGGCAGCGATGGCTTTCAATGCGGGGCCCGAGTTCGCAGTATCGGATACCGCGCTGTGCTCGCCCGCGTTTTGTTGTGTCATGATCTCCACCGTTCCACAATTCGGAACACCTTGATTGACATGACCTTACCAACCTTCGCCTTTCGCGCGGTCGATTGCTCCCTAGATACAAGGTTTCGACAAGTCGTCTCGGGTCGATCACGTCGCTCGCCTCGGCGTCGCTCATTGGGTGTTCCGGTGGTTCGCGGTCCCGGTGACTTCGAGGACGTAATGATCAAACGGCTCGGTCGCTGTCTGGTACGGGTGTCGTGAAGCAGTATCTTTGGTCCGTGAGGCGCCGATGCACCGACGCGTCGAGCCGGTTGGCGATGTAGGTCGACCTCGTGGCCAACGAGTGCGCCAGCGCCGCCGTCTTCAATGAAGGAGCGGCGTCATGGAAACAACTTGTTCGTCACGCGATTGTTTCGCTGTTGTATGGTCCAACCTGGCCATATGCTCTGGATGCTGATCGATGAGATCGCCATCAACGCGAGGTGTAGAGGCAGTGAGTAAGACCAGCGACGTACGCCAATACCGGATGCTGATCGGCGGAGAGTTGCGTGACGCTCGAAGTGGCGCGACGCTCGATGCGCTGGATCCCTCCAATGGTGAGCTCTTCGCCCGATTTCCCAAAGGCGGCCCCGACGACGTCGAGGACGCGGTCCGAGCCGCCGCGGCCGCGTTTCCGGCCTGGTGGGCGACGCCACCTCTCGAACGGGCCGCCAGTCTCGAAAAGCTCGCGGCGCTGATCCTCGAGAATGCCCCGGAGCTCGCGATGCTCGACGTGACCGACAACGGCAGTCCCATTCGCGAGATGCGAAAGGACGCCTTCAACGCGGCCCGACTCTTGCGCTATTTCGCCGGCGTCGTCTTCGAGCAGCGAGGTGACACGATTCCTGGGCTCCACGGACGACTTAATTACACCCTGCGCCACCCCTTCGGGGTCGTGGGACGGATCATCCCCTTCAACCACCCCTTGATGTTCGCCGCCGGAAAGATCGGCGCTCCGCTGATTGCCGGTAACGCGGTCGTGCTCAAGCCGTCCGAGCACACGTCGATCTCGGCCCTGCGACTGGGTGAACTGGTTGAGGGGATCTTCCCGCCCGGCGTGCTCAACATCGTGACGGGGTTGGGCAGTGATGTGGGTGACGCGCTGGTTAGCCACCCCGATGTACGACGGATTGCCTTCACCGGTTCGGCTCAGATCGGTCGATCGATTCAGGCTCGAGCCGCGTCCAACGTGGTCAAGACGGTCACGCTCGAGCTCGGCGGAAAGAATCCGATCGTCGTCTTCCCTGACGCCGACCTCGATCGCGCTATCGACGGCGCCCTCCGTGGCATGAACTTCACCTGGCAAGGTCAGTCCTGCGGATCGACATCTCGTCTACTGGTGCACCGGTCGATTCGCCAGGAGTTCGTGGAGCGACTCGCGAGTCGCATGGCGGCGTTGCGCTCGGGACCGCCCTCCGACGAGGCGACTGACATCGGATCGATCGTGCACCGCGCGCAGTTCGAAAAAGTGATGAACTACATCGACCTCGCGGCCCAGGAAGGTCTGCGTCTCGTCGTGGGTGGCGGAGCGCCCGATGATCCGGACCTGGGTGGTGGGATGTACGTGCGGCCCACGCTCTATGAGGACGTGCCGACGACCTCGCGACTGTTTCGCGAAGAGATCTTCGGCCCCGTGTTGGTGGTCGTTCCTTTCGAGAACTACGACGACGCCCTGCGGATCGCCAACGACGTGGCCTATGGACTCAGCGCCAGCGTCTTCACGGAGAGTCTCTCGACGGCGCTCTCTTTCGCGCGCGATATCGAGGCGGGATACGTTTGGATCAACGACGTGTCGGGACACTTTCTCGCCACCGGCTTTGGCGGTCTGAAGGACTCGGGGGTGGGCCGCGAGGAGAGTCTCGAAGAAGTGCTCTCCTACACCCAGGCCAAGAACGTGAACGTTCTGTTCGACTAGCCGCGACGTTGTCTCGCCATGATCGCTGAGGCGCCACGTCGCCACTGGCGCGACACCCGTCGTTCCACGGGTCACGCGCGCTGGGTGCAATACGCGCGACGCCAACTCTAGCGAAAGCACCTTGAGATTCGGGTAGGGCGTTTGACACTATTCGGCCGGACTGCTATCTTCCCTATCGGTACAATGTGTATTGGGATACGGAACAGTCGATAGGTTGGTTGGGTGGGGAACGAGACGACGCCTCATGCGGGCGGCGTCAGTCGTTCTGGCACTGTCATGAACAGTAAATATGTGTTGTGTCGTGCGCCTTGTCGACTGGTTCGTGGCGGCGAGTGGTACGAACTGGTGAGCGATCACTGAGATGACCATCGCACAGTTTGATGAAGTGACGAAGGAGTCCGTGCGCCCTGCGTGGCCCCGCTTTCTACGTCATCAGTCGCGACATGGCGTCGGGGAGAGAATTCTCGCGGCGCGCTACGTTCGGGCAGTGGGTTTGAGACCTCGCGATCGAACGAGACTTCGGCTCCAACGCAACGAAGAAAGGTAGTGAAACGGTGACCTTCATCGCAACCGACATTGGAGGTACCTTCACCGACCTCGTGGCGTACGACCCACTCACGAACACGATCTACCAAGGCAAGTCCTACACCGACCCGGCTGCCATCACTGACGGCATCGCGCGCTGCCTTGAAAAGAGCGGGGTCCCCACCGCCAACGCGACCGAGTTCATTCACGGTTCGACGATCGCGATCAATACCGCGATCGAGAGGAAGGGCGCGCGTACGGCGCTGTTCGTTACCCGTGGCACGCGCGACGTCTACCAGATCGGCCGGGGGAACCGACCCGAGTCCTACAACCTGTTCTTCAAGCGGCCGGTACCCTTCGTCGCGCGACACCTCACGTTCGAGATCGACGAGCGGATCTTCGCTTCGGGCGAGACGCACACCGAGCTCGACTCCGATGACGTCCTGCGCGCTCTCGAACAAGCTCAGGCCTACGGCGTCGAGTCGATCGCCGTGTGCTTCTTGCACTCGTACGTGAACCCCGAACACGAGCGGCGCGCTGGCGAGATCATCAACCAGCACGCGCCTGAACTCTTCGTCTCGCTCTCGCACGACCTCATGCGCGAGTACCGCGAGTACGAGCGAACGTCGACGACCGTGATCAACGCCTACGTCGGCCCGCGTACGAGCGCCTATCTCGAGGCGCTCGAGGTCGTCTTGGCGGAGAGGTCGTTTGAAGGCCGAGTGTTGATCATGCAGTCAAACGGCGGGGTGATGACCCCCGAGACCGCGCGATCGCAACCGGCGCGCACCATGGAATCGGGTCCGGTGGGCGGCGCGATCGCGGCCGCGAGGATCGCGAGTCGGCTGGGCATCGACCAGGCGGTGGCCTTCGACATGGGCGGCACCACGGCGAAGGCCGCGCTCGTGCGCCACGGTTTTCCAGAGATGTCCGACAGTTACTTCGTTGGTGACACGATGAGCGGCCACCCCGTCATGCTGCCGGTAGTCGACGTCATCGAGATCGGCGCCGGCGGAGGGAGCATCGCCTACCTCGACGAGGTCGGCGTACTCAACATTGGCCCTGAGAGCGCCGGTGGTCACCCCGGACCGATCTGCTACGGCTGGGGCGGTCTTCGTCCGACGGTGACCGACGCCAACGCCGTGCTCGGGCGCCTGGGATCGTCGAACTTCCTCGGGGGTGAGATGCCCCTCGACGTCGACGGCGCCTCGAAGGCGCTGGTCGAACAGATCGGCAGTCGCCTCGGCCTTGATGCCGAAGCCACCGCTCGAGCCATTGTCGACATTGCGGTCAACAAGATGGCGCTGGCGGTGCGGGCCGTGTCGATTGACCGGGGGCTCGACCCGCGGGACTGCGCGCTCATCGCCTTTGGCGGCGCGGGTCCGCTGCACGCGTGCGCCATCGCGCGCGACCTGCACATCCCCACGGTCGTCATCCCGCCGCTGCCCGGTCACTTCTCGGCGCTCGGGATGTTGATCGCCAACATCCGCCACGACTTCGTGCGTACCTGTTACCGCGGTCTGGACGAGGTCGACTGCGACGAGATCGTGGCAATCGTCGAGGAGATGCGCGTGGAAGCCCTGGGTCTACTCAAATCCGAGAACGTGGCGCTCGAGAGCATCGCCTACGAGATCTACTTGGACCTTCGATACTCGGGCCAGGAGTTCACGCTTCGCACGCCGGTCGTCGAGACCCATCTCCACCAGGGCGATAAGGCCGCTATTCGCAAAACGTTTGACGAGTTGCACCTTGAACGCTTCGGACATTTCGCGCCCGAGGAGTCGGTGGAAGTCATCAACGTACGCGTCGTGGGCCTCTCGCGTCGACCCACGCAGACGATCGGTAGCTCGAGAGCCACGGGCGACGGTCCGATTCATTTCTCGCGCGAGGTCGGCTTCACCGAGGGCGCCAAGGTGGTCAAGCGCAACTGCGACGTCTGGCAGCGCGAGTCGCTGCCCGTCGGATTCGAAGTCGCCGGTCCGGCGATCATCCAGGAGTACGCGAGCACGACGGTCCTGGCCCTGGGTGACCGAGCGGTGGTGGGCGACGAGGGAGAGCTCGTCGTTTCGATCAACCGATGAACCGGAGTGAACGGCCAGACGGCATCTGCCAGGCGCCGTCGCCAGCTGATGAAATGATGTTCGATAGTGAGAGAGAAGGTGCGTAATGCTCGACCCGGTCACCTTAGAGGTCGTCCGTAACTCATTCCCCGCCGCGGCGAACGAGATGGCGGAGGATCTGCAGCGCACGTCCTACAACATGATGATCTACGAGGTGCGGGACTTCTCCTGTGCCATCGTCGGCGCGGAGGGGGAGTTGTTCGCCCAAAACATCGGGGGCGTCTCGCACTTCGTGGCCGACCTCGATGTGGTGATCAAGGACGCCATCGAACGGTTCAAGAAAGAGTCCTTTAAACCGGGTGACGCGATCCTCATGAACCACCAGCGCGTCTGTGGCCAGCACCTTAATAATATGGTGGCCTACACCCCGATCTTCGTCGGCGAGGAGCTCTTCGGGTTTTCGATGGTGCGAGCGCACTGGGTGGACATTGGTGGATTGAGCACCGGGTTCGGAGCGGGCGGTGGCATGGTCACCGACCCGTGGGTCGAGGGGTTGCAGTTCGACCAGGTGAAGATCATGGACGCGGGCGTCTTGAACGAACCACTCATGAAGTTCATCGCGGACAACGTGCGCTACCCCGAAGCCGCGATGGGCGACCTTCGTGCGCAGCTGGCCTCGTGCAAGGTCGGCGCTCAGCGCGTGGAAGAGCTCGTTGAGCGCTACGGCGTGGACGTCGTGCGCCTCTGCCTCGAGCGCATATTCGACGACTCCGAGGCCCGGTGCCGACTGGCCATTGAAAAGATCGCCGACGGCGAATATTCGGCGGAGGGCTGGCTCGACCACGACTTTGTCGACCGCGGTGAGCGGGTCATGATCATCGCCAAAGTCACCGTGAAGGGCAGCGACCTGACGGTCGACCTGACCGGTTCGTCACGCGCGCGGCGCGGATCCATCAACGCACGCACCCGGGCCGCCGCGTTCATCGCCTACAAGGGGATCACCGCTCCGCTCGAGCCGCTCAACGAGGGATCGTTCCGAGCGCTGCGCGTTGAGATCGACGAGGGCAATTTCATGATGGCCAAATTCCCCGCGCCGATGGCCCAGTGGAGCATCGCCATCCCCACGGCGGTCGACGTCATCCTGCGCTCGCTCGCCCCGGCCCTGCCCGACGTCGTGCCGGCGGGCACCTACGGGACACTCGGGGGCGCCATGGTCTTTTTCGGTAACGACCCGTCCCGTGGTGGCAAGCGTTTCGTGTCCCAGACAATCGAAGGCGGCGGCTGGGGCGCCTGTCCCTCCCTCGATGGGCAGAACGCGTCGGTCTCGGTCTGTCAGGGCGACGTGCGTAACGCTCCCATCGAAAGCCTGGAACTCAAGTACCCACTCCTCGTCGAGAAGCGCGCCCTACGTCCCGACTCGGGCGGTGCGGGGCGTCACCGCGGCGGGCTCGGCCAAGTCACCGACATTCAGAATCTGGTGGCGGGCACTTGGAGCATGTCATCGATCCCACGAGAGACTTGCCCGCCGTGGGGACTTCACCACGGTCTGGCGGGCCAACCGGGCTTCTGCGATGTTCGCCTGTCGCCCGAGGGCGAGTGGGAGGACGGCGGCGACACCCGCAAGTCCGTGGGACCGGGCGCGGCCCAGCGCAAGGCCACCGGCGGCGGTGGCGGTTGGGGCGATCCGCTCGAGCGACCGTTCGAGGAGATCGACCTCGACCTCCTCGAAGGTTTCATCACGAGAGAGAACGCCGAACAGGACTACGGGGTGGTCGTGGACCAAGCGACAGAGACGGTGGATCGAGAGGCGACTCGAGAGTTGCGAGCCGAGCACGCTGCAGGGCGGCGATGACCGCGCGTGGCGCGCCCGGTGACGTCGGGGACCTCGCGATGGCCAGTCTCACGTCGAGCGCGGCGCTCGTGGAGGCGGTGGCCGCACGCCAACGTCGGCTCCTCGACGCGGCGAAGGCGTCGGGTCGCGCGGCGGTTTTCATCTACTCCGCGGCCGCTCACTCGTTGCTCGCCACCGACGGCGTCTGGTGGGCTTCGGGTTTCAAGCCGATGGGTGAGTGCGCGCTCGGCATCGCGCCCGACGGCTCGTTCGAACTGTGGGTGAGCCCGTCAGGGGATCTCTCGCGGGCCGAGGACGCGGTGGGCGCTCGCGCGGCGGGTGTCTCGGACGTCTTCGTCGCCGCCGCGGCGTGGCTCGCACGTTGTGGTCTTCGTGGCGGCGAGGTGCTGTTCTGCGGGACGGACAAGATTTCTGTTCGTCGTTACCCGAGTGCCGCGGCAGTCTTCGGCGAACACGACGGAACAGGCGATCGGCTCTTGTTGGAGTTAGCGCGCCGGCGCGACAAGGTAGAACTCGCTCACGCTCTCGAGGCGGCTCGGATTGCCGAACTTGGTTTCGCACGGCTGCTCGAGGAGATCCGTCCCGGTCTCGGGGAGTTCGCCGTCGTCGCCATCCTCGACGGAATTCTGCGCGAACTCGGCTCGCAAGACAACTTCGTGCTGATCTCGGCCTCCCAACGCAACCGGTCCGTCCATCCTCCGACCGAGCGAACCGTCGAACGTGGCGACGTGTTGCTCGCCGAGATCTCACCGTCGGTGGGAGGGATGTTTACCCAGATCTGTCGATCGGTGACTATCGGTCGCCCGGGGCCCAGCATTGCGCGCGACTATGAACTACTCGACGCGGCCTTCGAGGCCGGGCGCGTCGCGTGCGTACCCGGCGGCCCCGTTCGCGCCGCCGCGCTCGCCATGGACGCGGTACTAACCGGGGCCGGGTTCGGTGACTACTGCCGCCCCCCGTACATGCGCGCACGTGGTCACGGACTCGGAATCGGTTCGGTGCTGCCGGGTGACGTGACCGTGTCGACCCCGGAGATCTTCGCCGAGGGGGATTACTTCGTTTTGCATCCGAACCAGTACTTACCGACCTCGGGGTATCTGCTCTGTGGTGAGCCCGTCGTGGTCGAGCCCGGTGGGGCTCGTCTGATGAGTTCGCGCCGAGGTGAACTCGCGTCCGTGGGGGTGTGACGTGGCCTCCACGATGGAACCAGTCATGAAGCACGGACGCACTACGTGGGACCGAGCTGTGTTGCCTCCTGATGAGTTCGAGGAGCGTCGCCTCGCGGTGGAGCGTGTTCTCGAGTCGATCGGCGCGGTCGCCGTCGTGGGTTTCGCCGACTCCTCGCGTCCGGGTCTCGTGGGCTACCTGTCGAACTACCTGACCGCGGGCGCCTTGGCGACGCTCATCTGCGTCCCGGGTGTCGAGGCGACGCTCGTGGCTGGACTCGGCGGCGGTCGCGACCACCCCTTCATCAAGGGCACGTCCTACGTCCAAGACGTTCGCTGGTTTCCCCAGCTAGGCGCTGGTATTTCTCAAGTGCTCGCAGAGCACGGCGTCGCCGAGGGCCGCCTCGCTCTGGCGGGCTTCGATGATTGCTTGAACCGAGCCCGGGCCGACGGCGTGCTCGCGGCACTCGCGGCATACGAGGTCGTCACGTTCGACGACGCCTTCGACGCGCTGCGTCGCACCAAACGCGAACGCGAACTCGGTGTCATGCGCGCCGCGCGCGCCGTCCTCGATGAAGCGGGGTCGGCGTTTTCGGCCTCGCTGCAGGAATCGGGCGAGGTCCACGGTGCACTCGTCGTGGCGGAGCGGGTCGCGAAGCTTCGCGGTTGTCGGGACTTTCGGGCTCTGGCCCTCGCCCGCGACGGTTCGCTTCGACCGTGGCCCGAGGGTGGAACCGGCTCGACTTCGTGGAGCAACGATCCCTTCGCCGTCTACCTCGCCGCTGAGTATCTCGGATACTGGGCGGACCTAGGCGTGAGCGCGCCCGATCAGGGCGAGACGTCATGGTGCGTCCGGGCGCTCGAGGCGGCCCAGGCCGCTTTGCAAATCGGCTCGTCAGGTGCGTCACTGCAGGTCGCGCTGAGAGACCGACTCGGCGCGGCAGTTGAGCAGATCACTCTCGAGGCGACGGGGATTGGTCTCACGCTCGACGAGGCCCCGCGATTGAGCAACGATGAGTCGGCGCTGGCGCGCGAGGGGGACGTGGTGTGCTTGCGAGTATGGGCAAAAGACGGTCGGACCTCAAGCGTGGTGACCCGCCAGGTCCTCGTGGGTGAACGGGGATGTACGCCGCTCGAAGGATCTTCGCCGGCGTAACGCCTCTCGCGGGCGACGTCGATCGCCTCAAGTTCGGCTTCGGTCGAACGTTAAAGCGGCAGCGCTCGACGTCTTACAGCGAGAAGAGTCGCGCGGCGTTTGCGCGGCCGACTTTTTGGCGCAAGTCCTCGTCGATCGGCGCGTTGTCGAACCACTCGGAGCCTTGGGGCATCTCGTCAAAGGGATAGTCGACGGAGAACATCACCCGGTCGCTGCCCATCACCTCGACCGCCGTCAACAAACTCGGGGTGAAGAAGTGTCCGGAGGTGGTGATGTAGAAGTTGTCGGTCAGGTAGGACGTCAGCTTTCGTTCGAGGGTGGGGCGATTGGTGGCCTTGCGCATGCGGTTCTCGATCCGCCAGATGTTGTACGGCAACGTTTCGCCGAGGTGGCCGAGGATGACTTGGGCTCGGGGGTGGCGATCGAACACGCCGCTCGTGATGAACCGAAGCGCGGAGGCCGACGTTTCAGTGGTGAACTCCAACACGGGTCCGGCCATCTCGGGCCACTGGAGCATCGCCCCGCGTTGGTCCGCCGGCAGTAGCCGCGGGTGGAGGTAGAGCGGTACGTCCAAGCTCTCCAGAGCGCTCCAGAACGGGTCGAAGCGTTCCTCGTCGAGGTGGGCGACGCTCCCGTCGGGCATGTCGGAGAAGCTATTGATGAGCACTCCGTGGAAACCGAGTTCGGCCACGGCTCGGTGCAGTTCGGCGACGGCCTCGTCCACGTCCTGGAGAGCGACCGCGGCGAATCCGCCGAAGCGGTCGGGATGCGCGGCGATCGCCTCGGCGAGGACGTCATTGCTAGTGCGGGCTCCGTCGACGGCCTTCTTCGCCTCCTGGTCTCCTTGCACGCCGGGACTCGTGAGCGAGATGATGGCGTGAGCGATGCCCGTCTCATCCATCAGCCCCAGACGGAGTTCGGTGAAGTCCACGAGACGTCGCTCGACATCCTGCCAAGCCTCCAAACTCAAGAAATGCGGGCGCCCGCCGTAGCGCGGTATCGCGAAATGCTCTTCCAACGCAATCTTGTTGTCCATGATGTTCTCCTTCTCGTCGTGCGGAACTCACCGGAATGGTGTCGCCCCTTACGCGTTGCTCAATCGTTGAAACCGGCCACCGTACTTGTCACCTTTTCGCACTCGCTGGCGAGCGACGTGACGCATAGCCAGACGTCGCGAGTTCGATCGTTCGGCGATCCGACCGCCCTTCCATCAGCGACGCCGCACCGCTGGAGTGACGAGTCGGCGAAGTGCGTATGGAGAAAGGAGTGAATGTCGTCTATCCCATCTGGCGTTGCCTTCGGTGTCTATCCCGTATTACGATACACGTTGTACCACGAATTAAGGTGTGCCACGGGCGCCGCTCACTGAAGGAGGCAGGTCAATGGATTATCAGCCGTTTGGGAAGCTCTTCGTTACCCCGGTTCTCCCTTTTCTCGAGGACTATTCAATCGATGAGAAGGGGTATCGATCCTTCCTTCGTCGATTCCTCACCCCGGAGTATCTGAAGGCTGGAATCGCGATCATCGCCAACCCGGAGGCCGGTGAGTTGTTCACGCTCGACTACGAAGAGCGCACGCAAGTGATCCGCGCGGTACTCGAAGAGACCGCGGGCCGAGCGCCAGTGTTGGGCGGTGTGGTCGACGTCACCACGGTGGGGGCGGTGCGAACCGCTCGTGACGCCGCGGACGCGGGCGTGCAAGGGCTCTTCGTCTTTCCGCCAATCGGGGCCGGCGACATCACCCAGTCCTGGGACTCCGACAAGTACCCCGAGGTCCTCATCGACCTCCTTCACGCGATTCGCGCTGAAGTCGACCTCCCAATGGTGATCCATCCCGTGGGCAAGACGAGCGCGGCCTTCGGCGTGGGGCTCTCGGACCGGGTGACCCGTCAGGTCATCGCGGAGGTGCCCAACGTCGTCGGCTGGAAGATGACGTACAACTACGACGGCTATCGCGCCGTTTCGCGGGTGATTCGTGAAGCCGATCGTCCAGTGGACATCCTCGGCGCGGTGGGCAAGTACTTCCACGAGAATTTGGCGAACGACGCCTTCGACGGTACGTCCTCGGGGGCCTTCAACTACGCGCTGGAGCCAATGATGGAACACATCGCGGCGTGGAAGTCCGGCGACGTCGTACGAGCGACCGAGATTTGGAACGGCGGACTCGCTCAGTTGAACGAGTACGTCTTCTCCGATTTCGGTCGACTGCACGTTCGCTACAAGGCGGGGGCGTGGTTGCGTGGCTTCATCGCCAATCCTTTGATGCGTGCGCCGATGCCCAGGCCGAGGCTCCTCGAAGTGACCACCTTGACGAGGCTGCTCACTGATTGCGGCGTCTCCGTCATCGACAAAGACGTCATCGATGAGTTCTGTGTTCGTCAGCAGCTCTTGGCATAACGTGCGTGGCACCACCCAGGTACACGCGAAAGTGCCTCGGTGGGCCGGAATTTAGATACCCGCGGAGAACTAGGATCGCTCGCAAAAGTCGTCGAGGAGACCCATATGGCAGTGACGTCATCAAGGATTAACACACCGATCTCGAATGCGGAGCTTGATCGCCGAGGGCGAGCGGTGCGCGAGGCGATGGAGGACCGGGGGATCGATGTCCTCGTTTGTCAGGCCAACAATGACTACATGGGTGGGGCGGTGCGCTATCTGAGCGACATCCCCGCCGGCAACGGCTATCCAGTTTCCTTGGTCTTTCCCCGCGACGGCGACGCGACGCTGATCCGCCAGGGCCCCTTTCACGGTGAACAGATCGTGTCCCAGGGCGGCGGTGGGCTTCACGGAATTGGTCGCGTCTTGACCACGCCGAGTTACGCGAGCGTCGGTTATACGAGGTACTACGACGCGGAGCTCATCGTCAAAGCCCTGGCGGGCTTCGAACACGCGACGATCGGCTTGCCGGCGAGTGCTGAGGTGTCCTATCCGACGATCGAGTACATCCGGCGCGAAATGCCCGGCGCCACGTTCGTGGAGGGCTGGGACGTCATCGATGAAGTGAAGATGGTGAAGTCGGCCGAAGAGATCGACTTGGTTCGCCGAACGTGCGCCGTGCAGGACGCGGCGATGGAGGCGGCGTTCGCGGCGCTGAAACCGGGGATGCGAGAAAGTGAGTTGACGGCGATAGCGGAGTTCACGGCGCGCTCCATGGGCAGCGAGCAGGGCCTGTACCTGTGCTCCTCCTGGCAGCCCGGCGAGAGCACTCCCTTTGGCCCGCCGCACTTCCAAGCCAAGATCATCGAGCGGGGCGACATGGTCCGTCTCCTCATCGAATGCAACGGACCCGGCGGCTACTACGGCGAACTCGGGCGTATGGCGTCGCTCGGACCCGTTCCCGAGGTCATGTTCGAGGAGTGCGCGTTCACCATCGAGGCCCAGCAGTATTGCGTCAGCCTGTTAGAGGTCGGTGTCGCGTGTAGTGAAGTGTGGAACGAGTACAACTCCTTCATGGTGAAGAATGGTCGCCCCGGTGAAACGCGTCTCCACTGTCACGGGCAAGGTTATGACTTGGTGGAGCGTCCGCTCATCCGCTTCGACGAGCCGGCGACGATCTCGGCCAACATGAACATCACCTGTCATCCGAGCTATGAGGTCGCCGGCGGCTTTGATTCTTGGATCTGCGACAACTTCCTCATTACCGGCGACGGAGCGCCCGAATGGTTGCACCACTACCCGCAGGAAATGGTGGTGATCGGTGCATAAAGCGCGACGCGCCGTGCGGCGCGGCGGATACGCCGTTGACGCCAGGCGATCTCGCCGCGAGCCCTTCGACACGGAGAGTGGAGACCAAGGTGAAATGAAGATCGAAGCCCTTGAGAGCGAGTACTAGTCCCATGTCACCCGAGGGCGTTCGCACGATCATCGTTGGAGTCCCGCCCGGCGGGTTGGAGATCATCGAAGCAGCGCTGCCTCCGGGCCTCCCGATAGAGATCTTCGAGTTACCCGAAGTCGTGGACGATTTCGATTCGTTGCCGGCGCTGGAGTTCTTGGTGCTTCCCCTGCGCGTGCCGGACTTGGTTCCTTGGTTGCCCGCCATGGAGCAATTAAGAGTCGTCCAGGTTCTTAAGGCCGGTTACGACGGGGTTGAAGACAATCTCCCTGATCTAGCTCAGCTTTGCAACGCACGCGGTAGTCGTGACGTGGCCGTCGCTGAGTGGGTACTGGGCGCCCTTCTCGGTGTTTTTAGCGGAGTGGTGGACGCCGCGGTTCGCCAACCTCAGCGTGAGTGGCTCCGGCCGTGGCGACACGAGTTGGCTGGCGCCAAGGTAGTGGTCGTCGGGATGGGACCGATCGGTCAGGCAATTGCGCGCCGCTGCGAAGCGTTGGACATGAGGGTGTTCACCTTTGCGAGATCTGCTCGGGGGTCCATCCTCTGCGTGGAGGATCTCGCCGATCACTTGGGCGACGCCGACGCGGTGATCCTCATCACCCCGTTGACCAACGAGACGCGCGGGCTCATGGACGCTTCGATGCTGGCGAGGATGAAGGACGGCGCACTTCTGATCAATGCCGGCCGGGGCCCCTGCGTCGACCTTCCCGCTCTAGTGAAGGAAGTGGCGAACGGACGTCTTCGTACGGCGTTGGACGTGTACGACGCCGAGCCGTTACCCCCCGAACACCCGCTCTGGAGTCTTGAGGGGTCGTACGTCTCGCCGCATCTGGGCGGCCATACTCGTGAAGGCAACGTTAAGGCCCTGACCCTGGCCGCGTCCCAAATCACCCGATACGCCCGGGGCGAGCCGCTTAAGTACGTAGTGGGACAGGGCCGTGGTCTGACGAACGACGCTGGCGTTTGAAGTCACGCATTGATAGGACGTCGCACTCCTGGGCGCAGTGGTGGCGTCGACGGGTACGTTCGTCCTGCGTCCAAGGCATAGCAAGTGCTTCAGGCAGTCGCGACAGCTGGCCCCCGATCCAAAGTGCATCGGTGAAGTGGTGAGACTTTCAGGGACTACTTCGTCATCCGGTCCCAGTGTCGATAGACACCAGAGCCGATGGAGAGTGGCGTGTTGGGGAGGGTGAAGGTGCTGAAGCGCCCTTGGGGTCGGCGAAGGTTCCGGTCGTCTTCGAGGACACGCTGCACCACCGCCCCAGGATCGTTGTCGTCGATCTCGTAGACGTTCAGGATTCTGGCGTCCAATTCCGCGGGGTCCGGATTAAGCGTCAAGTAGCGAGAGCACTGCACCAGCCCCGGTGTCTCGAGGACGTCGTGCGCGTGTGTGTAGAGCCACCAATCGTCGTGCTCGATTTTCTTCGCCGGATCCATGTGGGAGTAAAAGAGCAGGATCGACTCGGGCATGCCGTCCGGGAGCCGTGACGGAGTAGCGGGTGCCGGTGAGATCGTCTGGCGGTTGGCGACGAAGTCCCACACCGTCAGATCCAAGATCTGAGCGCAGTCCAAGAACCCTCCGCCCTTCTGCTCGTCTTGTCTGATCTGTTGCATCAGGCCCCAAGGATTGTCGTCATTGAGGCGGTACAGCGTCAGGTAACGCGCGAACTCGCCCGCGATGTCCACCAGACCCTGGAACCCTCCGCCGTAGTCCGGTCGTACGTCGCGATATCGATAGACGTCGACGACGCCGGCCGTCGCTCTCAGGGAAGGGACGCGAACTGTGTCGTGCCAATAGTTGAACTCGAACTCGCGGCTGGGATCGGTGCAAATAACCACCTCGACGGCGATGGACTTTGCTGGGAACAACTCGCTCATTCGAGTATCCTCCGATTTCGGTGGCGACCACGTTGGTTGACAGCCCAAGTTAGCAATTCCACGAGGGACCCGCCATCTGAGTTCTCTCTGGGCACCCTGAACGCGGAACATATCGTTTCCAGCGAACAACGGTCCATGCGTTGGTACGAGGTATCGTCATGAACCGAGAGTTTGAATCGCCCGCGACGACGCGACCAAGGAGAGCACTAGTGACCGACTGGGAAGGTGTTCGTCTCGTCGAGGACAAGAACGTCTTCGTGACGACGCGAGATGGCTCGCCGATATGCGTCGACGTGTTCCGTCCCGAGGGTGAAGGTCCGCACCCGACGATTGTCACCATGAGCCCGTACGGCAAGGACGTCTACTGGCTTAGTCGCTATCCGGACCATGGTTTTGACGTCAGCCCGTGGGCAGTGTGGGAGACGCCCGACCCGGGTTGGTGGGTGCCGCGAGGCTACGCCCTCGTGCGCGTCGACTCACGGGGCATCGGGAATTCGTTGGGCACACTGGACCCGCTGAGCGACAAGGACACCGAGGACTACTACGACGTCATCGAATGGGCCGGCACCCAGTCGTGGTCCAACGGCAAGATCGGTCTGCTGGGCATCTCCTTCTACGCCATCGTGCAGTGGAAGGTCGCCGCCCTTCATCCTCCCCACCTCGCCGCCATCATCCCGTGGGAGGGCGCCAACGACCTTTATCGCGAGTGGTCCTACCAGGGCGGAATCTACGCCAACGGTTTCGTGGACTTCTGGTGGCAGTTGCACTTCATCGATCAGCCGCTCGTCAACGGTCCCGTGATCGACTGGCGCGAGCAGTTCTTGAATCGGCCGCTGGCGGACGAATGGTACCAAGAGCGTTCGGCGCGGCTCGACCAGATCGACGTCCCGCTGCTCTCGGCCGGTAACTGGGGGGCCTTCCACCTACACCTGCGCGGCAACGTCGAGGGGTTCAACAACGTGTCGTCGAAAGTCAAGCGCCTCGTAATGATGACCGGCTCACACATCGACCCTTTCTACACCGAATGGGGCAAAGCCGAACAGTTGCGATTCCTCGACAGGTGGATCAAAGGCGAGGACAACGGGAGCGAAAACGATCCCCCCGTGCGTCTCGCCATCCGTCACGGCGAAGCCATCGAGTGGCGCGACGAGTACGAGTGGCCACTCGCGCGAACCCAGTGGCGGCGCCTGTACCTCGACGCGGGCGAGCTATCGCTTTCATGGACCGCACCGCACGGCGCAGCGCGTGCGAGTTATGAAGCGCCGCGAGGCTCGGTGACATTGGTGGCCGCCACGACGACAGAAGAGCTCGAGATCACCGGCCCCGTCAAGCTTCACCTGTGGATATTGTCGAGTGCGCGCGACACCGACCTGTTCGTGTCGCTTCGCCAGATCGACGAGCACGGCACCGAACTCTCGGGTATCGGGCCACGCGGTGGACCGGTACCCATGTCGGTGGGCTGGCTGCGCGCGTCACACCGGGAACTCGACGAGCGCCGCAGTCTCGAGTGGCGTCCGTGGCACACCCACGCCCACGCCCAGCCCCTCGTGGCGGACGAGCCTACGCTCGTGGACATTGAGATTTGGCCCACCTGCATGGTGCTCGCTCCCGGTCATCAGTTGCGCCTTGAGATTCGTGGCAATGACGAGCACATGAACCCGCTCAGCCACAACTACCCGGGCGGATGTCCGGCGGGTGAGGTCACCATACTCACGGGCCCGGGTCACGATTCGTATGTCCTCTTACCCGTGATCCCACATGACGACGACCGCCCCGGTGACGGCGTGCGACTGGCGAGTGTTCCCGAACGCGTCGGGACGGCTGACGGTCAACGCGGGCGGGTCCACACCGTTCTGTCCGACGGTCACTGGACGGTCGAGCTCCAAGGGTACGGAGAGATCTCACGACACCCCACGATGGACGAGGCGATCGTGGCGGGACGCGAGCGAGCCCGGCGCAGTCGAACCGACCACGTCGTCCACCACGAGAATGGTGCTGTTGCCGAGATCCACGAGGCGTCGCCCTGACCATCGGAGGGATCTGGTGGGAGAACTTGGAGTCGCGCCCACCCACGACGGCGCCGTTGCTCGATGCGCCCTTCGACGTTGAGCACCGACGTCGCTCACTGGTAGAACTCTTCGAGGTAGCACGCGAGTCCCCGTCAGTGCCCGGTGGCGCCAAAGAAGAGATTGAGGCGGAGTCGATGATTCGGCGGAACGATGGTTCGCCGATCAATTCATCGAGGGGTAAGCCTTTTCGCGAGACCTAAAAGCTCGAAGGCACGCTCTCCACGGATTTGGGTCAGATCCCTTTCGGAGATCTTGGCGTCGGCGAGGTAGGACAGTCTCTTCTCGAACTCCTGGAGATCGCCGTAAGGGAAGTCCGTGCCGTAGAGGAGCCGATCAGTCCCCCAGAAATCAGCGGCGAACTGAAGCGCTTCAACTGAACCCGACACCGTGTCGTAGTACATCTGACGTAAGGCTTCTTCGCCGCGGACGCCATCGTGGCGCATGATGCGCGCCAGCAGGAAAGGAAGCGTCCCACCCAGGTGAGGGACGATGAAGTGGACGTCGGGGTAGCGATCCGCAATCCCAGACAGCACCAGGCGCAGCGCGGCGACGGTGTCTTCGAAAGGGGCTCCGACAAGCCAGTTCAAACGGTAGTCGTTGCCGTCGACGAGACAGTTGGTGCCCGTGGGGTGTAAGAGCACCCAAGCGTGGTGACGATTCAGCTCGGCGTAGACCGGTTCGAGTTCGGGGTCGTCCACGTGGCGCTCGCCAATGCTGCAGCCCATCGTCACGCCGACGGCGTAGTTCTCGTCGGCCAGGCGCGAGATCTCGTCGATGCTCTCGGTGACGTGGGGAAGGGGCAGCGCCGCGAATGTGAAGAAGCGGCCCGGATGCAAGCGACAGAGTTCGAGATAGAGGTCGTTTCCTCTTCGGGCCGCGATCGCCGCGGCGGCGGGCTCACTGAGATACGGCTGGGCTTGGGAAACCGAAAGGATCTGAATATCGATCCCCAGGCGGTCCATAAGAGCCAGGCGATCTTCTATCGACAGTTCGTTTAGAGGTGCGGCCCCCTTCACGGGTAACTCCGGTCGGCCGATCAGATCAAGATACTCGCGGGGATAGTAGTGGGCGTGAACGTCAACGATCATTTTGCCGGGCTCTCACGATGTCGGCGCACGCGGTCGCCGGTGGACGGAGTCGCGGTCTCATTCGCGGAGATCCAGCACAAGCTACTTCTGGAGCGTCGAATCCAAAATCAATAATTCGCACGATAACACGGTCGATTCCGGCACCAGCGAATGGAAGTTCGAGGCCCCCTGGCTTTCGCACCCGTCGCAGTGGTGGTGCGCGAAGTCGAACTCGGTGTCTGGTGTCGGTGTCTGGTGTCGGTGGAAAGACGAGAGCCGGCTCACCTTCATCACCGGCCGGTGCGGTCGTTGGGTGGACAACGGTGTGTCAAGTTAGGTGCTGAACGAAACGCGACGAGACCACCTTGTTATCGTCGGCGACGGATCCTCTGCTCATCGCTTTGGCGGGCGAGCAACATCATCACGATGACGTGCCGCGTACGTTGTCGACGCACGCGTTCGAAGACCGACGCTAAACAATGGGCCACACGATGTCAGATACCGGCTTCGTGACGGGCCCTATCTCAGGTGCGTCCGGTATGACCGGCAACAGCAAGTGGGACGGGTGCGTCGCGTCGTGGTAAATGGTCGCGGTCCCGGGTACGGGCAACAGCTCCGCCGTATACACCGTGTGGAGCATCAGATGGTACGTGTTCTCGTCACTCGAAATCTGCAGCCAGATCTGTTGACCCTTCTTGAAGGTCAAGAACTTTGGCGGGAGTTCGATCTGCATCTCGTAGATCTCACCAGACACGGGCCGGCTGGGATTCTGGTAGGGGTGGAAGGGCAGGCCGGGCGACGACCTGGTCTCATCGACTTCGCGATACGAGGCCTTGAGGACGTGCTCGGAGATGACGCGCCGGTTCCCTTCCTCGTCGACGACACCCAATTTCGTGAAGAACGCCATGTCCAACGTGTTGACTGACGCCCAAAAGGAGACGCTCGTTGGTCCCCACGCTTTCACGTCCTCGGTCAAGGGGGCCGAGACGAAGGCGATCTGTGGATCACCCGTGACGACCCTGAAAGTTTCGAGCGGGGTCCTGGGGTCATGGCTCATGTCGGCGGTGGCGGGGAGTCGAGAGCCGGTCGGATAGGAATCCGGAGCCTCGTCTCCCGGGGGTTCGGTGCTCAGACTCCCGTAGGGAGCGTCGGTCGCCGGATGTTCTGCGTCGGCGTGGAAGTAGTACTTCGTCCACTGCGTGCGCGCGACCGGGTACTCGTTCTCGTATCGCCAGACCTTCGTGACCGCGTCGAAGATCATCACCTCGGGCTCGTCCATAATGCCCGAGTCGACGCCCTTGCACCAGTGATCGAACCAACGCAGTATGTACTGGTTGAGTGGGATGCTCTCGATGAAGAGGACGTGTGACTGCGGATTCCACGGCAAGACGATCAACTTCTTTGGACTTTTGATCTTCGGGTAGGCCCAGAGTTGACCGCGTGAGTGATTTGCGCTCGGCTGCGGGACGACGCTGAGAACCGGTACTTCCAGGTTTTGAATTCGGTGCCACGCCGAGATGTCCCACCACAGTGGCCCATCCTCGGCATTGGCCAGAAAATCACCCATGAAGTCCGCGGGTGGAAGTTTGCCCTCGACTTCTCCGGGCCAGAAGCACTGCGCCAGTGTGTCCGGCCCCCACATCCCGAAAAATCCTGTGTTGAAGAGCCCGCCCTTCCACGCGTAATCCCGGTAGAAGTCGGTGGAGCCATCGGCGGGCGCGATGCACTTGAGGTGCGGCGGCTTCTGGAGGCCGACCAGCCACTGCATGATCCCGAAGTAGGAATCCCCGAGCATCGTGACGCTCTCGTTGCACCAATCCTGTTTGGCGATCCATTCGACCATGTCGTAGCCGTCTTGTTGGGTCGCGAGGTCGAATGGACTCCACTTTCCCTGGGAGAGTCCGGAACCCCTCGCTGACACGATGACGTGGACGTAGCCATTGGGAACGAAGAATGCCGTATTCCCCGCTTCGATCGAGTGCGATATCGCCGGTGGCCACTGCTGCATTTCTTTTATGTAGGGCGACATCGAGAGGATTCCGGGGTACTTTCCCGCTTTCGCCGGACGATAGACGTCCGCGGCTAGTCGTACGCCATCTCTCATCGTGACGTAGACGTTCTCCTCAAGGACGATCCCTTCCGGGAGCGGAGGTCGAACTGTCGTTAGGTGAGCTTTCATGGCGAGCCTTTCATCGTGAGTCTCCAGCGAGGTCGCCGCAGCGTTAACGGTGACCTTGGATCGTTTTGTGTTTCATAGTTCTATCAGAACGCGTACGAGGCGATCACGGCTGAGACATCGCCGTCGTGCGCGCGAGCCGTGTTCAGCGCCGCGTTAAATTTCCTCGTTCTTTTGACTCGTGGTGTGCACGCATGCCCTTCGTTCGCGTCACCGCGCGCTCTGTGGACGACCGAACTAACGGTCCACCGTTCCAGTTGTTCTGGCGTGCACTTTCGGCGACGCGAGTTATGCGTCAATAAAAGGGCGTCGTGTTCTCAGGCGCTACATTGATTCGCAGAGTTTGAAATTTCTAGGACAAGCTAGTGAGACGCGCAGGCGTGACTCACTAGATTGATCGGAGCGTGATGGACAAAGTTGTGGACAGCGCGGCTGACGCGGTGCGGGACGTTTCAGACAGGACGTCACTCGCCGTGGGCGGGTTTGGTCTGTGTGGCATACCGAGCGCGTTGATCGAGGCGTTGTTCGCCAGCGGGGCCACGGACCTCGAGACCGTGAGCAACAACTGTGGCGTTGACGGGTGGGGCTTGGGAGTGCTGCTGTCCGCCAAGCGCATCCGGCGGGTTACGGGATCGTACGTGGGCGAGAATAAGGAATTCGAACGGCAATACCTCGCTGGAGAGTTGGAGGTGGAGTTGGTTCCCCAGGGCACGCTGGCCGAACGACTGAGAGCGGGAGGCGCAGGCATCCCCGCCTTCTACACGCCGGCGGGCGTGGGCACCCAGGTCGCCATGGGAGGTTTGCCCTGGCGCTACGACGGTGCCGGGGGTATCGACGTAGCGTCACCGGCCAAGGAGGTTCGTGAATTCGATGGACGGTCGTACGTGCTCGAACGGGCGATCCGCACCGACTTCGCCCTCGTGCACGCGCGATTCGGCGATCGTCACGGCAACCTCATTTACGAGAAGAGCGCTCAGAACTTCAACCCATTGTGCGCTGCCGCTGGCCGAATCACCATCGCCGAGGTCGAAGAGATTGTCGAACCCGGGGAGTTGGATCCGATGCACGTGCACACGCCGGGGATCTTCGTCCAGCGCGTGGTAGCGGTGCCCAATGTCGAAAAGCGTATTGAGAAGAGGACGGTGACGTCGTGAGCGGACGGACAAGTGACGAACTGGCCGCGAGGGTGGCCGCCGAATTGGCCGACGGCCAATACGTGAATCTCGGAATCGGTTTGCCCACGCGGGTGCCCAACTTCGTGCCCGAAGGTCGTCACGTCGTGCTTCATGCCGAGAACGGGCTTCTCGGTGTAGGACCGTATCCGACCACTGAAGCCATCGACCCCGACCTGATCAACGCCGGCAAGGAGACCGTGACAGTCTTGCCGGGCGCGTCGTATTTCGATTCGGCGACGTCTTTCGCCATGATCCGCGGCGGTCACGTCGACGTCGCAGTACTCGGCGCCATGCAGGTCTCGGCCGCCGGCGACTTGGCTAACTGGATGATTCCCGGCAAGATGGTGAAGGGAATGGGCGGAGCGATGGACCTGGTTCATGGCGCGAAGCGGGTGATCGTCATGATGGAGCACACCACCAAGGACGGCGGGTTTAAAATCGTGCGCGAGTGCAACTTGCCCTTGACCGGTCGTTCGTGCGTTCAGCGCATCATCACTGACCTCTGCGTGATCGACATTGAACCTGAGGGCCTCGTGTTGCGCGAGTTGGCGCCCGGGGTGACGATCGAGGAGGTGCGTGCCGCGACGGAACCCGACCTCATCGACGCGCGGTAGCGAGCTCGTGAAGTAACTGCTTCGGTCGCACTCTCGAGGTTGGTCCTCTGGATCGGGTGTCGTCGCGAGACGTTTCGGGTCAAAAGCGCTCATTCGAAGGTTCGAGGCACGCCTCGATATCGGCACGACGTTGTTCGTGTCGCGAGCGCGAAACGCGCCGCAGATTCCGTCGTCTCCGTTTGCACCCTCATCCCTCATCAAGCGGGTTTCGCGGACCTATTTCGAAAGGCTGAGAGCCAGACGTCGAAGTCTTTGGCAACGATCCGCTCTCCCGTGAGGCCATGAGCTTCGGGCGAAGCGAGGAACAGTATGGGCGCCCCCATGACTTCGGGGCGCAGCAGGTTCTTGCGAATCTCTTTCGAGACCTCATCGGGGATTATCCCGGTGTCGCTAGCGCCGCCGGGAAGCAGCAGATTGACGGTAATGCCGTAAGGCCGAAGGTCCTCGACCATGATGAGACTCAGCGCCTCCGCTCCCGCGCGAGCTGGCCCGTACGGCACGAAGCCCTTACGGCGCATCGTCTCGTGATTAGCGGTCACGTTGATAAATCGGCCGTGGCCCTGTTTGATGAACAGTGGTGTGAAGGCCCGGGCGACGAGGAAGTAGCCGGTCAAGTCAGTCGCGACCATGTCGCGAAAGCCCTCAGGGGTCACTTCGAAGAATGGCGTAGCCACTTCGAGGAAATGTGGGTTCACGGATCCCATTCCGATTCCCGCGTTGTTCACCACCACGTCGATTCCACCAAGGCATTCGAGCGCTCGATCAACCGCCGCCTGTACCGAGACATGATCTCGAACGTCCATGGGAAGTGAGACGGCGTCCAGACCTTGGTCCCGGTGCTCGTTCACGCTCGCATCGAGACGCGCCGTGGGTCGGCTCGCGAAGGCCACGGTGGCTCCCGCTAAGAGCAGTGCGTTGGCCATGGCGGCGCCAAGCCCGCTAGTGGCCCCGGTGACTACAACTCGCACTCCGGTCAGGTCGCCCATGTGGCCTCTCCCCAATGCCGGACAAATTCCTGCGCAGGCTGAACTTGCCGGGCAGCGAATTGTAACTCTCACCCCATCGGCGTTGTGCACTGAACGGTGAATGATGAGTTGTGCTGCGGCGCTTGAACCAACTGTCGAATCTTCAGATACGCGAAACCAATGATGACGGACGACGTCGCTGTTTCGGCAGCTCCAACTCAACTAGTGATGCCTCGCCGCGCATCGCCAGACCACGAGCTCCCACACCGGTGGTAGACCAGCTCACCTCTTCTAGTTCCCTGGTTAATTCACGCTTAGTACGCCTTCAAACCTCGCCGCTGGCGAGCGGCGAGTGGGGCCGTGTCGATTCAGTGACCAGCGAAGCGAGAGAGTTTGGCCTCGTCGAGATTGACGAACAGTTCGTCCAGAGCGCTGGTGGACTTCACCAGTCCTTGCTCAGCGCTGTAGCGCAAGATCGTTTCGAGGTTATGTCGGTTGGCGTCGTTCATTCCGTAGGCCCACGGGTCGGGCCCCAAGATGGACTGTTGGTCCTCCCATGCTTTTTGGAAGAATCCGAGCGGCGCCGTACGGGGATTGACCGCGCGGTTGTAGGCGATGGCCTTCGCCTCGCTGAAGGCTCGGAGAAGGTTGATAGGGGCCCATGGCGCCCGTTCGATCAGGCTTCGTTGGATCGTGACGGCGTGCATGATGGGAAAGATCTTGGTCTCGCGGTAGTAGGCGACGTCGCGATCATTGAAATCGGGAAAGAGTCGAGCGATCCTCGGGTCCCCGGCGATGAAAGAGGCGGGGACTCCGGCGGAGATCAACGCGTCGACTTCGCCGTCAAGAAGCATTTGCTCACTGCGGGCTTGCCATCCGTCGGGCCCCACGCCAGCTATCCCGCTCGCGGGAACCGCGCCGAGGATACCCATCGGGTCGACGATCTTCAACTGATCGTAGGGGACACCGAAGTGCTCGTTGAGCATGCCTCGTAACCAGATTGCCGCGGCGGGTCGCTCGCCACGGATGACGAGGCTACGACCGATGAGGTCGTGGGGCTCCTTGATCCCGGCGGCGGTGTTGACGAAGATGAACGCGAGGCGAAAGCGTCGGTGGGGAAATACCGGTAGGGCGAAGAGGTCAGGATCAGTCTCGCTGTCCGAGAAGTATCGGGTGATGTTGAACTCGGCGAGGTCGCATTCCTTGCGGCGCGAAGTCTGCAAGATACGCGCGCGGTCCTTCGAGAGAACCGTGAGTTCGATGCCATCAGGCTGGACTGTCCCATCGATGAGCGGACGCATGATCTCATAATCGCCACAGGCGAGGCTGAGCGGAAGTTTGGCCATACAGATATCTCCTCGATGTCACGTCGAAATCCCAGGTTTCCCTGGCGAGTTATCTTACGGCGCGACACAGTCTGGCATCGTGTCGACAGCTTTCCGAAGGCGTTGTTCCGTTTCGTCGACACGTCGTCGCTGACGACCGAGTTGCGTGCGCCGTGCTCGTGGTCAATACGCTCAGCGCAAGATACACGCGAGGTACGCGGGATCATGGAGTGCGTTAACTCGTGTAAAAGTCTTCAGGAGATCCTGCAACGCCGAGAGATCCTCGCCGCGCACGTCGGCCCGTGCGAAGAGCCTCTCGCCCTTGGCGTGAAGGTTCTCCCAATTGAGTTTCAACTCGTCACGTGCGCCGTCCGCACGTAGTTTCAGCGTTTCGGAGTCGGTATCGACCTCGACGATGGCGCTCCACTGTTCCGGGAAGTGCTCAAGGAGATCAGGTTCGCCACGTACTTCGACTCGACTCATCAGTTCGGTCATCGCCTCACTGGTGTTGGGCGTGCGTTGAACGTCGTAGAGGTCATCGGGATGCAACAGGGCTAGGGCGACCTGGTACTGCATACTCGAAATTGCGTGGAGTCGTGTCTCGATTTTCGAACGGTTCACCATTGCCAGATGCAACGGGGGGACGGCGACACGAACGCGAACGATGTCCGCCACACCGAGTGACGCCGACGCAACGAGTTCGAGCAGCGCCGAGGTCGCCGAAAGGGTCTGACGCGCCCCACAGAAGGGCTTGATCGTTGTGTCGAGCACCGCGCGAGTTGGGGCCCCCGCGCGCAATGGCTCATCACCCTCACGTCGCACCGCGAAACGTTCCCAGTCCTTCAGCGCCGCTGGATCGCCGAGCATTCCGTGGCTCGCGCTGATGGCCGCCACCGCACCGAAAAGGACCGCTTCGGCGTAGGAGAGTTCTCGCGACGGTTCGGGCAGGGCAGCGTGGTACTGCCAACCAGCGGCGATGGAAACGGCTTCGACGGTGGTGGCGAGATCGAGATCGAGCAGCGTCGCGCCGGTCACGGCGCCCCCGATCGGAGCGACCGCGCGCGAGGGCCAGATGCCCTGGGACAGCAGGGCGGGACCGCCGAGCGCGGTGGCGGAGCGCGTCACGGCGTCGTAGCCCGCCGCGATGGCGTGCAGCGCGAGATCCGCGTCGGCGTGGGGCCGGAGTGGTGCCAGCGCGATCACGGTGGCGCAGATACCTGTTCCGGGTGTCGTGCAAGAACTGAGGTGGATGTCGTCGACCTCAGTGGCCCGCCCACGGGCGGCGAGTTCGAGGAGGCGAGCAGCGGGGGAATTTCTAGAAGCGGTATCGGTGCCAAAGAGTGATCCGAGAACGGCCGAAAGTGGTTCTTCATCCATACGGCGTGCGGCGCTCCAGGCGAGCGACGCGTCAAAGAGGCGTAATCGAGCGGCTTCATTGGTGGCGTCATCGTGACGAACGGCGACGAGTTCGTTCGTGAGCTGCTCCAGGAATGAGATTCGCGGCCTCCGTCTTGCTTGACGTGACGCGATGTTAGTCCGGATCGTCCAAAGGGCCTCTGACGAGAACCGCTCACGAGGGCCGCCCCTTCAGCGTTGAAACCCTGGCGGCGTCAACGCGCCTTCGAGATTCTGAGCGGGGAGTTCAGTTGCGCGCAGGTCTCATTGACACTTCGAGCGACGATTGCGCACCGGTCGCTGGAGGGCGAGGGACGAGCTGAACTCCATGGTACGACGGATGCCGAACTGTCTGCGCTCTTCGCGATTTAGTCGTCGCACTTGAGGCTGAGCTTGATCCTTCTATCGGCGTTGGTCTGCCTCGTCCACGGCTGTCTACTACCGGTGACGCGGTCTCACTCGATCGCTGTCGAAGTCGACTCGACGGGGCCGCAGTTCAGCCCTTCACCATTTTCAGAGACGAGGCGCTCGTGCAGTCACTCCTCGACGTCGCCCTATTCCGGTGAGGTCGTGCCCATGCCAATTAACGACGCGAGCAACTTCACCCGAGCCGTCAGCCGTCGACCCGTTGCTTCGCGAGCCCCCTCGGGCCACACAAGCAGTCCGCGACCAGTCTTGGCGCCGAGGTTTCCTGCGGCGACCGCCTCTTCGAGGATTGGCAGTGGCTCCTGGGCCGTGCTGAGCGCCGGGAAAACATACTCGTGGATGGCTCGGGTCAGATCGAGTCCCACGTAGTCAGCGTTTTCGATGGGTCCCACCTCGGAGAGACGAAGACCGATGCTATTTCGCACGACCAGGTCGACGTCGCTGGCCTCACAGATACCTTCTTGAATGAGCGCCATGGCTTCTCGCCAAAGGGCGTGCTGCAGTCGGTTTCCGATGAAGCCCGGAGTGTCCTTTTGTACGAGCACCGGAGTCTTGCCGAGCGAACGCAGCAACTCGAATACGCCGGTAACAATGGCCGGGTTGGTCTCGGAACCCTGGATCACTTCGACGAGCGGAATCAGGTGCGGCGGATTCCACCAGTGCGTGCCAATGACGCGAGACCGTTGGTCGACGTACGCTCCAACGTCACCCACGCGGTAGACCGAGGTATTGGTCGCGAGTACCGCGTGGGGGCAGCACTTCGCGATGCGCGCTAGGAGGTCTTGCTTCAGCGCGAGGTCCTCGGGTGCAGCTTCTACAACCAACAAGGTCGCGGGGTCGAGATCGGAAGGCTCACCGACAGCGCGTAGGTGTCCCGTCGTCACGGTGCTGGGAAGTTGTGCGACGACGGCGTCGACGCGTTCGGCGAGCGACTCGCGCGTCGGGGCGTCGGGGTCCAGACACGTGACGTCAAAGCCGTGGGTGACGAAGATCGCCGCGATGGCGTGGCCCATGAGGCCCGCGCCGAGTATCGCGACGCGACCTCCTTCGGGAAGTCGCCAGCGATCGCTGTCGTTCAGCACGCCGTGTAGCCACCGTCGACGTAGAGGATTTGTCCGGTGCAGAAGCCCGATGCTGCACTTAGGAAAAAGAGTGTCGGGCCGACGACGTCTTCGGGTTCGGCTAGTCGACCGAGCGGAATGCGCGAAAGCATGCCCTCTCGGGTCTTCACCGCGCGCTCGTCGTCTTCGTACATCCACGCGGTGAGGTTGGACCGAAAGACCGTGGGGGCGACGGCGTTGACGCGGATGTTCTTCGCGCCCCACTCGGCGGCGAGCGTGCGAGTCAAAAGATTCTCTGCACCCTTGGACGCGCAGTACGCGGTGTAACCGGCCCCGAGACCGAGTAGCGCACGCGTTGAGGTGACGATGACCACGTTGCCGGACGAGCCGGTCCTCAATAACTCGGCTCCGAAGGCGCGACAGATCAGCCACGTCGTGCGCACGTTGGCGTTCATCACGTCGTCAAATTGCTCGAGCGTCATGTCGGTGATCATTGCGACTTTATTAGTACCGCTCGCCACCACAAGCCCATCGACGCGACCGAAGTGCTCGACGGCGCGAGCGATGATCTCGCTCGCGTCCTTTTCGGTGTCGGGTCGCAAGTTGACGCTCAGCGACGTACCACCGTGCTTGGTGATGTCTTCTTCGAGCTCCAGAAGTTTCTCGTGGTTGGCGCCGGTCATGGTGACCTTGGCCCCGAGTTCGCTCAGACGAAGAGCCGTGGCGCTGCCCAGCGCACCCGTGGCACCGATTACTACGATCGATTGGTCTGTGAAATCCGTAGAGATCTTGGTTGCGTCCGTCGTCATAAGTCCTGGCTCCTTGTCACTGTTCCACATGCTGGTACACCGCATCCTATGAGTCAAGGTAGCAGTATCGGTGGTCAGAATCAATTCCGACAAGGTGTTTTGATCGTGGTCTCTAGGTGTGATCGTTCGTCAAGAACGTGCGCCACCGACTGACTAAGAAGTGATGCCCCGTCGGGTAGGAGCGCGACCTTTTCCAATCGAAGAGAAGTCAGGTGAAGAATCAAGAACTCTGCTCGCGGCGTTGCAACTCGATTGGTGAGTGAGCACCGTCGACTAAAGCACTCACTTACGAGATCGGCGAAATGTCCCCACTGGGCAGCACCGCGGCCCTTCCCTGATGCAGGAGTGCCCTCAGCTGCCGGGATGCGAGCATACGCTTGTCAGGAAGATTCAAGCGACCTCGCTCGTACCCGAGAGATCCCACTTCGTCAATTTTGGAGAGGATCTATTTCACTCGGGTGCCGAACTTGAGAACACCAACAGCAAGGTTTTGTCTGTGCGGCGGTGGTTCAGAGCCTTTAAGCACCTCGCCATACCTCGCCTCGCGTGGACGCGAACGCCGCCATTTTTTAGTTCCCCGTGGTTTGACACGACCCTTATGCTGTGGAATACTCATTCCTGTTCTACTGGTCAGGACACGTTGTTCCAGTACGAAGACGCCAGTCTCCTCGATTCGAGGACACCGGCACTGAGCGAATGGAGAAGTCATGGCGCCTGAAGTCGATCCCGTCACCGGCATCCTTTACTATGAGCTCAGCCATCCTTGGGGTCACGGCGTTCCGGCGTGGCCATACTTCGAAGACGTGAAGATTGAACGTCTTCACACGATGGCCCGTTCGGGCGTACTCACCCAAAAGATCACGACCGTGATGCACTCGGGTACACACGTCGACGTGCCGGGCCATGTCATCGAAGGCACTCCGTTGCTGGACGAGATTCCTTTGTGGCGCTTTTTCGGCACGGGCGTGGTCGTCTCGATTCCTAAGCAGAAGTGGGAAGTGGTGAGTGGTGATGACCTTGAGGCAGCGACCCCCACGATCCAGCCCAACGACATCGTCATGATTAACACCGGATGGCACCACCACTACGGCGACAACAGTATGTACTACGCCTACTCTCCCGGTTTTGACAAGAGTGCTGGCGAATGGTTCGCTGAGCGCGGTGTGCGCGCGGTTGGCACCGACACCCAAGCCCTTGACCACCCCTTGGCCACGGCTATTGGCCCGCACGGGCCGGGTTGGCCGAACGGTCTTTTGCCGTGGGCGAACATTGAGTACAAGGAGACCACTGGTCGTGCCGTCATCGAGGACTTCCCATTGTGGGAGCCGTGTCACCGTGCCCTTCTCGGAAACGGCATCATTGGTTTCGAAAACGTCGGTGGCGATATTGACGACGTGAACGGACAGCGCGTGACTTTCGCGGCCTTCCCCTGGCGCTGGGTTGGTGGAGATGGATGCATCGTTCGCCTCGTCGCGATGGTTGACCCTAAGGGCACCTTCCGCATGGAAAAGGGCGGTAAGACCTCGTGAGGGTAACCCGATTCGGTGAGGCTCAGGGCTACGTCGCGGCGAATCATCACGGTTGCGACGCAGTGCGTCTTCAGGGCATCGATGTCTCTCCCGTAACTTCGTTCTGGTTGGGAGTCTCAAACTTCGCGCCCGGCGGCGGTGCCGATTGGGATACTACGAGCGCCGAGAAGGTCTATCTGGTACTTGAGGGAGAAGTGACCGTCGAGACCGAAGGAGAGTCAGTGACGCTGCACGCGATGGACTCGGTGTTCCTCGCTGCCAACGAACGCCGTAGGATCATCAACGAGTCGGAGTCGAACGCCGTCATGGCTGTCGTGATCGCACCAAGCGCGTAAGGGCTTCGGGGTCGAGCCGTGAACAGCAAAATCGTCCTTACTGCGGCGCTCAACGGGCTGATTGCCGCGAAGAAGGACATCGCCTTGCTGCCCACGACGCCTCGAGAAATCGCGGGCGCGGCGACGAGGGCCCGCCACGCGGGTGCGGCCGCGATGCACGTTCATCTTCGTGACGCACTGGTTCCACCCACGACCGATTTGGACATCGCGAGGAAGACTGTGGACTTGATTCGCGAGGAGTCTCTGGTCCTCCTTCGACTATCCACGGGCGTGGGCTTCGGGCCAGACCCTTCGCTTCTTTTTACCGCGAGGACAGCATGAACATCGCTTCGCTCCACTCGAACGTCGCTGTCGGAGTGCGAGTGCGAGCGCTCGGATTGTGCGGCCGACGCGAGGTTCAATCGTGCGGACGATACAACTCGCCGTGCGGAGCTTCTGCAAATAGTCGAGAGATCCTCGACCGAAGTAGTGACGTGCATGAGCGAGTTTCATCCCCGCCACGAGTCGCTTTGACGTGTCGTGTGGCGCACATTTATTTTGAATGTTCTGTGATAAAAACAGAGAAGAAAGTGCGTGAGAGCCAAATGGTGACAGAACAACCGTCCTCCAAGGCGTATCGCAATGAGCGAAGTAAATGGGGAGGAATCGAATGTTTTTAAGACATCTAAGTGAGCGACTAGTTACAGCAGTTGCTTTTGTGGTTATTGCGGGGATGACACTAGGTACCGGAGTGTCGCCTTCCGATGCGGCCACTGCAAAGATTGCGCCGCATGCAAAAATCATTGAGGGACTCGTCACGGCGTTCACCGGTGCCGAATCATTCATTGGTGGCGTGCTTTCCGCTGGCGTGTATCCAGCGACCGAGTCGGTCAATGCGGCCGGGGGAGTCCTGGGTCACAAGATGGGAGTGGTCACGGTAGACACTAGGGGAGATCCCGCGGACGCACTACCCTTGGTGGAGCGTTTTCTGGGCTCTCAGAAGAACCTCGTTGGAGTCACCGGCTCTGACAGTGCCACCATGGTTCAGCTAGCGCCTCTCTTTAACTCGGCCAAGCTTCCAATGAACTCCCAAGCGGGATCCTCAGTGTTTGACGTCAACCACTACAAGTACTTCTGGCGTGACGTGCCACCGGACGCGACGAACGGTATCGCCATGGCGCTGTGGGCGAAGAAGCAGGGCTACACCAAGATTGCTCTCGTCTTCGGAACCGACGCGACAGCCCAAGGTGATCTGCCGGGTATCTTGGCCGCGGCGAAGTTGCTCCACCTGACCATCGTGGACAACATCGGCTTGACGCCGGACCAGCCGTCCTACCAGTCCCAAGCAGCTACGTTGCTCGCGGACAATCCTCAGGTGATTATGACCGAGGAAGATGCGACGACCGCCGGTACGTTCTTCGGTGACCTAGCGCAGTTGGGCACCGTCCCGCCGATTGAGGGCGACTCTGGAACGGTGTTGTCGACCTGGATGAGCGCGGTGTCTTCGGGCATCGGACTCACTACGTTCGAAAACAAGGTCACCTCAGTGACCTCACAGGCGGTGGCACCGAACTTGGCGAACAGGGCCTACAAGATTGCTGTCAACAAGTCGGCCTCCAAACTGGTGAAGCCGGCGTCTCAGTGGTACAACGACACGTACTCCGAAGCGTGCTACGACGGCGTGATAATTCAGGCGCTCGCGATGCAGGCGGCAAAGAGCGTGCAGCCCACTGTCTACAACGCCTTCATCCGGAAGGTGAGCACACCGGGACGGGGCATAAAGACGGTCTACACGTTTGCTCAAGGCAAGTCAGCTCTCGCTAGGGGCCAGAAGATTGACTACGTCGGTACGGTGGGAGCCATTGTGTACAACAAGTACGGCAATTACTACGGAAATCAAGCAGCCATTGCGTGGCCGACCGGAGTCTTCTCGCACGAAGTCACCAAGTACGTCATAACGGCTAAGGCGTTAGGTAATGCTTGACAAATGACGTAAGTAATCCGGGAATCGAGGTCGGGGGCGCTGTGACAACAGGTAACAGCGCCCCCGCTGACCGACCCACGCCGACGCTGGTCGTCGAAGGAGTCAGTTTCGGCTACGGGTCTCTCAAGATCGTTGATCAGGCGAGCCTGCAGGTCGGCCAGGGAGAGATCGTGGTTCTCATTGGCCCGAACGGAGCTGGCAAGAGCACCCTCGTAAAGGGGATAAATGGCCAACTGCCGCTCCTGGAGGGGAAGTTGGCGCTGAACGGGATCGATCTATCGCGGACCTTGCCCCAGGCGCGTATTCGCCACGGGGTGGGCTACGTCCCTCAATTGAGAGATGTCTTCCCGACACTCAGCGTGTCGGAGAACCTCGAGATGGGTGCATATATCTTGTCGAAGACATCGTTAAAGAGCCGGACCGACCAGGTGTTGGAGGTCTTTCCGGTTCTCGCCGCGATGCGCCACCGCAAGGCGGGCTCGTTGAGCGGCGGTGAACGCAAGATGCTGGCGATCGCGAGGGCGTTGATGGCCGAACCAAGTGTTCTTATTCTCGACGAGCCAACTTCCAACTTGGCGCCGAACATCGCCGCGAGAGTAATCAATGAGGTCGTGGCCGGGCTCGCCTCGACCGGTCAAGCCGTCTTGATGATCGAGCAACGAGTTGAGATGGCGCTGGCCGTGGCGACCTGGGGCTACGTGCTCGTCCAGGGGCAGGTTCGCCTTGCCGGGGCCGCTTCGAAATTGCGTGAGACGTCTGATCTGGGATCTCTGTTCTTTTCTGGGGGAGCGCCTGTTCCCCCTGCCGGTAACTAACCAATTTATTCAGCTCAAGGGAGCTCATCGATGGATCTTTACATTGAAGGGATTGGGTTCGGAATCATTGCCGCCGCCAGCATCATGCTTGGCGCAATGGGATTCACCCTCCAGTTCGGTCTGACCAACGTTTTGAACATCGGCTATGGGGCGCTGATGACCTTTGGCGCATTCGCGACCTATCTCTTACACGTGTGGGGAGTCAACGTCTGGGAGGCGGTCATAATCGGCGGCGTTGCGACGAGTCTGTTGACGTTGCTAGTGGCGAAGACAGTTCTTACCGTCTACGTCCGAAAAGGGGCGGCGCTTTTCGAAATGGCAATGATCACGTTCGGTGTGGCCCTGATCTTGGAGAACGGTCTGGCGGCGATCACGCACAGCAACACCTACATATTGAGCATGGGGCTTGAACACGCTCATACCATTGGCCCGATCCGCTTCACCAGCACTCAGCTGGTGCTCGTGATTATCGCCGCGGGTGTGTTCATCTTGCTCGATTCCTTCTTGCACATCACCAAGGTCGGGAAAGCCCTTCGTGCGACCGCGGTCGACCCCGACCTGGCACGTACGTGTGGAATCGCGACGAACCGGATCGTCACGGTCGCTTGGTTGATGAGCGGTTTTTTGTGTGGGCTGGCCGGCGGCGTCTTTACGATTGATATCTTCACGGTCAACGCGTTCACTGGTGACTCGCTGATGCCCCTGGTCATAGTGGCGGCGCTCATGGGTAAGGCGGGATCTGTACGTGGAGCAGTTCTCGCGTCGCTCGTGCTCGGTATCGTCACCCAAGTGGTGAGCATCGCCGGGGCTTCGAGTTACGACAGCGTTGTCGCCTACGGTGCGCTCGCGGTGGCACTGCTTGCGAATCCGAAGTTGCTGCAAGGTGGACTCGTGGCAGAGAGAGTCCAAATCACGGTGTAGACCGTACTGTCGTCACCGAGTAATTCACGTATGACCTTCGTCCTTCCGAATAACTAGTTAAGGAATAGAATGCAGGATTTTGTTTCGATTTCACTGGTCTACTTGGGCATCTACGCGTTGTCGGCGTGGTCCCTCAACCTGCAGTTTGGTTACGCTGGCATCATCAATTTCGGTTGGATCGTGTTTCAGTCGATCGGCGCGTACTTTGCGGCGGTGACCTCGATTGGACCGATGACGAGTCACTCGTACCAGACCTACATCTTCGGTTCGAGTTTAGCTTTCCCCCTCCCGCTGATTGTCGGGACGCTCTCCGGGGCGGTGCTGGCCGCGATTTTGGGTTACATAGTTCTGACTCGCAAGATCCGCTCGGACTTCGTCGCGGTGATAATGCTGGTGGTGGCAATCATCGCCCTGCAGGTGGTTACCGCCAACGTCAGTCTCTTTAACGGTGCCAACGGCCTCTCGGGTATCCCCCAGCCATTCAATGGGGTGCTTCATCTTTCGAGGGCCGGGTACCAGTGGTTTTACGTGGGTTGGCTGACGGTCATCTGCATCATCGTCTACCTTGGTATCGAGTGGCTCTGTCGATCCTCGTGGGGGCGCTCATTGCGCGCGATGCGTGAGGATGAAGAGCTCGCCACTCACCTTGGAATAAACGTCCAGTTCCTTCGCCTCGTCGTCTTCGTGATTGGCGGGGCGATCGCCGCGTTCAGCGGGGCCCTTCTCGTCGAGTTTCTCGGAGCGTGGTCGCCGGACGCGTGGAGTTTCGTTGAGACGTTCGTAGTCTTTGTTGCGGTCTACATCGGTGGCCGCGGTAACAATCGTGGAGCATTTCTCGGCGCGCTTCTGGTGCCCGTTATCTTCGGCGTCTTTCCTTCCTTCCTGCCGGCGTTCGGCTATCCCGGTCTAAGTTCGACACTCCAATGGATCGTGATCGCGCTGCTATGGCTCTGCACCTTCTACTTCCGGCCGGCCGGCGTCTTGCCCGAAGGCCGACTCATCGTTCAGCGCGAGGGTCAACCGGACGTTTCTTCCATGTTCCGACGTGGGTGGCAGGGAAGTCGCAAGTCGTTGCAGAGTGAGGGGCGATGACGACGTTGACCAAAGAGATAGTGGGCGTATCACTCGACGCGCGAGGCATCGTGGTCAACTACGACGGAGTGCTGGCGGTCCAAGACGTCAACCTCTCACTCACTCCCGGCGAGATCGTGGGGCTCATCGGGCCGAACGGTGCGGGAAAGTCATCTTTCATGAACGCGCTCGCCGGTGACATACGAGTGAAGTCCGGCGTAATTCGTATCGGTGATCGCGACGTCACTCGTCTCGCGGCGTACAAGAGGGCTCGACTGGGGATGTCGAGGACGTCCCAGAAGGCGCGTGTCTTCGACGCCATGACAGTCTTCGAAGGACTGGTCACCTCGGTTAGGGGTGACGCGGGAGCCTCGCTCACCTCGACGTTGCGCGTGGGGCGCGCGAAGGCCGCAGAAGCGGCGGCGGCCGAAAAGGCTTGGGAACTTCTCGACCACCTAGGTCTGCAGCACATCGCGAACAACTTCGGCAATGAGCTTTCCGGTGGTCAGCGCCGCTCGATCGACCTGGCCATGGCTGTCATCCGAGAACCGAGTATTTTGCTCCTGGACGAGCCGATGGTGGGGGTCGCTCCGGCCCTCGTGCCGGCGCTCTTGAAAGAGGTACGGGGAATAGCCGAGCGAGGTGCGGGCATTCTCATCGTCGAGCACGCGCTCGACGTGATCGCGTCGCTCTGTCACCGAGTGATCGTGATGGCGGCTGGTTCAGTGATCGCCGAGGGTACTTACGATGAGATTACCGAGAATGTTGAGGTGCGCCGCGCGTATCTGAGTTGAGGAATCGGCCGCACTTGTGCCACGCGACAACGTCTATTCAATTGCGTAGCGATTACTACGATGATTCGAGGCACTCACCGCTCGATCGCCGGAGAAATCGATCTCTACGTCATTGCCGTCCACTGGACTAAGGATCGAGATCGAGGTCGTCGAAAGGCTCATCGTCTTGACGGTGTACATCGAGTGAGAGCATCTCTCCCGATATCGGACAGAAGTAGCCGGTCATGGTCAACTCTTTGTGCAGCACGATTTCGAGGTCGTTGGGGTCGGCGCTACGTGAAATGGCCCCAGCTCGCCAGCGCGTCGAGTTGCGTGAGAGGACTGCGCCAGCGCGCGTACGCACTTCAAAGCCATCGTCACCGTGGAAGATGCGAAGCGCTGGCCCCAGTGGCTTGCCGGGTGCGTGTCGATCGGGCTCGTGGGTGGGCGTCCTACCCAGTCGCTCGCGGCGTCGCTGCAGTCGGGTTACGTGCGTGGCGTCGTCGTCAACCTTTCCGTCGTTGACGACCACGCCATATGTCCGTTGCGCACGTTCGACCGTGACGGCGCCGCAGCGGACGTCTTCCTCTACGAGGCCGGTCGGACGTAACAGCGGATCGCCGATTCCACCGCCCCCTTGCCAGGAGACGGCGAACGTGTCGCCGCGGTGCATCAATATGGCGCCCGGCTTGGGCCCAAGTTCAGTCCAGTTAGCATCCTCTTCGTCCAGATTGGACCAACTGGACGATGTTTGATCGCGATCGTGCGTTTTGTAAAAGCGCTGCCTAACCGTCGACCCCGGCGTACCACCGAATAAGCCCACCGAATTCGGCACCTCAGCCCCGTGGGTCATGACGAGTGCCGTCGCGCTCTCGACCCCCCACAGTCCGAGCGCTATTTCACCCGAACGACCTCCTCGGGTCGCACCGGGACCGCCCGTATCCGGGCGCAGCCTTCGGAAGCGATACAGCAGGGGGAAAACTTGCTCGTTCGATTCCACGTCCGCGATCGCCGGCACGGGCACCGCGATCGGCCCACCAGCATCGATGCCGTCGTGATCAACGAAAGCCCCCGATCCTCCGGCGAGTGGGTCGAGAAGATGGAGCCCAAAACGTTCACCAAGTTCATTGAAGCCGCCGAGATTGAAGGTTGCCATAGTGCCCGAGCTGACCGCCTGACATCGCGCGGCGAAACCCTCCGAGCACGCCATCATCAGGTTGAGAGCGTGCTGAACGACGTTGGTGACGGTCCAGATCGTCTCGACCGTGGCGCTCCCGACGGGCGCTGGATGCATGGCGGTGCAGATGAGGCCGTCGGGCGCGATGATCTCCACTGGGCGAAGGAGCCCCTCGTTCCACGAAAGGCCGAATCCCAGCGTCGGTATCAACGCTCCGGTAACTCCGCCTCGTAAGCCAGAACGCGTTGCGTTGATGAAGCCGGGAGCTTGCGGGCTGGAACCGCTGAAATCGAGTATCAGTGAATCACCCTTCTTCGTGGCGACGAGATCGACGGTGTAAAGACGGTTCTCGTGACCATCGTGTTCGAGAAAGTCGCGAACGTGCACCCGACCGTCTGGTAATTCACAAAGTCGAAGTCGCGTCTCGTGTTCCGTCTCGTCGATCATTCGAGCCATGACGTCGCTCACCACGTTGGCCCCATAACGGGCAAAGAGTGAGCGCATGCGCTCGGTCGCGACATTGAGTGTCGCGACGAACGCACGTATGTCGAGCCCGAGCGACGCTGGAAGTCGGCTGGCGGCAAGAATCATCTCGAGGACGTCCTCGCGCAACACGCCTTTGTCGACCAGTTTGACGGCCGGAATGCGCAGACCCTCTTGATAAACCTCGGTGGCGGTGGGGCACCAAGAAGCGAAGTTCATGCCGCCCACGTCGGTCTCGTGGGCCATGACGCCCGCCCATGCAACAAGTCGGTCCCCGTCGAAGATCGGCGACGTCATCTGCACGTCGTTCTGGTGCAGTGCGCCGATGTAAGGGTCATTGCCGATGAACATGTCGCCTGGATGCGGCGCTGATCCACGTGAGTTGAGATGTCGGATGAGCGCGCCGACGGGCGGTGCTTCGTGGGTCACCTGAAGTCCCATCGTCGCGAACGACCCGTCCGGCACGTACAAACCGGTGAAGAAGTCCGAAGCCTCCGTGACCGTCGGTGATCCCGACACGCTCTGTAAGGCGATGCGCATCTCCTCGGTCACATTGAGGAGGCGATTACGGATGACTTCGGACGTGACCGGATGCAGGGCTTCATGCAAATCGTCGCCATTGACGTGTTCGAGCGGCGGAGACAGCTCGAGGGTCACGACGAAATTGCCCCACTCGTCGGTGCGCGCCACGGCGCCGGGAGGAACGACAAGGGTTTGTCCAGGGAACTCGACCAGGCACGGTCCTTGGATGGAGAGGTTCGGCTTGGGGAAGTTCGTTCGATACACGGAGCATGTCTGCGGTGTCGCTGGATCGTCGAAGACCACCGACCGGCTCCCAACGATAATCAACCCTCCGTCGGGAGACGGCGGGGTCGATCCGGGGAGGGCGTGCGTTGCCGTGGCTCGAAAGCTGAGGACCTCGAAACCGGCCTCACGAAAGGCAGAGCCGGCCCCGTAGAGCGACTCGTACTGCGCCTCGAAGGACTTCATCAACGTTTCGAGCGCCGCTGATGATGAGAGTTCACCACCTATCACGACGTCAAGGTGGTGCGCTTGGCCCCGATAGCGAATGGCGGCCGTGGTGCGAACGGACGATTCGCCTTCTTCGAATTCGCCTTGAGCGAGCGCCAGCGCTTCTTTCGCGAGCGATGACACTTCATCGCCGAGCGCGAGAACTGTCTCGCTGGGCGGGGGTCGATCAGGTGCGATACGAAAATAGTGCGGACGTTGGATGGTCGTCTTGGAGTCGCTCGTCCCGATGCCGAAGGCGGACTGCGCCGCCGCGAATGGCGAGACCACGAAACTCTGAATTCCGAGCTCTTGGCATAGGGCCCAGGCGTGTGAGGGCCCCTGTCCGCCACCGGCGAAGAGCACGAAATCGCGCGGATCGAGACCCTTTTCGATGGTGACCGACCGCAGCAAGTCGGCCATCTTGTTGTCAAGTACCTTACGGATACCCCACGCCGCCTCGATGACGCCGATCTGGAGCGGTTCGGCGATCTCCCGGGATATGGCCTGGCGAGCAGCCTGTACGTCAAGTTTCATTGCGCCGCTGCTGAACCCGTCTTCCGAGAACACACCCATTATCAAGTCGGCGTCCGTGCCGGTCGGCTGGCGACCGCCTCGCCCGTAACACGCTGGTCCCGGATGCGCGCCCGCACTCTCGGGACCGACTCGCAGTGCCCCGTTACGAATCGACGCAATGCTGCCACCGCCGGCACCGATCGTCGACACGTCAATTGTCGGCCGCTGAATCTCGAATCCCGACAATGTCAACTCGGTCCGCACGAGCGGGAATCCCTGAACGATGGTGCCTACATCGAAGCTGGTTCCCCCCACATCCACGGCGAGCGCGTGATCGCACCCGAGCTGTGCCGCAAGGCGTTGGCATCCAATGACCCCGGCTGCCGGCCCCGACATCAATACAGAGACCGGCCTCGCCGCCGCGGCCTTCGCCGTTATCACTCCGCCATCACTCGTCATCACGAGAACCGGCACCTTGAGGCCATGTTGTGCGAGCACTTCCTGAAGGTGCTCGAGATAGCTCGTGAGGACCGGGCCGAGGGCGGCGTCAACCGCCGCCGTCGAGACGCGGCCATACTCGCCGACCACGGGTGCCACCTCGTGCGAAAGCGTGATGACGGCTTCCGGGAGGCGCAGACGAAGTAACCGACCGAGTTCGCGTTCGTGAAGAGGGTTGGCGATAGACCAGAGCGTCGAGACGGCAATGGCCTCAACATCCGCGGCCGCGACACGTTCGACGACGTCCTCGGCCGCCTGTGGGCTCAAGGGCACGACCACTGTACCGTTGCGATCGACACGCTCTCGCACCTCGAACACCAACGAGCGCGGCACCAAGGGGGCCCGGCGCCCACGATTGGTGTAGTCGCGAATCTCAAGTTCCGTGAGGCCCGCGATTTGGCGTTTTAGGCGGCCAATTTCGAGGGTGTCACCGAAACCCTCCGTCATCACGGCTGCCGTACGGGCGAACGAGCCGGTCAACAGGGCGTTCAGGCCCACCGTCGTGCCGTGTCCGAAGCGCTCCACTGATGCGCAGAAGTCTTTGACGGAGAGATCGAAGTATTCTGCCGCGAGTTCCACGGCTCGCACGACCCCACTGATGATGTCAGACGTGCTCAATGTCTTCAACACCGCTTGACGACCATTGTCGGCGATGACCCATAGATCGGTGAACGTGCCTCCGACGTCGGTGCCTACACGGAACGTCATCGTTGGCCAGTGGACCATCGCCCGTTGAGGCGGGGGTCAATTGGACAGTGCATGAGGGAATTGAGATCCTCGGAGCCGTCGGGAATACTCCCGAACGGCGTGGGCGCGAAATTGGGATGCTTGCCCAACACCCAAGCCAGGCATCGAAACCTCTCAATCCGAGTCGTCGTCAGGTGATGCAACCTGGAGGCACTGAGAACTCGCAAAGAAGACCACTCCTCGTTGGGGCTTCGACCACGCACTGGTGTCGCATGCTTTCCCGCTAGGAGAATCGCTCACGCGGTCTTTCGCAATTTAACAGGTCGGACATGGTTTTCGCCTAGCAATGGGGGATTCGCTCCCTTCATCAAAATTTGCCGTCTCGAACCAGCAGAGTTACCATGAGGGCACAAAATCGTTGTCCTACGAGTTCGCTCGGGCGGCGATGGAACAGGAGGGCCAGTGGCCGATCACAAGGTGATCATAACGATCGCTCCTACGGGAGGGATGGCCGATAAGAGTGTGACACCGCATCTCCCGACGCAACCAGAGGAGATTGCCGAGGACGTTGTTCGATGCTGGGAAGCCGGTGCGAGCATCGCCGCGATACACGCCCGCCGTCCTGGAGACGATGGAGCGACGTGCAATCCAGAAATCTATTCGCACATCAATAGTCTCATTCGCGAACGCTGCGACATCATCATCAACAACTCGACTGGCGGTGGAATTAGTGGCGATATGATCACTCAACTGCCAGACGGGCGTCGGGAAATCTCTTTCGACCAACGTATTCTGGGGACCAAGGCCGGCGCTGATATCTGCACGTTCGACCCGCAAATGCAGTGCATGCACCGGGGCGACTTGGAGCTGCTGATGGACACTTCGTGGAGCCGCTGCATCGAGCTTGCCACCGCGATGAAAGAGGCGCGCATCAAGCCCGAATGGGAAGTTATGTCGCTGTCGGATTTGTTGTGGGTGAATGATTTGATCGTCCTGGGCTTCGACCAACCTCCTTACTACATCAATATCGTGCTCGGAACGGACAAGCTCATGTCGGGCGCCACCCCTTATACCCCTAAGAATCTTCAGCGATTCGTCGAGGATCTTCCGAATCAGTCGGTGTTCGGTGTGAGCGCCATCGGTCCAGCTCAGTTGCCGGCATCGGTGCACTCCTTGATTCTCGGTGGTCACGCCCGCGTCGGCTTGGAGGACAACATCTACTATGAGCGCGGGCGGCTCGCCACCAATGTCGAACTCGTCGAGCGCATGGTTCGCATCATCCGTGAACTGAACTTGGAGGTCGCGACGCCAAGTGAAGCCCGAGAAATACTCGGCTTGACGGTCCCACGAGTGACTGACTCGTCGGCCTTGTCAATGACGGCAACTACCTCGAGTTCGTAGTCAGGCATCATTGTCAGGTCGGAATAAATGACTGGCTGGTCACCGATTCCAACGTGGTCAACGTGGTCATGGCTTTCGCTCGAATCGGTTCTTGGACGCGCACGTAAACCTTGGCGTCACGCGCGGAGAGGCCGTTCACTCAGATCTCGAACCCGGGGAAGGCGAGGAAATATTAGTAGTTTGACGCTCGTGCTCATCAACAGTCCACGGTTCTCGCGGGGTTGGCCCTCTACCACCATGCTGAACTACAGGCTCAACGGCACTACGAACGTATCGGTGTCCCACGGGACTGGACGTCTCAAATCGTCACCCGTCTTGCTGGTGTGCTCAAGCGGGTAACACGAAGAGCGAACCAACGCGATCTCCACCACGACGGGCCACCAGCCAGCCGTAAGTTGCTGAGTTGTCGTAAGCGCGGGGTTGAGCTTGACTCGCGTCTAAGCGGGTGATTAGTTCGCGTCGAACGGACGCGAGTCACGGTCCCGGGCAGCGCAATCGGTTCACCATGGATAACTACGCGATCGCACCTCGAGACCAGACGCGTGAAATCTCAGCGAGCACCGTTCGGAACGGATCCTCGTCGATCACCGGGCAGCCGGAGGCGATCATGAGCGAACGAATCGTTTCAGCTTCCTCGGGCATCGGTTTTGGCATCGGTGGGCGCATGAACGGATGCGGCACATGACCAGCGATCCACCCACCAATCTTGCAGCGACCGTGGAATCGCGAAGGCTCGGAGAAGATGAACTCCTGCAACTGGCGAAGTCCGCTGTCCCAGATCTTGAGCGCAGAATCAGGGTCGCCTGACTGGATCGCCCGGAAATGGTCGATTGAGCGTTCGAGCGAGTAGTTGAGCGATCCGGTCAGCGCGCCATCGAAGATTCCCAAGGCGATCGCCTCGTGGAAATAGCGGGCGCCGGATCCGAGCAGAGCGATGTCTCGCTCGTACTGACGCAGCGCGCGGGCGACGACGTGCCAACCCTGCCAACTGTACGTCATCTTCCAGGCGGCAACGTTCTCAATGGTCTCCACCATCTTCATGACCCCGTTGACCGGGAAGCCCGGGCCGAATTCGGGCGTCATGTTCGTTACCGGGTGCATGATGAGGGGCATATCAACCGCATGATCGATGGCGACGGCCACGTCGATCCAGACTTCGGGGTAGCGGACAGTGTTCCAGCCGACCGAGACGTCGACTGCTCCCATCGGCGGGAGGAGCATGAGCCCATCGACGCCCGCGTCCTTCGCATCGGCGGCGATCTCGATCATCGACTCAGGACGAAGGCCGGCGACACCAGCCACGACCGGCACGCGGCCACCACACACCTCGACAGCGATCTCGACGTTGCGGCGCGCTTCTTCCCGGGTCAAGTAAACGAGTTCGCCGGCCTCCGAGTTGATGACGATCCCAACGCCCTCGGCGACGAACTTATCGTTGGTCAGATAGGCGAGGTACCGCCGCAGCGCCGCCTCGTCGACATCGAAACCGCCCGCGGCATACGGAAGGACAGTTGGAACGAAGAGGTTGTGGAACGGCCGTTCACCGAAGATCAATTTCATTGCGGTCCCCAAAAATTGCACTTGCGACTCTTCCCACGAGGCGCATGCGCAAGCAGGCTACTCGAGTCCCCAACCGGGCGACCAGGCTCGGGCACCACTTGCTACGTCCCGATGACAAACGCATTACCGAAGAGGCTCGGATTTCACACTCGGCCACTCCCAACGTAAGTGTTTGACCGATCAACTCGCAGAGATCGACCGCGTTGCATAAAACGGGGCTTAGTTTTGCCCAATGAGGAAGGGCGACTCTTTGGAAGCTCGAACGTTTCATGCGTGCCAGGCGGAGCGGCGCCGCCCCAACTTGTAGCTCCATTGCACGGTTCGAACGCACGCCTGACGTGGCTCCGATTCTATGAATGGCTGACCGCGACAGACCAGTCGTCGCGGAAATCTGGGACCGACTGAAGTCGCCGTGCGACTCCCCGATTGCCGCGATGATCGAAGTGGCTCGGAAGACCGTCTGCAAATCAATTGACTTATTTGGAATATTGGAGTTCTTCACGTATTCGTTGGCAGTCGACATGGTTCTCTCGAATAAATCGCCAAACTAAACGATGAGTTGACGCTCCTAGTTGAATATGGCATACTCGTCGTGTCCTACTAGTCGAGACATGTTGTATCACCACGTTGTCATGGGACCTTAGGTCGGGGTCGTCGGGCCAGACGAAAGGGACTGACGTGATCGCCACTCGATTCAAGGAGGTGCCACCAAATGCGGCAGCTATCCATAGCGATTGCGAGGTTTCGTGCAAAGCGGAGACCGAATCCGTTGTCAATGGCGCCAGCGACTCAGCGTTCGCAAGTCCGAACGAACGTCGGCGGATTGTAAGCGCAAACAGGGAGCCTGCGTCACGGGTCGCCGGAATCGACCTATACGAATGGTCAAGTTTCAGAGGAGAGTTATGAGAGCCAGCATCGTCATTACCGCAGCACCCACGGGTCCGATCGCCACAACGAAGGATAATCCCGCACTGCCGACGCAACCCGATGAGATCGCCGCGGCCGCGACAAAGGCCTATGAGGCGGGCGCGGCGGTCGTGCACGTTCATTTGCGGGACGAAAATGAACGCCCCACGGCGGATCTAAAGATCGCGGAGCGGACCGTCGGTCTCATCCGGGAGCAGTCGCCGATACTCATTCAACTGTCGACGGGAGTCGGTCTCGACACGGCGTTCGAAGACCGTGAGAAGCTGGTCGAGTTGAAGCCCCGGATGGCCACTCTCAACCCTTGTACGATGAGCTTCGGCGCTGGAGAGTTCCGTAATCCTCCTGCGGGCGTTCGCCGCCTCGCCGCTCGCATGCAAGAGTTGGGCGTCAAGGCAGAGTTGGAGATCTACGACATGGGTCACATACCGGTGTGCCTCTCGCTGTTCGAGGAAGGTCTCTTAACTGAACCACTGCAGTTCTCTATCGTGATGGGCGTCAAAGGTGGGATGGCGGCCACCGCGGACAACCTGCTCTTCGCCGTCCGTCAACTTCCGTCCAGTGCAATCTGGCAAGCGATCGTGATAGGTCGTCCGCATTTCGAGCTTACGACCGTGGCCATGGCGCTCGGAGGAAACGCGAGGACTGGTATGGAGGACACGTTGTACGTGCGAAAAGGTGAGCTGGCCCCAGACAACGAATCACTCGTGTCGCGATTGGTGAGAACGGCCAAGACCCTGGAAAAGACGATCGCGACGGTTCGAGAAGCGGAGATGGAGTTTGCCCTGGGGGTCGATCCTCGCTAAATAACGGCTTCCTAAGTATTACTGGTTCATCGAGCAAAAGAGTCGTACGGGCGGGCAGGCGTTGATGGAGACGAGTGGGATCTAGTTCGAAGGCAAAGCTGTGTGACTTTGTGAACGTTGAGGAGTCGTCTCGGTTCCGGATGGTTGACACGGGGATACCAGGAGAGCCCGTCGTCGATCGTAGACACCTTGACGCGTCGCCGTCGCGAATTGCATTTCGTTCGCGATCGGACGTCGCGATCGTACGAGAGTACCCCTACATCACGTGCGGGTCCTACGATGTCTTCACACTAGAATCTCGTGGTGATAAGAGTTGTTATGTGCGTCAATACGTAGAATTGGCAGCACGATTAGGTTCATCGGTAATTCGACTAGTAAGGGTTTGACAATCTTGGATGTGCGACCTTCGTCTTGTCTAGCCCAATGTTTCTTCTACATAGGTTGATGCACGATGACATCAGCGGATAACTATATTTGGCGAGGTGGCCTGCGCGTCGCCGAGACTCTCGATCGATTCGTCGCCGAAGAGGTATTGCCTCCGCTCGGGATCGATCCAGAATTCTTCTGGTCCGGCTTCGCCGAGATCGTCGCGACATTCGGGCCCCGTAACTCAGCACTTCTCGAACATCGCTCGGCGTTACAAGAGCAGCTCGACAAATGGCATTCCGTGCATTCCGGAGCGGGCGACGTCGCTGAGTACCGCCGGTTCCTCACGGAGATTGGCTATCTCGAGCTCGCACTCGCACCTGTTTACATTGATGTCGACAACGTCGATCCGGAGATCGCGCTCATCGCCGGACCGCAGCTTGTCGTGCCACTTGACAATGCACGCTTCGCTCTCAATGCCGCGAACGCGCGCTGGATAAGCCTGTACGATGCTCTTTACGGTACCAACGTCATTCCGGAACTTGAAGGTGCCGACCGCGGTTCCAGCTACAACCCGGTGCGCGGCGAGCGGGTCATTGCGTTCGCCAACAGTTTCCTTGATCAGGTTGTCCCACTCGCGAGCGGATCGTACAGCGAGGTTTCGGAGTTCAGTCTGACTACGGAGACACCGGTAACTCTTGCGGTGAAACTGAGCGACGATCAGATGAGCGAACTTGCCGACCCCCAGCAGTTCGTAGGGTTTCAACACGACCAGGACAAAACTCACATCTTGCTTCGCAACCACGGACTCCACATCGAGCTCGTAGTTGATCGACGCCATCCGATTGGTCAACAGAATCTCGCGGGCGTCGCTGACGTCATCCTTGAAGCCGCGATCACGACTATCCAGGACTGCGAAGATTCAGTCGTGACGGTCGACGCCAACGACAAGACGTTGACGTACCGAAACTGGCTCGGACTTATGACCGGTGTTCTCGAGGCAACGTTTGAGAAAGACGGTGACCGCTTCACGCGTCGACTTCGAGCGGATCGTTCATTTATCGCTCCCGATGGGAAGATTTTCACACTTCCGGGGCGCAGCTTGCTCCTCATTCGTAACGTCGGCCTGCACATGATGACTGACATAATTCAAACCGAGGACGGTGGCGCGATACCGGAAGGTTTCCTCGATGCGCTGATGACTGTCACAATTGCGATGCACGAGCTACGTGGGCTCGGTGAATTCGGCAACAGCGCGACTGGCAGCATCTACGTCGTGAAACCAAAGATGCACGGCAGTGCCGAGGTCGCCTTTACTGTCGAGGTACTTTCTGCGGTGGAACGTCTCTTGGACCTCCCAGAGAACACCGTAAAGATTGGAATTATGGATGAGGAGCGACGGACGTCGTTGAATCTCGCGAATTGCATCGCGGTGGCCCGTGAGCGGGTGATCTTCATCAACACCGGCTTCCTCGATCGCACGGGCGACGAAATCCACACCGCGATGAAGGCTGGACCAGTAGTGCGTAAAGGTGACATGCGTTCAACCGCGTGGCTACTCGCTTACGAGCAGAACAACGTTGACGTTGCGCTCGCAATGGGCTTTCGCGGCGTCGCTCAGATCGGCAAGGGTATGTGGGCTATGCCCGATGCGATGGCGGAGCTCGTCGACACGAAGATCGTGCATCCGCAAGCGGGCGCGTCGTGCGCATGGGTGCCATCACCCACCGCGGCGGCATTGCACGCCATGCATTACCACATCGTCGATGTTGCCGCGCGCCAAGACGAGATCGCGCTTCAACCGTCGACCCGGGTCGATGACCTCCTCGAACTTCCACTGCTCATCAAGCAACCCACGAGCGTGGAGATTGCTGAGGAGTTGGCCAACAACGCACAAAGTATTCTCGGATACGTCGTTCGATGGGTTGGCCAAGGAATCGGGTGTTCGAAAGTGCCCGACATTAAAGGTGTCGCGCTCATGGAAGACCGGGCAACGTTGCGCATCTCGAGCCAGCACATTGCCAACTGGCTACTCCACGGCCTTCTTGAACGCGACGCGATTGTATCCACGTTCGTGGAGATGGCGGCGCTTGTCGACGAACAGAACGCGAATGACTCCGCCTACCGGCCCATGCTGCCGGACGCGATCTCGAGCCCGGGTGTTTCGGCCGCCCTCGAGTTGGTCTTCGATGGAGCGCGATCGCCGAACGGCTATACCGAAGATATTCTCAATGCGTGGCGACGACGAGTCAAAGCGCAAGGGCCGACCTCGGTACTAAAGGATCAGGGACATGACTGAGGTGACCCCCGTTGGGGCTGACGCAATCGCCTAGAGCGCCATTGACGGCGCGATGCACCCGAAATCGAACGTGCCTCGCGCCCTCGCGCTCGATCGTGTCAGGCACCCACTCATCATTATGCGCCAGGAGAGACGCCTCGGGTCTTCGACACGAGAACGAGAGGCCCGCGTTGCTACTCGTCGCTCGCTCTCAATCGAGACGCGCCAACACTTTGTCCTGTACGGCGGTCCACTCGCTCTCGAGGATTGAGAAAAATATAGTGTCTCAATGTGACCAGTCCAAGTGGGCCGATCGCGCCGCAAGACTCCTTCTCTGACAGCACCAAGTCTCGTCACCGCGACCTGGCTTCGTCCGCAACGCCGCCCGGCACCTCGCCCCCAGAGGGAGGTTTGTCGTCGAGCTGTTTGTGCCACCACTTCGGCGTTTCCCCCGGGCCAGGTGTCTGTGCCCTTCGAAGTGTCAGAGGTTCACAGTGGCTTCGACACGTTCGATCTCGCAACGTAAGAGTGCCACTCCACCACTACACGCGCCTACCGGACGGAACGATTCGTTAGAGCGTTAGGTACTTTCGCTACATTTGGCCCGCAGGGTGCGACTTGATGGCGTAACTGGCCGGAAGGGAATTGGAGAGTCGCGTCGAAGACTGGAACGGCAAGCCATTCACCGGCGAGAGTGAGAAGCACGTCTCGGTGTGGCGCAAAGTGCTGATGGGCACATTAGTTTGGGTTTCACTCAGCGTCGAGTGCCTATGCTCGGGCTTAACGCGCCAACGTTGGCGCCAATTGGGGGAATGCCATGGACCACGCTGTCGTTATGCGAGTCAAGCTGCCAGCAGATGTCAGTGACAAGGATACGCAAGTAATGCTCGACGAAATCGTGGTTCCACTCGCGAAATCGCAGTCAGGTTTCAAGAGTGGATCGTGGATGCACGATGGCCCCGACGGGATGGGTGTCATTATCTTCGACAGTGCCGAGAATGCCGCAGCCGCTGCGGATGCGCTCAAGCCGCCACCGGGCGGTCCTCAACTTGTCTCGTCTTCGGTGTACGAGGTTCGCGCCGAGGCTTGACCCAAGTTTGACGTTCAGACCAAGACGGTTTCAGGGGTTGAGCGACGTCCTCAGCCAGGAGTTGAGAAAGGTTTGAGACCCGTGCGCTGGGGCCCACGGTATTGACCGACACGCTCGACGTGACCGTTTGGGTCCGCCGCATTGAGCATCAGTTACCACAACTTGGACAGTTGCCCTTCGACGACTCTTGAACCGTCGATAACCACCATCGGAGGCGACGAAGACATTTGTCGATTAGTTCTGACGCCGGGAATTTCCGAGAGCATCTCACGGGCCGATTCACTCAGGAAGCGTGATGGCTGGGTTCAGGAGTGGTCATCACGAACTCGATCGTTCACTTCCAAATGTTGTTCTGGAGATGTGAACACATTGTCCGTTGTGAACAATATTGATAGTGAACTGTTAAGTGTGAGGGCGACTGAAATTACACCCGTGACTCCTTCGATTGCGACGGCTCGTCCCCGCGCGCCAGCGATGAATACGGCGATGTCCACCACGCGGCTGAAACAGCGTTTGAGCGACGGACAA
>DATKRC010000114.1:0-17037 GCA_035532375.1 Acidimicrobiales bacterium
GCGGTACAGGCGGATCTTCTCGCCCTGGACGTCGTCGGTGAAGAGGTTCTTGGCGTGACGACTGGAGTTCTTGGAGATCACGGCGTTGGCCGCGTCGAGGATCGTCTGGGTCGAACGGAAATTCTGTTCCAACAAGATGACTGAAGCGTCGGGGAAGCGCTGCTCGAACTGAAGGATGTTGCGCACGTCGGCCGCGCGGAACCGGTAGATGGACTGATCGGAGTCGCCGACCACGCAGAGGTTGCGGTGCCTTTCTGCGAGTAACATCACCAACTGGTTCTGGACCCCGTTGGTGTCTTGAAACTCGTCGACCAACAGATATTTGAAGCGGTTCTGATAGCTGGCGCGAACCTCGTCGTCCTTCTTCAACATGGCCAAGGCGTTGAGGAGCAGGTCGTCAAAGTCCATGGCGTTGGCCAGCTTCAAACGCGCGTTGTAGAGGTGGTAGATCTCGGCGATACGTCGGTGGTGCGGATTCCCGTCGCCCGAGTCGGCGTAGGCGTCGGGTGAGAGCATCTCGTTCTTAGCCGCCGAGATCGCCGCCGACACGCTGCGCGGTGAAAGTCGTTTGGTGTCGAGATTGAGTTCCTTCATGATGCGCTCGACCGCGGTCTCGGCGTCACCGGCGTCATAGATCGTGAAGCCGCGCTGGTAACCCAACACGTCGGCGTGCGAGCGCAGCATGCGCAGGCACGCCGAGTGGAAGGTGGAGACCCACATATCGCGAGCGTCGGCCCCGACCAAGTCGATGACGCGGCGACGCATCTCCTCAGCCGCCTTGTTGGTGAAAGTGATCGCCATGATCTCCCAGGGTCGCGCGTCGCCCATGGCCAAGATGTGGGCAATGCGCCGCGTGAGGACCCGGGTCTTACCCGAACCGGCGCCCGCGATCACCAGCAGTGGTCCTCCGCGCTGGAGAACGGCCCCTCGCTGCGGCGCGGTCAGTCCCTCAAGCAATGAATTCGGATCCAAACGCTCTTCGAGGACTGCACCGTCGGTTCCCCAGAGCGACTCCTCGGAGAACGAGCCCCGGGTCACTCCCACTCAATGGTGCCCGGAGGCTTGCTCGTTACGTCCAGGGCGACGCGGTTGACGCCGTCGACCTCTCGAATCAGTCGGTTCGCGATCTTCTCGATGACGTCGTAGGGAAGACGGGCCCAGTCGGCGGTCATCGCGTCGTCACTGGTGACGGCCCGGATGATGATCGGGTACGCGTACGTCCGGCCATCGCCCATGACACCCACCGTACGCACCGCCGGTAACACCGCGAAGCTCTGCCACAGTTCGCGGTACAGCCCGGCCTTCTTGATTTCGTCGACCACCACGTAGTCGGCGTTGCGCAGTATCTCGGCGCGTTCGCGCGTCACCTCTCCCACGATGCGCACGCCCAGTCCCGGACCAGGAAACGGCTGGCGCCAGACGATCTCGGCCGGCAGACCGAGCTCTTCGCCGACGTGGCGCACTTCGTCCTTGAACAAGTTGCGAAGTGGCTCCACCAGGTCGAAGGAGAGGTCCTCGGGTAGACCACCGACGTTGTGGTGGCTCTTGATGTTGGCGGCGTGACCCGAACCTGATTCGATGACGTCGGGATAGAGGGTTCCCTGGACCAAGAACCTGGGACCGTCACCGCCCTTGCCGAGTTCTCGCGCGACCGTTTCGAACTCTCGGATGAACAGTTCGCCGATGATCTTGCGCTTCTCTTCGGGATCGGTCACTCCGGCCAAAGCGTCAAAGAATCGATCCTGCGCCTTGACGTGGATCAATTCGACACCGAACTGTCGGGTGAACGTCTCTTCGATCTGCTCGCCCTCGTCTTTGCGCATGAGTCCGGTGTCGACGAAGACGCAGGTCAACTGGTTGCCGACCGCCTTGGTGACGAGCGCCGCGGCGACGGCGGAGTCGACGCCACCGGAGAGTGCACAGAGCACCCGTTCGCTGCCGACCTGATCTCGGATGGCCGCGACCTGATCTTCGATGATCGACGTGTTCGTCCAGGTCGGCGGTATCTGCGCTACGTGGTGCAAGAAGTTGGCGAGTAGGTCCTGACCTCGTTCTGAGTGGGCGACCTCGGGGTGGAACTGCACCGCGTGCAGTCGTCGCGCCACGTCCTCCATGACTGCGACCGGTCCTTCGGGCGAGGAACCGGTGACCCCGAAGCCGTCCGGCGCCGTGGCGATGGCGTCACCGTGACTCATCCAACAGGTCACGCTCGTCGGCCACTCGTCCATCAACACCGAGCGACCGTGACGCGTCAGCGTCGTGCGGCCGTACTCACCGATGCCGGTGTTGGCGACGGTGCCACCGAGCTGTTGGGCCATGAGTTGTGCGCCGTAACAAATGCCCAGCACCGGGATACCGAGTTCGTAGATCGCGGGATCGAGCGATGGCGCCGGTACCTCATAGACCGACTTTGGACCGCCGGAAAGGATGATCGCGGCCGGTGCCTTGGCGCGGACTTCGTCGGCGCTGATGGTGCTCTGGACGATCTCGGAATAGACGTGAGCTTCGCGCACACGACGCGCTATCAATTGGGCGTACTGGGCGCCGAAGTCGACGACGAGGACGTGCTGGGTCAATGTCCCATGCCGACGCCCTGGGAGCGCTGCAACTGCTTTCCTTCGGTCTGGAGTGACGGGGCGAGCATGATCTCGGCCTTCTGGAACTCCTTCAGCGTCTCGTAGCCGCACGTGGCCATCGAAGTTCGAAGCGCGCCGAAGAGGTTGAGCCGTCCGTCGTTCTCGTGCGCCGGGCCGAGCAGGACTTCCTTCAACGTGCCGCGAACCTGCGTGCGTACCCGCGTGCCGCGCGGCAACGTCGGGTGAAAGGTGGCCATGCCCCAGTGGAATCCCCGGGCCGGCGCCTCGACGGCGCTCGTTAGTGGCGAGCCGATCATCACGGCGTCGGCGCCGCAGGCAATGGCCTTGGCGATGTCGCCGCCCTTGCTCATGCCGCCGTCGGCGATGACGTGCACGTAGACGCCGGTCTCATCGAGGTGGCGCATGCGCGCTCCGGCGACGTCGGCGATGGCCGTGGCTTGCGGCACGCCGATACCGAGCACGGCGCGCGACGTGCAGGCGTTGCCGGGTCCCACACCCACGAGTACGCCCGCGGCGCCCGTGCGCATGAGGTGGAGTGCCGCCTGGTAACTCGCGCAACCGCCGACGATGACGGGCAGTTCGAACTCGCGAATGAACTTCTTCAGGTTGAGTGGTTCGACGGTCTTGGAGACGTGCTCGGCCGACACGACGGTGCCCTGGATGACCAGGATGTCGAGACCGGCGTCGAGGATGGTCTTGGCCATCCAGTCGGTGCGCGCGGGCGTCACCGAAGCGGACGTGGTGATACCGGCGGCCTTCATCTCGGCGATGCGCTGGGCGACGAGTTCGATCTTGATCGGCTCTAGGTACATCTGTTGCATCCGGGCCGTCGCCTTGTCGTCATCGAGTTCACGGATCTCTTCGAAGAGCGGCATCGGGTCCTCGTAGCGAGTCCAGAGTCCTTCGAGGTTCAGCACACCTAGTCCGCCGAGACGACCGAGCTCGATGGCGGTGGCGGGCGACATGGCGCCGTCCATCGCTGAACCGAGCACCGGGAGCTCGAACTTGTAGGCGTCGATCTGCCACGAGATGTCGACGTCCTCGGGGTCGCGGGTGCGACGAGACGGCACGATGGCGATGTCGTCGAAACCGTAGGCCTGTCTCGCCGATTTATAGATGCCGATCTCTACTTCTGCCATGATGTCCTCCGCTGAAAGAAACAAACATCCCAAAAAAGGGTGCGCGTTGCAACCAATCTACTAGGCGCACTTACGGCCAAGCTCGCTTCACTTCCAGCCACTCGACGCCGGTAACGACGCAGAGCAACTCGGTGAGGACGCGCGCGGTCGCGCCCCAGATGAGGTCGCCGGGGACACGGTAGAAGTAGATCGGAAAAAAACCGTCATCGTCGGCCCCGGGTCGAGCCAACTCGCGACGCCACCGCTCCTCCAGAAACGCCCCGTCGGCAAGTAGCTCGATCAAGGGCACGGTGAAGGCGCGTTCGACCTCTGCGGGATCAGTCACAAATTCTGGACGTGCGTCCATGAAGCCGATCACCGGCCAAATCGCTGATCCGAGGGCCAGCGTCACGACGGGACTCAGCCAACCCACGACGTGTACCGAGCTCTCGTCGATGCCAACCTCTTCACGCGCCTCTCGAAGCGCCGTCGCGACCGGCGTCTCGCCGTCGTCACTGCGTCCGCCGGGTAGCGCGATCTCGCCACGGTGCTGGCGCAACGAGAACGACCGCCGCGTGAGGACAATCTGTGTCTCGCCGGCCTCTTCGAACAGCGCAATGAGCACCGCCGAACGACGACTGATCGGTTGACCTTCGATATCGGTGACGGCCATCGAACTCGGGTCGCCCGGAATGGAGGAGTTGTCGACGTGTCGCAACGAATCGCGCAGTCTCGACTCGATCCGTTCCAGCGTGAGATTGGATCGTTCTTCGAGCGACAACGAACTCCACGGTGCCGCGGCTCCCGCTTGGATGTCGTCCGGTTCGGGGAGGGTCTGGGGATACTCGTGACCTTCGAATCGCGCCGACCGCGAGCCATCTGGCGCCATGATAAAACTCCCGTAATGTTGTGATGCTGCTAACGCAGTGTCACGATTTTATCGGTCCCCCTCTCGTTCATTCAGGAGAACCCACGTTCATGAAGTCCCTCGCCCGCTTCGCCTACCGACGACGATGGTTGGTGCTCGCTATTTGGGTCCTGCTCTTGGTCGTCATGAACGTCTTCTCCCAGACCTTCGGCACCGCCTACGCGAATACGTTCACCTTGCCGGGAACGAATTCGACCCACGCGCTGTCACTCTTGCAGTCCGGATTCAAGAGCAAGTCGGGTGACATCGACGAGATCGTCTTCCAAGCACGATCGGGCACGATCGCGAGTCACAAGAAAGCAATCCTCGCGATGGACAGAAGGGTGGCGAAGGTCCCCTCGGTCGCCAACGTCGTCTCACCCTTCGTCGGCGGTTCATTGCAGATCAGTCCCAACGGCAAGATCGCGTACTCCGTTGTCTATTTCTCGAAGCAGGGCTACAAGCTCAAGAACGCGCAAATACAGCTTGTCGAGAACGCGGGCATCACCGCACGCTCGGCGTCGCTCAACGTCCAGTTCGCCGGCAATGCCTTCGAGAACCTCGCCTCGCAAAAGGGAAGTCCGGACCTGATCTACGGACTCATCCTCACGGCCATCGTCCTCTTCCTCGCCTTCGGCTCGATCTTTTCGATGTTGCTGCCCCTCCTGGTCGCCATTAGCGCCGTCGGCATCGCCACCGCGTCCACGACGCTGTTGAGTCACGGCCTCTCCATCGCCACCTTCGCACCTATCCTGGGATCGCTCATCGGATTGGGCGTGGGGATCGACTACGCCCTCTTCATCGTGACGCGTTGTCGACAGGGTCTGAAACGCGGCCTGAGCACCGAAGAGGCGATCGTCACGGCCGTCAACACTTCGGGCCGCGCGGTGCTCTTCGCCGGCGCGACCGTCTGCATCGCGCTGCTGGGCATGCTCGTCCTGCAACTCTCGTTCTTGAACGGCGTGGCGATCGCCGCGTCGTTGACGGTGTTGATCACCATGTTCGCCTCGCTGACGTTGCTCCCGTCTCTCCTCGGATTCTGGGGCAATCACACCCTGAGCCGAAGAGAGCGCCGATCGCTGGCCGACCACGGACCCGAGCCGATCGTCACCAACACCGGGTGGCAGCGCTGGGCCAACACGGTGACGAAGCATCCACGGAAGCTCTCGCTCGTCGCGCTCATTGCGATCGTGTTGATCTGTGTTCCCTTCTTCTCGTTGCACCTCGGGAGTTCCGACGCGGGAACCGACCGGGCGGGCTCGACGACTCGTCAGGCGTATGACCTGCTCGCTACGGGATTCGGTCCCGGCTTCAACGGTCCGTTGCAGGTCGTGGGGTCCATCCACAACGCCAAGGACCTCTCGACGATGGTGGCGCTCGACCAGAAGTTGCAGGGCAAGCCCGACGTCGCCGTCGCGGCGCCGTTGCAGGTCTCCAAGAGTGGCAGGGTCGCGGTCATCTACGTCGTGCCGAAATCCAGTCCCGATTCAAAGGTCACCGAGAACCTGATCGCGACCATTCGCAACGACTACGTACCGGCCGTGACCTCGAAGAGTCACACGGCCATCTACGTCGGCGGACTCACGGCGATCTTCGTCGACTTCGCCCAGGTCTTCACGTCGAAGATCCCTCTGTTCGTCGGAGTCATCGTCCTGCTGGGATGTCTCTTATTGATGGTGGCCTTCCGAAGTATCGTCATCCCGCTGACGGCGGCCGCGATGAACATCTTCGCGGCCGGCGCGTCCTTCGGACTCGTCGTCGCGGTTTTCCAGTGGGGTTGGGGAAGTTCCTTGATCAACTCCGGCACCGGACCCGTGGAATCGTTCCTGCCGACGATCATGATCGCCATACTCTTCGGCCTCTCGATGGACTACCAGGTCTTCTTAGTGTCGCGAATGCACGAGGAGTGGCTCAATACCGGCAGCAACGAAGAGGCCATCAACCGGGGCCAGGCCAACACCGGACGCGTGATCTCGGCTGCGGCGCTCATCATGATCTGCGTCTTCTTCTCCTTCGCCTTCGGGGGCCAGCGCATCATCGCCGAATTCGGTATCGGCCTCGGCGGCGCGGTGTTGATGGACGCCTTCATCTTGCGTACGGTGCTCGTGCCGGCGCTGATGCACTACTTCGGCAACGCCAACTGGTACTTCCCGAAGTGGCTCGACCGAATCGTGCCCCACGTCGCGGTCGAAGCGACCGAGGACGTCGCGATCTAACCCTTAAGAATCCTCTAAATGCTTAGGGTTTTTGACATTGCCGTCGTTGTCCGATGCGCTGCTCGCCAGTAAGTTCTCTATAGGGCCGAAAGAGGGATTCACGTGTTCATGCAAAGACAGACTCACGTTGGACCCTTCGGACCCAACGGCGGACCTTTTGGTCGTGTCTTCAACGGAGGTCCCGATTGGGGCTTCGGAATATCGAGGTTGATCATCATGATCCTGTTTCTCATCGTCATCGGCGCGATCGCGTACTTCGTCATCCGCCACTTCGACCACGCACAGATGCACCAGCACTCCCACGTCAACGCCGCAGGCGGTGGGGCTTCGTCGGACAGCGCGGCGGCTGACGTCTTGAAGATGCGATTCGCCAAAGGTGAGATCGACGAAGACGAGTTCACTCGACGAATGAACACGCTGAAGGACCATCTGTCGGTTAGTTGACACGTTCGCGGTACGTGATCGCGCGACGTTCGGTTCTCCGTTTGACCCCTTACGAGTGCTTGTCCTCGATCTCCCAGGCGTGATCGAGCACGTGCCAGGCGATTCGTCGAAGCGAATACCGCGGTGGCCAACCTCCGTCGGGAGAGCCGGCGAGCAACGTCGCTGAGACAGTGATGCGCTGATCGGCCCAGGGAGTTCGAGGCGGGACCCGCGTGCCCAGTTTCGAGCAGTAGTGACGCTCGGCTTCTCGCACGTGGTCGACGATGCCGTCACGGTCGCGGCCCCCACCACGAGGACCCTTCGTCAACTTCGCGGGAGAAGATTTCACGGCGGAGTCGAAGTACGCCCAGCAATCGTTCAAGACCGTGACTTGACGCTCGAGGTCACGTTTCGTGATCGGCTCTGAGTCCCAGGGTGACACCAGAGCGGGCGCACCGAAGTCGGTCGTCGCGTTGCCGCGAACCGAGCCCACCACTTCGAGCTTGCCGGGCTTGAAGGGCGCCGAGAGCACCGCGGCGTAACGATCTTGATAATCGAGCAGGCCTTCGAGCGCCGGGTCGGTCGACTTCGCGCGCCGACACCATCCGGGCCAGTCGATCGCCGCAGCAAAGACCGAGCTCTTGCCTTCTTCAAAGTAGACGCGCGTCGCCACCGTTCTCCTAGCTCGCCACGACTCAACCTAATGACAGGCTGCGACAACGTCGTAGGTAAGGTGAACCACGTTCACCGCGGAAGGACCCGGTGTCACGAGTGAAGGACGATCAATGGCGACAACCCGTAACGCACGAGCTCATTGGGAAGGCACGCTTCTCGAGGGCCAAGGAACGGTCGAACTGACCTCGAGTGGCATCGGCACCTACCCCATCACGTGGGCATCCAGGGCCGAAACACCCGACGGTCGCACGAGTCCCGAAGAACTGCTCGCCGCGGCCCACGCGTCGTGCTTCTCGATGGCGCTCTCGAACGGGCTCGCGAAGAGCGGCAATACCGCGATCTCGCTCAATACCTCGGTCGAGGTCGACTTTCAGCCCGGCACCGGGATCACCGAGATTCGCATCACCGTTTCGGGTGAGGCCGATAATCTCGACGCCGAAGGCTTCAGGGCCGCCGCCGAAGATGCCAAGGCCAACTGTCCGGTCTCCAAGGCGCTCGCCGCAGTGCCATCGATCAAGTTGAGCGTCGTCTAAAGGAATCGTCGCAGGACCATGAATGGGAGCCGCGACGACGGAAGTGCCACCGACTCCGAGTCGCGACTCCCCACGTCAGACACTCAACAAGCGAATGGCGCCAGTGTCCGTCTCATTACCGCCCGGATTCTCGGCCTCGTCGGCATCGTCCTCTACAACTGGTGGATATGGGTTCTCGTCGCGACGAATCTGCTCACTGACACCGACGAGTTCTTCAGTGACTTAGAGGCGACGGGCCGCCCCGACGCCACCCTCTTCCAACATTTCGACCTAGCGGCGGGTTTCGTTCTGCTGGTCGCCTTGCTCCTGCGCGGTCCGTGGGGTCCCAAGGGAAAGCGAAAGGAGTGGCGCTGGTTCTTGTTGTTCGCAGTTGCGAGCGCAGTGGGCGGTCACTACAGCTACGCCTGCCCTGAAGGATTGAGCCCCGCCTGTCGAAACGCCGAGTGGCATTTGCAACTTCCCTCGCATCACTACGTGCACGTCGTCTCAGGCATCGTCGAATTCGCCGCCATGACGATCGCGGTTTATCTCGCGTGGAAGCGGACACGCGAGGACTCCGGTTGGGTGGCACGAAGTGTAAAGGCCACCGCGGTCACGATGTTGATTGGTTACCCTTTGTTGGCCGTCGCCTACCTAACGGACAACTTCGGTGCGGTCGTCGAGCCGATCTTCTTCGTGTGTTTCTCGGTGATGGTCGCGGTCGAACAGTTGGAGCCGAGACGACGTCCGATGGAATCGAAGGCGACGCCGGTCAGTTGATCGCCGTAGCCGGCACCGCTTCGACGTAGTTGACCAGTTCCAGCTTCTCGGACGTGCCGGTCAAGTACGCGACGGCCGCCGAGACCATCAACAACAGTGCCGAAGCGATCAGCGCGATGTCGAGGCCGTGCGTGAGGGCACCGTAGGCGGCTTTGATGACCTTATTAATGGTCCCTTGGAACGCCTTTCGGGTGGCGGGATTGAGGCCCGCTTCGGCCGACGCCGTCTGTCCGGTCGTTACGGCCGTAATGACCAATTGTCGATAGGCCGCCGGAATACCCAGCTGGATCAGCCGCGCGGTCAGATTGACCGTCAACTGACCGTTCACGATGGAGCCGAGAATCGCCACGCCGGCGACGGCGCCGAGTTCGCGACTGGTGTTGACAGCCGACGAGGCCATACCAGAATTCGACGCCGGTAGAGACGACAGCGCGGTTGCGTTCACCGGGACGATGACGATACCGAAGCCGATGCCGGCGAGTCCCATCGTCCACCCGAGCGTCGTCAGGTCAACGTGAGGTCCAATCACGGCGAAGGTCAAGATCACCCCGAGCCCAGCCATCAGGCACCCGACGGTCATGGGGATACGCGAGCCGATGCGTCCGATCCACCGTCCGGTGAAGAGCGAGGCGACGACGATCCCTCCGAGCAGTGGCAAGAAGTCCAGGGCCAACCCGTAGGCGCTGACCGAGACGACCACTTCGAGATAAAGCGCGACGAAGAAGAAGATCGAGAAGATCGAGAAATAGCTGGCGAAGGCGATGAACGCCGAACCGGTGAAGGACTTACGCCGGAAGAAACCCAGTTCGAGCATGGGGCTCTTGGCACTCTTTTCACAGAGATAGAAGGCCGGCACCGTGAGAAAGCTGACGATGAACAGGGTGATGACCCAACCACTCTCGTAGCCCGTCAACTCGCCTTGGATGCAGGCAAAGGTCGCGGTCCCGAGAATCACCGCCGCGAAGAAGAAGCCAGCGTAGTCAACCCTCTTGCGAAGTGCGTTCACGCTTTCGGGCAAGGCGATCCTCGCAACGATGAAGGCCAGCCCTCCGAAAAGGAGGTTGAACCAGAAGACCGCGCGCCAGGACCAGATGCCGACGAGGATGCCGCCGACAACCGGTCCCATGGCCAGCGCCAATCCCGAGACGGCCGCCCACGCGCCGAGCGCGCGCGCTCGACTCTTGTGATCGGGATAGATATGGCGAATCATCGAGAGCGTGGCGGGCTCTGAGGCTGCTGCGCCGATGCCCATGACGATTCGCCCGATCACGAGTTCACTCGGGTTGACCGAGATCGCACAGACGATCGACCCGCCGCAGAAAATGGCGACGCCGATCAACATCATGCGCTTGCGACCGAAGTTGTCGCCCAGGGCGCCGAACATCAGCATCAGACTTGCGAAGGTCAACGCGTAACCCCCGACGACCCACTGCAACTGCGACACATTCGCGTGCAATTTGGCCTGCACGCTGGTCAGCACCGCACTCACGACCGTGTTGTCGAGGAAGGTCAGGAACAAAATGGCGAGGAGCGCCGCGAAACTGAAGTGGGCGCGGATCCCGCGCACGATGACCTCACGAAACTCACTGGGCTCTCGCTCGAGCGCCGACAGGGAGCCGGATTCATCTGTCATGCTCCCCTTTCAAATCCGAATACTTCATCTTCTTGGCTCAATACATACCGAGCGAGCTAGTCCTGCACCATGTTGTCAAATCATTTACTCGCACCAATGTATGGTTCGCACTCACCACTTCGTACGACCAAAAATATCTCCGTCGCCCCTGACCACATCCATGAACCGTCAATTCGGCTCGACGAAAGGTTGGGCCGTTACTTCTTAGGCAATGCGAAAACGATCTTGAAGACGGCACTGTCACCGCCCTTGGCATTGCCGGCACTCACGGCGCACTTCTTAAGGTTCGCCGCCGTGGTGCCACACCTGCCGTTCCCCACGGTGCCGGTGACGACCTTGAACTTGGTCTTGGGCAACACGCCCCGAGCGCTGATCTTGACCGGTACGGCCGTGAAAATGTCACAACCGGCTTCACCCTTCGCGCTGACCTGACATTCCGTGATGTACACAGTGTCGCGGGCTTTGAAGCCGGTGCCCGATACGTACACGGTCGAGTGATTCCTAAGCCCGGTTGAAGGCTTGACCAACAGCTTCGGGGTCGCGGCGTTGGCGCTGGTGATGTTGATGAGGCCACTCGTTAGGATTCCGGTGCTGAGCAAAGCGGCGACTGCCAATACTCGTATCGTTCGGATCGATATCACGTTCTCTCCCAATCTTTCCGGTGAATTCAAAATTCATCGCCCGACGTCGCCGTCAATCACCACATGGCACCGTTCAGGGATTTCAATCCACTTGTGGATTCATGGTACCAACACAGTGGTGAATTAGTTCCAGGGTTAACCCGGAGACTCAGATCACGGTACTGGTCGAGCAGATGACTTCAACTCTGAGAAATTGATCTCGTCTGCTCGACCAGTGAGCCGTATCGGAATGTGGAGCACCGCATTTGAAAATACTCCACGATTCCTAGCCCTTGCGTTCTCACGAGTCGCAAATTTCAACGTCCTGTCGAACTCGCAGTTTCGACTGAGAATGTGCGGCGGTTCCAACGAGCATGCGCGCCCACCACTCCTGGATTCCACCCTCGGGTTCAAGAGCCCAGACACACTCGAAGTTGGCAGTGGAATTTGATACGACGTCGAGGATTACCTCGAGGGCTGGCTCGTGGACTGCAGGCGCGTCAACGGAGCGGTTGGGTCCAGAGCTTTCATTCGCTGACGAAGAAAATGTCGTTTCATCGATGTTGAGGTAGCGGCCGAGCTCGGCGGCCAGAGAATCGCTCGAGATAGAGGTGTGAACGTACAGATCACGCAGAGTGAATGCATCGACGGGCGCGAAAGAGCGTGCCACGTTGGCTTGCCCGTCAAGGTTCGACGAACCCGTGTCGGATGACACTACTGGTCCCCAATTCCGCCCCTGCAGGATTCATTTCTACAATCAAGTTCGCATGTTGTCAAATGGTTGTGCTTGGCGAGTCAAACCGTAGAGTCGGGTTTTCGCGGGCCACGAGGCAGCGATTCTGGACACTTCGTTCTGACGGAGGGTGCGCGACCAAGACCGGTATACGTATTGATAAAATCTCTTCTTCACGTGGCTTCTGTGGAGAGGAACGGGATGACCCGCTGGCAACGCCGCGGTGCGAGGGGTCGCTTCCTTGGTGGGCCCACCCGAGCCGGGTCACGCGCCAGCGGCCAAAGCGACGAGCGACGAGCCATGTCGAATGTCGTCGGGCACCGCAGTGTCCTCTTTCTTGGCAGCGCGCTGCTACTAGTAGGGGCGTCTTTCCTCGTACCAGCACTGCCAGCCGGTGCCGACACGGCCGTTTTGTACGTCAGCCCGTCCGGCACCGGCGACTGCACGAGCTCCGGCAACCCGTGCGCCAGCGTCCAAATGGCGATAACGACCGCCGAGGCGTCGGTCTCTTCGGACGTCACGATCGAGGTCGCCGCCGGGACCTACGACGAGAACGACACCGTCGATGTGCCCACCGGAGACACCCTCACCGTCCGAGGGACCGGCGCCGCAGCGCCGACGGTGAACGGCGGGGGCCTCGGTAGCGTCTTCACCGTCAACGGAGGGACCGTCACGATCGACAACGTCACCATCGACGCAGGCGCCGCTGGTACGTCCGGCGGTGGTGTCGACAACGCGGGCGGCACCGTCACATTGACCAATGACACGCTCGTCAATGACACGGCCGCCACCTCAGGCGGAGGCTTCTTCAATGCCGTCGGCGCCACGGCCGTTCTCGTCAATGACACGCTTGCGAGTGATTCAGCCGGGATGGGCGGTGGCGTCGACAATCAGGGAAGCGTCACATTGACCAATGTCACGCTGGCCAATGACACGGCCACGACCACTGGCGGTGGCATTGAAAGCGAGTCCGGCGCCACCACGAGCGTCGCGAACTCAGTAATGGACGCTTCCCCCTGTGCTGGATCGGTCATGGACGGTGGCTACAACGTGGAATCCGACAACTCCTGTGGTTTGGGCACAAGCGACGTCGTCAACAGCGCCTCCATCGACCTCGCCGCGTCGCTGGCGGCCAACGGCTCGAGCGCGCCCGAGACCCTCGCGATCGGGCGTGACAGTTCCGCCTTCGAGGAGGTCCCTTCGGCGAACTGCACCATCACGACCGACGAGCGCGGTGACGCTCGCCCCGGCGTCGCCGGCGCCAACTGCGACGCCGGTTCTTTCGAGGACCAAATCGCCACGGCGTCGCTCAGCCTCAGCGGCAGTCCAGTCGCCGGAAACAACACCTTCGACGTCAGCCTCGTCGTGCCTTCTGCTGGCGTCGCACCGAGTGAGGCGGTAAGCGTCGCCGACAGCGCGAGCCAGTCGTGCAGCGCCGCGCTCGCCCAAAGCACCGCAACGCTCTACATCGGCAGTTGCACCATCGACGCCGAGAGCGCCGGAGTAACCGTTGCCGCCACGTACAACGCGGACGGTGCGGACCCGAACTACCTTGAAGCAACCTCGAACCCACTTACCGTCCAGACGATGGGCCAATCGATCGCTTTCACCTCGAGCGTGCCGTCGTCGCCCACCGTCGGAGGGACCTACACTGTCTCGGCGACCGGCGGGGCCTCGGGGAACCCGGTCACCTTCACCATCGACGCGACCTCGACGGCCGGCGCTTGCTCCATCACGGGCTCCACCGTCTCGCTCCTCGGCGTGGGCAATTGCATCGTCGACGCGAACCAGGCGGGAGACACCAACTATGCAGCCGCTCCCGAGTTGCAACAGAGCTTCTCGGTACTCGCCCACGCACAATCGATCGTCTTCACCTCGAGCGTGCCGTCGTCGCCCACGGTCGGCGGGATCTACACCGTCTCGGCGACCGGCGGAGCCTCGGGGAACCCGGTCACCTTCACCATCGACGCGACCTCGGCTGCCGGCGCTTGCACCATCACGGACTCCACGGTCTCGCTCCTCGGCGTGGGTCTCTGTGTCATTGACGCGAACCAGACGGGAAATACCGACTACACGGCCGCCACCCAGTCGCAACAGGGCTTCTCCATTGAAGCGGCTGGCGGTTCGGGAGCGCCGCCGCCGCCCGGTAGCCAATCGATCACCTTCACCTCGAGCGTGCCGTCGTCGCCCACCGTCGGCGGGACCTACGTTGTCTCGGCGACCGGCGGGGCCTCGGGGAACCCGGTCACCTTCACCATCGACGCGACCTCGGCTGCCGGCGCTTGCACCATCACGGGCTCCACGGTCTCGCTCCTCGGCGTGGGTCTCTGTGTCATTGACGCGAACCAGACGGGAAATACCGACTACACGGCCGCCACCCAGTCGGAACAGAGCTTCTCCATTTTGCTGGGGCGCCAGACCATCACCTTCACCTCGAGCGTGCCGTCGTCGCCCAAGGTCGGCGGGACCTACGTCGTCTCGGCGACCGGCGGGGCCTCGGGGAGACCGGTCACCTTCTCCATCAGCGCGACTTCGACTAAAGGAGCGTGCGCCATAACCGGTTCCAAGGTCTCACTCCTCGGCGTGGGAACTTGCGTCATCGACGCGAACCAGGCGGCCAGCGTGAGCTACTCGGCCGCTCCGGAGGTACACCAGAGTTTCGTGGTCCGATCGGGAACTTCGCCCGGCCCGCCAGTGAAGCCCGCGCCCAAGATCGTCATCCATCTCGACACGTTCACCAAGTCGGGCCGTAGCGTTCACGAGTCGGTGCAGCTGATCTGTGTCCGGGCCACGTGTTCAGGTCTGGTCAGGTCGCTCGGACATATCACGACGACCAAGAAGGTGAGCGTGAAGGCAGGAAAGTGGACCATCACGAAGAAGGTCAACCGGACACTCAGGGTCGTACTGACCAGCACGCCGTACCGCCTGGCGAAGGGAAAGAGCGGGATCTTGACGCTCACGGTCTCGGCCAGTGGTCAAAGGGCACTGGCCGAGGCAAACTCGAAGACGCCTTTTTTCGAGACTATTACAGCCACTGTCCAAGGTGGGCTCATGGCGACGAAGTCGTCGAGACTTCACTGACGCCGAATTGCCCTTATCGATGCCGCAACGTCGACTCCTCGCCCGCTCCGGTGACGGAGATCCTTTTCAAATTTCGCGAGATCGTGAATGGGCCGCAGTAGTCACGGATGCTTAATAACTATCCTCGGCCTACGCTTCGAGCGTCATCGGTGGCTGGCGGCTGAGGCCAGTCCGCCGCGAGCAACTGGAGATGCCCTTCTGAATCTTCGCGTGAAGCCGGTGATGATTGTCGGGCTAGGCGTTGAGCGCTGTTAGTCCTCTTTCATCCCAAATCGACGCTTCCACGATATTTTTTGCGGCAAGGGCGAATCTTGAAGTCGTTCGGACTCGCCAGCACTAGGTGGCGACGTTTCCATTGAGTCGGCTTCGCTCTCCGCAGCGCCCGAGCCTGATGTCTCTTCGACCTCGGTGACTGGAGTTTCGGGTTCCGGGGCCAACGAGAGCGGAGGTTCGGACTCGCCAGCATTTGGTGGCGACGTTTCCGTTGAGTCGGCTTCACTCTCCGCAGTGCCCGAGGTGACAGTTGTCTCTTCGACGTCGGAAGTTGGAGTCGCCGGATCCGACGCATACGACAGCGGCGCTTCGGACTCGGAAGCACTTTCCGTTGAGTCGGCTTCACTCTCCGCAGTGCCCGAAGCGACAGTCACCTCGGAAATTGGAGCCGCCGCCTCCGGGGCCAGTGACCAAGGCGGATGGGACTCGCCGAAGCTAGCCGCCGTCGACTCCATGGGTCTGGCATCGAATTCCGTGGCGCTCGGCGTGACGTTTACGTCCTCGGCTGGACCTGTGAGCGATGTCGCTTCGTTGTCAAGTGATCCTGATGATTCGGAATCCTCAGAGGCATCTGGCTCTTCGTCAGGTCGGCGTTGCTTAAGAATCGCCGCGGCTGCGGCCGCTATCAGCACGATGCCGGCGCCGAGCAACACCAAGGCGTGGTTGTTCTGATAGGCGATGGCAACGTAGCCGAGCAGAGGAAGTGACCAACGCACGACGTAGGCGTAGTGACCCTTTATGGTCAGCGTCCACGGGTCGCGGACATTGTTCGCATCGCCTTGGGTCCTTATCACCAGTTGCCCCGATTTACTCTTGGTCATCAAGACGATACGGTGCACGATCAAATTGGCGGGATCTTCCGGACTTGCGAACACCATCACGTCACGAAGGGCCAGTTGATCAACGGGTATACGCTCGCTGATCACGACGCCGCCCACCGCGAATCCTGGGCGCATACTGCCCGAGTCGACTGGATTCACTTGCCAGGTTCCTTGAATCAGAGCGACGCTCACGACTCCCACTGCGGCCAGCACCGCAATCACCACCACGGCTGAGATGATCCTGCGCAGCCACTTCGCCACGGCTACACCCGTCGAGCCGCGCCGCGCCACCGGGATCGGAGAACTGGGCTGGGCTGGCGAACCAGCCGAGGCCGCTCTAGGCATATTGTTCCTAGTCTTCGAACTTCGTGCCATCATCACTCCCTCGATGGCGGAGTCCTGTGCGCCGGCGACCGCCCGTCTGAACCGTCCGCTCCCCAAAGGAGATGCGGGTAACAGTAGTCATTCGCTGGTCGGCATTATCGCCGCGCAACAACCCAATTATCTGAACACCGCCTCTTGAGAATGCTCCACCTACGGTGAAACCTTGAGCGTGTAGCTCCAGGTGCCGGAGTCGCCGTAGGTGTCAGTGTCAGTGCCCGAGAAGGTGTAGGTGCCCACCGCCAGAGGGCCGTCGAATGTGGTGAT
>DATKRC010000115.1:0-3363 GCA_035532375.1 Acidimicrobiales bacterium
CCCGAGGGGCCCAACAGACTGAAGAATTCACCCTCGAAAATATCCAGACTTAAGTCATCGACTGCCGGCAGACCATCAAAAACCTTGGTCACGTGCTCAAGACACGCCACCGTCTCTCGGCCCTTCGCGTCGGGCGAAACAACGTGGGCACGAGAACTCTCGGTCATGTCAAGTGAGCCGCCCATTGAACGAAGACTATAGCCAGCGGGGCCATTTAACTCTTGCGCAGACTCGACTCTCACTCACGGAGTCGCGTTCAGCGCACGCGGTCCCCTTATCAACTGCCTCACGCGTGATCGTGACCACGCGCAACTAGTGAGCGTTACGAAAGCGGCGCCAGGCTATCCACGACCACACAATCTCCACGAGACCAAGGGGCCACGCACCAGCCAAGAAGCCATAGACGCTCGACAGAAGGCACCCCACGGCGAAGGCCACAATGTATCCACGCCCACGCCGCTCTAAGGCGTACATCGTGACCATAAACGTCACCGCGCCAACTCCATAAATGGTGACGGCCACTAGTGCTCGCCGTGTCGGAGAGAAGGAGTGGGGCGCCCGAGTGAGACGAATGCTTCGAGTACGAATCGAGGACTATCCGTCCAACGCCACGACATCGATGTAGGCATCGTCGTCTTCGACGTGCGAACGCCTCGCCGACTCCTCGAGGTTCGCCGCTCGTCATGACGTATTACGTACACGAGGAGTACCCTAGGTTGGAGCGGCGGGTCAAACATTCGTGCCCAATCCGATGACAAAGGTGGAATCGAGGGATGAGCAAACGAAGTCCAAGCAGATCTAGTGTCTTCCTCTTCACCAGCGTGCTACTGCTTGGCGTGGCGGCGCTCAGCGTGGCGACTGGCCCCTCAGTCGGCGCCGCGGGGACCGCGAGTACGTCGAACACGATCGTCATTGCGAACTTCATGTTCAAACCCATGACCCTAAAGGTGGCTCCTGGCGCCAGGATCAAGGTGATCAACCAGGACATTTACGTTCACTCCGTGGACGCATACGGTGGTCAATTCAACACTGGCAACATCTTCCCGGGCAAGATCAAGAGCTTCAAAGCACCGAAGAAACCCGGAAAGTATCACTACTTTTGCGCCGTTCATACGTTCATGAAGGGCACGATCGTCGTCAAGTAGCCCTCCGACGCAGCAGTGACCAACACGAATCGAGACGGAACGCACCAATTCGTTGTTGTGCGTGGGGTACTTCTCACTCGTTTCACCCAACGACCACCAGACCTCTCTTGTGGCCGGGGCAGCCTTTAATCGTGCCTCCAACGAGTTAAGAGAGCGTAGGGATTTACTTCGACAACGCCCGATGTGATGTCTCGGCGATGCGCTGAATCGCGCGCAAGCGCCGATCCCACTGTTGGGAGAGCTGACTCATCCACCGAGCTGTTTCGTCGAGAGGTTCGGAGCACACGAGAAAGCGGTGTTCGCGACCCTGACGGCGCCCCACCACCAGTCCCACCTCGTTGAGTACGGCCAGATGTTGGGCTACCGCCTGACGGCTGATCGGGAGATCAACCGCGAGGTCCGTCGCCGTCGCTTCGCCTCGCGCGCCGAGCATCTCAAGTAAATCGCGCCGTGTTGGATCGGCCAGTGCCGTCAGCACCTCAGCGACGCTCACGAAGAGGAGACCAGCGGCGTGTCGTCATTGCCCAAGACGTACTGGGCGAACTTCGCCACGACGCCCGTCCAGCCTTGCGAGTGGCTTTCGAATCCACCGGTCGCGAGCCGTTCAGCCGGAAGTCTCAACGCGTCGAATCCGCTTTCTACGAGGCGAAGGTCCGTACCGTCAGGCGTTGACCTCAGTGTGAACTCCACGAGTGTGGAATTCTCTTCGGTGGCAAGTTCGCCGGGATACCCCCCGGCCCACCGATAGGAGAAGGCGCGGGGAGGATCGACCGCGACAATCAGTGTTCGAAATGTACCGTGCACGCCGTGGTCAACGACCATCACTCCGCCCACGCGAAGGTCAATGGTGGCCGCGGCGCCGATGCCGAACCACGTTCCGATGGACTCCGCTATGGTAAGCGCGTCCCACACTCGCTCAATCGGCGCTTCAATCGAGACTTCGCGTTCAATACGGTCGGTGTTCATCAGTTCATCCTCCATTTTCGAGATATTTATATGCAAGTGGAGACTAGCGCATTATGCGCCATTACGCAAGTCATTACTTGCACATTACTGGTATGCATGAGTTTATGGATTTAGAAGTACCGCCGCCTTTGGAGGGCCGCCCAGAAAGCACGAGGGCCCAGGATTTCTCTGGGCCCTCGACTTCGTTAATGAACTACATGGTGGCGGGGGCAAGATTTGAACTTGCGACCTTCGGGTTATGAGCCCGACGAGCTACCAGACTGCTCCACCCCGCGTTGAAGTATCCAATGCTAGCCGCTCCTGGAGGAACGGCCCTCGAGAGCCTGGTGACGAGTCCGACGAGTAACGACAGCGTCGCCACGATCGGGGATGGTCCCGCCCTCTTGGAAGTCCCCCCGCTATCAGGCGCGGCGAGCACGGCTCCTCGGAATATTTCCAGGCATGAACGTCCCGGCGTGCACCATGACTGGGCGAGCATCTCCTCGTCTTGGACCCGCACCGAGAGTGCATATTTCAAAGGGCCTGAGAACCCCTACTGCGGCGCACCCTACGCATCTATAGTCAGGAGTACACGAATTACTGAATCGGGAGGGCTTTAGATGATGAAGCGATTGGCGTCAGGCGTCGCCGCAGTGGCACTCGTAATGGGAGGTATGGCCTTCTTCGGTGCGTTCAGTGCCGGGGCATCGGGTACTCCCACGATTACGATCACACCAAATACCGGCCTCGCCAATCTGCAGTTGGTGACAGTCACAGGCTCTGGCTTTACGCCGAACCAGGGGTTCGGGACGATGGCCGCTGTCGAGTGTATTGCCACGGCCACCACCTCAGCCGGCTGTGACACCGTCGATTACGCGTTGGTCACCTCTGGCCCGACCGGAGATGTGAGTTTCCAATTTTCCGTACGAACAGGAACCATCGGCAATGGAACGTGCGGAACCTCAGCGACTGACGCCACCTGTCTCATCTCCGTCGCAACCATAAGTCCGCCAGCGACTTTAGCGTACGCAACGATCACCTTCGCTTCGGGCGGTTCGACGACCACGACGATACCGACAACGACCACGACGATACCGACAACGACCACGACGGTAGCGTCGTCGAAGACGCCTAGCGTTTCGGTCTCGCAAACCACGGGCCTCACCAATGGCGCGTCGGTGAGCATCACCGGCGCTGACTTCACGCCCGGCGACTCGGTCTACGCCGTTGAGTGTCTGGCCACGGCCACCGGCGCAGCCGGTTGTGACACCGC
>DATKRC010000116.1:0-25121 GCA_035532375.1 Acidimicrobiales bacterium
GGCCCGAAGACGATTCTGAATTCCAGTTCGATCAACGAGTATTTGTGGCTTCGAACTTAAGCCGTACGATCTAACCCAACCGCCAGTGCAGGGTTGCACATCTATTGCGTCGGGCCTCTAACACCATCGCAACCCAATTAATTCCGACGACAACGCGATTCACGGACCTTGTCCCGGAACAAACGATCCGACAATGGAGATCACCAGCCATTTCCCTTTTAACTTCATTAACGAAAATGTGTCGTTCAATTCGTTTGTTGCGGTGTTCCAAGGGCCGATGACTCCCATGGCATTTATGACCGACTGCTGCTGCCACTCCTTGACAATTGCGTGAATTGTCGCAGAACTACCGTGCACAACTTCACTCTCGACCGAGACAATCGAAGCGCCGGCACTACTTGTAATACCGCAAATGTGGGTCGCGCATGATGACAAGTTCCCACTCAGGTACGAAGCTTCGCTTCTTACGAACGCATCCCCAACCTCAATCGCATTGCTACTCACACTTGACGTCGCGTTGTTGAGAAATAGTTGACGATTGCGACTCGTCAGAAGTTCCACATTGAATCGCTTCTCGACAATCGAAGTCGAAGTCCAATTGACCGAGGAGGGATTCGCAACCCGGACATCACTCAGTTGCTCGATGGCTTGCTTCGACGATCGAGCAACTTTGTTGAAGAAGGTACATGACAATCTGGAGCAAATGGAATTATCGGTATTCTTGATCGCAAGCGGTGAGTAGACACCGAGCGATGCATCCACGTAACGAGCCACTGAGAGTTCTAACGCGTCGCGAGAGATTGGCGAATCGCTGCCAACACTCAAAGCGACGGTAATGCTGATGGCGATGAAAAGAAATACCATGGCACTAACGATGGCATTACGCCGAGACCTAGACACAGTCACAGTGACCACCTCTTAATGGTGATTGAAGTACATGCCTTTCGGCCAAGCGTTGTGTAGGGACTCACCATCGCAGTTAATCCTCCCACGGCATCCTTCCCCTACCATCGGACCATCGAAATGCAATTCCAGCGATCCAAACGCCACTTGGAAATTCGGGCGGTCGGACTTGGGAACTTCGCCGTTGCAATGCGAGACTGAAAGAACCGAAAGGAATTCTCCTTTATGAAACGATGTTCTCGTGAGCGAAATTGAAGAGAAACTTGCTGGAGGTTGGGCAACAACGGTAACGCGTGTTGGCGACACCGTGTTTCGGTCCCCAAAGCCTCAAAGCCGGACTGTGGTCTCATTTCTTTCATTCTTGAACTGCGTTGGCTTCACGGCCGCCCCAAAACCAATTGGAACGGGATTCGCTGCTGATGGTCGAGAAATGCTGGAATTCATTGAAGGTACGAGTCCCCAACCGCTCGCGTGGTCAGACGAAGCGGCCTTTGAGATTGGTGCGCTCCTTCGACAGCTCCACACACTCTCTGCGCAATGGCAATCGCCACCCGACGCTCAATGGCAGACCTCCTTCTTACGTGAATTGCCAGGACGAACGTCAGTGATTGGTCACGGTGATCTCGGTCCTTGGAACATTTTGGCCAGTGACGGGAGGCCAGTCGCTTTCATTGACTGGGATAGTGCCGGACCGCTAGAACCCCTATGGGAACTGGCCCACGTCACGTGGCAAAACGCGCAGTTGTATGACGACGACGTGAGCAATGTCAATCACCTTCCCGACCTAGAAGGTCGATCAAGACAATCGAAACTGATTCTTGACGGTTACGGCCTCGGTCACGACGATCGGCACGACTTTGTGGATCGGATGATCCAACTCGCCATTTGGAGTGCACGCGAGGAAGCGATCGAACACCAAGTGCATGCCGACACGCCCAGTCCGAGTCCGGATGGCTATCCAATCCTCTGGGCAGTTACGTGGAGATCTCGAAGTGCCGCGTGGATGCTTGATCATCGGGAAATTCTTCAAAAGTCCATTAGCGACGGATGAAGCGATTGTCCTACCGGACATTTTCAACAGCAATCCAATATCTGAGGGACCGGTGCGGACAGCGCCCACGGAACTGCCTCTTCATCGATGCAGTACTGCGTCGGAGATCCGTTGTCCCAACTCCTCGGTTGACGTCGAGGTCGTGTCGACCACCATGTCGTAGTTGATGTCTTGATGTACGACGGCGGACGTGCCAGAGGCGAAGCCCACGTAGCGGTCTCCACGGACTGATTCGCGGCGTATCAATTCTTCAACGTCACACATGACTCCGACCCACAATGCGCCGACGAGCAGGCTCTGAGCCTGCTCTCGCTCCGTCGGATCAATTATGCAGTGATCGATGACAACGTCGATTCCGTCTTGGCTCATATTGGCCCATGACGTGAGGGCGTGACTGCTGATAGCAAGAAACGTGCCACTCAACTTCGGAACCCACGACGGTGCGGGGCCGAGGCTGGCCACGATTCGCAGAGCTTCCGTTTCCTTCAAGGGGTCCGACTCGTCGTGATCCAAGAAAAACACCTCGGGCCAGCCCGTAATTATTGTGTCGATGCCCACGGCGTAGAGAGGACGCGGCCATAACTTTTGCATCTCTTTCACCAACGAGGACTTTCCAGCGCTGCTGGGGCCGTTCAGAATGATCAGGACGCCTGGCATGAGTTGAGTATTGCTGTCGACTCATTTAATGTCAATCACCTCGTCTGAAGTTTCATCTCAGCCGCAGAGTTGTCATGAATGGGACACTCCGTTAATCGTCGTGGCGTTACTTGACAGCAGTTACGTCGGTGACCATTCGTCGCCGAATCGGACGGCGGCGGCGGCGAGCCCTTCGACGTGTTCGCTCGTCGTACGAGGATTCATAAAACAAGGTCGAAGTCCAAACGAACCGTTAACAACTGTTGCACTCGGTAGGTAGGGCGTCTCACGAAGCAGGCGTCGGTGGACCTGCTCGTTGAGCGAGTCAAGATCTGCAACGCCGTCGCGGCGATACCGGAAACAGCAAATCGACAGCACGGGCTCTGCGAGCAGTTCAAGGTGGTCGTGACTTCGAACCAGCGTCGCGAGTTGTCGCGCGAAATCATTGTCTTGTTTGATCCGCCTCGTTACGCCGCTGCGGCCGAGTTCGCGCAGGATGCTCCAGACAACGACACCTCGTGCCGGTGAAGAGAGCTCGACACCGAAATCGGCATAGGGAATGCCCATCGATTCAAGTGACGACTGCGCATTGTGGGGGTCGCTGAAAGAACCCTCCAGATAGTCCGCGGGTTCCTGGGTGAAGGCCCGATGCAAGATCGATCGATCGCGCACGAAGGTGGCAGCGATGCCAGTGGGTGCGCCGAGCCATTTATGCGGATCGACGATCACTGAGTCTGCGAGATCCAGTCCGTCGTAGAGATCTCGCACGCGGTCATCGAGAATGCCGGGCAGTCCGTAGGCGCCGTCGACGTGGAACCACGCGCCGTATCGACGAGCGATCTCGCCACACTCGCGCAGCGGATCGATCGCGCCAGTATTTGTCGTACCAGCAGTTGCGACGACCACCAGAGGCACGACGCCCTGGCTCTTGTCATCCTCAAGAGTTTGCACTAAGGCCATGAGGTTAAGGCGTTGCTTCTCGTCAGCGGGAATGAGACGCACGCTTCTACGACCTAGACCGAGAACTCCCGCCGCACGCAAGATCGTGTGGTGTGACTCTACGGACGCGTAAATGGCAGTACGCGTGGCGCCCACTCCTTCGGCTGCTGGGTCGATCCCTCGTTGCTCAAGCGCCCACTGGCGAGCAGCACCTAAGGCCACCAGATTGGCAACCGATCCCCCGCTCGAGTACACGCCCTTCATGTTCGGACCAAGTCCACAAAGCTGCGTGAGCCAATCGAGCGAGAGCTCTTCTAAATAATTAAATGCGGTGAGCGTGTAGCGCTGTGGTGAAGCGACGATTGCTGCGAGCGACGCGGCGGTTGCAACGGCGCTCGGTTCGGACGTAATCCAACCCCAGAAGCCCGGTTCGTTGATTCGTGCGCCGTTCGGTACGACGCTGCGCACGAGTTCGTCGATCACTCCATCTCCACCGATACCCTCGTCGGGCAACGATCTCTCGAGCGCAGCCATCCACTGGTCCCGCCGCGTCATAGGGTCAACATGCTCGCCGTACAGGAAGTCTTGGAGGGCAACGCCGACGCTTTCAAGATAAGCGTTGCGATGGTCGTCTGCGATTTGTGGCACCACGCCGTTGATGATACCGAGGGTGGTGTGACGTCAAGGTCGTATGCCCGCCGATTGTAAACTGACCGTTGTTCCGCGAGGTCCGAGGATGACGACGTCCCATACCTGGGTCGCCCGTCAGATGGAGGTGGAATACAAATGACCGATCGGCAACCGATTGAGACGGTGAACCTCGACCGTTACGGAAATCCTGCGTTGACTAGGAGTCAAGTCCACGATCTGCTCGAGTCCGGTCCGAAAGGCCCACTCGTCGGACGGTTCGCCCGAACGGACGACCTCACGTCGCCGGGTCGGTGCGGTTTGGCATGACGGCGACCTCTACTTCACGAGCGGCCCCGACACTCGAAAGGCGCGGAACGTGACAGAGAATCCGTATTGCACTGCGGCGGTGAAACTTCCCGGCATGGACGTGGCGTTGGAAGGCGAGGCGACCAGGGTCATCGATCCGACAGTCTTGGAGCAGTTAGCCCGTATCTACCGCGAAATCGGATGGCCAGCTGAAGTTGCAGTCGACGCTTTCAGCGCGCCGTACAGCGCCCCAAGCGCTGGGCCGCCACCATGGAACCTCTACCGTTTTGTCATTGACACAGTCGTAGCAATCAGCACCTCGGAACCAAACGCTGCCACACGTTGGCACTTCGCATGACGTCGGAGCCGACGGAGATAGCTGCTCTTCCGCTATGAACTCCTCGCTCAAAAGCGCTTTGGACCTCCGACGCGGACAGCGAGAATCCGTACGTCGCACGTCACTGCATCGCTCCTTCGTCGGAGTGCGATGCAATTGAAGACCTCGCAAAGGATCAGTCGCGTCTGGCGGTCGCAGTCACCAACGTCTAAGGTCGGTTTGGCGACAATCGTCGTCACATCGCTCTTTGTGATGCCGCTCACCCGCGACATTGTCGCGAGTGCGTCCCCCACTGCCTCACATACGGCGAGCGGGCTACACGTACTTGCAATTAACGGAGCACGGTACGGCGTACACGCGCCGATCCACGTGCTTACCTTCAACGGGTCGCAATACTCGCTCGCAATTGACCTTGCCAACCACGAAATCGATGGTGGATTGGAGACACCCAGTTCGATGTGTCGAAGCACGGTCGGTTGCGTGGCGGCAGTGAACGGTGACTTCTATGACGTGACGCGCAAAGGGAAGGCTGATCCCGGCGACGAGGTGGGTGGGATTATTCAGAATTGCGTTCTTTTGCACACACCAGAGATCTCACATCAACAGGTTGATCTCGCTGGGCTGCAAGTCAACACAGGTCTCAACTGGAGCGTCGGCGTCAACGTGAACGGTGTCACCGTGCCGATCACTGCCGTCAACCAGGAACTTCCCATGAGATACTCCAACGTCAATCTCCACCTGGCCGGCACTTTGCTGTTCACCTCGGCGTACGCTCTTCGACTTCCGGTTGCGGTAGGGCGCGTTACCTATGAGTTCATTGTGGTTAATGGCACTACCAGCCCAACCACCACTTTTCCAACCACTATTCCAACCACCACGATTCCAACCCCGACCAGCACAACTAGTACAACCATCGTCAGTCCTACCGCCATCAGTCCAACCACCATCAACACGACAGTTCAACTTGAGTTGGTAGGTCAGACCACCAATGCAGTGAGGGTGCACGCCGGTCACGTCGACATCTCCGCCCCTACGGGGTCATCGTTCGCCTCCCTGCAGGTTGGCGGCACCGTCGCGATGACAACAAACTCCTCCGCTGGGTGTAACAACATCGGAGGGCATCCAATCCTTCTCGAAGACGGTGCGGTCGTGCCAATAAGTTCGGCCGATACTTACATGGCCCAGCGGTACGCGCGCACGGTGATTGGATGGATGGGATCGGGCGAAACCGTCATCATGATCGTCGGCGGAATTGACGACAAGTCAGGTGCGACGGGGAACCAGCTGGACAGACTGCTTCGATCCCTTCACGTCGTGACCGCCCTTGATCTCGACGGAGGTGATTCGACCGCTCTCTACGTCAACGGGCGCATCTATTATCACGCCGGTAGGGCTGAGAGACCAGTCTCGACTGGTCTTCTCGTAGTCCGGAATCACTAGACACCGCTATCGATTTACTTCTCTTCGCGGCGCGTCGCCTTTCAATTCGCCAGTGGAGATAGTTAACTTCGGTCTGTCGTCGATTAGCGTTTGCCTCGGAGAGCCGGGAAGCCTGGTCGGCAAAGTTTCTGTTCATGGAGGACACTGTCTTGGCTCTCGCGTTTACTGCCTTTGTAGCCGGCGCTCTCGTCAGCCTCGCCACAAGTTGGTTGCTCGTATCCCGTCTCGAAAGGGTTGGCGAACGCTTTGGGTTCTCGGAAGCTCTACTTGGGGTCGTGGCAGCACTAGCTGCCGACGCACCCGAGATCACGTCGTCGATCGCTGCGATGACACAACATCAACGCGCCATTGGAGCGGGCGTGGTCATCGGATCGAATGTGTTCAATCTGGCGGCGCTTTTGGGACTCGGAGCTGTCGTGTCAGGCTTTCTCGCGTTTCACAGGAGAGTGGTTCTTCTTGGTGGCTTCGTTGGAATATGGATCGCCGTGTGGTGCATCCTTGCGTCGACAGGACTTGTTTCAGCTCTTGTCAGTCTCATATCCGCCTCGGTTGTCCTGGTGGCCTACTTCATCGTCCTCGGACTTCACCGCAACATCCTCAGGCGACTCCCCCTTCCGCGAATGTTCACTTCGTGGCTCTCGTTGGCAATCGACGAAGGAGAGGGCGAACTTGAGGAGTCGATTCGACCGTCTCGTGGACGCCCACTCGATGCGTTCGTGGCCGTGGGTGCCCTGATCGTTGTCGTCCTATCCAGCATTGCCATGGAACGTGGCGCGACATCACTCGGTCAGCATTTTCATATCGCCGTTGCCATTGTGGGAGGTGTGGTACTTGCTGCGGTCACCAGCCTTCCCAACGCCGTCGCGGCCGTGCACCTGGCAACGAAGGGACGAGGCGCCGCAGCACTTAGTACCGCCCTGACGAGCAACAATCTCAACGTGGTTGCGGGACTCTTGATTCCCGGAGCGCTCGTTGGTTTAGCCTCACCGTCGTTTGCGGGAAACCTCACTGCGGCAAGTTATCTATTTCTTACTGCGCTAGTTCTCGTTTTAGCCTTGGCCTACCGTGGTCTCAACCGACGATCCGGTTGGGTCGCTATTTGCGGATACGTGATATTCGTCATTTGGCTTGTTTTCGCAACCTGAACATACTCGTTCGAACTATTCAATGTGCGAGCGACGCAGTCGCTTTCGTCGTCGGATGATGTGAACGATGAGATACACGACGAGGACGACCGCGGCGAGCTTGTGCCACTGCGACATGCCCGGCGGCAAATGCAGTGTCGCGGCGAGAGGGAACTGCGTCGCGTGGTGTTGCATGCCGTCAATGATCCCGGACACGAGCACATCTAGAACAAGCAACTCAAGGATGAGATCCGATACCGCCATTCGAACTGTGGCATGGGATCGTCCGCCGACCAGCCGCTTCAGAAGTGAGGTCACCGTGCGGCGTCGTTGGTAAAGGTGGAACAGCATCATGACCATGAAGGCAACGCCGATTAGTACGTGAATCGTGATGCTGTGGCTCAAATAGATCAGTGAGAGCAGTGAACCGGCGAGAGTCACGAGAAGCGCCAAATGGATGTACCAACGTCGACGCTCGCCGCCCGTGAGAGTTCTCGTTTTCACAGGTAGCGATGTGATCCCGCGCTCCGTTGACGATCGTCGAAGCCTTCGTCGATCGTATCTTCGGTGTCTTCAAAAGCGGCGTAGAGATATCTAAGGGTAAACCCTGAGATACGGTCCGCAATTCACATGCCTTCTGCATTTGCTCGACGCGTCGACAATCTGCAGCACGGCTCCAGTGTGATTCACGCTACGACGAAGATGCAGAACGGATGCCCGTCGAGATCGGCGTACACGCGCAGTGGTTCGTCCTCGGAATCCGATCGATCGAAGAGCAGTGAACCGCCGAGCGTAAGCACCTTCGAATGCACTGAGTTCAACTCATCGAGATTTTTCACGCTTATGTCGAGGTGCAACTGCTGCGGTCCCTTTGAATCGGGCCAGGTCGAACGAGACAATTGATCGACTCCTTGGAAGGCAAGACAAGGATCACCGTTCGAGGTAAGAAGATTCAACCACTCGCGTCCAACCGGTTCATCGCCAGCCGAAGGCGGCTCGTGCCCTGTTCGGTAGACCAGCCCAAGGAGTTGTCGCCAGAATTCCGCGCTTTCGCGCGGGTGGGTCGTATCAATTACAACCTGAGTGAGACGGGGAGTGACAAAATCGTCCACGGCGTGAGCACCGCTCAGTTAGCCGGCATGTCAGCGAGATTGAAGGCAAAAGCCCCGTTGTGTACGTAAACGAGTTGACAGTCCTCAAGATAATGGGCGTCGTGAATTCGCTTGGCGCTGACGTAGCCGACGTCGCCTTTGTTGAGGATCACCTTGTCTCCGTCGAAAACCAACTTCTCCCCCTCACGCCGGTAGAACTGAACAGACATCTTGCCTTCGACGACGACGGTCATATCGTCACCGGGATGAAAATGGGGCGGTTCTTCGGTTCCTGCCACCCAGCGTTCCAGCATCACTTCTACGCCGTCGGAATTTGGAGGATACGTGGTACGAACGCTAAATCCCGGTGAATTCGGATCCTCAATGAGTCCACTCCACACGTCGCTGATCACGGCACTGCTGTCCTTAGCGAGATCATCAATCGACATACGGCCTCCAGTTTTGCTCGGCGTCAGGTGCGTCGACATTCGCCGCGACGCACACCTCAATGGCCATGATCTTAGAGGTCCGGTTAAGAGGCGTACCCCCAGACGTCACTCTTGGCAGCGTTGCCATCACAACGTCAAGTGCCGCTTTGGGGCGTAGGTCCCAAAGGAAAGATTGAGCGCAACACGTGAGCGTCTCGGAATTGACTTGCTACGCTGACAGTCGAGCGATGAGGCCCGCCCAGAAAAACGTCGGTTAATCCGGCTGATGGCTTCTACCAGCATGCAAGTGAAGCTGGTAGGGCCGGCACTCCGTACCCCTACCGTGACAGGAGGTACTCGTGAACGTTTATTACGTGATGGCGATTTGGGTCGGCATGGCGCTCATCGCTTCATTCTTCAGCATCAAAATCGGAATCTCCGTGGCGCTCGTGGAGATCCTCGTAGGTGCCATCGCCGGCAACATTCCCGGAATTAGAGAGCACGTACAACAGACCGATTACACCACGCTGCTCGCGGGTATCGGCTCGATACTTCTGACGTTCCTCGCGGGCGCCGAGATCGACCCCGTATCGCTGAAGAAGCATTGGAAAGCCAGTCTCTCCATGGGTGCGGTGTCCTTCTTGTTGCCCCTCATTGGGGCCTTTTGTTTCGCCCGGTACGTCTTTGATTGGAACTTCCACGCCTCAGAGATCGCCGGTATTGCGCTCAGTACGACGTCGGTCGCGGTGGTCTACGCGGTCATGGTCGAAACTGGCCTCAATCGACACGACATCGGAAAGCTCATTCTCGCGGCGTGTTTTGTCACCGATCTCGGAACAGTCTTGGCGCTTGGAGGTCTTTTCGCGAGTTACGACTGGTTACTGCTCGTGTTCGTCGTAGTGACGGGCGTCGTGCTGTTCTTCTTGCCTAGGGTGCTGCGCTGGGTCGTCGCCAACTTCGGCCATAGAGTCAGCGAACCTGAGGTGAAAGTACTCCTCGTGGTCCTACTGGCTCTGGGTGGACTGGCGACGGCGGCCGGCAGCGAATCGGTGCTACCGGCCTACGTGGCGGGTCTCGTAGTGGCGGGCGTGTTCATGAACGACCGCGTGGTGCTGGACCGTATTCGGTCGATCGCGTTCGCGCTTTTGACACCGTTCTTCTTCCTGCGCGCCGGTACATTGATTTCGGACTCGGCGTTGGTAACGGGCGCCGGTGTGATCGTCACGCTGTTCGTCGTAAAGATGATCACCAAGTTCCTCGGCGTATGGCCCACCGCAACCCTGTTCCGACTCCCGAAGCAAGAGCGGACCTATACAACACTTCTGATGGCAACGGGACTCACGTTTGGATCGATTTCCGCGCTGTACGGACTGACCCATCACCTGATCAATGAGGGCCAGTACACCGAGCTCGTCACCGTGGTCATCCTTTCGGCCTTCGTGCCGACCCTTATCGCCCAACAGTTCTTTCGACCCACCGTTGAAACATCGAGCGAGAAACTCGACGCCCTCGGTGAAGAGGACATCTCACTGCGCCGACCACGATCGGGGTCCTCGCCTGACAGCAACCCGACAGCGTTGTAATCGGCACACCGCGCGCCGAGACGCGACGAATCTCGATCTCAAGCGACGAGCAGACACGCGACCAGCGTCGTCACCGTCACCACCACTCCAATCCTGGTGAACGTCCACGCCGAAGGCTTCGCTCCTTCCCTACGGGCCACCTTCAGCCAGAGCATCGAAGAGAGTGCGCCGAGGACCGTGAGATTCGGGCCGAGGTTCAGTCCGAAGAGGAGGCTGTATGGGTGCAGTGGGAACTTCGCCGACAACAGAGCCGCCGCAGGCAGGTTGTTGATCACGTTGGACGACGCGGCCGCGATTCCCGCGCTCTGCCATGGACCGGCCGTGCCAATCAGGTGCTGCGAGAGGTGCCAGTAGCGAGAGGCGACCGAGACCGCAGTCGCTAGCACGAACAGTCCCACGATCATCGGCAGATTGGCACTTCGAATCAACGAGGTCACGGCGAACCGGTGGCGTATGGCGTCGATGAGCGCGACGCAGATCGCGACCACGAGCACGGGAATCGCCGGACGACTGAGCACGAGCATCACGACAATCGCCGCGCCGACGCCAACAAGACCAGGGCCGAACCTGAATCGCGACGCGACCTCGCGTTCGGTGTGCGCTTCGACCGAAAGGTGACGCCATCGCCATAGCAGTACCACCAACGTGGTCAACGCGATCGAGACCAACCACGGTACGAACATCGTCTGAGCGAAGGTTGCGCCTCGGACATTGGACCGCGAGAACACGAGGATATTGGTGAGGTTCGATCCAAGCAGTAATAGTGACGCGGCGTTGGCCATGAAGATCGACCCGTAGAGGAATGCGTCCTCGTCAACTGATCGATGACGCGCGGTGTGGAGAAGAACCGGAGTAAGGAAGACCACCGACGTGTCCAAATTCAACGTTGCCGTGACCAGGGCCACCAGCAACATCATCGACACGAACAGCACCATCGTGCCGCCGCGGAGACGAGCGAGCTTTGAACCGGCCACCTCGAAAAGTCCGTCTTTCGAGGCGACATGACCGATCAGGAGCAAGCCGACGACGAGGACGAACGGCTCCCACGTCTGGTCGATGGCGGCCCGGACCACGATCAACCGGGCCGCGAATTCGACATCTCACCACCTTAAGAGCCACGCAATGTCAATCAATTGACACTCGGCCCGTCTCAATGAGCGAACATGTAGCCACGATCATTAAAGAAGAATTACGCTGGACGAACCTAGTCACAAGTGGGAACTTTCAGTTCCACGTTGAGAATGGAGAATGGCGTGGATGACGATCAAGCTCGGGAGTTGTTGAACGCCGAACGGACACGGGTTGAGAGTTTGCTGGACTCCGTCAGAGGCGATAGCCAGTCCGACCGCTCGGACGCGAACGATCAAGGCGACATGAGTAACTCCTCTGAATCGCTTGTATCCGAAGGAACCGACGACGCAGTCGCCCAGGCTCTCACCCGACGATTGGCCGCGATCGAGCGCGCGGAGAAGCGCCTGGCGGCTGGTACCTACGGACTTTCAGTCGCGAGCGGCCAGCCAATCCCCGACGAGCGACTCGAGGCCGATCCGGCGGCCGAACTCACCGTCGAGGAAGCTCAGAACGTCTGATGACGCGCTGTCACTTAATCCAGTAACGACGCCACCGCTCGCCTGCATCGTTGGCGATGACTTCGTCGAGAACTCCCCCACAACGTTCGATGGCCGTGAACGAACCAACGTTCGAATCGGAGCAGTACATCAGAACCGGATCGACGCCGCCGGCGCGCGCGATCACCAGCGCCTGGCGAAGTGTTTCGGTGGCGTAGCCTCGTCTCCGGAATTCGGGCAACACGACGTAGCCAATGTGCCCGCCTTCGGAGGCGAAGAAGTCATTGAGTTCGAAGCGCACCGAAGCGCGCCCGACGAGCTCGCCATCGACGATGGCCGCCAGCTGAACCGCGCGCACTTGATACTTCGAATGGATGAGGCCGCGACGCTGATCTTCGATTTTGTCGAGGAAGGCAGTCCACGACATGTCCGGATCCAGACCGAGCAAGAACATCGAGTCTTCGGCGGCGGCAATCTCATTAGCTCTACGCGCAGATGCTTCGTCGTCGAGCGTGTAGGGGCGAAGTCGCAGATTCATGGTGACAACGTTCAGACCGAGTTCACCGTCGACGCGGAGGATCGGCCATCACGAGATTCATCTGACAATCGTGTGGCCACGTCAACTCTTGCGGGCCAGGTACTCGCTGCTTCGATCCACCAACCATCGAAACGTCGGGTCGGGCTTATCCAGGAGTTCGGGGTGCCACTGCACCGCGAGCAGGTCATGGCCGGGCAGTTCCACGGCCTCCACCACGCCGTCGGGCGCCGTAGCCGACACCACGAGGTCGTTGCCCAGCACCGCCAACGTCTGGTGGTGAAGCGAATTCACACCAATTGATTCGGGATAGAGCGACGAGAGCACTGTGCCGGGCACGACGTTCACTTCGTGCGTTCGCTCGTGTCCGTCAGTGTCCCACTGGGGATGTCCGGCGCCGTCGTCCAATTCGACGTGTTGGTTCAGCGTGCCACCATAAAAGACATTGGCGAGTTGTGCGCCGCGACAGATCGCGAGGACCGGCATCTCGAGGCGGCGCGCCTCGCGAAAGAGCGCGAGCTCCCATTCGTCGCGGTCCGGCTCGATCGCGCCCAGGTTCTCGTCCGCGTGGTGTCCGTACCGGTCGGGTTCGACGTCGGCTCCCCCACTGAGGATGAGACCGTCGAGGCGCGCCAGTACGCCCACCACGTCGGCGTCGCGGGTCAACTCCACCGGCAGTCCGCCAGCCGCGGCGACGGACATCGGATAGTCCGAGAAGTGGAGATCGAACTTGAGTTCGTACATGGCCTTAGGCACGTTGTGGGCCAGCGCGGAGGCGGGCCAGCGACGGCCCGACATGCCGATCAGCGGTTTGGTCATCTCTCCATAGTACGAACCATTCGCCGACTTGGTGTAGCAATGTCGTTTGGCTACGAACGAGTACCCTGTGCTCAACGGAGGAGGTTTCATGTCGCCCGATACCGCGGCCGTCGATATCACGTCTCACGACACCTACGTCGAAGGCGTACCGAATCAGGTCTTCGCCGAGATGCGCGCCACGAATCCCGTTGCTTGGACCGAAGAGGCCGACGGCGGACGCGGCTTTTGGAGCCTCACCAAATACGAAGACGTCCTCTACGCCAGTCGTCACACTGAACTCTTCTCGAGCCGCTTCGGCATCCGCATGGAGGACATGGACGAGGAAGAGACCGAAGCACGCCGGACCATGATGGAGATGGACTCGCCCGAGCACACCCGGCTTCGCCGCATCGTGGCGCGGCCGTTCACGCCGCGCGCGGTGGCCGACTACGAAGGCGCCGTGCGTGAACTGGCGAAAGAGGTCCTCGCCAATCTCGACGCGAAAGAGGAGTTCGATTTCGTCAAGGACGTCGCGCGAGAACTCCCGATGAAGATGCTTGGGCGGCTCCTTGGTCTGCCCAACGAAGACCTCGACTGGCTCGTCAGTCGCGGCGACGCGTTGATCGGTAATTCGGACCCGGACTTCACGGACTACGTGGTCGACCAGAGCGACACCACTGCTTACCGGCTGCTCCCCTTTCGAAGTCCCGTTTCGATCGAACTCTTCGAATACGCCCAACAGGCCCTTGAGGAGCGCCGAATCCATCCGACGCACGACGTGTTGACGGCGTTGCTCGCACCCACCAAGGACGGCGACACCCTCGATGACCCGACCTTGAAGAACTTCTTCACGCTGCTGGTCGCTGCCGGAAACGACACCACGCGATACACCATGACTGCCGGCATGCAGGTCTTCATCGAACGCCCCGAGATCTTCGCCGCGCTACCCACCATGAGCGAGGCAGAGATCAAACTCCTCGTCGACGAAGTGCTGCGCTGGGCGAGCACGACCATGCACTTTCGCAGAACGGTCGTCGAGGATACCGAACTACGCGGCCAGACTTTGAAGAAGGGCGACAAAATCGTGCTCTGGTACGTATCGGCGAACTTCGACGAAGACCAGTTCACCGATCCCTACGTGTTCATAAAAGACCGTAGGCCGAATGACCATGTCGCCTTCGGTCTCCACAGCGCCCATCTCTGTTTGGGAGCCCACCTCGCACGACTCGAACTAAAAGTCATGTTCGAAGAGATGGCCAAAGCCTGGACGAGCATCGAGTCGGCCGGCCCGAGCGAGCGATTCCGCTCGAATTTCATCAGCGGGACGAAAAGACTCCCTGTCCGTGTGACCTGGCATTAGAGGAACGGCAGATATTCGCGCATCTCCCAGTCAGTCGTGGCTCCCGTGTACCGCTCCCATTCACTGCGCTTGACGGCGAGGTGCTGAGCGACGAGTTCGACACCCACGGCGTCGACGAGATCCTGATCAGCTTCGAGGGCATCGAGCGCGTCACTTAGCGAAGGCGGCACGCCGATTGTCGCGTCGATGGTGTCGAGTCCGTTGCCACTTTCCTTTGGCCCGAGTAGTGATTTGTTGACCACGCCCAGCCGTGCAGCCTGCAAGACCGCGGCCATCGCGGTGTGCACGACGGCCGCGCCGTCAGAGAGTCGGTGCTCGAGTCGCGATGCGACGCCGCGTTCCGGCGGGATCCGCACCGTGGCGCCCCGGTGGTCGTAACCCCAGTTCGCCCAGTAACCCGACAGCGACGCCGGTCGCAGCCGCTTGTAGGCGTTGACAGTCGGCGCACAGAGTCCAGCCAACGACTGATGGTGCTCGAGCATGCCGGCCACGGCGTGCTTGCCGAGCTCGGACACGCCGTCGTCTTCGTCGGTGTCGAAGATCACGTTGTCTCCGGCGTCGTTTTGAAATGAGATATTGAAGTGCAGCCCCGAACCTCCGCGATCGGAGAGTGGCTTGCCCATGAACGTCAACAACAAACCCTGTCGATGGGCCACTTCGCGGGCCAGGACCTTGAACAAGAAACCGTCGTCGGCGGCGCGCAGGGCGTCGCTGTAGCGAAGCGTGAACTCGAACTGTGCTGAGTCGTATTCGGAGTTCACCGACTCCAGTGGAATCTCCGCTTCTTCGCAGGCGTCCCAAATCGCGTCGAGCAGTCCGTGGGGATCAACTGCTGGTCCGGTGCCGTAGACGTAGGCTCCCGGCGTGTCCATCGGACGCCAACCGCCGCTGGCGTCCGGTTCGAAGACGTACGCTTCGAACTCCATGCCGACGAACGGCCGATAGCCCATTTCCTGCCAGTCGACGATGGCCCGACGAAGGGCGTGACGCGGCGATGGCCCGAACGGCTCGCCGAGGCGCATGAGATCGGCGACGACGACCTTGGTGCCCGGCTCCCAGCCAGGACGAATGTCGGCCAGGTCATAGGTCGCGTCGAAATCAGGCAGTCCCTCGCTCCAGTGCGAGCCCGGGGTCTCGGGCGTCATGCCGCGGTCGTAGCCGAGTGCCCAGGTGCCGGTGCAGTGGCGCACACCGTTCTCGGCCAGTGACGCTGGCACGTATTTTCCGCGGGCCAGTCCAAGGTGATCGGGCCACAACACTCGCAGGCGATTGAACTCACTGGACATCTGGGCCCCCTTGGATTTCGTTGGGAAACGTAGCACCTTGACGCGAAGTAACCCATTACCCAACTTACTAGTCTGAGATTAAACGTTTAGATACAAACGACTCTGGGAGCGTAGTGGAATTTCGAAGGATTCTTCTCGACGGATACCCCACCGACGTGGTGCTCGAGGGCGATTCGTTGGTGGCTCGCGACGGCCGTCGCGTCGAGGCGCGCACCGCCACACATCTCCCCCCGGTGTCGCCCAGCAAGATCATTTGTTGTCATCTCAATCACGTCTCTCGAGTTCGCGAATTCGGCGTTGCCTTGCCGCCAGCCCCGACGTACTTCCACAAGCCCATCACGGCCCTTAATGCGCACGGCGGAGCAGTTGTCCGTCCGTCGAACTGTCACTATCTGAACTACGAAGGTGAGATCGCCATCGTGATCGGGCGCACGGTGCGCAATATCGCCTACGCCGACGCGGCGCACTACATCGCCGGTTACACGATCGCCAACGACTTCGGGTTACACGATTTTCGTGATACTGACGCCGGATCGATGCTTCGCGTCAAAGGAGCAGACACGCTCTGCCCCATCGGACCGGGCGTCGTTACCGACTGGGACTTCGCTCACAAGCGAATGCTCACGCTGGTGGGCAACGAGGTGCGCCAGGACGGCTCGACCGACGAGATGGCTTGGGACATGCACTATCTCGTGGCGGACATCGCCCGACTCATCACCCTCGTGCCGGGCGACATCATCCTCTCAGGCACGCCCGCCGTCTCGCGACCGGTCCAGCCCGGCGATGTCGTCAGCGTCGAAGTCGAAGGACTCGGCAAGCTCACCAACCACATCGTCGAAGGTCCTGCGCCCGTGAGCGACGAGGTAGGCGCACAACCCACCGCGACCGAAGAGGTTTTATCGACGGCCCTCGGTGCGGAGTGGGAGTTTCGCGGACAACGTCGACCGAATCCCACGGCTCGCGAGGAGTTGCCGTTTCCTCGGATCCACCCGAAGTTCCAATCATGAGTTCACCTCGCGTTGACGTTGACGGCGTGGGCGTCTCGCCCGACCATTTCATCAACGGCGAACGAATCGCCTCGTCGCGAACGTTCGAGGATCGCTCGCCACTCGACTGGACATGGAAGTTAGCGGATGTGGCACGCGCCAGTTCTGTCGAAGCGGACTTGGCCGTCAACTCCGCCGAAGCGGCGTTCCCGCTATGGGCCGCTCTGTCGGTCGACGAGCGAGGTGGGTACCTCGATCTGTTGGCCGATCTCATCGAACGAGACGTGGCAAAGATCGCGCACGTCGAAACGCTCGACATGGCGATGCTCGAAGAGAGTCTGAAACTACGAGTCATCGCTCGCGGCGCAAGGAACTTTCGCGCCTACGCCGAATTGGCGCGCACGTACGAGCCGCGCCGCTGGTCCTCCAACGGCACAGCCAACACGGTGTTGCGAATGCCGGCCGGTCCAACCGTGGTCATCACCCCCTGGAACGCACCGTTCATGCTCTCGACGTGGAAATGCGCTCCGGCACTCGCTGCGGGCAACACGGTCGTCTTGAAGCCGGCCGAATGGTCGCCGCTGAGTTGTTCGATGTTGATGGACCTCGTGGAAGAGGCTGGTTTCCCACCCGGAGTGTTCAATCTCGTCCAGGGACTGGGCAACGAAGTTGGCGCCGCTCTCGTCGCCGACCCGAGGGTCCGTCGCATCTCGTTCACCGGATCGCCCGAAACCGGTCGATTCATCGGCGAGGCGGCCGCGAGGAACCTCGTGCCCTTCACCGCCGAACTCGGAGGCAAGGGTCCCTTCATCGTCTTCGCCGACGCCGATTTGGACGCCGCCGCGGCGAAGGCCGCCGTTATGTACGACGACGGCGGTCAGGTCTGTCTCGCCGGCACCCGACTGCTCGTGGAGGCGTCGATCCGCGAAGCCTTCGTCGAGCGTTTCGAGGAAGCGACCCGACGACACGTGCTCGGTGACAGTCGAGAGCCCGCGACCACGATCTCGCCATTGATCCACCCCGATCACCTCACGCGAGTCGACGGCTTCGTGAAACGAGCGCGAGTGAACGGCGACACCGTGGTCTTCGGGGGCACCGCGCCCAAGAAAAATGGCCTCTGGTACGAACCGACGCTGATTGAACCCAAGTCCAACGACTCCGAGATCGTCCAGCGAGAGGTCTTCGGACCGGTCTTGACGATCCAGAGCTTCGCCGACGAGACCGAAGCCGCTGTCCTCGCCAACTCGACGCGCTATGGACTGTCGGCGATCATCTACACCTCGAGCGAAGAGAGAGCTGAGCGAATGGGGACGGCGCTGCGCGCCGGGACGATCTGGGTGAACTGTTTCCTGGTACGCGATCTCACCGCGCCCTTCGGCGGCACGGGCATCAGCGGCATCGGGCGTGAAGGCGGCGACTATGCCCTTGATTTCTATTCTGATTTGAAGACGTTGCAGATCAAAGAAGGGACCACCCATGGGTGAAATCGTCGGCGCGGGACTGCTCGCGCACGTACCGACCATCGTGCTGCCCGACGAGCTTCGTCGCGAGCTGAACAACGGCAATGAGAGCACGCTGTACACCGGACTCAAGCGACTGCGCACCGAGGTCTTCGACGTCGTGAAGCCTGACCTGGTTCTTGTCTTCGACAGTCACTGGTTCACGACCGTCGAGTTCGTGGTCACCGCCGCCGAACGACGCATGGGATTTTTCACCAGCGAAGAGTTGCCCCGCGGCATGTCGAGCGTGCCTTACGACATGCCGGGTAACCCTGACTTCGCCCGGCTGGTGGGCAAGATCGCCGACGAGACCGACGACTGCTGGATCACGCCGATCGACAACGAGCATCTCCCCGTCACCTACGCGACGCTCAACTTTCTCTCCTTCTTGCAAGGCGATGAGGCATGGGCGTCTATTGGCGTGTGTCAAACCGCAGAAAGCCGTGACTTCGCGACCGTCGGTCAGGTGGTCGCCAAAGCGGTCGAACAGAGCGACCTGCGCGTGGTCGTCATCGCATCCGGGGCTCTGAGCCACACCTTTCACAAACTGGGTAAGCTCCGCCAGCACGAGGCCGCGCCCGAAGAACACATCTATTCCGACGAGGCCCGTCATTGGGATCACCGCGTCATCGACGCCCTGGTCCGTGGTGATCACTCCCAGGTCGTGGGCGAGATGGATGAGTTCATGAGCGTGCGACCCGAGGGTCACTTCGCCCACTACCAGATGATGGTCAACACCATTGGCGGTGCGCAGTGCACCGCGCCGGGCCGAATGTATTCGAAATATGAGAACTCGATCGGCACCGGACAGGTGCACATATGGTTCGACCGTCCCGCCGACGGATGGACGGGCCGGCGCTGATGACGTTGCAAGGAGTACCCTTTCCGAGGACGCAGAGCGGTGGAGCGTCGATACTGCCACCGACACCGTGGCACTACTCCGGCGATTTGCTCACGGTTGAATACCGTACCGACCCCGCGAACGTGCGCGCCGTGCTCCCACCGGACGTCGAACTCGCCAACGACGACGAGGATCCCGGCGCGGTCGCCTTCATCTGGGCTGACTGGCAGAGCTGCGGTGACGATCGGGCCGAACTGCTGGACCCGGTGCGCTCGCAGTACAAAGAGTCTTTCGTGGTCGTGCGCTGTCGCTACGACGGCCAGCTCTACAGCCGTTGCGTGTTCATCTGGGTCGACAAGGATTTCGCCTTGGTGCGCGGCTTTCTCCAGGGCTATCCCAAGAAGCTCGGCTCGATTCATCAGACCCGTCCGGTCACCGTCGGAACGGCCGGTCCGCGACTCGAAGCCGGTGGCCAGTTCGGGATGACCCTCGCCGCCGCCGACCGACGACTGGCGAACGCCACCGTGACGTTGGATGCTCCAGCTATGTCCAATGGTTTCGTCAACGGCCACGCCATGTTGCACCACCGCTGGTTCCCTCGCATCGAACTCGACGGCGTCGACTCCCTCGACGAGGTCGTAACGATGTCGGGAGTGAACGTGGATCTTGGTCCGGTATGGGGTGGTCACGCAACACTGGAACTGTTCGAATCGCCCAGCGAAGAACTGACTCGACTCGCACCCCAAGAGATCATCGGCGGGTATTTCCGCTCGGTGGGCACGACCTTCGCCGGCGGCACGACGTTGCGACCGACGCGATGAGTCGACGAATCGGATCGGCGTCGCCGGCGGTCGTCCTTCAGGCCGAGAAGGACATCAAGGCTCGACTGAAGGGTCAACACTTCGACTTCACCGCGATGAGCGCCGTCTCCAACGTGTACCGCGCCGGGACAGCCGTGCGCAATCACATGGAGCGCACGGTGCTCGCCGAGTACGACCTCAGTTGGGTCGCATTCACCGTGCTCTGGGTCCTTTGGATCTGGGATACGCAAGAGACCGGTCACGTAGCCGAAGAGGCTGGAGTCACAAAAGGGACCTTGACGGGCGTCATCAAGACTCTCCAGGCGCGGAGACTAATCCGCCGACTCCCCCATAAAGATGACCGTCGACGAGTCTCGATCGAGTTGACGCCGTCGGGCGAGCATCTCATCGAGACGCTGTTCCCGAAATTCAATCAGCACGAGCGTGTCGCGGTCAGCGCGCTCACGGCGACCGAACAACGAGAGCTCGCCCGATTACTGCGAAAGGTCACGCACGGAATCACGGACTCCACCCAGGAGTAGCCCAGCTCGAGTCAGCGCATCACACCTTCGCGATCTCCGATGACGTTTTCACCGACGGCAAGTACACGACGATCGCAAAGCACAGCAGTGCCGCCAGAGCGAGGATCGTCATCACGGATGAATTGGCGTTCTTGTTGATTCTCGCAGGTCCATCACCGACAACGGCCGATTTTCGAAAGATCGAAATGGCCGTCGAATAAAGGTGGCTAGCGGCTTGCGACGTCTTCGGTAGGAATGAGATGCCGTGCGGCACGCGCTTCGTCGACGCGCGAGACCGGCGTCGTTTGAGGAGCTCGGTGCAGTGCGTCGGGATCATCAATCGCTCGTTGAGCGATTCGCTCGACGGCTTCGGCCAAGGCTTCGAGCGTCTGCAGACTTTCGGTCTCTGTCGGCTCGAACATGAGCGCCTCATCCACGATGAGCGGGAAATACACCGTCGGCGAGTGGAAACCCTCCTCCAAGAGCGCCTTCGCCACGTCGAGACCACGCACGCCGTACTTGTTCTTGAGCGGCGTCGCCGTGAGTACGCACTCGTGCATGCAGATACGGTCATAAGCCGCGGGGAGAGTCTCACGCAGGCGGTGGCGTAACCAGTTCGCGTTCAGCACCGCGTACTTCGCGACTCGAGTCAGTCCGTCGCCGCCGTGCACGTCGATGTAGGCCAGTGCTCGCGCCAAGACCATCGCGTTGCCGTGCCAGCCGTGTACCCGTCCAATTGAACGCGGGGGCCTTAGCCAGGCGAATGAACCATCATCCAGACGTGTCGACTTCGGACCCGGCAAGAAGTCGACAAGACGCTTGGAGACCGCCACGGGACCGGCGCCGGGTCCCCCGCCACCGTGCGGTGTGGCGAAGGTCTTGTGCAGGTTCATGTGCACGATGTCGAAACCCATGTCGCCCGGTCGAACGGCACCGAGAATGGCGTTGAGGTTAGCCCCGTCGTAATACAGAAGTCCGCCCACTTCGTGCACCGCGGCGGCGATCTCGGTGATCTCTTCTTCGAACAGACCCAGCGTGTTTGGATTGGTCAACATGATGCCCGCCACGTCGGGGCCGAGCGCCGCCTTCAGCTTCTCTAAGTCCACCAAGCCTCGGTCATTCGACGGAATCGTCGTCACCTCGTAGCCGCCCAGGGTCACCGACGCCGGATTCGTCCCGTGAGCCGAGTCAGGTATCAGGATGCGTCGACGGGCATCACCGTTCGCACTGTGGAAGGCGCGCATCAACAACAGTCCCGTCAGTTCCCCGGCGGCACCCGCAGCCGGTTGCAATGTCGCCGCGGCCATGCCGGTCACGGCACAGAGTTTCTCTTCGAGGGTAGCCAACAGTTCGAGCCAGCCCTGTGTGAGTTCAGCCGGTGCACCCGGATGCACCGAGTTGAGACCGGGATCATTGGCCACGGCGTCACAGAATTTCGGGTTGTACTTCATCGTGCACGAACCAAGCGGGTACATGCCGAGATCGACGGAGAACTGTCGGTGCGACAGCCGCGTAAAGTGCGCGACCAAGTCTCGCTCGGAGACTTCGGCGATCGGCACTACGTCATTGTTCAGGTGAAGCGCCGGAATGAGCTCGGCTAACGCCGTCGCGGGCACGCCCGTTGTTCGCAGTTGGTAGGCAGAGCGTCCCGGGACCGACATCTCGAAGAGCGTAGGTTCGGTCTCGTGTCCCAGAAGTGGCGCCGACGCTGCTCGTCCACCCGAGAGTGCTTGGCTGGTCATTGACCGACCGCCTTTCGAAGTACCTCCGCGTAATGGTCGATCTCTTCTTTCGTGCGTCGTTCCGTCGCGGTGACCAAGAGCACGTCATCGACGTCGCCATCGACTGACGGGTCGGGCCCCGAAGTAAGTGCAGCGACTGACACTCCACCGAGCACGCCGTCACTCGCCATTGTGAGAAGAACTGCCGACGCATCACGGCCCAGTCGCAGCGCGAACTCACGGAAGAACGGTTGCGTCGACACGGCGCTCACGCCGTCAATTTTCACCAACTCGTCGAACAGATAGTGGGCGCCCTGCGCGCAGCGTGTGGCCACTTCGCGCAGCCCTTCCGTCCCGAGCCAGCCCAATTGAATCGCCGCGGTGACGGCCATCAAGGTCTGGTTCGTGCAGACGTTCGACGTCGCCTTCTCTCGGCGGATATCTTGTTCGCGCGCGCGCAGCGTCGTGACGAACGAACGACGTCCATTGGAATCAACCGTCTCACCGACGATGCGACCCGGCAGTCGTCGGGTTTGCTCCGTAGTGCATGCGAAAAGTCCGAGGAACGGTCCGCCGAAGGCCAGCGGCGTCCCGAACGGTTGACCCTCGCCGACGAAGATATCAGCGCCCCACTGTCCGGCGGTCGTAAGGACTCCGGCAGCTATTGGATCGGCGCCCAAGACGAACAATGCGTCGTTAGCGACGGCCAGTTGTTTGGCAACGCTCATGTCTTCGAGCACGCCGAGGTAGTTCGGATAGCTGGCGACGATCGCTGCAGCGTTCGACGCGTCAACGCTCCCCCAATCGGTGACGCCGTCTTTGAGAGGAACCACGACAATTTCGTGACCCGTGCCGCGGGCAAAGGTCGTCGCCACGTCACGCCAGTGCGGATGTACACCAGCCGATATCACCATCTTCTGGCGTGACGTCGCGCCGTGAGCCATGTTGAGGGCCTCGACGAGACCCGTCGCCGCGTCATAGAGCGACGCGTTGGGAATGGGCAGTCCACTAAGTCGAGCGATCAAAGTCTGGTATTCGAAGATCGCTTGCAGCACGCCCTGGGCGACTTCGGGTTGGTACGGCGTGTAGGCCGTCACGAACTCCGAACGCCCGGCCAGCGCCTTCACCACGGCCGGAACTTCGTGGTCATAGACGCCGGCGCCGGCGAAACACGTCATCGCGCTGGCCTTCGCCTGATTGGCCGACGTGTACTTGGTGAAGAGCGCCGCGACGTCAGGTTCACTCATGCCTTCAGGCAGATCGAGTCCTTGACTGAGACGAACGGCTGGCGGGATGTGAGCGAAAAGTTGTTCGAGTGAGTCCATGCCGAGAAACGCCAACATCTCTTCGATCTCGGCCGCAGTGTGCGGGAGGTAGTCGGCCACGTCACTTCGCCTTTCGAACGAAGGGCAACGGTGTCACCGAGGCCGCGATCTCTCGGCCGCGTAGTGCCACTGACACTGGTGTGCCAAATTCAAAGTCGCCACTGAGGAGACCGAGTCCAATGCCGCGCTCCAGCACCGGCGAATAGTTGCCCGAGGTCAAGGTCCCGACGTCGGTGCCGTCGATGAGGACTTCACCGCCGTCACGCAGGGGTTGACGACCTTCGACGACGAGACCAGTCAACAACCTCTTGGGACCGCGGTCTCGTTCGGTTTCGACGGCCGCTCGACCGCGAAATGTCTCCTTGTCCCAGCCGAGGACCCAGCCCAATCGGGCCTCGAGCGTCGTCGAGGACAAGGTGAGTTCGTGTCCGTAGAGCGGCAGCGCGGCTTCTAATCGCAACGTATCGCGAGCGCCGAGTCCGGCCGGCGTGATGTCGACGTCGACCAGCTTTTGTAAGAGTCCTTCGGCGGACTCGTTGGGAACGGCGATCTCGAGGCCCTCCTCACCGGTGTAACCGGTGCCGGCGACGCGAACTTCGACGCCGTCGTAGTCAAAACGCGTGACCCGGAATCGAGCGACGTCGGCGAATCGTTGGTCTACCCGGGCGACCTTCGCGCGAGCGTGAGGGCCCTGGACGGCGAGTACGCAGCGCTCAGACGTTACGTCGACGCCGGGTAGGGCGTCGGTCACGCCTGAAGTGTTGGAAGCATTGGGCATGACGTCGAACTCATTGTCGGCGACCCACCACACGATGATGTCGTCGACCACGAAACCGTCGTCGTTCAACAAATGCGTGTACTGCGCCCGACCGGGCGCGACCTTTCGCAGATCGTTCGTGAGCGTGGCCTGTAACGCGTCGAACATCTGCGGTCCGTCACAGCGCACGGTGCCGAGGTGACTGACGTCAAAGACGACGGCGTCATTTCGACAGGCCAGGTGTTCGGCGAGCGTGCCGGATCCGTACGCCAGGGGCATCTCCCAACCCCCGAAAGGGACGATCTTGGCACCCAATTGGACGTGCGCGTCGTAGAGAAACGGGCGTCGATCGGTCACGTCAGCCACTCTATGCGGCGAGTGAAGCCAGAGTTCCGAGACCGTGTTGTTCGAGCAACGCCACGAAGTCGCGTTGGTAGACGACGAGAAGATCGACTTCGGGATAGAGCGCACGGAACTTGCGGACTTTCCCGTTCTTCTTCGTGACCAGTCGTTGTTCGAGCACGGTCAATTCGATGAAGAGTCGACGCTCCGGCAGATAGAAGTCCGGTCGAAAGGCCTTCACCGGTTCGCCGCGGTCATTCCACTCGAGCGGGAACTCCACCGGTTCGTACGACCACGCGAAACCGTAGAGGTTC
>DATKRC010000117.1:0-56773 GCA_035532375.1 Acidimicrobiales bacterium
GGTTGCCGTGTACGGCGCTTGGGGATGCGGCCAGTGCTACGCCTGTGCCCAGGGGCACGAGAACTACTGTGAACGAGCCGCCGCCGAAGGCATCGTGCCCCCAGGGCTGGGTGCGCCCGGCTCGATGGCCGAGTACATGATCATCGACGATCTGCGTCACGTTGTGCCTCTCGGCGGGCTTGACGCGGTCAAGACAGTGAGCCTCACCGACGCGGGTTTGACTCCGTATCATGCGATCAAGGGATCGCTGGCGAAGCTCGTGCCCGGATCAACGGCGGTGGTGATCGGCGTCGGCGGCCTCGGTCACGTGGCGGTGCAGTTGTTGCGCGCGCTGAGTCCGGCGACGGTGATCGCGCTTGACGTGGACGACGCGAAGCTGGCCCTGGCCACGGACGTAGGGGCGCATCACACCATGCGTTCCGACGACGCCGCGGTTGAGGCGATCATGGCGTTGACCAACGGATTGGGGACGACCGCGGTCTTCGACTTCGTTGCCGCGCAGGCCACGATGGATCTGGCCAAGGCGGTCGTTCGCGTCGAAGGTGACGCGGTGCTGGTCGGGGTTGGGGCTGGCGTGCTGCCGGTGGGTGTGCTCGCGGGGCCCTACGACTCGTCCATCCGCGCTCCGTACTGGGGCACGCGCTCCGAGTTGTTCGAAGTGCTCGAACTAGCGCGGCGCGGTCTGGTGCACGTCGAGACCGAGGTGTTCTCGCTCGACGCCGCCCCCACCGCATACGAGAGACTGCACGAGGGTTCCCTGCGTGGTAGAGCAGTGATCGTTCCGTAGGTTCGCGCCTCGGTGGCTTTGGCGAATGACGGCCCTGCCCACGCGCCGCTTGCCGAGTCCGCTCAGCGGCTGCAATCGTGAGCCACGCCACAAGTTGGAACTGCCCAACGGAAGCTCCCACGAAAGAGTCTCCTACTGCGCTGTTGCCGTCGTTGGTCGAGATTGTCGACCTAGCTGGCGTTGTTGACGACGCCTATCCTTCCGCCTCCGCTTGGCACGCCATCGCCCGTTCATGGTGTCGAGGACCCAACGTACTAGTCCTGATACCAAGAAAGCGCGAGTGACTACACGCGACGCTGCAGAAGCTCTAAACGAACGAAGTCAACTCCGTTTCGTGAGTTGGGGTTTCCGGATTCACCCAACGATGGTCCCGTACATGTCGTTGAGCGGGTAACTGAGCAGTTCGATGCGCTCACCGTCGGGGCCGGCGAAATACGCCGAAGTGTCGTCCACCATGAAGACCTCGATGCCGGTCGCCCGGACCTTTTGCACCAAACGGTCCAACTGTTCGGGGGTCACGCTGATGGCGATGTGGTGCAGACCGCCAAGCACCTCTCGGTACGGATCCAGGTCGAGTCCGGGGAAGTCGAAAAAGGCCAAATAGTTACCGTTGCCGATGTCGAAAAAGAAATGGGTAGAGCCCCGGTAATCCCGGTTCTCGAACAATTCGGCCAGGGGGAACCCGAGCAGGTCCTGGTAGAAGGTGATGGTCCGCGAGACGTCGCTCGACACCATCGCGAAGTGGTGGAGGCCCCGAGCGGTCGAAATCGGCCGTTGCCCCATCGGTCGCAGGTAGCGAACCCGGAGGTCTTCCCACTCGGCCGTGCGGTCGACATCACTTCCATGCGAAGTCATAGTTTGAGCTCCTTGCGCTATCGCCGACGTCGTCACCGCCGGATGCGATCACCCCGGCGTCGCGAAAACTATACCTACCCCAACCTGGCCTTCGACCGGAGACTTATGCAACTGTGGTGGAGACGCGCCTGGTCTGACTTTCGACCATTCGTCGAACACTCCATCCATTGAGCCCCTTGCGTGGGTCAGCGCAGTCGCACCTCGAGGCACGCCTCGGCCCGTCGAAGGGCCGTTTCAACGAATTGTGGCGTCGGTCCACGGGCGAAGATGAATCCTAGGTAGCGATCGCCTTCGGGCAGCGGCACCACCGAGCGCCCCGACGCAATACTGATGTCGAGACCAACCACGCCTTCGATGGCGAGGGCGCGCTGCTGTCCTAACACGTGATCGAGCACTCCGGCCGCGCGGATCGGGAGCATCATCACGCCCGACGCCTGTGCTTCGCGAGTGAGGCTGCTGAGTCCCATGTCGAGAGCGTGACGAATGATCACCTCTTCGAGGCTCACCCCCGCTCCGAATCGCAGAGCCCGCGCGCACAAGCCTCCGATGGACCGAGCTGCCAGTTCGAGTATGGTCACGACGCCACCGGGTCCAATGCGCAGCTCAACGTGGACCGGGCCTTCGCGGAGACCCAACGCCGCGGCTGCCTGAGCGACGATCGTTTCGATCTCGTCGAGGATCGCGGAAGGTTGGCGCGACGGCGTGACGTAGATCGTCTCTTCGAAGAAGGGGCCGTCGAGAGGATCGGGCTTGTCGAAGACCGCCAGTACCTCCAGGCGTCCCTCCGTGAGTAAACCCTCTAGAGCGACCTCGTCTCCGGGCACGAAGCGCTCGACCAGCAGGGGTTCGGGGCAGTTCGCAATGATGGCGCGAATACGCGAGCCCGCCACGTCGGCTTCGGTGGCGTCGTTTACTCGAATGACCCCTTGGCTGGCTGAGCGCGACACCGGCTTGACCACACACGGGTACCCAACCTGCGCCGCGGCCGCGACGACGTCGCCACCGGGCGGCACAACTCGGTACTTGGGCTGGCGTAGCGAGGCGGCTCGCAGACGCGCGCGCATGATCGCCTTGTCCCTCGTGGCAGCAACTGCGTCGGGCGGATTGTGGCGCAGTCCCAACCTGGCGGCAGCAACAGAGGCAATCGCCACTCCCTGGTCGTCGACGGCTAATACCGCGTCGAGCGGGCTTCGGCGGTGCAGAGCCACGATGGCGTCAACCGCAGCCACGACATCGGTCAGGGGAACCAACACGGCTCGGTCGCCCATGAAGCCGGACAGGGCTTGACGATGTTCGGATCCAACCACGACGTGGACTCCTAGATCAGCGGCGGCGGCAAGAAAGTCCGGGGCTCGGTAGGTGGCGGTGGGTAGCAGCAACAGGATCCGGGTCACCCCTTTATGATGGCCGCAACTGACGAGCTCGAGACGAGGCACCATGACCCGCAGCGATTCAGGTGGCGCGGAGGTCATGCGGGCGACGGACGCAGCGCTGGCGATGGTCCTGGAACTACGTTCGAGCGAGGCGGATGAGGAGTCACTGGCCCTCTGGATCGAAGTCACTGGTTCAAGCAAAGACGCGTACACCTACGGCATCTACTTCCAGGCGATCGGCGACGCCAGTCCCGATGACTGGTCCGAGGAACGTGACGGGCTCACGATAGTGGTGCCAGCTGACAGCATCACCAAGATTCGCGGCTCGGTCATCGACGTCAGACCCGACGCCGAACAGGGCGCGATGTTTATCGAGAACCCCAATCAGCCACCCCGCCCCGCCGGCAAGAGCCCGGCAATGGCCGCACCGCCGGTCGACCTCAGCGGCGACGTCGCACAAAGGGTCATGCAGGTCCTCGAGCAACAGATCAACCCCAGCATTGCGGCCCACGGTGGTCGGGCCGACCTGGTCGCGGTGGAAGGTGACACCGCCTATCTCCGCCTGAGCGGTGGATGCGCGGGCTGTGGCATGGCAGCGGTGACCTTGAGCCAAGGGATTGAAGTGGCCCTTCGCGAGTCGGTCGCGGAGATCACTCGGATCATCGATGTCACTGACCACGCGGCGGGCACCAATCCCTACTACGAGGCGGCCAAGAAGTAACTCCCGTCATTGCCGGGGCGGCGAGAACTCCTAATACTGCTCTTCCTGTTGGTTGTAGAACGACATGATCTTTGCGGATTCAAATGGAGGATCCAGCGCGTGAGTTCGTGTCGCGGAACCGACGTGCACATGGTGCACACACCGTGTGGGAAGCCCCGGATACACCTTGAGCGTCCCTTCTTGAGCAGCTTGATCGTCAACAACAAAGCGTCGGCGATCGGTGCGACCTGGTCGTCGTCGCCGTGCACCACCAAGGTCGGAGCGTCGATGGCTTTGAGGTCCTCCGTCTGGTCGGTTTCCGAAAACGCCTTGATGCATACGTAACGGGCATTGACGCTGCCCGTCATCCCTTGAAGCCACCAGTTTCGGACAACATGTTTGCGTGAAGAATCGGAACACAATCGACCAGTTCAACTCATCGGAACGATTCGAAACTCGCTCTTAATCAACAGGTTCCGGGTCCGAGTCCCAACCGGCGCCCCAGGTTAATTTTCCAAGCAGTCATTTCTTGCTCACGGTTCCCAACGTTCGCACTAAATGGAAACTCGCCACGAACCAACACGAATCTTGGTCTTTCGGTGACCTGGACCGACGCAGGGTCTGAAGCACTCGAACACGGAAAGTGGTGCACGAACATAATCAACCTTGGCCTACCATGAAGGTCCACGACCCTTGAGCAGTGAGGCAACCGCGTGCACCGAATCGATGGCACCGCCGCAAAGTACGAGGTCATTACTTTGGTGCAGACCGGCACGCTCGAGCGCGAACCCCTCGCGATGGTGGAGCTCAAGGCCGACTTTGATGACGCAATTTTCAGCGAGACGGGAGGACGAACTCGAACCAATGCAGTTAGGGGACGTAACTTCTTCGAACCGGCGCTCAAGAGCTGGCCCGAAAATCTCGGGTAGCAGCGTGCCACGTCGACTCCTTCATCGACTGCGCCCGTCACGCCGAGCCGCGCCATTGCTCGTGCTCGTCAGCACGACAATCTTGCTCTTCTTTTCGGCGGTCTACGTGCCCACCGTCAGTTCGACGATGATCGTCGGTGCCGCGAACCTTGACGCGATGGTGACCGGACTTCCCCCGCTCGTTATTCCACCCCTCCCCCTGTACTCGAGGCTCCTCGCCGCGAATGGTTCCGTGATCGCAACGTTCACCTCAGAGGACCGAGTTCCAGTCGGGCTCAACGCCGTCGCACCGATCATGGTGAAGGTGCTGCTCTCCTCAGAGGACCGAACCTTCTTCACCAACGACGGCATCGACGTGCGAAGCATGGTTCGCGCGGTGCTCGCCAACCTCGAAGGACGGCCGATTCAAGGAGCTTCCACGATCACCCAGCAGTACGTGAAAAACATCCTTGAACTGCAACAAGGCGCTGCCGCTTCGGTCGACACGATACAGCGCAAGGTGAACGAAATCGTGTACGCGCGCCAACTCACCCGCGAACTCACCAAGGATCAGATCCTTGATGGCTACCTCAACACTGTCTACTTCGGCGCGCGGGCCTACGGCATCGAGGCCGCAGCCGAGCGCTATTACTCCATCACCGCTCGCCAACTGGACCTCCAACAGTCGGCGATGCTCGTCGCACTCGTCCAGTCGCCGAGCCAGTACGATCCGCTCACGAATCCGACGCTCGCGCGAACCATGCGCGATCAAGTGCTCCACACCACCTACGCCAACCATCAGATCACGCTTCCTCAGGAGCAAGCAGCAATCGCATTACCGTTAGGCCTCAAGCCGTCGCAGCCCACGACCGGTTGCCCGGCCTCGAAAGTCCCTTATTTCTGCGACTGGGTATCGAGCGAGCTCGCATCGCTGCCCGCTCTCGGCGCCACGCGGGCCGAACGCGTCGCCACCCTGGAAAGAGGCGGCCTCACCATCCGTACGACGCTCGTGCCGTCCCAACAGGCCGCGGCCGAGACCGCGGCCGTCTCCATCGTCAATACCACCAACCGAGTGGGTGACGCGATCGTCGTCGAGACTCCGGGGACCGGCGCCATCACCGCGATGGCGCAGAATCGTGTTTACGGACTGGACACGAAAGAGAACCAGACCACGCTCAACTACGCCAACTCACCCTCGCCGGTCGGATCAACCTTCAAGGCGTTCACGTTGTCGGCGGCACTCGGCGAAGGCATACCACTGACGACGACGCTCCCTGCGGGAGCCACCTATCACTCCGCGGTCTTGGACAACCCGCCCATTGGCTACTTCGCCAACGCCGAACCATCCGACGGGACCAACTTGACGATCGCGGAGGCCACCGACGGGTCGGTCAATACCGCCTTCGTCCAACTGGAAGAGAAGGTCGGCGTACTCGCCATCGCGAGGACCGCGCGCGCCATGGGACTCACCGACCTGCCACTCGCGGGACCGAACGCGGTCACCGCGATGGAGGGCAGTCTCACCCTCGGCGCGCGAGGTTTCACCGCTATTCAGATGGCCGGCGCCTATGCGACGCTCGCCGCTCACGGACTGCACTGTACGCCCAACGCTGTCGCGGAGATCACTCTGGCCAATGGCACCTCGCTCACCGTCACGCCCCAGTGCACCCAGGCAATCTCTCCCGCCGTGGCCGACACCGTCACCTCCTTATTGGCCGGAGTGGTGACATCAGGCACAGGCATCGCCGCGGCCGTTCCCGGTCACCAGGTGGCCGGCAAGACCGGTACGACGGGCAACTTCGGTTCGGCGTGGTTTGACGGCTACACCCCAGACACCGCGATGGCCGTGTGGATGGGTGACCCTCGGGGGATTACCTATCCCCTGTACGACGTCGCCGGCGTCCCCGCGGTGTACGGAGGGACGTTGCCCGCTGAGATGTTCAAGACGGCGATGACGTCAATCCTCCAGGGACAGCCCGACTTCCTGATTGCTCCCCCTACCGAGATCTATTTAGCGAAATCATCCGAGGTGGTCCCCGACGTGGCGGACCTTTCAATATCCAACGCCCGGGCGCTGCTCGTGGCACTCGGCCTCGTCGTTACCGGGCCGACATCGGGAGTAGCGGGCGTCACGAATCCACGAGCGGGCACGCCGGTGTTACCCGGTGATCGGGTAACGCTGACCTCCTACTCGACACCGGTACCGTGAGCGCGATGAGATCGACTCTTCGCTCAATACGGCATTGGATTGCTCGCCTATTCGTCGTGGCCCTCACCTGTGCTTTCGCCTTAGTACTCGCACTCACCGTCGCGCTGGCCGCGTCGGGCACGTGGCTGACCCCTGTCGCGCCAGGTCCTGCGACCACTACGACGACGACGACGGACCCGCCTGTCGTTCGCCCTGCTCTCGACGCTTCGCCGGCGGCGTCCCTCGTCGCAACACTGGTAGCCAGCTTGCACCGCCTGTCTGGCTACGTCGCAACGGATCCGTCCTACGCCACGACCGATCCGCTGCTCGCCGGTTGCGCCACGTCCACCATTCCCGTGGCGCAGATCACTCGTTCGCTCACGCTCTCTTCCTCTTCGCTCAAGGTCGTCGTCGACATTGACGTCTACGGTGCCGGCCTCGGTGGACTCGTCGTTGCCAACACGCTGTCCAGCACGTTCAGTTGCTTCGGAGACTATGTGCAGACGACAGCACCTTCAGGACTGAACGGATTCGAAGCGAGCAGCGCCAACGTGTCAGGTTCATCCATTCTCCAAGTGACGTTTCGCCGTGGTGACGTCGTCATATCGCTCTACGCGTTCCCGAACAATTATCAGGATGCCTCGACCGCGACGATGGCGCTAGGGGCCGCGATCGACGCGCAGCTCGCTCCCGCGATGACGTCCGTCTGCGTCAACGAGAACGCGCCCGTCGTGGCTTCCTCGCGAAATCCCACCCGACCCGACTACCGGCCCTACGCGACGACGGTCGTCGTCTCCCCGCCATCACAAATCGCTCGTCCCGACCTCAACTTGCTGAACGACGCGCTACCGGTCGTCAAGCCACCACCGGCCGGTTCTATTACCAGCGCCCCCACTGCGCCAATCGTGCCGACCGTTCCACTCACGACCACGTTCAAAACACTGGCGGCCGACACGGTAGGACCAGGCTGTGGCTGGTCTTTCACCGCAATGGTGCCGCCGACGTCCACTTCAAGCGCCGGGGCCGTCAGCACACGCGTGGCGTCTGCCGTGTCGCAACTTGAAAGTGACTGGGCGAAGTGGCCAACGATCGTGGCGGCCTACCTTAAGGCGAAGGCGCATTACCTCAGAGACCTCGCGAGCTACAAAGCCACAATCCCGACAACTACCACCCCAACGACTTCGACCACGACCACGACCACGACTTCGACTTCGACTTCGACTTCGACCACGACGTCGACCACGACGTCGACCACGTTGCCGACTACCACCAGCACGCTCTCGATCGGATGAGTCCTTCAAAGCCGCATCCTTTGAGACACGCCGCATTATCAATCACATCCTCATGAGACAAACGAATAATCTCTCTTCATCAAGAGGATCCGGGTTCAAGTTCCCGCTAGCGCCAAGTCCGTGGCCTCGAGCCGCTCTTCTATTTGAGTAAACGAGACAAGCGACGGTCTTTGAGTTGTCGTCCGCCCGTCTGGCACGTGGGACAGTACGTCATCTCGTAGGACTCAAAAGACACGCGACGCAATGTATCGCCACACTTGGCAGGACAAAATTCTTCAGCGCGACCATGCACTTTGAATCGGCCGCCAAGCTTGGCCTCCGATAGACCGCCCTTGCGAGTTCGCTCGAGTTCGAGGGCTTCGTTCAACACGCTGAGAGCGGCACTCAGCAACGACTCGCGCTGCTCGGGCGTCAACGAACCAAGCGAGGCGAAGGGCGACAGATGGGCGCGGTGCAAAATGTCGTCGCCCCAGCCGCGCCCGATGCCTGACATCACGTGTTGATCGCGCAGGTCGGTGGTCAGATGACGCTTCGAAGCACTCGTACGAATAAGTTCAGCAAACTCTTCTTTTCCCGGTTCGGGCCCAAGCCCTGTGAGCGGGCCATCATCATCAGGCGGGAGCACCCACCACGAGACCTTTCGGTGAGTGCCATATTCGCGCACGAGTACGCCGACACTCGACCACTCGATTCCCGAAGGCTCTCGACCGAACACGAAGCGCACTGCTGAGCCGCGGGACCGAGTCTGCTTCGGTGGTTGCTCAATGTCTAAACGCCCAGCTTGAGATAGGTGCAACACGATACGGATTCCGTCATCGAACTCCCACACCAGATACTTAGCCCTCCTATGAACGCATACGAGTCGGTGTTGCAGCACGGAGTCGGGCGTGGGCGTGTACGTCTTGAGGGATGAGAATCCGAGTAGGTCGGCCCGGAGCAAGGTGGTGCCCGCGAGCAGCGCGTCGAGTCGTTCAGATAAAGCCTGCATCTCAGGCAATTCGGGCACGCCACAATGTACCCATGACTTGCGCGCGACGGCTTGACGTCGCGGACAATCTGCACTGGAAGGCGGAAGTATTGCGTACTACGCGGATTTAGAGGAATATCGCTCAACGCCAAACCCGTCGCGATTCAAGTTCTCTTGCTAATCGGACGGTCGGCAACGATACTGGGATCTCCGCTTCAAACAACCTTCAAGGAGTTCAATATGGCCTACTCGCTCGCATGCGCGGACACCGGAAGCGACTGTGCCTTTACAGTCACCACGGCAACTGAGGACGAACTAATGCAGCACGTCCAAATACACGCTTCAACCGCTCACCCTGAAATGGAAATGACACCGGAGACTGCCGCACAGGTAAAAGGTCTCATTCGGACGATCTAAAACTGTTCGACTTGGCACCGTAAACGACCTCGACATAAAGCGACTTTGAGAATCTTCCATCTTTGTAGCCCGGTCGGCACACCAAAGACCGAGGCGGACGAGATTGGGATGAAGATGTTAGCGAGTGTCGGTCTTTCCAATCGTAGGGACTCGTTCGCGCGTGAACTCTCGGGCGGACAACAACAGAGAGTCGCCATCGAGCGTGCGTTGGCAATGAGCCCGATGCTCATACTCTTTGACGAGCCTACGTCGGCCCTAGATCCAGAACTCGTTGGAGAGGTACTAAAGGTAATGCGCGATCTCGCGGAGGAGGGCATGACTATGGTCGTGGTAACGCATGAGTTGCAGTTTGCTCGAGAGGTCGCCAATACGGTGGTTTTCGTGGATGACGGAGTCATCGTCGAACGGGGCCGACCGGAGGAAGTACTCCTCAACCCAAAAACCGACAGGACTCGTCTCTTCATCTCCAGACTGGTCGGCGACGGCAAAGAGACATAGCGGACGGGCGCTTTCGAGGCACGGAGGTTACGCCCCCGGCCGTGGCGGTTCCACCATGTGGTCGCTTGTCACGGACGCAACCCCCGATTTCATTGGTCTAATATTGAGAATCATCTGAGACCTCACCTTGCTGCCGGTTTTTTCGTCCGGCACCAACCGTAGGATGAGTTTTGTCTCAACAACGAGGGTTCTCACGGTGATTTCCTGTCGCTGCGATGGAAACCGGTTCGTGAAGATAACTCTCGAGACGGCTCCCGAGCGAGTAGCCCTCGTCGCTGTGGTCTGGCATCCTGGGCAGTTGCACGAGTAAGCGCAGTCCTGCACCAGAAGGGACTGATTGGGAGGTTGGAGCGATCACTGAAGCACCCATTCTTCGACCGCAGTTGAGGAGCGAACGTTATCCGTCGCTCGACCCAATGGCCGACAGGACCGACGAACGACCCTCGATGGCACAGACTCTCGAGGGACTGTCGGCGAATGAAGCAATCGAAGGAGATCGTCAGATCGACGATATTTAGAACATTTGGAGGTCCGATCATGGAACCAACGAACCCTCGTCCAAAGGTGCTTCGCACGCTTGGCCAGTCGCTGCTCCCGCTAATTCTCATGGCGTCGGGACTGGTTCTCGGAGTCGCGGGCCCGGCGAGTGCCGCGGCGGCGGACGGCACGGGGACCATAACAACGAAGACCACGAGTGTCCCTTATGGCTCGACCGGCCACGTCATCACCTTCAAGTACACCGCCGCCGCCGGTGGCGTGTCGAGTGGCGGCGTCCACCTAACGGTCCCTGCGGGCTGGTCGGCTCCCTCAACGACGGGAACCTCCGCGGGCTACACGATGGCGAGCACCGGTACGGTCTCGATCGACGGTCAGACCATCATCGTGCTCGGTGTCACCCTGGCCGCCGGCGCCACCCTCACCATTAAATACGGCGACATGTCCGCCAAAGGGCCGGGCGCGACTGCAACATCGAGTGTCGGCGCCGCGACGTGGGTCACGACGGAGAAGTCAACCTCGGGCGGAACGGAGAGCCCCCTCGCCAAGTCGCCGATCATCACGGTGACCGAGACCTTGGCCACGCCGGCCGCACCGTCGGTCTCGCTCGTTTCGCCGAGTTCGATCGTCGTCAAATTCGTGCCCAACGTCAACGCCAAATCGAGCACCGTCACCATTCGATTAGCGAAGGACGGCTCACTTGTGAAGGCCGTCATCGGCAACACCACCGGCACGGAGATCGTTACCGGTCTGACCCCGGGCGACACCTACTACGCGACAATCACCTCCGTGGGTAATGGCACGGACTACCTCACGTCCGCCGAGGGTGCTCATTCTGGCGTCATCACACCCGGCGTGCTCACAATCACGGCGAGAGCGACCAACGTGACCGTTGGTCAACCTGTTCGCATCGTGGCAGTGGTATCCGGGCTCACGGCGGCCGATCGGGCCACCGTCACCAAGGACGCCTTCACCTACACCGGCGTCGCTCCGACGGTCTACGCGACGTCGACCATCGCACCGTCGGCCGTGGGCACGTACCTCGCACTGCCCGCGAACGCGACGGTGGCCGTGACGCCCAGCGCCGATCAGCACCTCTACGCAACCACGTACAACTACGTCGCGGGCTCACTCGTGATTTCGGCTCAGTCCAAGGTTCCCCTCCGCGCAAGGAGGGTGGTCGGCGGCGCTTGGACCGGTCGAACCGTCAACGTGATCATCATCGGAACCGGCTTCTTCGGGCGACCGAGGATCATCAGCAACATGGGTCGACGCACCACGGCACGCGTGATTCACGACACGGGGAAACGTTTGACGGTACGCGTGAGCGTGCGACCAGGAACACCAAGGGGCATCCACGTCTTTCGAATCACGTTGGCTAACGGAAAATCCTGCAACGTGCACTACAGCCAGTTCTAAGGCGCAGATGCCCTCGAATCGAAGAGCACGCCGCAGCATGCGTTTCCTACAACCGACGGAGGCCCGGATAACTCCGGACCTCCGTCGTTCAAACTCAAAGGCTTGGCAGGCGCTCAACTCACCGTGACAGTGATGCAATTGGACAGATACCTTCCAGCTGAAGAAGTCTCCAGGTAAAAGGTTCCGGTCGGCCCCGAGTTGGTTCGCGTGTCAGGCAGCCCCCACGTGTAGTTGCCCGAGCCATTGGTTACGGCGACGCTAAGCAGTGGAAAACCGCTGTACTCTGGGCCTGTGCACCCGGCACCGGTGTAAATGTTCATGTCGACGCTCAGCCCACTGACGCCCACGCCGTCGAAGGTGAAGGTGCCGATGTAGGTAATCGGGCTACCGCTCACAACACCCAAATTGGTCTCGCCGTTGGCGAATAACGTTCCCGCGTAGATGTTGTTGACGACGTTGATGTTGAGGAAGTTCGACTCCCTGGCGGCTCTGGTATCGACGCTTAGGTCCCTAAGCACATCGGCCGAGCGTGTCACGCACGCCAACTCGCGTGACCCATTCCCTGACGCCACCAGTTTCGGATGACGCCTTCAAACACCGTCGGCTCCGGACGGTTGAATCCGTAGAAGGGTCCCGAGGCGACATCGAGGAAGAACTACGCACTCTTCGCTAAAGGCCGGAGTGGGGCTCGCCGCCGTCGCGTACACCGCGTTCTAGCGCAATGGCCCTTGGCCGCCTCGCCGGGGACCGCACGGCTGAACGAATAGGGCCGGTCCGCCTCGTTCGCTTCTCTGCCGCCATTGCGGCGGTTGGATTTGCTGGCGCTTTGATCGTCGGGCAAGTGGCCGTGGCGACGGTCGGTTTCGTCTTGCTCGGTCTTGGAATGTCGTTCGTAGTTCCAATCGTCTTCACTGTTCGTCGCAACTTGAAGGACCCGGCCCGGCGGTGGCCACCGTCAATTCATTCGGTTACCTCGGCGTGCCCATCGGCCGGCCGCTGATCGGCGCGATTGCGGGCGCGATCGGACATCCCGCCGCATTGGGCGTCATTGTCGCTCTGAGTGCAGTCACCGCCATCCTTGCTGGCGTCGTTGCTCCTAGGAGGCGATTCGGTGAGTCGTTCGCGTGACGACTTGGTCGGTGCGAAGTGACTTGGTTTCACTCAGGGACAGCGCGTGAACGACGCTGACCAATACTTAAGCTTTCCGGATCGCTTGCTCCACGCCCGACGCATTGACGTCCCAACCTCAGATGGTGATTGCGCCAGTGCGCAAATCGGTCATTCCGATGAGGGTCTGCTTGCCTCCAATGCGACCCCAGCCGGTGCTCCGACCTCCGGCTCCGCCAAAGGGCATGTTGATGTCCCACCAGCAAGTGCTGTCGTTCACCACCACTTGCCCGGCGGCTAGTTCCTCGACGAATCGATAGGCCCTGGCGATGTCACGCGTGAACACGGCCGCCTGAAGACCGAGACGGTCGGCGTTCGCTGCCCGCAACAACTCGTCGTCCGAACCCGCGGTGATGATCGGTACCACTGGTCCGAAGGACTCCTCTCGACTGAGCAGACTCTCCAGCGGCACCTGGTCAACAACGGTGAATTCGTAGAAGAGATTGGTGGGTCGATCCGGTGCGCGACGCCCTCCCCGCAATAACTGGGCGCCGCGCTCTACCCCGTCGGCCACGTGACGGTCCATTTTCGCTGCCACCGGTTCATTATTGAGTGGTCCGAGCGTCGTCGTCGGTTCGAAGGGATCACCAAGACGAACTTGATCGGCTGCCGACAGTACCTCCTCGACGAATGCATCGTGTGCACGCTCGTGCACGAGCACACGCTCGGTCGCGCAGCAGACCTGACCGGAACACGTGTAGGCGCCGTAGACGGCGGCCGCCGCAGCCGCCGCAAGGTCGGCGTCGTCCAGCACGATCAAGGGGCCGTTACCCGAGCACTCCATGATCGAACGCTTTAGCCCCGCGGCTGATTGAATCTTCTCTCCGGTCGCGGAAGATCCGATGAATCCAATCGCGTCAATCCCCGGATGCGTGACCATGGCGTGTCCGGTCGCCCCTTCGCCCGGCAAGATGTTCACGAGACCGTCGGGCAAGCCGACCTCTCGCAGGACCTCCATCGCGGCGAGCACCGTGAAGGCGGTGTGCGCGGGCGGTTTTACAACGAGTGAATTCCCCGTCGCCAGTCCCGGAGCGGCGAATTCCGCGAACATGAGTAGCGGGAAATTCCAGGGAGTGATAATGGCCCACGTGCCGACCGGACGGTAAAACGTCCACATCCGCTTGTGCGAATCGGTGGACGCGATTGTCTCGCCGGTCATCCTCACCGCATCCTCGGCATGAAGATGAAAGAGTGTCGCTGACTCATCCACGTCGGCCAGAGACTCGGTGAGCGGCTTGCCTTGCTCGAGGGTCTGGAGGCGCGCGAGCACGTCGCGTCGTGCGGTGATGGCGTCGCCAATCGCGTGACAAACCTTGGCGCGCTCCCACACGTTGACCTGAGCCCACTTTTGCTGGGCCCGATTCGCCGCCTCCACTGCGGCGTCGATGTCGGTCGCAACCGGAATAGGAACGGAGCCGATTTTCTTTCCGGTAACCGGACTGATTACCTCGTAGCGCTCCGGTCCATGACCTTCGACGTACTCACCGTCGACGTACAAATTTGCCTCAACCACATTTTGGGACACGGCATCCTTCTCTCAATGAACAACGAACATAGTCTGACAATAGAGGGTCGCTTCAACTCGACGGTGCACCTCTATTGGATCCACTGTCGGCGTACCCTATAAACGTGAATGATCGATTGTCACTCCGAAACGCACGAGAGCGATGTCTGTTCGCCGACTGATGCGCGTCGCCCTGGCGACCGCATTGCTTTGTTCATTTTCGGTTTCCCTGAGCGGTGCGTCGACGCCGCCGAAGATCTCCGCGAGCGCGCCGTGCGGCGCGGTACATTCGACCACGTACACCCACGTGGTGTGGATACTGCTCGAAAATCAAGGCTACTCGGTGGTCGGATCGCCCAACGCTCCGTATTTCAACGAACTCAGTAATCGCTGCGCGTTGGCGACGAACTACTTCGCCATCTCACACCCGAGTCTGCCGAACTACGTCGCACTGACGTCGGGGTCGACCCAAAGCATCGCCGACGACGGTGAACCAAGTACGCATCGTCTCGCGGTGCCGAGCATCTTCTCCGAGTTGGGATCGAAATGGCGCACACTGGCTGAGTCCATGCCCGGCCGCTGTGATCATGTCACGAGTGGTGTCTATGCCGCGCGCCACAATCCAGCGGTCTATTACACGAACATTGCCCCGGCTTGCCAACGAAATGACGTTCCCTTGACGACTCCGCTCAATCTCAGCGCTGAATTCACCATGATCGTTCCCAACGTCTGCCATGACATGCACAGCTGCCCGGTCGCCGATGGCGACTCGTGGCTCAAGCGCTTCGTCTCGCTCATCGTGCAAAGCCCGCAGTATCAATCGCGCTCGCTCGTCCTCTTCATCACTTTCGACGAGAACGATTTGGACGCATCGAATCAGGTTCCGACCTTGGTCATTTCCCCAAGCACGCCGCGGGGCCTTCGGGTTGGTGCCAAGTTCACGCACTACTCACTTCTTCGAACGACGGAGAACCTTTTGCACCTTGCGCCACTGGCCGGAGCGAAGAGGGCTCCATCGATGGTTGGCCCCTTCCATCTCTGATCTGATCAGTTTTGAACAAACGGCTTTGAGATCGTTCGTCATAATGAAGACGCGTCCAGCGCCAGGCTGATCGCGATGGCCCGGTACCTACACTCGAAGCAGATGCGGAACATCCAACCCCAAAGTGCCTTTGTTGACGATTGGGAGAGTTGGCATCGAGACCACGAACTTCGACGCGCGAGACCTCTTGGATTCCTCGCGATCACCGGCCTGCATTGGTTGGACGATGAAGCCCAGCGCTTTGACGATGTACCCGGGGCGTGGTCGAGCAACGCCCACGACGTCCAGGTACAGCTTGGCCGCGGCGAGGAACTCATCGTGGACGGTGTTCGCGTTGAAGCAGAACACACCTTCGAATACGTTGACGAAAACGGCGAACTGGCGAGTTTCGGCGACGCGGTGGTGGAAGTGTCACGCCGCGACGGCCACTTCATGATTCGGCCACGCCATCCCGATAATCCCGTTCGCACCAGTTACGGCGGGACTCCTTCATATCCAGCGAGCACGGCCTGGGTCGTCACAGGAAAGATGATCACCTACGACGTGCCTCGTTCAATCACGGTGGGCGCGACCGTTGAGGGCCTGGAGCACATCTATGAGTCCCCGGGCGAGATTGAGTTCAGCCTTGCGGGACAATCCCTTCGACTCATCGCGTTCAACGGCGAAGAACCCGACGAACTCTTCATCGTCTTCATCGACCAGACGTCTGCGACGACGACGTACGCGGCGTGCCGATTCCTCACCGTGAATGCCCCCGGCCCCGACGGAACCGTAACAATCGATTTCAATCGTGCGACGAATCCACCGTGCGCTTACACCGACTTCGCTACGTGCCCACTACCGCCGACGGAGAACCATCTAGCCGTGCGAGTGGAAGCCGGTGAACAACGTCCTTACCATTAGCTCGACGGACCGTCTCGGGATCCATCGGCTGGCATCGATTTCAAATCTTCGATGACCTCTTCATCCGAAGTCGCTGCGAAGTCTTCGTACCACTGACCGACCGCGAACGGTCCACCGACGCGCCGCAAGGTCACCAACTCATCGGCGACATGTTCTATTCGAGTCGCCGCTCCATCACTCGAGATGGGAACGGCCACGATGACGCGATTTGCGCCACGGGCGCGAGCGACTTCGCACGCCGCTTGTGCCGTAGCGCCAGTCGCGAGACCATCGTCGACGATGACGACCACTTGGCCCTCGAGTCGCATCGGAGGTCGACGCCCACGATAGGTTCGAAGCCGCCGACGTAGTTCCTTGCGTTCGGCGGTCACGGCCCGCTGAAACTCCGGACCTGAAACGTTCGAGATTTTGACCGTGTCGGGCTCCACTACCAACACATCGTCCTCACCCAGTGCACCCATCGCGACTTCGGGCTGCCAAGGAACGCCGACCTTTCGAACCATGATGAAGTCCAAGGGAGCGTGCAGAATGCGAGCGACTTCGTAGGCCACCGGTACGCCACCGCGTGGGAGGCCAATCAGCACAACTTTCTGGTCGCCGAGAATCTCGGCGAGTCGCTCCCCTAGGCGACGTCCTGCGTCTTTTCGATCAGCGAATAGCTGCACACTTCGAGGTCTACCAGGCACTTTCGCAAAAATCGAACAATGGTCCACTTCGAGGTCTAGTTTCAGGCCATGCGGGCCATCGTTAAGTATCTGATTGCGATCGTCATCGTGCTGGTCGCCGTTGTTGTCGTCATAGGTCCGGGCAAAGTTGTGGCCGACGTCGAATATCCCTTCGGGGCCGGACCGTGGAGTTCAACCGGCCGCTACTGCCATCACATGTATGGACTCACAAGATTCGTCGACAAGTCGTTCCACTCCTATCGAGCCATTACTCCTAATGAAAAGACGGTCTACCGGGCATACCAAAAGGTGTTGACGGAAACCGGACCATATGTGCCGCGTGCCGACTTCACCGCCTTTTTCGGAGGCACCGGAAAGAAGATGACCAGCGAGGGCAAACTTCTCAATACGTGGTGGAATCAAAACTGCGCCGATCCACTCATGAATGCATCGGCGTCAGCAAACCGGGTGATGTCCGGCGTCGTATCGCACGAGAAATTTACGCACTATCCCAAGAACGTCGTCAAGGTCGTGTTCTTTTTCAATTTTCCAACAGAGTGAACTGAGCAAGATGGATCCGCTCGAATTACGAGAATTCAGTGACGCTCAGTGGCTCGGTCAAGGCGACGAATCGAATCAGCCAATGACCTTCGCGTAGGCGACGGTGTCCGCCTTCGCCGGAGCCTGCTCGACCACGTGCTCGCCCCACTTGGAGAACTTCGTGGTTCCGCCACCGGTGGTTCCCGTGATGACCTCTTTGATCGGTAGGGTCTTCGATCCCGAGGAGATCGTCAAGACGCTCTTCATGGCGGAGGCGGTACTGGTCGCCGCCGCACTCCACGTAAGTTGATAGTCCTTGTTGCTGTCACTGCTGAGTTTGAATTTGGTGCCCTTGGACGCGGGCAAGATCCCGGTGAGGACCGCAGTCGTGAGATTGGAGTGGAAGCTCGTGTAGGGCGACGTACCGGCCTTCATCACGACCGAAAGCGTGCCAACCTTCTTTTGTTCGGCGGCGGTGAGTCCCATGATCGTCGTGAGCCCGGTCTTCGAGCCGCTCAAGTACGCGTCGGTCGGAGTGACGATGATCTTCACGATGCTCTTGCCGGTCGTTATGGTCTCTTCGCCGTAGGTCGCGCCGATGTCGACGACCACCGTGCTCTTAGAGGTCCCGGACTTGGTCGAAACGTGGATATGGACACCGGATTCCTTGCCCATGGCGGTTTTGGCCGCTTTCAGCACCGACTTCGTCGTGGGATTACTCACCGAAGCCTGGGCTGCGATCGGCGTCACGGCGAGCACGAGAGTGGCGCCAAGGGCGAGCGAGATGAGCGAGAAACGGCGACGGGCTGAAAAGGACATGGTCTCAAGCCTACGATGAATCGCAAACCTTTTACGTGCAGAGTGTGGAGAAAGCGCGCGTGACCACGCCATATTATGCCGATTGCACCCAACCTATGCTGACTTCAGGACAGAATGTCCGGAGGTGATCAGATGAACCCGTCGGCCTACGACCAGTGGCTTGCACTCTACGAAGCGTCCGCTAAGCGCGACGCCACTTTCACGACGATGTCGGGAATCCCCTTGAAGCCGGTCTACGGACCCAGCGATGGCGAATACCCGGGACTCTTTCCCTACACGCGCGGTGTGCATGCGAGCATGTACCGCTCGCGTCTTTGGACCATGCGGATGTTCGCCGGTTTCGGCACGGCGATCGACACCAACAAGCGCTTCAAGGAGATCATCAGTGCGGGCGGCCAGGGGTTATCGACGGCCTTTGACATGCCGACGTTGCTCGGACTCGACTCCGATGACCCGATGGCCCTAGGCGAAGTCGGGCGCTGCGGCGTGGCCATCGACAGCGTGTCCGATATGCGCGACCTCTTTAAGGACATCGACCTCGCCACGATCACGACGTCCATGACCATCAACTCGCCGGCCGCGGTCATGCTCGCGCTCTTCGTCGCCCAGGCCGAAGAGAGAGGTGTGGCGCGCGCCCAACTCGGCGGCACCTTGCAAAACGACATCTTGAAGGAGTACCAGGCCCAAAAGGAGTTCGTCTTCCCTCCGCGCCAGTCGATGCGACTGGTGCGCGACACCATCGCCTTCACCGCCGCCGAGATGCCCAAGTGGAACTCAATCTCGGTATCCGGCTATCACATCCGCGAGGCCGGCTCCACGGCCGTCGAAGAGTTGGCCTTCACCCTGGCCAATGGTTTCGCCTACGTCGAACTGGCGCGCCAGGCTGGTCTTGGCGTCGACGAGGTGGCCCCTCGGCTCTCCTTCTTCTTTAACGCCCACATCGACTTCTTCGAAGAGATCGCCAAGTACCGCGCGGCTCGGCGCCTCTGGGCTACCTGGATGAAGGACCACTACGGCGCCACCAACGAACTCAGCTGGAAGCTTCGATTCCACACGCAAACGGCCGGCGTGTCCTTAACCGCTCAGCAACCCGAGGTCAACATCGCGCGCACGGCCATCGAAGCCCTGGCCGGAGTACTGGGTGGTACCCAGTCGCTGCACACGAACTCCATGGACGAAGCTCTGGCGCTGCCGTCGGAGAAGGCGGCGCGCATCGCACTGCGTACCCAACAAGTCATCGCGCACGAGACCAACGTCGTCGACGTGGCCGATCCCTTGGGCGGATCGTGGTTCGTCGAGGAGCTGACCGACGAGATGGCCCGTGAGGCCGAGGCGATCTTCGCCGAGATCGCAGCTATGGGTGAAGGCTCGATGCTGGAGGGCTGCATCAAGGGCATCGAAGAGAACTGGTTCCAGGGCCGAATCGCCGAGTCGGCCTATCTCTTGGAGCGTTCCTTCAACCGAGGCGAGCGAACTGTGGTCGGCGTGAACGACTTCACCGAAGGCAACGACGACGCGGACTTAGAGATTCTTCGAATCACCAACGAGGACGAGCGCAAGCAGATTGGGCGCCTCAACGAAGTTCGCCGCGACCGCGACGAGGAAAAGGTACTCGTGGCGTTAGAAGCACTGACCACCGACGCGATCGATCCCGAGGTGAACCTCATGCCGGCCCTGATCAACGCCGCGCGCGCCGACGTCACCGTCGGCGAGATGATGGACGCGATGGAAAAGGTCTTCGGTCGCTACGTCGAACTGCCGACGCTGTGACGATTCGCGTGCTGGTCGCCAAGGTCGGTCTCGACGGACACGATCGCGGCATCAAGGTCGTCGCGCGACTGCTGCGTGATGCCGGGATGGAGGTCGTCTATACCGGGCTCTTCCAGACCCCCGAAACCGTGGCCAGCGCAGCCATCCAAGAAGACGTCGACGTCGTCGGCCTCTCGATGCTCTCAGGCGCTCATCTGACATTGGCGCCATTGGTGGTCGAGGCACTCCGGGCCCAGGGATCGGACATCCCGGTCATCGTGGGCGGCATTGTGCCCAACAACGATCTCGATGACCTGAAAGCGGCTGGTGTCGCGGCGATCTTCGGACCCGGCGCCAGCGCGGAGGAGATGGTCGCGTCGATCAATGAGGTCGTCGGTCGAGCTCGCGCATAGAGCGCTCGGCAAACTAAAAACAGGCGGCGAGATCGAAGAGTAAGGACTGCAACGTCCGCACGTAACTGAGCATCTGTTCGTCGGCCGCGGCCAACTGTTCGTCGGTGTGCAGACCGTTGGTTTGTGCCGTGGAACGCAGAGCGACCTGCAACGTCGTGAGCCACACCCATGCCTCGGCGTCATTGAGGAACTGTTCGTCGACCGTGAGACTTGCCAACTCGGCATTGGTGGAAGTTTCAGTCTCTCGCGCGAGCATCGAGACGGGGTTGTCTTGATCGAGACTGGGATCGATGGGACCGGTCAACGCCACGTGCCACTCGTGGTCGGGGTCGCGTTCAGCGGCCAAGACGTTGGCGAAGGCACTGCGCACGACCGAACGACCATAGTCATTCATCCGTACTTCGACTCGGCCGTCGCGACGACGGGTGAAAACCTTGCTTCCGGGCACTACGCGTCCTGTTCGATCGTGCTCTGTAGACCCGCGACCTGTAACTTGACGCAGTAGCTTTCGGCCCGTTCACGGTGCCCGGACCATACGAGCGCTCGGCCCTCGTGGTGCACGGCCAGCATCAGCTGCGTGCACTTGTTGTTCGAGTACCCGAAGATCTTGCGAAAGATCACCACGACGACCGTCATTGGCGTCACGGGATCGTTCCAGACGATCACGTTCCACGGTCGTTTGGTCTCAACGGCATCGTCCGTTTGAACTTCACCTTCGGTCATCGTTCGACGAAGTGGTTGTGTGGACGCCATGAAACAAGTGTCCCAGACCGTCGCACGAAATGAAAGCAATGAACGTAATCTGGGAATGAAGAACGCGGATGAAAGGTATCGGTCACGGTGGCCAGTGAAGTATTGAGGCGACTGCGACGGCGCGTAAACCGCGACATTCGACGCTCAATCGGACTTTCCAACGATCCTCCGATGCGATGCAACGACCCCGACGAGGCCTATTTCGCCCTCGACAGCGTGGCGCGCGTTATTCACGGTGACTTACCGCCGATGTTGGTGGGTGGACTTGGTTCCTTGTTCATCCAGATGCTCCATCCGTACACCATGGCCGGCGTAGCGCAACACTCGCGCTATCGCGAAGACCCCCTCGGTCGACTGCTTCAGACAGCGAACTTCATCGGTTTCACCACGTACGGCACTCGAGCCCAGGCGTACGCGTCCATCGAACGTGTCCTCGCGGTGCACCAAGCCGTGCGAGGCGTCGCCGACGACGGCACTCCCTACTACGCGAACGACCCGCACCTGCTCGCATGGGTGCACGCCGCCGAAACTTCGATGTTCCTCGCCGGGTACCGTCGTTACGGGACCATTCGACTCAGCGACGCCGACGCCGACCGGTACGTGCGCGAGATGGCGCACGTGGCCCGCGATCTGGGTATGGTCAATCCCCCGACCACGGTGGCCGAACTCGAGGCGACCATTCAGCGATTCCGCCCGGAACTGCGCCTCACTTCCGACGGCGCCCTCGCTCGAGACTTCGTGGTGCGCGGCGTCCAAGGCACGACGATCCGCCGTTCGGTCAATTGGCTGCTCGTACGCAGTTCTTTCGCTTTGATGAAGCCGTGGGAACTCGAACTGCTCGGCGTCAAGCACCGACCGATTCGTGACCGACTCTTCATCCAGCCCGCGACGGCGCTGCTCTGTCGCATCTTGCGACTCTTCGTGCCGCCGCCGACTACGTCGCGAGCCCGAGACCGCCGTCGATGACCACTACCTGACCAGTGACGTACGTCGAGGAAGCGAGCGCCTCGATGACTTCGGCGATGTCCTCGGGCTTGCCGCTTCGCTTCAGCGGAGCCACGGTATCGACGAATCCGCGCACCGTATCCCAGTCTTGGGTCCACGGCGTGTCGATTAGCCCTGGAGCGACGGCGTTCACTCGAACGTCGGGTCCCACGACCTTGGCGAGCAGCGCAGTCATGTGGTTGACGGCCGCCTTCGAAGCAGCGTAGGGAATCGACGAGCCGGTTGGTCGCACGCCCGCCAACGACGAGACGTTCACGATGGCTCCGTGGCTGGCGCGAAGCGAGTCCATCGCCTCGATGCAGAGACTCCACGTGCCAAAGACGTTGACCTCGAAGATCTCGCGCCAGACGTCGAGCGACGCTGCCTTTAAGTCTGCGTGCGGAATCACTCTGGTCGTGCCGGCGTTATTGATCAACACGTCGAGTCGGCCGTAGCGAGCGAGGACCGCGGCAATCAGCCGCACGCAGTCGTCGCTCTTGGCGACGTCGCCTTGCACGTACATCGAATCTGGCGTCGCGGCAGCGAGGCGCTCTCCGGTGTCGACACTGGACCGAGAATTGAAGACAACCATGTCGCCGCAATTCGCGAAGCGCAATGCCGTGGCCTCGCCGATACCACTGGTCGAACCGGTGACCAAGACGACGCGTTCGCTCATCGCTACCGTCGTCGCAGTCGCCACGAGCCGGCCCAGTGTTGGCCGGGCTCGAGTACCACGATGTCCTTGCCACTGCGCAGCGCGTCCGACGGACAGGTCATCGGTTCCACAGCGACCGCGGTGCGACGGCGCCCCTTCTCCAGGTGGTCACCGGTGAACACCTGGAGGTACGGGAAGTTTCGATCGACACTGAGTTCGATCTCACCACCCGTCGAGTCGACGAGCACGACCGTCGCGAGACCCGAATCGTCGCGCACGAGATCGGTGAAGGTGGTGTCGAGTTCGTGGCCGTTCACGGACTTTCGCTTCGTGAAGTCAAGGTTGCCCCCGGCGACGGGCAAGATCTCCCCGGTAGGTAATTGGCGATCATTCACCGCGACGTACTGGGTCGCCGGAATCTCGAGTTCGGCGCCCTCGATGGTGGGCGTCGTGACGGCCAAGTATGGATGGAAGCCCACGCCGAAGGGGATCGGCACGTCGTCGCGGTTGGTCACCGTCGTCGTCACGGTGAGGCCCAATCGTCCCAGGTGGTAGGTCACATTGATCTCGCTGAGGAAGGGATACTCGGGCGACGGATGCAAGAGCAGCGTGAGCGAACACCGATTCTGATTGACCGAGTCGATGCGAAACGGCCGCCAGCGGACCAGTCCGTGAATGGCCGTGGCGTGCGCGACGTCATCGATCGTGGGGCGCGCAGTGCGCTCTGAGAACATCCAGTCTCCACCGCCCATCCGATTGGGCCAGGGGTAGAGGACCTGTCCCCTCGCCCCCGTGGGAACCTCTTCGCCAGCGAAACCTTCGACCACGCTCAGGCCGCCCTTGACGAAGGTTCGCAGCGTCGCACCCACCTCAGTGATCACGGCCCGTTCGTCGCCGTGGGCGATGGCGATCTGTTCACCGGATGGCAGCATTCGACGCTTTTCCTTTTCATCACTGGCGGGTAACGTACACCCGTTATCGTACGCCGTATGAGAATCCTCATCACCAACGACGATGGGGTCACCGCCCCCGGCCTCGAAGTCCTGGCCCGAAACGTGGCGCGCTGGATCAGCGAGGCGCCCGCCAACGAAGTCCGCGAGGCCATCGTCGTGGCGCCGCACCGCAACTACTCCGGCATGTCCTCGGCGGTCGGCGATGTCTTTTCGCATCCTCACGTCACGTACGAACGCCGAACGATCCCCGGCGCCGAGTCGATTAGGACGTACTCATTGGAAGCTCCGCCGGCGCTGTGCGCCATCCTCGGCGCGGTGGGCAGCTTCGGATTCCAGCCCGACCTGATCCTCTCAGGAATCAACGCCGGCGCGAACGTGGGACGAAGCGTACTGCACTCCGGCACGGTCGGAGCGATTCTCACCGGCGCCCAACTCGGCCTCTCGGGTCTCGCCGTCTCGGTGCAATGGGGAGAAGACGTCCACTACGACACCGCCGGTGAAGTCGCGATCGAGGTCCTCCAAGAACTCATGAACGCGCCGTCGCGCACGCTCTTCAACTTGAATGTTCCGAACCTCTCGGCTGCCGACATGAAGGGCGTGCGACGAGGACGAATCTCCGGTGCCGGAATCGTGAAGTCGGCGAAGCCAACCGACGGACGCGAGTCCCTGGGCGAACGAGGTGAGCTGACGTTGCGACTGGGCGGCGCCACACCCAACATCGGTGACGTCAGCGACGAAGACGCCGACGAAGACGGTGCGCTGATCGTCGCCGGCTACGCGTCACTTACCCCACTACGCGGTCCGCACGAGGACGCCGATCCGGGACTCGATGGTCTCGTTCATGCGGCGTTAGAAGCGATCGCCCGACACCTGAACAAGGTGCGCTAGTCGTCCGTCGGACGACGGCGTTGTTCCTTCACACGGCTTCGCGCCTTCTTGTCGTCGACTCGACGAACCTTCGATCCCTTCGTCGGCTTGGTCGCGCGCCGCGGCGGCAACCGAGTCAGTGCCTGCGCAATCTTTACCGCCAACTGCTCGCGCGCAGCGTTTCGATTCTGGCCCTGCGAGCGGAACCGACTGGCACTGGTTCGAACGACTGGACCGATTTTGTCGAGTAGCAACTCTCGATCGGCGGGCGATAGCACGCTCGATTCACGCACGTCGAAGGATGCGACGACGCGCGTCAATGACCGGTTGGCGTGTTGACCACCAGGACCACCTGACGTCGTTACGCGAAGCGTTATCTCGTCCGACGGAATCGTGAGGCGAGCGCGAATGTGGAGCGAACCGTCTTCGAGCACTCGCGGTGTGCTCACGACGCGCTCGCGCGAAAGCGAACCATCGCCAACTGACTTGACGTGGCCACCAATTCGTTGCGGACGTCGAACAACTCGCAGCGCTCTTCGACGATGCTGTCGGTGATGACCACGCACCACTGGCGCGCTCGCAACCACTCGCCCATCGGAATCTGATGCACGTACGACGTCAGTTGCAGGGTCGGCACCCATCCTGAAGAACCGAGCGGAAACGTAGCGGGCGGAAGGCCGTCGCTGGCGAAGAGCAAACTCCAAGCGTCCCAGGTCTCCGCACCGTCATTGAGACGAAGCCAGCCCTTCACCTCCCCAAGTTCGCTACGTCCGCCGTCCAACCACTTGGCCGCCGTCGGATCCAATCGAAAGTCCACGACGCTCATGAGTTTGATCTCTTCGACCACCGTGCGCGCCACGCACTGTTCGAGCGGGGCCAGTTCGGGCGCGTCGGAGCGAAGATACCGAACAGCGGCGTCATCGGCCAAGGTGCCCAGCGTCACGAGTGATTCCGATGTCACTGCCCCGTCCTGGACGAGTTCGACGTGCACGAACGAGATGCTTCGACCCACCCGTCGCACCGACGTGCGAACTTCAGCCGGGCCGACGTTCGGGGCGGTCACGAAGTTCGTCGTGACGGCGGTGGCGTGCATGTGGTCTGAGAGTCCGTCACTCGCCGCGGCGAGCGCCGCATTGGCCAAGAGGCACTGGAGGTAGCCACCGTTCGGGCGGCCGACCACCGTGTAGTGGTCCGAAACTTCGACGCCGTAGCGGTCTGGACCGAGTCGATCGACGGCAGCGGCGTCACGCAACGACCGACTCTCTGGCGCGGCGCTCATAGGCGAACCTTAACGGCGGTTTTGCTTCCAGCCGTTAGATTGACGGGTGAGAAAGAGGTAACGATGAGGACCATACCCTATTTCATTAACGATGAACGCGTCGAAGGTGCGGGTGACCTACTCGTCTTCAACCCCGCGACCGGTGACGTCAATGCGCATGTGCCGATCGCCGACGCGAAGCTGGTCGACGACGTGGTGGCTATCGCTCGCACGGCCGCCGACAGTTGGCGGAACTCGACGCTATCGCAGCGCACGAACATTCTCTTCACGCTGCGCCAATTACTCGTCGCACACGCCGACGAACTCGCAGCACTCATCACGCAAGAGCACGGCAAGACGATCGCCGACGCGAAGGGCGAACTAGCTCGTGGACTCGAGAACGTCGAGTACGCCTGCGGACTCACCGAACACATGAAGGGCGATTTCTCCAGTCAGGTCGCCGACGGGGTCGACGTGCACTCGGTTCGCGAACCGGTCGGCGTCGTCGCAGCGATCACGCCCTTCAACTTCCCGATCATGGTTCCTTTATGGATGACCGCCAACGCGATCGCCACGGGCAACGCCGTCATCTTGAAGCCGTCCGAACGCGACCCTTCGGTATCTGTACGTCTCGGCGAACTCCTTCGTGACGCCGGTCTTCCGAGCGGCGTCTTCAACGTGATCCACGGCAACGCCGACACGGTCAACCAACTGCTCGAACACCCCGGCATCGACGCGGTGAGTTTCGTCGGTTCGACGCCGGTCGCGCGTCACGTGTACTTGACGGCGACCGCGCACGGCAAGCGCGTCCAAGCACTCGGCGGTGCGAAGAATCACATGGTGGTCTTGCCCGACGCCGATCTCGACATCGCGGCCGACGCCGCCATCAACGCCGGATTCGGTTCGGCCGGGGAACGATGCATGGCGATCAGCGTCGTGGTGGCGGTCGGTGACGTCGCCGAGGACTTGATCGAGCGAATCACCGACCGATTGGACAAGTTGACCGTCGGACCCGGTGACGATCCCACAAGTGACTTCGGCCCGCTCATCACCAAGGAACACCGCGACCGGGTCGTGGGTTACGTCTCCTCGGCGCCCAGCGACGGCATCACCGTCGTACGCGACGGTACCTCGTGGGCCGACAAGCCCGGCTTCTTTGTCGGACCATGTTTGCTCGACGGTGTGGAGCCGGGAATGAAGGCCTACGACGACGAAATCTTCGGTCCGGTCCTCAGCGTGTCGCGTGTCGCGACCTACGCCGACGCCGTCGCCATGATCAACGCCAATCAGTACGGCAATGGCGTGGCGATCTTCACGCGCGACGGCAACGCTGCCCGACTCTTCTCTCGTGAGGTGAGCGTCGGGATGATCGGAATCAATGTACCAATTCCGGTGCCGATCTCGGCCTATTCATTCGGCGGATGGAAGAACTCGCTCTTCGGCCATAGTCACATCTACGGTCCCGAAGGCTTCGCCTTCTACACGCGCGCGAAGGTCGTGACCACCCGTTGGCCAAAGCCGTCAGAATCTCAGATCGACCTGGGCTTCCCCACGACCCGCTAGTTGGTGATCACTTCGACCTTCTTCCATGGCGTAGGTCACGGGCTTCGAGAAGCCCTGGTAATGCTGTGGATCACCTGGTGGCCGTTGGTCCTTGGCTTCACCTTGTCCGGCGTCGTGCAGAGCTTTCTTCCACGTGACGGCCTGCGCGCTCAACTGGGTCGCACGAACGCGACGTCGGTCGCCAAGGCGTCGTTGCTGGGCGTCATCTCGTCGTCGTGCAGTTACGCCGCCAGTGCAATGTCACGCGCGCTCTTCGCGCGCGGTGCGTCGTGGACGAATTCGATCGTCTTCATGATCGCGTCCACGAATCTGGTCATCGAACTCGGCATCGTGTTGTACCTCTTGCTGGGGTGGCAGTTCGTCGCGGCGCAGCTCGTCGGTGGTGTCCTCATGATCGCGGCGCTTTCATTTACCACGCACTACTTCTTTTCTCGTCGCCACCAGGAGCAGCTTCACGAGCGAGTACTACGCGATTCACCGCCTCCGATGAGTGCGGCGAACGAGAGCTGGCGAGATCGGGTGCGCGACAAGGAGAGCTACTCTCTCGCTGCTCGATTCACCATCGGCGATTTGACGATGTTGCGAAAAGAGCTTCTCGCGGGATTCCTCGTGGCGGGCTTCTTGATGGTGGACGTACCGAATCGATGGTGGACGCATCTCTTTCTAAGTGGTCACGGGGCATGGACGGTAGTGGAGAACGTCATCATCGCGCCGTTGCTGGCGGTCATCACCTTTGTCTGTTCGGTCGGCAACATTCCACTCGCCGCCGCCCTCTGGGCACACGGCGTCGCCTTCGGTGGAGTGATCAGTTTCATCTTCGCCGACCTCGTGACGTTGCCTTTGTTGCTCATCTACCGCCGCTTCTACGGCACTCGTGCCGCACTTCGACTCTTCGGACTGTTGTGGATGGTCATGAGCGCCGGCGGACTCGTCGTCGACCGTCTCTTCCATGTCGCGTCGTTGCTACCAGCGTCACACCACACCCGTTTCGCCTCCGGGAGCTTTGCCTTGGGCTGGACGCTCGCGCTGAATGTCGTCGCGACAGCGTTGCTGGTGACCATCTGGTTCCTTGCGCGCACCGGTCGCCACTCCACCTCAACCGCCGCCGATCCGATCTGTGGCATGACCGTTGACATCACGGCTCCGGCCGCCACACGTCGCGTCGATGGCGTTGACTACTTCTTTTGTTCGCCGCGCTGTGCCGAGCACTTCGACCGGCGTCGAGACGACTCACCGACTGACGTCACCGGTGACGCAATGGGTTAAGTCTGAACACGACACGGACAGGAACACGCGATCAAGTCGCCGATGAGGGAGTCGCCTATTATTTCACCAGAAAAGAAGGTCGATTTCGGGCCCAATCAGACGGGACACCAGCAATTTCATGAGTAAGCAGCACACCAGCGTCCGTTCGTACGGCGTCCTGATCGACGTCGGCCGCGTCGCACTCGTTCGATCCTCGAATCCTCGCCATAACCCACCCTTGTGGTGGCTGCCCGGGGGCGGCATCGACTTTGGCGAGGCGCCCGAGGACACGTTGCTACGAGAGTTCCATGAAGAGACCGGTCTCATAGTTCGTCACCCGGTGCTGCTTGGTGTCACCAGCGACGTACGCCGTCGCGACAACGGCGACAAGATCCACACCGTGCGAATCCTGTTCACCGTGGAGTTGGCGGGCGGCGAACTCCACCACGAGGTGCACGGCACGACCGACCACGCCGCGTGGTTCGAGCTCTCCGACTTAGAGAATATGAACATCGCCGAATACGCTCAGGCGGCGATCGCTTCGGCTCAGGGAAAGTAGATCGCCGGCATCTCGCGTTTCAAGAACTTGCCCGCAGCGTTTCTCGTGAGCGGCGCGTCAGTGAAGATGACCCGAGTCGGGATCTTGAAACTCGCGAGCCGTTTCTGCAGGTGGGCTCGCAACTCGTCCTCGGTGAGGTGTTGACCGGGCTTCAGGTACACCGCGCTAGCCACGACTTCGCCGAGGCGTTCGTCCGGCAGACCGAAGACCGCCGCCTCGTAGACCGCCGGGTGTTCGTAGATGGCGGCCTCGACTTCGGCCGAATAGACGTTCTCGCCGGCACGGATGATCATGTCCTTAACCCGGTCCTCCACGTAGAGGTAGCCATCGTCGTCGATGTGACCAAGATCGCCCGTTCGCAACCACCCGGCGACGAGAGCATCGGCCGTTGCCTCGGGCTCTCGCCAGAAGCCGCGAATGAGCGTCGGCGACTTCAACCAGATCTCGCCGCTTTCATTCGGCCCGAGGGTGCGAAACCCTTCGTCGCGAATCTCGACATCCATGACCAGCGTGGGGACCCGACCGGTGGACGTCGGATTGGTCACGTAATCGTCGCCTTCGATTCGCGGTCCGTAGGCGTTGGTCTCGGTCATGCCGTAGCCGAGCGTTGGGCGCCCCTTCGCGAATGATCCATCGACCAGATTGACCAGCGCCGGTGGCGCCGGGGCTCCCCCGCCACCGACCGAGGACAGTGACGAGGTGTCGTAGTCGGCGAAGTGCGGCGACTCGACAAGGTCCCAAGACTGAGTCGGCACACCTACGAACGTCGTCACCTTTTGACGCTCGATCAACTGCAGCGCTCGCTCCGGCTCCCAGCGATACATCATCACGAGCTTCACGTGCCAACAGAAACAGGTCATCATCACCGGGATACATCCGGTCACGTGAAAGAGCGGAACCACCAAGATGAAACATGGCGGCAGGTCGCTGCCCGACTCGTCCGGTCCTCGTCGAGCCATTTGCACGGCGACTCCCGACGAGAAGGCCAAGACGGTTTGACAGATGGTCTCGTGAGTGGAGACTGCTCCCTTTGGCAAGCCCGTCGTTCCCGAGGTGTAGAGAATCGTCGCATCCATGTCGGGACGGAGTTCTACGTCGGGCATAGGCGCGCCGCGCTCGACCACTTCGGGCCAGTGTTCGACATTCGGTGCCAGTGGCGCAAGCGTGTCAAGTCGCACACCCAGTATCCGCACGTTCGCGCGTTGACACGCTGCGACACAGCGTTCAATCCGCTCGCTGTCGCCGATGAGTACCGACAGCTCCGCGTCATTGATCGCGTACTCCATCTCCTGTTCGGTCCACCAGGCGTTCATGGATACCGAGATGGCGCCAATCGAGAGTATGGCGGCGAACGAGATGATCCACTCCGGATAGTTGCGCATCGCGATGCCGACCCGATCGCCCGGCGCCACGCCAAAGTGGTGAACCAGCGCGTGGCTAAGGGCGTCCACCTCCACCATCACTTCGCCAAAGGTCCACTCCTCATCCTCGTAGACAATGAAGGTCTCGTCGAGTCCGCGTGCCGTGTCGAAGAACTCTCGGAGAGTGGACGGCGCGTTCTTGAACATCCGATTGGTGACGCCGTCGCGTTCGACGTTGATGACCTCGAAAGGACTGCCGGGCGCGCCAACTTCGGCGTTCGCCTCTTGAAAACTCAGTCCCACGGGGACCCTCCTAGCTGTTGCCAAATACTAATTAGGGCAATGATGCCCATCGTGCACCGGTGCACTTACGTGACCGCGCTAGTACTAAAGGAGAACTGAGATTTACGCGAGTACGACGGCCGCGGCGGCAGCTTTTTGGGCCATCCGCTCGACGCCTTCGCCTAACTTCGCGACGAACTCACTCAGTTCTTGTCGGGCCTTCTCGGCTTCGGCCGAGAGACCGGCCAGGTGGTCAACATCCCACAGTCCCAGTACCGGGTCGAGCACATCACGCAGGAACTGCTTAAGGCCGTAGATGCCTTCTCGAGCGATGCGCACCGCGTGACGAGTGAAGCTCGGAATACCCGTGCCCGGCATCGCGAAATCGCGTACCTGCTTGGCGACAGCGATCATCATGGTCGAGGGGTCGATGGCGAAAGCGGCGAGCGTAAGGTCGCGGTAGAACAAAAAGTGCTTGGTCTCGTCGCCGGCGATGAGGCCCAGCACGTTGCGACCGATCTTGTCGTCCTTGGGTAGTTTCGCTCCGGTGTTGCGGTGCGCGATCTGGGTGGCGCGCTCTTGGAATGACACGTAGGAGATGAGTTCGGCCATGTCCTTGGGCTGGGGCACCTCACCCTTCTTCATCTGGACCCGACGGCCGTCTTCGAGCATTGTCGGGTCGATGCAGCGGCTGATGTGCACCCAGTCACGCATGACCATGGCGTGACGATTCTCTTCCATCGTCCACTGGTGGTTCCAGTCAAGGATGGGATGACCTTGGGGAGCGTGGCTCATCAACGTGTGCGTGTAGTAGGGCAGGTTGTCTTCGGTGAGCAGATTCACGTAGATCGAACTGCGCACGCCGTCGTTGAGCGGATACTGCGATGGCTCCCAGGGTGTATCGGCGAAGTTTTCGCCCTCACCCCAATTGATTTGTTCGTGCGGATACCAAAGGCGAGGAGACTCGAGGTGTCGGTTATAGAGGCGCTCGACGTCGGGCGCAATTTCAATCAGGAGATCGGTACGGCTTTTCGGTGAAATCTTTAGGACCATCTACCACCTTTCGCCCACCCGAGGGCGGGTTACATACCCAGCGTAATACTCCGCGAGATATGACAATCTCATAACTTGTGATTCGCTGCACAAGGCGCTGACGTAATCTGTCTGTTCCGTGAAACTCATTGAATCACTCGTTCCTGCCGATTTTCGAAGCAGTATTACCCGTCCCCTGCGACGGTATTACACCGGCACGTTCGTGTCGTGCATGGGACAGGGTCTGACTCTTTCGCTCTTTGTTGTCTACCTGCACAACGTGCGTGGTTTCTCGACCGACTTCGCCACACTCTTGCTCTCGGCCGCCGCGCTAGTCGGCATCTGCAGCAGTCCGCTCTGGGGCTCGTTGACCGACCGGTTCGGCCCGATTCGCGTGATCATGATCGCCGTCGTGGCCGACGCCGCGTCATTGATACTTTGGGCGCACTCGCACTCCGAGACCGAGGCAACCATCGCGGCGCTCCTGCTTGCGCTCTTCGGCGGAGCTGGCTGGGGCCCGAGCAGTACCTTGCTCTCTCGCATCGTCCCGTCCGAGCACCGCCAGCGAGCCTTCGGTTTCAACTTCATGCTGGTGAATCTCGGAATCGGCTTCGGCGGTCTCGTGTCGGCGAGCATCGTCGACCTGCACCACCCCGAGTCCTTCGTGGTCCTCTATACGTTCAACGCCGGTATCGCGATGCTGGGCGGTTTCATCGTCCTCACGCTGAAGCGCTACGGCGGGCCGATCAAGGAACATCGCGAGGACGAACGGTTGCGCGAGGAGGGTTGGCGCGAGGTTCTCAGAGACCGTCGGCTACGCCGTTATGTACTGGCGTCCGTCGTGTTGATGATCGGCGGTTACGGTTCGCAAGAAGCGGGCTTCAGCCTGTTCGTCGTGAACAATCTGAAACTCCCCGTTCACGTCATCGGCATCATTTTCTTCTTCAACACGTCGACCATCGTGTGCTCACAGCTATGGGTCCTCAATAAGATCGAAGGTCGCAGCCGCACCAAGGTGATGGCGACGGTCGCGCTCTTTTGGCTGGTGTTCTGGGTGATCCTGGACGCCGCCCTTGCGCTACCCAAGGTGCTCGCCATCGTTTCGCTGTGCGTGGCGATGGTCATCTTCGCGTTGGGCGAAACCATGCTCTCCCCCGTCGGGCCCGCGCTCGTCAACGAAATCGCCCCGGAACACCTGCGTGGTCGCTACAACGCCGCCGCCGGTCTTGCCTGGGGTGTCTCGGGCACGCTCGCCCCGGCGATCACGGCCTTCTACTTCAACGATCACCTGGGCGGCTGGTGGCCGCTGGGCACGGGCATCACCGCCTTGGTAGGCGGTGCTTTGATGCTCAGTCTACGAAAACTCCTGACCGCGAGCGAAGACGGACGGCAACCTCACGTCGCGCACGACGCGACTGAGTAGCGACCGTGCAGTTCGGCCGCATCGACGCCACCGAGGACGCGCTCTTCGATGCGTGGTTCGGCGTTTTGCAACGCTCCGAACTGAGCCGTGACGGCGAAGCTGGTCAGGGCTGGCACCCTGACGAATGGCGCGCCCGATCGATTGACGACTCGGCGCCCAGGGTATTTCGCCTCTACTCCTTCGGGCCCGACTTGGAAAGTCCCGTCGCAGTCGGTGCACTCGAAGTCACGCGCGACGACAATCTCGCGTTCATCGAAGGGAACCTTTGGGTCGATCCTTCGCAGCGTCGGCGTGGTTATGGTTCAGCGCTGCTGGCCGAATTGGAAGCGTGCTCACGTGAGTTGGGTCGCCCGACACTCGTCATCTTCGTCATCGAAAGATCGCAAGAGATCGGCACCGGTCCCAACCGCACCTTCGCTCCTCGTCACGGTTACCGCGTCGCCGAAGAGGGTTTTCGTCGCGACCTCGCTTGGCCGCGACCGGCTGGCGAGCTCGATGGACTCTGGAGCAATTGGATCGCCTTCGCCGACGACTACGAGATCCTCTCGTGGAACAACGGCACGCCTGAGGACCTCGTCGAAGGGCGAGCCCACCTGTCAGCGATCATGCCGGCTGAGACTCCGCACCTCGACATCGACGTCGAAGCCGAACACTGGGACGCGAAACGAGTGCGAATCCATGAAGCGACCACCAACCGAATGGGTCGAGATTTGCTCGTCGCGGCCGCTCGTCACCGCGAAACCGGCGAACTCGTCGGCTTCAGCGAACTCACCGTGTCGCGCGAACAACCTCAAACCGCCTATCAGTGGGACACGTTGGTCGTAAGTGCGCACCGGGGCCATCGACTCGGCGGCCTCTTGAAAGTAGAGACCATGCGCCTCCTCGAAACTGGCCAGTACCCGACGACGAAGATCACGACGTTCAACTCCAAGTTGAACGAGCCGATGATCGCGGTGAACGAGGCACTCGGCGCTCGCGTCGCCGGCGCCATGGTCGCGTGGCGCAAAGACCTCTAAGCGCTGATCGCCCGCGGTCCCTCAACGATCATCTCGCGCACCTCGTCGAAGTCCATGTCGTACGGTCCGATCCAATTGAGGAACCAATCGACACCAGCCTTAGCCCACGGTGATGGGTCGTCGCCAATGAAGCCGGTGACCACGACGTCGAAACCTTCGAGATCGGCGCCGTCGCCCTTAAGTCGCTCGCGCAGTACCGCGACATCATCGGGATCTGTCATCTGGATGATGATGACGCCACCGTAGTTCGCGGCGCGGCGAATCGGCGCTGGATTGGGCCAGCGCGCGGCCAACCAAATCGGAATGCCGCCGGGGCGTGACGACGACGTCGGCTGAAAGGTGACGTCGTTCGCCACGTAGTGCTCGCCGTGGTGGTTGACGGGTTCACCGGAGAGAAGTCCCGACAAAACGACGAGCCCTTCGCTGAGCATGCGCCCCCGCTCCCTCGCGTCGGTGATCTCGCCGAACTTTGAAAACTCGCCCACGTCACCGTCGTCGCCGATGCCGAATCCGAGTATCAAGCGACCATTCGAAAGGAGATCGAGCGTCACCGCTTGGCGGGCCACGATTTGTGGCCGTCGCCGAACGAGCGGTGTCACCATCGCACCGAGTTGAATCGTGGTGGTCGCCGAAGCGATCGCCGCAAGCGAGATGTAGGAGTCCAGGATCTTCGTGACGTTCCCGCTGTACAAGAGGTGGTCCCAGAGGAAGATGCCGTCCCAGCCAGCCGCCTCTGCGGCCTGGGCTAGTTCAACAAGCCGATGGGGATCGGCGACTCCATCAAAGGGTGGGAAGAATAGTCCTTGGCGCACGACGAGTCACACCTCCTTGGTACTACATCTCGTGTGGACTTTCGCGATGGCGACTACGACACCTTCTTCTCCCACGGCACTGATTCACCGGATGCCTTGAAGAGACGGAACGCCAATATCACTTGGACGATGCCCGCAAGAATTACGAGGTACATGCCGTATTCGGGCCCGTAACTGTAATTCGCAAACCCGCCCTTCGGAATAGTGAGCCAGCGAATGGCCACGATGATGGTGCCGATCAACGAAAGTCCGAGCACAGTGACGCCCGGTCCGTACGATATCTTCGGCATGTTCGACCCAAAGCGAAGGGCCGTGAGATACACCGCGGCGGCGATGATGAGAATCGCGCCGAACCATCCATAGCCCGTAGAGAATCCGCTCACCGATGCGCTGTAGATTCCAGAGGACACGCCGTACCACGGCAAGAACAAGCAAATAAGCGTTAACAGTCCCATACCAATAACAATGCGGTCGGGCCGGTCAAGTTTGTTCATATCGAATTGCGCCATTGGTTCCCCCTGAGTTTGATTGTTCATATAAATACCACAATGACCCTCGCGGCGCTTGGATAATCAAACGGACGTCGTTCTGTGCCAATCGGCGATGATCGAGTTGTGCCACGGCCAACGCTGGCTCATCTCGAGACTGTTCGGGACACCCGACCACCGCGATAATTACACTCGACGTCGTGCCAGCCAGCTACTCAGGAACGCCTCTCGCCAAGAAACTCGGAGTCAAAAGCGGCGATCGTATCTGGCTCACCGGAGCTCCTACAAAGTGGTCGATCGAAGGTATGCCCTCGAACGTGAAAATCGTCCGAAGACGAAGGTCCAGGACTTCCGACGTCGTCGTTGCCTTCGTGCGAGACCTGAAGTCGTTACGAAGCAGCCTCGATACGTTCGCGAAGTCGATCACTGTCGACGGGTCACTGTGGATCGCGTGGCCCCGGCGAGCGGGCGGTCACGTATCGGATATCAGTGACAACGATGTGCGGTCTGCGGTGCTACCCCTCGGTCTTGTCGACGTGAAGGTGGCCGCCCTGGACAACGACTGGTCGGCACTCAAGATGATGTGGCGCAACGAGCTTCGTGGGAATCGCCGTTGAGTCGCGTTCCACTTTTGATCTAGTTACAGGCCGGATAGTTCTTGAGTTCCCAGAGGTGAGCAACGACGGATGGAACATCCTTGGCGCACAGCGGAAAACCAGGTGAGCCGATCATGAACCATTTGCCCGACCCGATCTTGTTGTAGATGCCCATGTTGCCGCCGTCCTGGAACGAGACTTCCGCTTTGTAACTGGCAGGGAGGATCAAGTTGAAAGAAGCAATCGCCCAGCCGCGGTGATCGACGGCGTCGTAGGCGATGACCGGCAGATTCGGTCCAGACGGTTCGATGACCTGGCCCCAGGTGATCCGATCAGTTCCGACCATTTCTTTGTTGTGAAGTTTGAACGCGAGATACGCAGCCTTCAACGCGTCCATGTTCGCAGGCGTTGCCTTGATCGTGTGCGAGATCGACGGCGAAGTCCTTCGCGCCGGAGAATTCAAGTTGGTCGCGACCACGGTGCTCACGATTATCGCTGCCAACACCACGAGACCCAGGAACGACCTCTTCATATGAAAAGGGATGTGGTGCACTGGACCACGTCAACTCCCGACGGCACAATTCTTACGGGCCTTCGGATCCATTGAGACCGCAGGACCTCGGATCCCACGGCTGCAGCGCCTGCGTGACGTCGGTTGGTGCCGAGAGCTGGGTGTCGTGCTTGACGGCGGAAGGATCGACCACCGTGATCTGAGTGGTGGGCTTCGTCGTGGTCGTCGATGCGTGATGTTTCGTCTTGAGCGTGGTGGTGGTCGTCGACGTCTTGTGTGGCGGCGCAATGATACTCACGTCCGAACCGGTCAGTACGGTGACCTCGGCACCGGCGGTCGTTGGACCGAGTGCCATCACCGCCGGTCCCTCAACGGTGTGCAGGACAGCTTGCGCGGCGGCCAGCGACGCCGCAGAGTTATTCGCGTGGAAAACCACGGTCTCTTCACGAACACCGTAGGGAGCGGCGGTTCCAACGCCGCGAATAACAAATCCGAGACGACGCAGTCCCGCGGCGACCACGTGTTGCTGATTCGTAACGCCTGAACCGTCGACTACCGAAACGGTCACGCTCGAAGTCGTCGGCAGTGCTTTGCCGTCCATTGTGTTCACGTCGGGTCCAACGTCTAAGAATCGATCGACTGTTTGCGTGACTCCCGGTTCAATCGGGAATTCGACGTCGCCGTAGTAATACCCCTGATAGAGGTAGCCGCTGGCAGTTTCGACGAGCACGACCGGCACAGTTAGTTCCGGCACAGATCCAACCGAAACGCCGTGGAAGTGCTCGGCGAGGCTCAGCAGGGCGCTCGTAGTAAATCCCTGATCAACTGTTAGATATCGTGCGACAGAGGTGGCCAATCGCTGATCGGTCAATGGATTCGCAATTCCCCTCGCCTTGACGGCATCGGCCAAGACTTTCAAGAACTCGTGATCGCGCCGAATCCGCGCCAGATCAGATAGTGCCTCCTGGGGCCAAAGTCGATAATCCGTGCCTTGACCGGGGAAACGAATCTGAAGATGGCGAGCCCGTACCACTTGCAGCGCTCGGTAACCGTCGAGTTGAATGCATCCGGTGTGGGGAACGTACAGGCCCGAATACGCGTCGAAGACCTCCATGGGAAAGTACATCTTGATGCCACCGAGCACGTTCACGACGTCGGCGAACGTGTCGAAGTTGAGCTCGACGTAGTGATTGATGGGAATCCCAAAGTCTTCTTGGATCGCGTTCACAAGTTGCGACGGCCCGTTGTAGAGCGCGGCATCGATCTTGTTGGCGCCGTCCTTTCGCGCGTTTGGTACGAACAAGTCGCGCGGCAACGAGAGAATGGAAACCTGAGTCGTAGTCAAGTTGAGATGCAGGATCATTACCACGTCGCTGTTGACGCCGGTGACGCCTTGCGAGCAGAGTCCGTACGCCTTGTTCTGTACCTTGAGTCCGCAGCGCGTCGTTGAGCCCACCAACAGGATGTTCTCAGAGTTGTTGTACGTGGCCGTCGTCTCAGATCCGACGTCGAGGTGTTTGATCAAGTGGTTGATGTACCAGTAGTCACCGGCCACCGCCGCGACGATCACCACGACGGCGGCGGCGAGGGTGATCAAGACGATCTTCGTACGTGATCGCTTCCCTGGCTGGCGATCACGCGGTCCATCTCGACCGGCATCCACAGCGTGGCCGAGAGCTTCGAGTCGGGCCTGATTAGGTACGCGCGGCGTTGGCGAACCCGAATCCGACATGGACTGATTTTACTTATGCGAATTCGAACCTCACGGACGCTGGACGATTATTCAACGACCTGCGTTCTCGTCGCGTTTAAATCGTGCGACCAGCGTCTTCCCAATACGGCTGACGCAATTTGCGCTTGAACATCTTGCCGGAATCCTCGCGTGGCAACGAGGCGTGAAACGTGACGACCTTGGGCACCTTGAAACCAGCCAGATAGTTTCGCACGTGTCTTCGTATTTCGTCGGCGCTCAGAGTCGCACCTTCATCGAGCTTGATAGCGGCAGCGATCGACTCGCCGTACTCGTCGTCCGGAATACCGAAGACCGCACAGTCAGCGATTCCATGGAGCTTCAAGAGGCACGCTTCGATCTCGATCGGATAGATATTGACGCCGCCTGAGATGATCATGTCGCGTGCGCGGTCACAGAGATACAAGAAGCCGTCTTCGTCAAGAAATCCAATGTCACCGCAGGTAATGAGGCCGTCACGCTCCACCTCGGCGCGAGCCTCGGATTTCCCGAAATAGGTGAAGTCAGAATTCGCTTTAGCCCGAACGAATACCTCTCCGGACTCCCCGACCGGTACTGGCCCCTCCTCGCCAATGATCTCCACATCACTTGACGGCAGGGGGCGCCCCACGGTGCCCGGATGCGCCAGCCACTCCTCACTGGTGCAACCGGTGATGAATCCGACCTCGGTGCTGCCATAGAACTCATCGACAATCGGTCCCCACCACTCGATCAAGGCGCGTTTCACGTCTGGCGGACACGGTGCGGCGGTGTGCGACACGTGTCGCAGCGAGGAGATGTCGTAGCGATCTCGTACTTCTTGAGGAAGTCGGAGTAGCCGAACGAACATCGTCGGCACCATGTACATCGAAGTGATTCGGTGACGCTCGATCAACGACAGGAGCTCTTCGGGATCGAAACGGTCCTCTAAGACCAAGAACGCCCCGTAGGCGCGGGCGGCAACCAGCGAAAATGCGTACGGCGCCGAGTGATACATCGGTCCGGCGACAACCGTGCGCATGCCGTGCCAGGCCCCGAAGAGATTCGCAACTTCAGTCATGTACTCGATCGCTTGTGATCCATCGTTCGTCCCCGGGAGGCGTCGAACACCTTTCGGGAACCCGGTCGTGCCGGAGGTGTAGATCATCGACAATGGATCGCCGATGTGGGCCTCTTCGAGTTCGTCAAAGTCGTCGCGCCACCGCGACCATTCAGCGACATCGCTCGGTAACGTCGCGTCGGCGGCACTGACCCCGAATCTCTCGACGATGCTCGGCGGAGTCGTCACGCCCAGGACCGTCACCGACGAAGGCAGCGCGTGGCGAACACGGTGCAAGAGGTCGGCGTGGGCGACGATGACCGCCGCTTTGGAGTCGTTCACCACGTAGGCGATCTCTTCGGCGCTCCCGTGCCAGTTGATCGGCACGGTCGCCGCGCCGAGGGCCGAGGTGGCGAAGGCCGCTTCGAAGAACTCGTGATCGTTTCGCAGCAAGAGCGCTACGGAACCGCCGGCTTCGACCCCGAGTGGCCGAAGGCCGGTTGCCGCTCGACGAGCACGAGTCATCAATTCATCCATCGTGACGAACACGTCACCGCGCAAGACGCCAGCCACCGTGGACTCGTCGCTCGAGTTCACGTTCGTACTTTCCGCCTGAACCATCGTCCCCCAATGGACATCGAAAACCTAATGGGACCATAACGCACGGTCCTTTATGGTCTTGCGTACCCGTGTCGGGTTGACCACCGTCGAAGAGTGTTCGTCCGAGACATTCTCTTGCGAGCGGACGATGCATTGAGACCATGGTCGAGGATTACCGCGAGAAGGGAATCGTCTGTCGAAGTAACGTCCTCGAGATTCGTCACTATTACTCTTGGGGATCCAAAACGGTTCCTTACCACTCGATCGTCGGCGTCCAGCGAGTGACCCTTTCGACAATGAAGGGTCGAGGCCGGATTTGGGGCACGGCCAACATGGGCTACTGGACGAACCTCGACACCCGGCGACCGACCAAGAAGGAGGGTCTGATTCTCGATCTCGGGAAACGCGTCAAACCCTTTATCACTCCCGACGACCCCGAACGGGTGGAGGCGATCATTCGGGAACGCTCGGGACTAGGTCCTCCCGGTCCGACGATCTCGGCGCCGATCATTTGACCTTTGATCACGTCCATACTTAAAGCAGCCGCCACTTTTCCAAGATGCTCTAAAGTACCGTCACCGGGTGAAATATATGCAGTATCGCTAAGGTTTTGGGACCTCAAAAAGGAATGAGTGTTTATTATGCCGATTACGGTATAATAAAACGCGTGCCAAGAGATCTAGTGACACTTGAACAAGCAGCGAAAGAACTCAAGGTCTCCCCCCGCCGAGCGCGCGCCATGGTGCAATCCGGTCTCCTGCAGGCAGAAAAGTTCGGCAATCGCTGGGCCGTAACAATCGACGCTCTCGATCATGCAGCGAACAACTTAACCGGGCTGGCCGGAAGGCCGTTTAGTGAATCGACGTCTTGGCGCATCATCCAAGATGGACTGGCAAAACAGAAAGGCCTGGATAGCAAGGAGATTGACCGCCTCAGACGAAGACTTCGCACTCGGGCCAAGCATTGTGATTACTACACACACCCCGGAGTCGCAAAACGAGCGGAACTCGACCCGCGAGTCGTTGTAGGAGGGCAAGTCGCAGCGATTGCAGCGGGAGCTCCCATCGACGACTCCGGCTCTCGAGATTTCTACATCCGCGAAGATGAGCTCGGCTCTTTCGTCAGCGAGTATTCGCTTCGCGCCGTAGCAACAGGCGCCAATCTTCACTTGCACGTGGTGAACGTCAATGATTGGCCATTTGAAAGCGGGTGCCACCTCGCCGATCCGTTCGTCGCGTGGCTCGATCTAGCCGACCGATCTGAGCGGTCAGCAACGACGCTGCTTGATCGACTCGTCGGAGGTCGGCTCGTTGCGAGAGATTCCGCGAGCAGCCTCTCGACCTGCTCTTGTTGCACTGAGTTTGACCCGTGTCAAGGACTTCCCAGCAACCGTATCGATAAAGGGTGGATGTCACAACTCTCGCTGTGACGCCCACCCTGATCAACCTCCCTGATCACACGTCTATGTGAAGAGTGACCTATGTTGCATCTGGTGCAATAATTGAGGGTTCTACGAGCAGCCGCTCGTTGCTCCGCAACTTGAGCAGACATAGCACGAGCCGGCACGCTGCATCGCGTTCCCGCACTGGTAACACATCGGAGCGTCGCGCTGTTGGTCACGACTAAGCAGCTTCGATTGCTCCGTCGACTTCTCGCTCATGTCCACAAGCGTCGGCTGCACACTCGCGTTGAACGTAGGAGTCGCCTGCTCAGCGATCTCTGGCAACGTGGGTTGAATGCGTTCAGTCGTCGAGAGAACACCCAACTCTTCGCGGTCACTCGGACTTAGGTAGTCCAGCGCCAGGCGACGGAATATGTAGTCCACGAGCGACGTCGCGATGCGAAGATCGGCATCGTCGGTCATGCCCGAAGGTTCGAACTTCATGTTCACGTACTTGCGCACGTAGGTCGCCAAGGGCACACCGTGTTGGAGGCCGAGGCTGATCGAGATCGAGAAGGCATCCATGATGCCAGCCAACGTCGAACCCTGCTTAGAGACCTTGATGAACACTTCGCCGGGTCGACCGTCCTCGTATTCACCGACCGTGACGTAGCCTTCGCAGTCCGCGACGCGGAAGGCGAACGTCGTCGACACGCGACGGCGCGGCATGCGCTCGCGCAGCGCTTGGATCGTGACATGGTGGCTCTCGGACCTGGCGACCTTCAACTCCGCCTCAAGATTCTCGATACGAGTGAAGAGTTCTGCCGCGACCGAGTCGGTGGCGGTGACCGACGATGACGACTCGCCGTCCTTCTTCGCCGTCGACAAGGGCTGGCCGACCTTGCAGTTGTCGCGGTAGATGGCGACAGCCTTGACGCCCAACTTCCAGGCGTCCATGTGCAGGTTCGCGACGTCTTCGATGGTCGCGTCCTCGGGCATGTTGACGGTCTTGGAGATCGCGCCGGAGATGAAGGGCTGCACGGCACCCATCATCTTCACGTGACCGAGGTAATGGATCGTGTTGTCGCCCATGGAGCAGGCGAAGACCGGCAGGTGCTCAGGGTTGAGGCCCGGTGCGCCGACGATCGACTTGTTCTCATCGATGTAGGCGATGATCGCTTCGAGCTCCGTCTCGGAATAACCCAATTTACGAAGCGCTCGCGGTACTGTCTGGTTGACGATCGCCATGTTCCCGCCACCGACGAGCTTCTTGAACTTCACTAGTCCGAGGTCCGGCTCGATGCCGGTCGTGTCGCAGTCCATCAAGAGACCGATGGTGCCGGTGGGTGCAAGTACCGAAGCTTGGGCATTGCGCACACCGTGGCGAGCGCCGAGGTCCACGGCGTCTTCCCACGAGCGCTGTGCCGCTTCGAGGATCTCGACCGGCGCCAACGCCTCGTCAATCCGATACGAGGCGTCGCGGTGCATGCGCAACACGTCGAGCATCGGCGTGGCGTTCTCCTCATACCCCTCGTGAGGACCCATGCGTCCGGCGGTGCGCGCACTGACGGCGTAGGCGTGGCCGGTCATCAATGCGGTGATCGCCGCGGCCCAGGCTCGACCTTCGTCGGAATCATAGGCGTGGCCCGAGGCCATGAGGAGCGCCCCGAGGTTCGCGTAACCCAGACCGAGCTGACGGAACTTGCGTGAGTTCTCGGCGATCTTCTCGGTCGGGTAGTCCGCCGCGCCGACGATGATCTCTTGTGCACTGAAGAGCACTTCGATCGCGTGCTTGAAGGCGTCAACGTCGAAGTTGCCGTCGTCTTGGAGGAATTTCATCAGGTTAAGACTGGCGAGGTTGCACGCCGAGTTGTCGATGTGCATGTACTCCGAGCACGGGTTCGATCCGTTGATGCGGTCCGTGTTCGGTGACGTGTGCCACTTGTTGATAGTGGTGTCGAACTGGAGTCCGGGGTCCGCGCACTCCCACGCGGCACGAGCGATCTGGCGCCAGAGCTCGCGGGCCTTTACGGTCTGCACGGTGCGTCCGCCGTGGCGCGCCTTCAGCTCCCAATCGGCGTCGGCGATCACGGCGTCCATGAATTCGTCCGAGACGCGCACGGAGTTGTTCGCGTTCTGATACTGGATGGAGTGAATGTCCTTGCCGTCTAAGTCCATGTCGAAGCCGTTGTCGCGCAGGACCCGGGCCTTCTTCTCCTCGTTGGCCTTGCACCAGATGAACTCTTCGATGTCCGGGTGATCGGCGTCCAGGATGACCATCTTGGCCGCGCGTCGAGTCTTGCCACCGGACTTGATGGTGCCGGCCGAAGCGTCGGCGCCGCGCATGAACGAGACAGGACCACTGGCCGTGCCGCCACCTTCGAGCATCTCGGCACTGGAGCGAATCTTGGAGAGGTTGACGCCGGCGCCCGACCCACCCTTGAAGATGATGCCTTCTTCGGTGTACCAGTTGAGGATCGATCGCATCGAGTCCTCGACCGAGAGGATGAAGCAGGCGCTCCCTTGCTGGGGCACGCCCTTCACGCCGATGTTGAACCAGACCGGGGAGTTGAAGGCCGCCTTCTGGGTGATCAGGAGATGCTTGAGTTCGGCGCGGAAGGCCTCGGCCTCTTCGTCGTCGACGAAGTAGTCGCGCTCGATGCCCCAGGCGGTGATGGTGTCGACGATGCGGTCGGCCACCTGCTTGAGGCTGGTCTCACGCTCGTCGGTGCCGAGGGTGCCGCGGAAGTACTTCTGGGCGAGGATGTTGGTAGCGTTCAACGACCAGCTGGAGGGCACCTCGACGTTCAGTTGCTCGAAGGCCACCGAGCCGTCGCGGAAATTCGAAATACGAGCGTCACGGCGATCCCAGATCACCTCGTCATAGGGGTGTCGGTCGTCAGTGGTGAAGTATCGACGGATGCCAATTCCCAGTCGCTGAGGTGCGATAGCCATATCATTCTCTCTTTTCTTGCCGAAACCGACACTACGTAAATGCCTCTCGCAACGCCGGAGTCGGGAGGACCAGTTTACTACCCATTTCCCCCACGGCCACAAGATGTAGTGGTCAGACCACTTCTCGTCGCAAGATGCTGTGTCATTACAGCACTGTAATTACACCGCGTCAACTCAATCTTGATGGTTTTTGAAACAATTATTTTCAACCCAATGATCTTCCCGAAAACTGCCCGGTAACCATCGCTAGCGTGACGCCCGTGGAACTGGTTCTCGCCCTCGACGCCGGTACCACGGGGGTCCGCACGGTGGCCTTCGACGCCACCGCGACGCTCCGCGACACCTCCTACCGAGAACTCACGCAGCACTTTCCCCGACCCGGCGAAGTCGAGCACGACGCTCGAGAGATCGCTGCTCTCTGTAGTGAGACCCTTCGCGACGTCGCCCAGCGAGCACAAGTGAACGGCGATGATATCGTCGCCCTCGGCATCACCAACCAGCGTGAGACAACGGTCGCCTTCGACCGCCAGACGGGACGACTTCCCCACCGCGCGATCGTGTGGCAGGACCGTCGCACGGCCACGTACTGCGATGAACTGGACGCTCGCGGCGAGACGCCAGCAGTGCGTTCAACGACGGGACTCGTGCTCGACTCGTATTTCTCGGCGACCAAGATGCGTTGGTTTCTCGATGCGGGCCACATGGACGATCTGCGAGCACCCAGTTTCGCGACGGTCGACTCCTGGTTGGTGTGGTGGCTCACCGGTGGAGTTGAGGGCGGTCTCTTCGCGACCGAGCCGTCGAATGCGTCGCGCACGATGTTGATGGACCTGGGTGACTTGCGTTGGTCTGCGACGATGACCACGTTGTTCGGCATCGATCCCGCGATGCTGGCGACCATCCAGCCGTCACTTTCATCATTCGGCGTCGTGAGCAAGGACGTCGTCCCCGAGCTGGCCGGAGTGCCCATCACCGGGATCCTTGGTGATCAGCAAGCGGCGCTCTTCGGTCAGGCTTGTTTTCGACCGGGGATCGTGAAGGCGACGTACGGCACGGGCGCCTTCATCCTCGCCAACGTCGGTGAGAAGAACCCCGGCGTCTTTGACGGACTGATCACGACGCTGGCCTGGGACTTGGGCGACGTGGCGCCACCGTCCTACGCCGTCGAGGGCTCCGCGTTCGTCGCCGGCGCCGCCGTCCAGTGGCTGCGCGACGAGATGGGATTCATTAGCGAGTCCTCGCAACTCGAGGCGCTCGCCGAGAGCGTCCCAGACAGCGCCGGCGTGCAGTTCGTACCGGCCTTCACCGGTCTCGGCTCGCCCTTCTGGCGTAGCGACGCACGCGGATCGATCACCGGACTCAGTCGCGGTGTCGGTCGCGGACAGATTGCGCGCGCACTCGTCGAAGCACTCGCCTACCAGGTGCGCGCTATGACCGACGCCTTCGATGACGGCGGTATCACTCTGCACGAGCTTCGTGCCGACGGGGGTGCAGCCTCCATGGACCTCCTGATGCAACTCCAGGCTGACAACTCGCGACTCAACGTGCTCCGAAGCACGTCACTGGAGGCGACCGCGCGCGGCGCGGCCACCATCGCCGGTCTGGGCGCAGGCGTGTGGTCCAGTTTGGATGAGTTGATTACCCTCTGGACATTCGATCGAAAGTTTGAGCCGGCGGATCCACTCTTCGTCGACCTCGGCTACGCCGCGTGGCGTCGCGCACTCGAACGCGCCTGAGTTGTAACTTGAAGAAACGTCGATCGGGGGATCATGAAGGAGTACAGCGCCACCGTCGTTCGCGGGGGGCTCGGCTTTGGCGAGTCTCCGCGCTGGCACGAAGGTCGACTGTGGTACTCGGACTTCTACCGTCGCGGGGTCTATTCCATGGCCGCCGACGGATCGGACGAAATCCTGCATCACGAAGTCCCGACCCAGCCTTCGGGGCTCGGGTGGCTGCCGGACGGCGACCTCCTGTGCGCTTCCATGACCGATCAACAGATCCTTCGGTTTCACGGCGACGAAGTGAGTACTTTCGCCGACATCAGCGAGCACTGTGGGTTCTGGGCCAATGACATGGTCGTGGCGACCACCGGCTACAGCTACGTGGGCAACTTCGGATTCGACCTCGACGGGCGCTTAGCCGAACTCGGAGTCGAGCGATTCCTCGCCGAGCCCGCGCCCACGACGAATCTCGTCGTGCTGAATATCGATGGCGATGTCATCCAGGTCGTGCCGGATATGGCCTTTCCCAACGGCACGGTGATCACGCCCGACGGCGCGACGCTCATCGTCGGCGAAACCTTCGGCTCACGACTCACCGCCTTTGACGTCAAGAGCGACGGCACGCTCGTCAATCGCCGGGTGTGGGCGCCGCTCGAACGAGCCGCTAGCGACGGCATGTGCCTGGACGCCGAGGGTCAGATCTGGTTCGCCAACGCTACGACTCGCCAGTGCGTGCGCGTGCGCGAGGGCGGCGAGGTCACCGGGACCGTCCACTGCACGACGCGCGCGTTCGCGTGCATGCTCGGCGGTGAGGACCGCGACACTCTCTTCGTCATGACGTCTGGCTCGAGCGATCGATTCGAGATCGCCGAAAAGACCGATGCCTGCATCGAAGCGGTCCAGGTCGACGTCGCCGGTGCGGGCACGCCGTAAGGCCGACCGTAGTTGGGGTTCAGCCAAGTTTCGTGAGCGCTTTGCGCAAACCGCGAATCGCCTGGGTCGTCCGTTGTTCGTTCTCGATCAGCGCGAAACGAACGTGACCGTCGCCACCGTCACCGAATCCGACGCCCGGACTCGTCGCCACGTCGGCCGATTCAATGAGGAATCGGGCGAACTCGAGCGAGCCCATCTCGCGATACGCCTCGGGCACCGGCGCCCAGATGAACATCGATCCTCGTGGTGCTCGCACATCCCAGCCGATTCGGTGGAGGCCCTCGATCAGCGTGTCGCGGCGAGACTGGTAGATCAGGCGAAGATGCTCGGGGTAGTCGGTCGCTTCGTTCATGGCGACGATGGCCGCGATCTGGACCGGTTGGAAGGTGCCGTAGTCGAGGTAACTCTTCAACTTCGTCAGGGCCGCCACGATCTCGGCGTTACCGACCAGGAAGCCGACGCGCCATCCGGCCATCGAAAAGGACTTGGTGAGCGTGTAGAGCTCGACACAGCACTCCTTCGCACGCGGCACCTGCAGGATCGAAGGCGGGGCGTAGCCATCGAAGCCGAGGTCGGCATAGGCGAAATCGTGACAGACGATCAAGTCGTGTTCCAGAGCGAAGGTGACCAGTCGCTGCATGAACGAGAGGTCCACGCATGCGCTCGTCGGATTGTGCGGGAACGAGCAGATCAGCACTCGCGGTTTCACCTCGGCGCTCTCCCATGCGCGTACGAGACCGGCGAAGAAGTCGTCCCCGGGATCATTGGTTGACGCTCCGGGGTCGTGCATCGGCACCGTGATCACGGTGGCGCCGGCGAAGCCCGGACCGGCCAGGTGGATCGGGTAGCTGGGACTCGGCACGAGGGCTGAATCCCCGGGTCCGAGCAACACCCACATCAGATGCGTCAGACCTTCTTTGGCCCCGATCGTCGTGACGATTTCGGTTTCGGGGTCCAGGTCGACGTCGAACATCGATTTGTAGCGCGTGGCCATGGCGAGACGCAGATTGGGAATACCGCGCGATGCGCTGTAGCGGTGATTACGAGGGTTGTTCGCCGCCTCGGCCAGCTTGGCGACAGCCACGTCAGGACTCGGGAGATCGGGGTTCCCGAAGCCGAAATCAACGACGTCGCGACCGTGGCTACGTGCTTCGGCCCTCAACGCGTTGATCTCCGCGAACACGTACGGCGGCAGCCCAGTGACGCGACGGAATTCCATCAACGAACATTACTTGTCGTTTTGTTCGCGCCAATCTCGCAGTGCCTCGACGTCGGCGTCGGGCGCGAAGACGGCCCAGGTCGCGCCGGCGTCGCGCACCGCGTTCAAGGTCTCGGTCAATTCCTTGGGCACTGGTCCGGCCCAACTCACCTCGCCCGAAGCCGACATCGCGCGCACTCGCTCGGGAGTGGCATCCCAAAGATTGATGGTCGCGCCGACATCGCGCGCCACCTGATTCGTCTCGTCGCTGCCGGCTCCGAACCAGATCGGCATGCGATAACGCAACGCTCGCGAGGTCTCGGCCATCAACTCCCGTCGATGATCGGCGCTACGCATCGGTATGTCGTAGGCCTCATTCTCCGCCGCGGAGAGTTTGTCACCCGAACCGAGTGCACAGATCACGCGCGACGGTGCAATCCGCTCGAGCGTCAAGAACTGTTCGACCAGATGACGCGTCCCGACAAGTCCGACGCGCGCCACGAGCGGACCGACGACGACGCGCTCATGACGACGCGCGACAGCCGCGAGTAACGAGAACGGTTCGAGCGACGGTCGAGTCGGTGATCCCATCGGCCAGAGGTGGTCGTAGGCGAAGAGACCGTCTATTCCAGCCTCGACGGCCCGGTCGGCGTAGGCGATCGCGTCAGCGGATCCGTTTCTAAACGTCGGTAGCAAGACGCCGAGCTTCATGACGTGCGTTGGAAGGCCACGAGCGCGGCGCCCATCGCGCCCGAGCGGGGTCCGAACATCGACGGTGTGACCGTGATCGCCGGGCGCGCGCGGTACCCCTCGACGAGATCGACCAGGTACTCCCGCGCCGATGGCAGCACCAAATCCGACGCGCTGGACAGCCCACCACCGATGACGAAGTGGCCGCAGTCAAGAATCGCCGCCAGATTCGCAAGACCGAGCGCTAGCCACCATCCAATCTCTTTCACCAGTACGACCGCCTCGGCCAGGTCCTGTGCGGCGGCCTCGGTCACGTCTTCGGCCCGTACCGCGGCGGCATTGCCGCGTTGGGCAACCAGCGTCGGCAGTCGGCCTTCGATCGCCGCTTCTCGCGTCAAACGGTTGAGTCCCCCACCGGAGGCGTAGCGTTCCCAACAACCGTGACCTCCACAGAGACAGGCGGCTCCGCGAGCGACCACGACCATGTGACCGATCTCGCCGGCGAAGCCACTGCGACCGCGAATGAGCTCTCCATCAGCGATGACGCCACCACCGATGCCGGTGCCCAGGGTGACCATGACGAAGTCATCGATGCCCCGACCAGCCCCCCACTCGTGCTCACAGAGTGCCGCGCAGTTGGCGTCGTTCTCACAGAACACCGTCGAACTGGCCAGTGACGCACCGAGCAGGGCGCCTAAGTCCGCTCCTGACGCCGAGCGAAGATTGGGAGCGTAGACCAATCGTCCGTCGCGACGCAGCATGCCCGGGAGTCCGATGCAGACCGGCAGAGATGAAGGATCGAGACCTTGGCGCTCGCTCAAGTCTTGGATCAACTTCGTCACTACGTCGGCGGTCGGTGTGCCCACGTTGTCGCTCATCAGATGCGGCGTCGGAGCTTGCACTTCACCAAGGACGCGACCGTCGCGCGCGACCAACAGTGCCAACGCTTTGGTTCCACCGACGTCAACGCCGATTGCGACGTCGATCATCGCTGTTTCTCGGCCTGCGCTTTCAGTTCGCGCAGGGCTTGGGTCTGGATCCGGTAGGCGGCTCGAGACTTGATGAACGTGGGAATCGGCACCAGCAACTCAACTTCGAGATCGTAGGTGACCTTGGTTTCGTCGCCGTCGGCTTCGAAGCGGTAGCGCCCGTTCAAGGTTTCGGTCAGGTCCCCACGGACCTGACGCCACGACAATTCATCGGGCACCTTGGAGTAGTCGTATTCCAAGGTATACGTGGTCGAACGACCGAAGGCGGCCGCCCGGAATTCGACTTCCAGCGCTCGTCCCTGGTCGTCGCGGGTCACGACTTCGATCCGCTTTAGATCAGAGACCCAGTCGGCGTAGTGCTCGAAGTCCGCGACCACCGCGTAGGTGGTCTCGGGCGAGGCGTTAATCGTTATAGATTCCGTGGCTCGCTGTGGCACAACTCCTCCTCGATCCAACCTTAGGGCAGGTGGTGTTTGGCTCGAAAGTGGTCAAAGGGCACAAGCTCATTCGAAAGGCGTTTGGCCAGAATGTTCCAGTCAAATCGCTCCACGGCCGCGACGCGCGCGGCCCGAGCGAACTCGCGCCGTCGGTCATCATCGATTATCAACGCCCGAATGGCTTTCGCGAGTAGTTCATCACTTCGCGAGTCTCCTACGACAAATCCGGTCACGCCGTTTTGCACGGCTTCGTGACTACCGCCCGAGCGCCCCGCGATCTGTGTCACACCGGTAGCGGCCGCTTCGACGAAGACGATGCCGAAACCCTCTTGCTCCAGTCCCAGCCAACGACTCCGACAGTCCATCACCATGAGGTCACTGGCACCCAGCCATTCGCTCAATGTGTCGTCCGGTATTCGGCCGAAGAACGTGACGGGCGCGTCCAGTCGCGCCGCCAAGGCGCGAAGTCGTTTCTCGTCGCGGCCGGTTCCTCCGATCGCGACGTGCAGCTCCGGGAAGACCGAACTTAATCGAGTGGCTGCCTTGATGAGCGTGTCCATACCTTTTCGGGGCACTAGTCGCGAATACGAGCTGATCAAAAAGGAACTGTCGTTGAGCCCGAACGCTTGGCGCACGTTGGCACGCTGTGTGGTATCGAGTGGCGTGAAGCGGCTCGTGTCGACGCCGGGCGTCACCTGGATGATTGGCGGCGTGTACTCGGCCGTTATTCGTCGAACCTCAGCTTCGGGATACGAACCGGCACAGATCACGACCGCCGCGTGCTTCAACACGAAGCGAAGCGACGAGGCCACGATGGGCAGACGCCCCGGCACCGCCACTTCGGCACCGTGGACGACCACTCCGTACGGAACCGAGAGCGTCGGACCGAGCAGTCCTAATGGCCACGCCGGATCGAAGATGACCAAATCGGGCTGGTGGCGAGCGATGGCCGAGTCGATGGCCCGCTTCGCGCGCCACGTCGGAAAGAAGAGCGTCTTTCCGGGAACTCGTTCGACGACGATCTCCGAGCGAGCGTCAAACTCGACGGCGTTGGGATCGGATGACGCAGTGAGGACCACCGCGCGATCGGGTTCGAGTCGACGCCACAGTTCGTGAAGGTAAACCTGGATGCCGCCCGTCTTCGGAGGGTAATCATTGGTTACCAGCAGGTGTCGAGCCACTGATTCAACCTAGTCAAGGCGAACGCGCTGAAAATTACTCGGCGAGCGCGGATTTACGTTGAAACTTGAGTCGCGGCATCATGCCTTGCGACGTGAAGAGCTGGACGACGTCAGCCTCTTCGGCCGTCATGATGAGTTCATCGGGCTCTTCGCCGAGCACAAAACTTACGAGACAGTCCGCGCAGTCGGGAGTTCCTCGTCGTACACAATCATTGCAGCTAATGGAAAGTTCAATTTCGTTGCTCATGGTGGCACCCTTCACTCTGCCCCACTTTGCTCGGTCGCTGTGACACGTCAAGCCTTGAGATACGCAGCAATCTCCGATGCGACCTGCGCGGGACCGAAGAGAACGCCTTCGGTGAGTGCGCGTCGGGCGATTGGATCGACCAACACGTACAGCGGCGGGCAGCGCACATCGAGGAGTCGAAAGCCGTCGGGCGAGATGAACACCGGACGGCGAGCGTCGCGCCACTCCCCCATGTCGTCTTCTTCAGCGCTGATGATCAACACGGGCACGCGAAGATCGTCGAGGTCGGCATCGAGGAACGCTCGACAGCCGTCACAGTTCGATTTGATGGCGACGACGAGCGTCACTTCGGACAACGCGATCGTTTCTTCGGCGCCGTACGACCAATGGCCCCTCAGCGAATCGGGTGCCTCGCGTTCACGCGCTCGGTCGAAGGAGCGGGCGTCGAACTCAGACGTCACTGGACTCGACGATCGGTTCGACCGCCCGTCCGTGGCCGCACCAGCGACACGTCACCGAGTCAATGTTCTTGGCGATGATCTCGGGCTCTTCGACCGTCAGGTCACCGCCCACGGTGAAGTGGTGGAAGGAACGGATAGACGTGGTCTCCACGACGTCGAATCGGGTGAGATTCCCGCACGCGGTGCACCGGTAGCGAGTAGTCACAGTGTCACGGTACTTGGAGATTCGCCAACTCATTCAAAAGAAGGATTGGCGCGCTGACGCCGGGGGCGCACTTCGTAGTCGAATGGTTCCGGCTCTTCGAAGCCGAAGATGGTGTCGAAAGGCACGGGCTCGATCTGATTATTCGCCCGCTCGGCGTCGATGAGACGCACAAGCGCGCCAGGATGACGGAGTTTTCCGATCACGATCGATCCGCCGTTCGTCTCGAGCACGACGACGCCTCGCTTCGTCAGTCGCTCCGAAACCCGCTGATCGACGCGCAGCGCGACGACGTCGCGCAGGTCGACCGTACTGCGCTGATGGTGTAGGACGCCGCCCTCCACCACGATTCGCTCATTGGTGACGTGCACCTTGTGCGAGCGCCAGCGCCACGTGCGCGTCAGCGCCACGACGGCGAACGGACCAGCCAAGATCAGCGAGAACAACATCTCGTGTTGGTGGATGAAGAGCACGTGTTTGGCCGCGAAGATCACGAGACTAAGCAAGACGATCCCAGCCAGACACGGTCGGACCGTGCCGCGCGCGACGGGGGTCACCGAGATGATCTTCATCTCACCATCACGCAAAATCATTCGTGGTGCCACACCTCAAGCGTAAGGACTCCGCGAAGCAAAGTCACAACATTGCCCGTGAAAGTCGTGTGAAAATTAGGCTTAGACGTTGCGCATCTGGTGCGCGGTCTTGTCGAAATAGTCGTGCAGTTCGTCGAACTGCTCACTACGCATCGCGTCTCGTTCCCGCTCCATAGCCTTCGACATAGCCGCGAGCCAGGCGTCGCGGGCCGCGCGGGTGATTCGAAAGGGGGCGTGACGCATCCGAAGTCGAGGATGCCCGCGCTCCTGCGAATAGTTCTTCGGACCGCCCCAATACTGCTCCAGGAACATCTCGAAATGACGTTTGGATTCGCTGAGATCCTGAGGATACATCGGTCGAAGCGACTCGTCGTTCTCGACCTCGCCGTAGAAGTTCTCGACCAGTCGATGAAAGAACGCATGACCCCCGACCTGGTCGTAAAACGTGGCTTCCACCTCTCCAAGATAACGGCGTCGCCTAGACTCTTTCGGGTCTCGTGTGAGACGTGCGGGTGTAGCTCAATGGTAGAGCTCCAGCCTTCCAAGCTGGCCATGCGGGTTCGATCCCCGTCACCCGCTCTCACGCTTTTCGTTGAGAGTGCAATGGTTTCAAGCACTTTCGCGTGACCACCAGTCACCACGAGTAACCACGAGAGACCACCGTGAAGTGCCCATAGGTGCCCAAAATCACGTGCATGATGACCACTGCACGGGCCCGCGATGCCCGCGCTGGGCTCAGTTCACCCTGACCGTTGCACGAGCCTCGGGAGCTGGCCCGGCAATGAGGGACCAAAACACCGTTACAGGACCGGGAGCGATATCTCGCATCTTCATTTGATACCAGACGGATTGATGAGCTGGAATCTCACGAACCGTCATGCAGTTGAGTTGAAACTCGAGCTTTGTACCCTGGGATGAGTGTTCTATATAAGCGGGACACAGGGTGAGCGCCACCGGTCGACCCAACGGATTGCTCAGCTCGATGCTGTAGACAAGGGTGCCTCCATTGCTGACTGATGAGGCCAGGTGGATGTGAGGCACGAGGTGCGTCATTGGGAGCACCGCGTACTTGACCGCGGGCTTCGGCGTGGCAAAGGGTGTGACCGACATGCCGCACGGAAAGTTCAGCGTGAGTCCATGCAGCGTTCTGGTGGCACCATTCGGCATGGTGATGACGATGCGGTGGTAGATCTGCAGGTTCTGATTCGAACCGCCGGGATTCGCGGCGCACACCAGAGGGGCGGAGAGATCGACCACGTCCGCAGCGCCGGGCGCGATGTTGGCCACTTCAGCAAAAGTGGGCATTGGCGCGGCCGCAGCGACGACGTTACGTTCGTCGGATTTGGTCGCCACAACTTGGGGCGTGCCCCGTTCCAGACATGTGGTTGATGATGCATTCCGGAAGTTAAGTGCGACGCCACCATTTTGACTCCATTGCAGGACGCCGACCGACAGAGCCAGTTTCGCTTCGGCGCAGGGCGGTGCATTGGTCTTGGGCGTAGGAATCGGTAATGGCTTGGGTGACAGCGACTTGAGGAGGGCTGAGGTCACCGGTTTACTCACCCACGGCACCAAGGGCGGCTTTGCGCTGGCTACTCCTGTAACGAACAAGACCGAACTGGCGATCAAGAAGGCTAGGGCATCTAAGTACCTTGGTCCTATGAAGTGGCGCATCAACTACTCCGCCTTTACGTTGATAAAACTGACGTTACCCCCATTGCATTTGGCTGAAGTCGTCGCATATTGGATAAGAATGCGCACGGCGCATTCGGGAATGGCTGCGAAGAGTTAGTGCCCGCTCTCATGTCACCCGCTCTCAGAGTCTTGGTCAGATGTGTGCCGCGCCACTTTGGGATTTGGGGTGAGGTTCACCAGGGTGGTGACGAGGCGCTGATTCCGGGCACAAGCGCTCGCATTGGCGAGGCGTTCCCTCTCGATCCGAACGTTCTCGAAAAGCTGTAGTGTGACGTCTAGGACGTCAAGACCCCGCATCCTTCTCGCCTGGCAATTCGCCGGGCCGTTCAGAAGTGAGTGTGCCGTGGGATTGTCAGGAATGGTCGAAAGCGCGATTTCGGTTGCTGTAGGCGCGATGATGCATGTGGTTAACACCCGTCAAGGCTATGGATTCAGTCCCTCAACGGTGGGACAGATCCTGATGCTGGCTGGTGCGACTGGCATTGTTGTGTCGGCAATGGTCATCAGCTGGTCTCTGAGTTCCGACAAATACCACCACCTCACGGACCGTCAGGTCACTGACCTTCGTGGTGGTCTCCGTACAGCCCACCACGAGGTCAAGCGACTGACGCAGAGGGTGATGTCGTCCACGACCACTCGTCCCTCGCGCCAAATACTCCCGGCGCGGGGGACGAGTGATTGTCGAAATGTAGTCGTCAACCGAATGGCTCTCGGATAAAGGGATCAAGGAAGAGGACATGCGAATTCTAAGAAAAAAAGACGGCGGCCAGAGACGCGAGGCGGTGGAACGGGTTCGTTTCACTGAGCCGAATGCGAGTCGCGAAGCAAGTGACCCGAAGAGCGGTTTGATGCTCCTCGGCGAGAAGATAGCTGATGCGACTACGAGCTAAGCGCAAGCCGCGTTCTCAGCTGGCACCGCCCCAACAGACGGTCGCTCAAGACAGCGGAGTCGATTCGACGTCGCCCGTAACTTGGAGCGTTGAGCAACTGAACGCATTGGGACCCCTAACTGGACCCGGCCATCGCTCTGTCGTGCCGATCGTTCGCAGCACTCTGCGGGACACCTTGCTCGAGGACGTTACGGAGATTTACTTTTAGCGATATCAAAATTGTGTACTAACACTGGAGGCATTGTGGTTATTTTCGGTTTAATTCTTCTCCTCATTGGATTCATCACGGGAATTGCGATCGTGTGGACAATCGGAGTGATTGTGCTCATAGTTGGATTGGTTCTCTGGCTACTCGGTGCGATGGGTCACGCCGTTGGAGGTCGACGGCACTACTACTAACTTCGAACACTGTCGGAGGTAGGACGGAGCTGGCACGCTCCGCAGTTACCGTCAAGAGGGACCGCGAGTGTCCACAAGGGGACTGCTGACCATCAAGTCCCCTTTTCGGAGCGAACGATTCTCGTCCTACTCAAAGGTTCCTCAGTCCCGCTTGGCCGACTTGGCGCTTAGCGCCCGCCGGCCGCGGGAGATGGGATTCCAGAAGAAGCAAGGCCCCGGGGGTCGATTTGAGGAGTGAGGTAGGCCACTGGTTCAGCAAACCACTATTGCGGTTCAGGTCTCGACCGAGCCATCGTGGTGGCTTCTCAGCGCACCGGCCCGAGACCAGCGGCCCCCGCAACGTGAGTCAACCTCCCCAGCAGCCCCCTTTCAAA
>DATKRC010000118.1:0-25118 GCA_035532375.1 Acidimicrobiales bacterium
TGCCCACGAGGGCGGGTTATGAACGCCGAGCGACCCAAGAGCTGAGGTGATAATTCCGTTCTGATCGTAGAGCCAGTTAGGACCAGCGATTCCAAACATGCTCAGAACTCTATTGACCGCTCCCGTGCCCGAGAACAGGAAGATGAAGACCGTCGTAATTGCGATTGAACTTGTAACCGACGGAAAATAAAAGGCGGTACGAAAGAAGCTCTTGCCCTTTAAGAATTTGTTATTTACGAGGATTGCGAGCCATAGAGCAAGGGCTGTTTGCAAGGGTACGACGAAGGTCACGTAGTAGAAGTTGTTGCGGACCGCGGTTCCAAAATTCATTTGACTAAGGCCCGGCTCGGTGATGATGGCCTTGTAGTTCTGAAGGCCTACGAAGTGAACCGTGCTGCCAAACGGACTCGTGATGCCGGACCAGTTGGTGAAGCTGATGTAGAGAGCGAGGATGATGGGGATGACGAGGAAGATGATGAGGATCGCAAGGGCCGGAGATACGAAAATCCAGCCGAAGAGGTTGTGGCCTCGCTTCAACGGGCTTCGACGGTGTTTCCTGCGCCGCGAAGAATCCGGGGTCGCCTGACCTTTCGTGTTGGGTATCGCGGGCTCGTCGCTCAGCGGATCCGTCGTCATGTGCACGCACCTTGACTTGAACTCTAGCTATCGAAAGACTGCTGGTGGGCCGACCGGGTCGACCCCTGCGGGCGATCAACCCTGGACACCGGCTTGAACCGGTGTCCAGGGTTGATCGCAATCGACTACGGCCGAAGGAGTGCCTGAGCGTTCCGTTGGAGCTGGTTGAGCATCGTCACCGGATTAGACGATCCGTTAGCGAGGCCCAGCACCTTGCTGTCGAATGCCGCTTGCACGGTTGGGAAAGCGACCGTGTTTACCTGCGGCATCGCATATTTCGCGCCCTGAATGAAGGCAGCCATTGAAGGGTTCTGCTGCGCGTAGAGGTTTGCCGCGGCAATACGTCCAGGTAGAACGCCGAACGCGTTCGCGAAGGTCACTTCCTGCGCGGCGGAGCTGAGGAATTTGACGAAGTTCACGGCCGCTGCGCTGTACTTAGTCTGCGCAGCGATACCCCAGCAGTTGGTGAACGTCAAGGTTCCCTTTTTCCCCTTGGGGCCCGCCGGCATCGGAACGGCTTCCCACTTGATGGTCGGGTAGCTCGAGGTCATAGCACCGGTGATCCAGTTCCCCTCTGTCGCCATCGCGGCCTTGCCGAGACCGAACGCCTCGCCGGCCCAGCCAGCACTCTGCTGGGCAGGGAACTTGAGGTACCCCTTCTTGGCCATCGACTGGACGAACTTCAGAGCGGCGATGTTCTGTTTCGAGTTGAAAGCGAATCCGGTCCCTTTCTTGTTCATGTACGACCCGCCGTTCTCGGCAAAGAAGGCGCCAATACGGTCCAAGGTGTTGCCGATGTCGAGACCGACGACTCCATTTCGAGTCAGCTTCTTCGCGTCGAAGAGGAGTTTCGCCCACGTAGTCGGCAGATTGGCATTCGTCAGACCAGCCGCGTGCCACATGGTTGTATTGATCTCCAGGGCAAGGTTGGAGAAGTCCTTCGGAACACAGTACCAAGTCTTGTTGTAGGTGTAGGCCTTCACGAGCGCCGGGTAGAACGCGCTCGCGGGAGCTGCCTGGCTGGCGTAGGGGAGCAGGTCACCCTGCTTGGCGAACGTCTCCAGCTGGCCCGACGAGAGGTAGAAGATATCCGGCGGAGAGCCGCCCGCGAAGCCCTGGTCGAGTTGTTGACTGAGGTTCGACGCGTTGGTGACCGTCACCGTATTACCGCTCGATGTGCCCCAGGCTGTCGCAGCGGCGTTAATAGCCGCTGTCTCAGCTGGCCCCGAAGAGCCGTACATGAGGTTGAGAGTGACACCCGTTGTCGCTCCGCTGAGAGTGAGTCTGGGGGACCTCGCAGCACTCGAGGCCGACGCGATCGTGCCGACGGTAGCCCCGATTAGGGACACCGCCAGCGCAGTGCTGAACGCCGTCACTTTAAAAATATTTCGTTTTTTCATCGGATTTCTCCCCTTCTTTCATTCATCATCTCATGCGTTTGCTGAGAACTTTTGTCGAGGCGGCGGCGTCGCTAGAGCGCGCTCCACAGATAGCTCGTCCAACGAGCGGAGCTCGGTCGGTGCGTGTTGCGCGCCGCTGCTGTCGCGCACGACCAACCGCGGAGCCAGCAGAATTCGAGACGGACGCCGGTCGTCATCGGACAACTCGGCGAGGAGTGTTGTTACGAGCTCGACGGCGACGGCCACGATCGGCTGGCGGACACTGGAGAGACTGGGGCGGAGCACCGAGGCGATCGGGCTGTCGTCGAAACCGACGATGGATAGGTCCCGGCCGGGCCGCCATCCTCGATCCTCGACGGCACGAATTGCCCCAACTGCCATCGAGTCGCTCACGCAGACGAGGCCCGTTGGCGGTTGCGCTCCGTCTAGCAGCTTCTCCGCGAGCGCGCGCCCTGAGGCAATACCATCCTCTGCACGCGCGACCAGTCCCTTCAAGGGAAGACCAAGGACCCGCATGGCCGACGACCAACCCGCGAAACGGTCGTCACCTACGCCGCTGCCCTTGGTCAACCCGAGGAAGCCGATCCTTGAGTGTCCGAGTCCCGCTAGGTGGCGTACGGCTTCTGCTGTACCACTCGCGCCGTCCACGTCGACCCAGGAGTGGGGGGCGTTTTGGGCGCCCCAGGGCCGTCCGAAGACCACGAACTTCGCCCCATGCTCGCTGAGCCAGCCGGGGCGCGGGTCGATGTGGTGCGTGTTGGTCAGCACGAAGCCATCCACCGCCCTGCGGCGCAGGAGATCGTCATACACCGCGATCTCCTCGTCGTCCGAAGAGGACGCGAAGGTGAGGACGTCGTATCCGCCCGAGCGCGCAGCATCGCAGAGCGCGTGGAACCAGCCGTCAAGCACGCCGCCCGTTCCGCCATCGTTGCTCGGGAGGAGCCGGCACCCGATGACGTTGGTGGCATCCGTGCGGAGCGAGCGAGCCGCGTGGCTCGCTCGGTAGCCCATCTCTTCGATCGCTTTTAGCACCTTGTGCAATGTCTCTGGGCGTAGCCGCTCAGGGGCATTGATCGCATTGGAGATGGTCTGACGAGAAACTCCGCAATAGCGCGCGACCATCTCGATGGTCGCGCGCTTGCCGATCGTGGAGGGCAAGCGTTGGATCACGTCGTCCGCTCGGTCCCCATTCCTCACGAACATCGCGCCCCCTGTGCAGCCAGTACGTAAATGCTTCAAACTCCTGAATGGAATGTGTTAGAAGTATTGCATATGAACGTTCAAAAGCGCTATTCACCCTCCAACAATTTCTCCCAGGGCCTACGCGTGCAGGGCGACGACCGTTCGATCGTGGAATCCGCGCCGTCAGGGACCGCCCCAGGACCTTCCGTGCGTCGTCAGCCAGACTTACACCGGCTGATCTCCGCGGTGTGCGCGCCCACTTTGTCTCTTTCTGATGACGACGGTCAGATCCGTCCGGGGGGAGCCCAGGGTCTTTACGTGCACGACATCCGCGTGCTGAACGAGCTCATCGTGACGGTAGGAGGCGAAGAGCCGATTCCGCTCAGCTTCGACATCGAGGGTGGGGGTCACAATCGATTCGAGTCCGCAGTAGTCAACGTCGGCTTCGAATCACCTGACCCCGTCGTGTTCTTCACTCGCCGTCGCTTCGTCGGCCCGAGCGGGATGACAGAGGAGATGACCTTGTCCTCCCTGGCTCGAGCGAGTGTGAGCGTCCAACTGCACGTGCGGCTCTCTTGCGACCTGGCCGCCATTGCCGCGGTGAAGTCAGGGCTTCGAACAGCACCGCGCGTCGCAGATGCCGAGGGGACGCGCCTAGTGTGGGGACCGTCCGCGGCAGGGATCGTCGAAGCAATCGGCACGCCGGACCCAGACCATGTCAATGCGTTGGATGGCAGTTTCGCCTGGGATCTCAACCTCGAGCCCGGCACCACGCGCACATTCATTCTCTCCGTGCAGCGTCATGGAGGAGCCCGAGCGATCGTGATCCCGTTGCGCGGCGATTCTCCCCTCAAGACCAACCTGAGAGAGTCGGTCTCGGTCGAGGCGAAGGATCCTCGCCTGGGACGACTGCTCGAGCGCAGCGTCGCCGACCTGTCGGGTCTTACCATGGCTACCTCACTAGCCCCCTACGACGCCTTCGTTGCTGCCGGCGTACCGTGGTACCTCACGTTGTTCGGCCGCGACTCGATTTGGGCCGCCCGAATGCTGCTGCCTCTCGGAACCGACATTGCTCTTGGCACGCTACGAACTCTCGCGCAGCGCCAGGGAAGTAGGGTCGACCGAGTTAGCAATGAGGAACCTGGCAAGATACTCCACGAACTACGCCAGGAGACGGTCCGCCACGAGGCCTTTAACACGGGCCCAGATGGTGAGGCGACACTGGCTCTGCCCCCTGTTTATTACGGCACGGTAGACGCCACGCCGCTATGGGTATGCCTCTTGCACGACGCCTGGCGCTGGGGACTCGCGGACTCAGAGGTCGAACAACTCCTCGCACCGATGGAACGCTGCCTAGGCTGGATTACCGACTTCGGATGCCGCGATCAATCATTTGTCAGTTACGTCGATGAGTCCGGTCGTGGTCTCGCCAACCAGGGCTGGAAGGATTCCTCCGACGGAATCCAGTTCCGAGATGGTCGGATCGCGGCCGCTCCGCTCGCGCTGTGCGAGGCCCAGGGCTACGCCTACGAGGCGGCAACACACGGTGCCGAGCTGCTTGAAGCGTTCGGTCGTCCGGGCGCAGACCGTTGGCGTGTGTTCGCGGACAATCTTGCTCGTCGCTTTCGTGAGGCATTTTGGGTGGACGACTCGGACGGTCCCTATCCCGCAATCGCGCTCGACGTCAATGGCGCGCCGGTTGACTCGCTGAGCTCCAACATTGGCCATCTTCTGGGCACCGGTCTGCTGAACGTGGAAGAGGCGGAGTTGGTCGCGCGCCGACTCGGCGGATCCGATCTCAACAGCGGCTTTGGACTGCGCACCCTCGCCGCAAGCTCAAGAGGGTACAACCCGCTCAGCTATCACTGCGGCTCGGTCTGGGCTCACGATACCGCTATTGCGATCACCGGTCTCACTACTGTCGCGGGGCGTGTTGCCGAACAAGCCACGGCCTCGCTCATCGAAGGATTACTGGCAGCTGCAGAGCACTTCGAGTATCGCTTGCCCGAGTTGTACGGGGGCGATGCCCGTTCGGAGTTGTCTCGCCCGCGCTCCTACCCGGCGTCGTGCCACCCGCAGGCCTGGGCGGCAGCCTCATCGGTGGCCATTCTGGCCGCCGTCGTCGGTATCCGTCCTGACGTTCCGCGCGGAAAAGTTGCCTTGAGGCCGCTCTCGTCCTCTGACTGGCTCTCCGTTCGCGGTATTCGGCTGTCCGGTGAAAGCGTCGCCGTACGACGTGCGGACAGTGAGTCGCCGCGAATTAACGGACTCCCACCGGGACTCAGCGTCTGCCTCTGAGCGTCAATCTACGCCGTATGTCGGTGCGGCCAACTGGCGGGCGATAATGGGCACCTCACCTTGTTCTCAAAAATGGACTACACAATCTTTCGAAGATCAAACTCCTTCCCTAGTGGTGCGTGAATCCCTCTCATAACTCGGGTGCGGCCCAGTCCCGTCTCCAATGCGAGGTTGCACTCCTGTGGCGTCGGGTCTCCGACGTGAACCCTTACTCCGTCAGCAACGGATGAGGAATGCACCGTGTAATGATGGTTATGGATGATGGTTTGAATGACCCTTTGCATTATCAGCAAATGCGTCTGAATTTTCGGATTCTTGCAGAGCAGATCGCAGTTCGAATGAATTGAGCGAAATGCACCGTCAGCAACGCCGTCAGCAATGCCGAAAAATATAAGCAATCAGTGGAACTTCTCGGTGGACGCAAACTGCTACTATCTAACGAGATTTGGACGTCAGAAAGCGGCGGTGAACAGGAAATATGGGTGTGACACGCAAGGGGTCGCAGGTTCAAGTCCTGCACGGCCCACTGCACGGCCCACTGCACGGCCCACTAACAAAATACTGAATTCAACGTCATCGAAGTGACCGATACTGGACCGGTACCGAGAGAAGTGGCTCCTTACGTCTCAACTAGAGGCCCATGCTTCGACCGAACTCGAGTTACAAGTGTTCGCTCTGCCTCTCAGCTCGAGACCAACGGCTTGAAGCGGAGCGCGCTCGCAAAGACGACCAAGTTCAAGAAGGCGAGTACCGCTGCAACTATCGGGACGACGTGAACGCTGAACGCGGACACCATAAGGCTCTCGAGGCCGGGTCCGATGACGCCGCCCGCCATCATAAAGAGGAGCATCAACGCAAGTCCGTCGCTGTCGTGCGGGCAGAGGGTCGTATACCAAATCAGCCCCATCGGAAAGACGAGCGCGAGCACGAGACCTAGAAGAGGATACGCGTAGGGGGCGAGCGTATCCGAATAGGCGAGGCCGCACAAAAGTGCGGCCGCGCCGAGACCACCGAGGACGAGGATCTTGTCCGAGAGCCAGTGGTAGACAGGTGTGCCGAAGCCGCGCCCGATCGCGAGTGCCGCCCAGAAGCCCGCCGTGACGAGGCTGCCGAGTGATTCGCTGAAGCCGACACCGTGCAACTGTGTTGCCATCCATCCCGAGGCACTCGTTTCCACTGCGACGTAGAGCACATAGGCGAGGACGAAGGTAAGGAGGATGGGTCGTCGCTCGGTCTTTCTCCTCGAGATCTGCCGCTGGTTTACTTCACCACCGAGGGCGGGCGCATGGACGCCTCGGTTCAGGGTTGAGACAACGAGTCCCACGACACCGATGATGACAAAAAGCATTGCGAAGTGCTTCGGGTGCATTGCGATGACGAGCAGCGGCCCCACAACGGCACCGACGCCGTACCCCGCGTTCGCGATGTTGAGCCGTAGCGCCCGGCCCTTTTCGGCGGTGCGCGCGAGAAGAGTGTTGAGGGAAAAGTCGAGACCTCCGAATCCGAGTCCGACAACAAAGACGGCAACCAGAAACAACCTCCATGTGGTCGCCGTCGCCGAGCCAAAAGCTCCCACGGCGAGCAGTGCTGCGGCCGACGTGAGTGCCACGGCGCCCGGAAACCTCTTCACGCAGATCCAGCCAAGCAACACACCGAGTAGTGCTCCGATGAAATTGATGCTGATGACGGCGCCGGCCGCCGGCACGGACTCGTGAAAGCGGTGAGAGAAGGCTATGAGCAGCGGGCCATAAATCGAAGCGGCCGCGCCCATGAGGATGAAGCTCGACGTGGCACCGGCGAGCGCACTCGGGCGGAAGTAAACCTCGGTGCGAGCGCGCGTCGAGTCCACTGGCTCGCCGATTAGCGAATTCGACATCGGGGCGACGGGGTGATTCGAGCCACGACTATTCGGCGACTGGCAGCGTCGTCGGGCGAAGGAAGTCTCGCTGTACCTTTCGCTCGGCGTTGTAGCGCTCGAGCGCATCGTGAGTGCTCTCTCGTTGGGTCACTTCGGCGACAGGCACGTCCCACCAGGACATGGAGTCGGGACCGGACACGGTTGAATCGGTTTCTATCTGGATAACGGTGGTTTCTGAGTTGGCCCGTGCCTGGACGAGTGCGTCGCGAAGCTCTTCTATCGTGTTCGCGCGAAGCGGCGTCGCACCAAGGCTTGCTGCATTTGCGGCCAGGTCAGTAGGCAAGAAATCGCCGTGCAACTGACCAAATGCATCCCGGCGACGGTATTCGGTGCCGAAACGTTCAACGCCGACCGATTCGCTCAGGGCCCCAATTGACTGGAAGCCGTGATTCACGACGAGGATGACGATAATTTTTATGCCCTCTTGTACCGCGGTGACGATTTCGGAGTTGAGCATGAGGTAGGAGCCATCGCCTACGAAGACGTAGACCTCACGCTCGGGGGCGGCAATCTTCACTCCGAGTCCCGCGGCGATCTCGTAGCCCATGCAGGAGAACGCGTACTCCACGTGGTAACCCTTCGGGTCGCGGGTTCGCCAGAGCTTGTGGAGGTCCCCGGGCAAACTCCCCGCGGCGCTCACGACCACATCGTGATCGTTCGTTGACTCTTCTACGGCGCCGATGACCTCGGTTTGCGAGGGTCGCGGTTCGTGTCTGAGGTGGTACGCCGCCTCGACGACATCGTTCCACGCCTTCGTCTTCGCTTGGTAGTCACGGGCATAGTCGTCTGGGACGCGCCAACCGCTAAGTGATTCATCGAGTGCTCGTAGCGCTTCACGTGCGTCTGCGACGATCGCCGCTCCCGAGAGCTTGGTCGTGTCAAGTGGTGTGACGTTGATGTTGATGACCTTCACGTCGGGGTTTTGAAACACCGAATACGAGGCCGTCGTGAAGTCGCTCCAGCGCGTGCCGATGCCAATGACCAAGTCGGCGCTTCGCGCGATCTCGTTCGCGGTCACCGTACCGGTCGCCCCAATACCGCCAAGGTTCGCCGGGTCGTCGAAGCGAAGTGAACCTTTGCCCGCCTGAGTTTCTCCCACAGGTATTCCGGTCGCCGATACGAGGGACCGCAGCGCGGCGGTGGCTTCGCTGTAGATGACGCCTCCGCCGGCGACAATGAGAGGTCTCGAAGAGCCACGCACCAGTTCAGAGAGCCCTTCGATGAGTCCTGCCTCGGGTCGAGGTCGACGGATGTGCCAGACGCGCGCAAGAAAGAGGTCGTCGGAGAAGTCGTAAGCCTCAGTCTGCACGTCTTCGGGAAGAGCCAATGTGACGGCACCGGTGTCGGCCGGATCGGTAAGTACACGCATCGCGCGCAACATGGCGAGAGGTAACTGCTCGGGTCGCCAGATTCGATCGAAATAACGAGAGACCGGCCGCAGGCAGTCGTTTACTGAGACATCGAGGCTGCTCGGGTCTTCGAGTTCCTGCAAGACGGGATTCGCCCGTCGGGTCGCGAACACGTCACCCGGCAGTAGCAACACCGGAATCCGGCTGGTCGTAGCGACCGCGGCGCCGGTCACCATGTTGGTCGCGCCAGGTCCCACCGAGGTGGTACACGCGAACGCCCTCAGTCGGTTCGACATGCGCGAGTAGCCGACGGCCGTATGAACCATCGCCTGTTCGTTGCGGGCGAGGTAATAGCGAAAGTCGTCGCCACTGTTGAGGAGCGCCTCGCCGAGGCCCGCCACATTGCCGTGGCCAAAAATGCCGAAGCAGCCTTCGAAGAACCGGTGCTGCTCTCCGTCGCGTTCGACGTACTGTACGGAGAGGAATCGAACGAGGGCTTGGGAAACGGTCAGTCGCACGAGGAACCTCGATGTGTCGTGAGGGGGAGCCGCGGATCAACGGGCTGGCTCTTCCACGAGTCTCGCACCCACGCGTGCGCGGGATCGTCGCAGAAGGCCATGGTTCGGGACTCGCTCTCGCCCGCCAACACATTCAAGAAGTAGAGGTCGTAGCCCGGGGCGGCCATCGTCGGTCCGTGGTAGCCGTAGGGGATAAGTATGGTGTCGCCGGTCGAGACTTCGGCAAGTACGTCGATCTCGCGGTCGACAGCCGAGCTGTAGACACGCTGATAGCCGCCGGGTCCCGGTCTTCCAGTACCGGCGCCACCGTGCACTTCGAAGTAGTAGATCTCTTCGAGCATCGCTTCGCCGGGACCTTCCTTGTCGTGCTTATGCGGCGGGTACGAGGACCAGTTGCCACCCGGGGTGAGCACCTCGACGGCGATCAAGCGGTCGGTCTCGAATCCCTCGGGCGAGGCGAAATTGTTGGCCTGACGGCTAGCGCTTCCCGTGCCGCGCAGTTCGACAGGTACGTCCTCGGCGGCTCCGTAGCGTGCAGGAAGCGCGCGTCGCGCCCGTGCCCCGGTGAGCGCGAAGCGCCCGCCTTGTGAGCTGTGAATTGTGACTGACGCGTCGCGCGGTACGTAGGCGAAGTCGGTGACGCGTGAGAACACTGATCCGCGCCCTTCGAGATCGAATGTGTCTTTTCCGCACGTGACCACGCACGTACCGCGAAGGGGTAACACGATCCATTCCGATTCACCGGTCGAAAATGTGCACGTCCGATTCGCGCGAAGTTCGAGAATCCTCAGCGAGGAGTACCGCCATCCGGCACTGTTGGGCGTGATGTCGACCGTGAAACCATTGACGTCTGGTTGGTGAGCGCGCTGGTAGAGGTTCGAACTCATAGAAGGCTCGCAGCGATTTTCACTGCGGCTTCGACGTCGTCGTTGGCGGGATAGAGCAGGTTGCGCCCAACCACAAGTCCGCGCACGCCTGGCTGGTGCAGCGCCTTCTCCCACTGGCTAAACATCTCGTCCGGCGAGTCGCGCTGCTCTCCACCGAGCAACACGATGGGCAGCGTGCTGGCTTCGGCGATGCGGGCCATGTCCTCAACGACGGGGACTTTTAACCAGGTGTAGGCGGACGTCGAACCGAGCGCGGAGGCGATACCCATTGAACGCACGACTGCATCGGTCGTGAGGTCGTTCTGATTGCGGCCGTTTACGCACTTATTCATGAAGGGTTCGACCATCGCGATGCGCCTGGCACTCGCGAGCTCGGTGACCGCGCTCGCGCACGATTCCAGCGTGTTGATCGTGCCCGGGTCTTCTGTATTGATGCGCAGCAACATCTTGCCACCGTCAAGCCGAGAGTTAATGATTGACGCCGCGCTGTAGCAGGTGAAGCGGTCGTCCATTTCGAAAACCGCGCCTGGAAGACCGCCGCGGTTCATCGAACCAAAGACGACCTTGTTGTCGAGCGCGCCGAGTAGTAGCAAATCCTCGATGATGTCGGGCGTGCCGAGAACACCGTCGACACCGGGAACCCCGAGCGCCGCCACAATGCGGTTCAAGAGGTCGATGCGATTGGCCATGGCATGTGGGCGCTCACCGACTTTGATGGAACCGCGCGCGGGGTGGTCGGCCGCGACGATGAGAATTCGCCCGGAATCAAAGAGGGGAGTACGGAGAGTCCGTTGCCGGGCTAAGTCGGAGATGACCTCAGGCTTGAAGAACCGCGTGTCCGATAGTTTCTTCTGGTCGTCGTCACGCACGAGATACCTTCTCTAGTAGTCGTTCAACCTCTTCAAGGGTGGGCATCGCGTCCGAGCAGGCCAGGCGCGAAGCCACGATGGCGCCGGCTGCATTGGCGAATCGAATGGTGTCAAGCAATGGCCACCCGGACAGCACGCCATGGCAGAACGCTCCGCCAAAGCCGTCACCAGCGCCTAGTCCGTTCACTACTTCGATATTGACCGGCGGCACTTCAACACGCTCGTTTCGTGTCTTGGCGAGCACTCCTTCGGGGCCCAACTTGACGACCGCGATGGTCAGGCCGAGCTCGAGGAGTCGGTCGGCTGCTACGTCGGGATCGGTGCTGTCGACGGTGATTTCAACCTCGCTCACGTTGCCAATTGCAATGGTCGCGTGTCCCACTGCTTCGCGAACGCAGTGTTGGGCTTCTTTTCTCGAGGACCAAAACGTAGGTCGATAGTCAAGGTCGAGCACAGTGGGATGGCGGCGCTGACGGCTCTTCAACGCTTGCAGCGTGGCCGTCCGGCTCGGCTCGACCGAAAGTCCGCTCACGCTCGCCCAGAAGAGTCCGGTCGTAGAGATGGTCGAGAGGTCAAGTTCATCCGCGTAGATCTCGAGGTCTGGCGCCTTCGGGCGGCGGTAGAAGATCAGCGGAAAGTTGTCCGGTGGGAAGAGTTCGCAGAATGTTACCGGCGTTTGAGAGCCCTTCACTTCGGTGACGAAGCGATCGTCAACGTCGTAGCCGTGCAGCGCTTCGTGGATGAATTGGCCGAACGCGTCATCACCGGTGCGACTAATGACCGCACACTTTTCGCCGAGCCGAGATGCGGCGACGGCGACATTGGTGGGACTGCCCCCGAGGAACTTTTCAAAAAGTTTGACGTCCACAATGCTGCCCGCTTCGAGCGGGTAAAAATCGACGCCAATTCGGCCCATCGTGATGACGTCGAACGGGCCGCTCATTCGCACCACGCTAAATTCTGACCCTCACGGTCAGCGTAAATGGTCGTGCAAGTCCCTCGTCGGTGTCGCTTGGCCGTTGCCTTTCGAAGCTTGCTTTCGAGCGTCAACTCGAACACATCGTCCCCGTCGGTGTCGCGAAAGTGGAAACCGGTGACATATGTAATGACAATATCACATAGCGTCAGTGTAGGCTACTAGTAACTCTGAACGGAGAGGTGTCGATGACTCGAGACACGGTGCCAGTGTACAACCCACTCGGGTCATTGGTCCTCGACCGAGAGAGTCCGGTGCCACTCTACTTCCAATTGGCGAAACATCTCGAAACGGACATCCGAGCGGGTGTGTTGAAGTCAGGTGACCGTCTGGAGAACGAAGTGAAGATCGCCCAGGACCTGGGCCTCTCTCGCCCGACGGTGCGCGCTGCGTTTCGCTACCTCGTCGAACGCGAACTGGTGCTTCGTCGGCAAGGACACGGCACGATTGTGACGGCAGAGAAGGTGCATCGTCCCGTCAAGCTCTCGAGTCTCTACGATGACCTCACAACGACGGGAAAGCAACCGACGACCAAGGTGCTGCACAACGAATTAGTCAGGGCTTCTGACCTGGTAAAAGACGCACTCGAACTGGGCGAGAATCGTCTCGTCACCTACCTTGAGCGGCTGCGTTATGGCGACGATGAGCCAATTGCTTTAATGCATAACTACTACCCGTCGTCGCTTGGGGCGTTCTCTAGCGAGCTCTTAGAAGAGCACGGCTTTTATGAGTTACTGCGAGCGAGTGGTGTCTATCCTGCTCGCGCGGTTCAGCGAATTTCCGCCAAAAATGCGTCGAGCTTCGAAGCGCGCTTGCTCAACGAGACAAAGGGGACGGCGCTCGTGACGATGGAGCGCACGACGTTCGACGACCAGGGTGTCGCTATTGAGTTTGCCCAGCACGTCTATCGGGCCTCGCGTTACTCTCTCGTGAGTACGGTGACGACCGCGGGAAATTTTGATGGGCGGCCGCAGAAGTGATAATTGATAGAAGGTATTGACAACCTGACATTTATCCGCTACGTTCGCCTCAATGGTTCCTGACAGTTCTTGGCGGATGAAATCTGGAAACGTGATGTACGCGTGATCGATGTGACTGGGGGATGGGCGCACATGAAGACGAAGCTCCGTATGAGTGCCATTGAACTTGCGGAATCTGCACACACGTCGATGACGGTGACGTCACATTCGGAGTCCCACCTGTGAGCAATATTCGCTTTGACCACGTGTGGAAGTTGTTTGAGGGCAATGCCGTTGTTTCTGATCTGGACCTCGAAATCAATGAAGGCGAGTTCCTCGTGCTTGTCGGTCCGTCCGGCTGTGGCAAGACGACATCTCTGCGTATGCTTGCGGGACTTGAGCGTCCGAGTCACGGACGAATCTGGATGAACGACCAAGACGTGACCGACGTTTCGACCGGTGAGCGCGACGTCTCGATGGTGTTCCAGAGTTACGCGCTTTATCCGAACATGTCGGTCTACAAAAACCTTGCCTTTGGTCCAAAGGTGCGCAAAGAGTCCAAGGCCGGTCTTGACGAGCGCGTCAATAAGGTCGCGGACCTGCTTGGTATAAAGGCTTTGTTGAAGCGTTCGCCCACCGCGCTTTCGGGAGGTCAACGCCAACGAGTCGCCCTCGGTCGAGCGCTCATACGCGAACCGAAGCTCTTCTTGATGGACGAGCCGCTCTCCAACTTGGACGCGGCGCTGCGCGTGCAGATGCGCGCCGAACTCATTCGACTCCACAGCCGACTCGTCGACACGACAACGGTCTACGTGACCCACGACCAAGTGGAAGCTCTCACCATGGGTGACCGTGTCGCGGTGTTGAAAGACGGTGTCTTATTGCAAGTCGACTCACCGAATGATCTCTTCGAATTCCCAGAGACCGTCTTCGTCGGTGAGTTCATTGGCTCTCCCAAAATGAACGTTGTCAGCGGCACACTCGAAATGACCGGAGGTCGTTCGTTCATCGACTGTCTCGGAACGCGCACCGAAATTCCTTTGGCTCTCTCTCGTCGGCTCGAACCAGAGGCAAAGAACGGACCGGTGCTTGTTGGTATCCGCCCTCACGATCTACACATCGCGGGAGAGTCGGAGAATGAAGGCGTCGTCATCAAGGGTCGCATTGACATCTGTGAGCACACGGGCACCGAGATCTTTGCCACAATCGATCACGGTGAGCAGAAACTCATCGTGCGCCTCCCGCGTTCGCCGCTTCCCCTCCACGGCGATGCCATCGAGGTGGCGTTCAACAAGGATCGGCTATTCCTTTTCGACGTGACGACACAACAGAGTTTGCTACGTCGAACACCAGAGCGAGAAAAAGTCAGCGTTGGGTTGGGGGCTAGCTCGTCGCAGTAAACGAAAAATATTCAGTCACGACACATAGGAGGAAAATGAAAAACACGGGGCTTTCAAAGCTCATTACGGCTGGAGCCGCAATGGCGTTGATCGGCGTGGCAACCGCGGGAATACTCCCGGCGAATGCTTCAACCAAGACCACGCTCACGGTGGCGTATCCGAGTGTCTATGCGTTTGACACCGGTCCGCTCGCTGCGAAGTGGTGGAGTCAAGTGAAGGCGGACTTCACAAAGATATATCCAAACGTCAAGGTGCAGTACATCGCTCTTCCCGGCAGTTACCAAGACGTGGTGAACAAGCTCAGTTTGCTTTACCGATCGTCTTCAACGGCACCCGATGTCGCAGAAATGCCATCCGCGCAGATCGGTCTCTGGTCGTCTTCGGGTTACCTGCTTCCAATGAATAAATACCTCAAGACTTCTTCGTGGTTCAAGGACTTTCCGAAGGTCATCCAGAGTGAAGGAAAGTTCAACGGCAACATTTACGCGGTGAACGACGGAGAGAATGACAGTGAGCTCATGTACAACAAGACGATGTTCAAGAAGGCAGGCATCCCTGTGCCATGGAAGCCGACCACGTGGCAGGACATCATCTCGGCGGCGCAGAAGATTAAGAAGGCATTGCCAAACGTGACGCCGCTCTGGCTCAACGCCGGAACGGGTTCCGGTGCGAATGGCTTGTTGCAGGGGATCAACAACTTCATCGTCGGTTCTTCGACACCTACCATTGAGACCAAGAGTGGCAAGATGGTGGTCGACAGTCCCGGCATTAAGGCGGCCCTCGGCTTTTACCAGAAGGTCTACGCCGACGGGCTGGGTGCGAGTGAATCCGCGCTGTTTAGCCCAAACGCCGTGACCGACCCGCTCACCTTGTTCAAGACCGGCAAGCTCGCTATGGCGGTGGGATCGAACTACTACGGCGGTAACTGGACGAAGTTCATCAATGCTCCGTACTGGCCACAGGCCGTCGCCACGATGGGGGTCACCGGCTTGCCGAACGAAGCGGGTACTGGTATTGCAAGCACGCTCGCTGGTTGGGACTTGGCGATCGGGTCGCATGCTCCTGACGCGCAGATGGCCTACAACTTCATCAACGTGGCTCAGGCCCCAAAGAACCTCATCGACGCTGCGAACTGGGCCGGGTGGGTACCGCCCGTCGAGTCTGACTGGACGCTACCCGCCTACACAAATTTTGCGCCGCCGTATAACGCAGACTTTGCCAAGGTCCTCCCGTCCGCCACCGAAACCCCGACGAGTGCGAACTACTCCGCCTGGGTCCAGGGCATGGGCGAAGCGACTGGGCTGTTCGTGCAGAATCCGAAGACAACCGTGAGTCAAGCGCTCAGTACTTTTGAGAACTACGTCACTCAACAGCTCGGCAACAGCGCCGTGACCAAGCTCAAGTAGTTCGGCTTAGTTGAACATGATGAGGGATCAATAATGGCGTCGAGTTCCGTTCACGACGCCATTATTGATCCCTCCGCGGTTGATCTCTGGAAGACTCGAAAAGACAGGGCCCGTTTCCAGTGGAGCAGCCTGGCGATGCTTTCGCCAGCGTTCGCTTTGCTGATAATCCTGTTTTTAATACCGGTCGGCTACGCGGTCTACCTTGGCTTTACCAACCTCACGCTCGTCGGACCGACCGCGGTTCACTGGTTCTACACCGGAACGCAGAACCTCCAACGGCTCGGTTCGGATACGGAGTTTCGCAGTTCCCTAGAACTCACGGCGTTCTTCGTCATTGGCTCGATTGTTGGCGTCTTGATCGTGGGTTACGGGCTCGCCTCACTGCTCTTGCGTGCGACGCCCTGGGTACGTGTCCTCGTCGGTGGTGTCGTCGTGATCGCCTGGATGATGCCGGCGATCACCGCGGGTATGACGTGGTACGCCTCGACGACGGCGCAAGGCACGTTCGCGACGCTCATCGGACTATCCAATTCGGACTTTCTCGGTAGCTATCCGCTGCTCATCGTGACAATCGCCAATATCTGGTCGCAGACGGGCTTCGCCATGCTCGTGATCGGTGCCGCGCTGCGCAACATTCCGAGTGAAATCCTTGAGGCCGCGGACGTAGAGAACGCGTCGAAGTTCCAACGATTTCGTCTTGTGGTGCTTCCTATGCTTCGCCCGACCATGACCGCCGTCGTGTTGCTCGTGGCGCTGCTCTCACTGGCCAACTTCTCACTGATCTACGTGATGACTCAGGGCGGCCCGGGCAACGCCACCAACATCTTGCCGCTGTACTCGTACCAGCAGGCATTTGAGTTCAACAATTTGGCGTACGGCGCCCTCATCGGCAACGTGATGGTCATCATCGCAGCGGTCTTTGGTGTGTTGTACGTACGCGTGGCGACCAAGAGGTCGAAATGAGTACGCCCATCGAAGGAACCGCACTCATGGTTGACGTATTGGAGACGCCCACACCTCTGGAACGGCCCGAGGCAAACGAGGAAACCCAGGGCAAGAAGATTCGAAAGACGTTCTCTAATGGCCTCCTTCTAGTCTTCGGTTTGTTGTTCTTCGCTCCGATGATCTGGCTCGTGTTTGCGTCGCTGGACTCCCAAGCGACCTGGGCCGTCGAATGGCCCCACTTCACGTTGTCGAACTTCCATACCGTCATGTCCGGTACCGATCTGCAAGCGCTCGTCAATAGTTTGATACTCGCCATCGTGTCGACCGCCATAGCGACGACCTCCGGCATGCTCGCCGCGTACTCTTTGTCGCGCCGACGCATTCCCTTTAAGGGCCCGTTGTTGCTTTTCGTCCTCTTCACCTCGGGCGTGCCGCTCACGATCTTGATCGTGCCGCTTTACCAACTCTTCGCCACCTACGGTCTGCTTTCGATTATTCCGACGGCGATCTTCCTCGCCGTGACGTCGCTGCCCTTCGAGATCTACCTCATTAAGAACTTCATCGACGCCGTACCCGAGGACCTTGAAGAAGCGGCCCGATTGGAAAGGGCCAGTACCTTCCAGGTGCTCACGCGCGTGATCGGGCCGCTGGCGTTGCCGGGAATCGCCGCCGCAGCGATCTTTGGCTTCGTGAACGCGTGGGGATCTTTCATCGTCCCGCTCATCTTGATCAGCCCCTCGAGTCAGCAGCCCGCACCCGTTGCGATCTACGGCTTCATCGGGGCGGCGAACGTCCGCTACGGCGACATCGCCGCGTACTCCTTGATCTTCTGCGTGCCCGTCTTCATCCTTTACGCGCTCTCGGCCCGACTGTTCCGAGAGGGCTTCGTCCTCGGAGGTGCCGTCAAGGGTTAAGCCTCCACGTGTTATTCGTTCTCGAGCGTCGAGTCAGAGAGTTTCCCCCTAGTCGAAACAAGAAAGAGTTGAAGTGAGTATCGGAATCAATGAGATCCGTATCGCCGTCGTCATGGAGGCGTTCTTAGATCAGTCACTTGAGGACACCCTTGACTGGCTGGCCATCGCCGCGCCCGAGGTCACGGACCTCGAGATCGGTGCGGGCGGTTACGCACCGCACCCACACTGCGATATCGAGAATCTGTTGGCCGACGCCAACGCGAGGAAGAGGTGGCTCTCTTCGGTCAACGAGAAGGGTTTCAACGTGGCCGCTTTCAACACCTGGGGGAACCCGCTCCACGGTGACAAGACCATTGCTCAGGCTCACGACGAGGCGCTGCGCAACGGCATCCGACTCGCCACTGAAATTGGCTGCCACCGTATCGTGGCGATGGCGGGATGTCCCCCCGCGACGCTCGCCGATACGTCGCCCCACTTCGCCGGTGGCGGATGGTTGCCGTATCTCGAGGACGTCTATGAACAACAGTGGATCGATCGCATCGAGTCGTACTGGAGAGACGTGAACGATTTCGCCCAGAGTGTGAACCCCGAGCTCATGATCTGCCTTGAGTTGCATCCGGGTACCGTCGCGTACAACGTCACCACGTTCGAGCGCGTCTCGAGCCTCGGACCTTCGATCAACGCGAACTTAGATCCCAGCCACTTCATGTGGATGCAGATGGACGCACTGAAGGTCGCGTCGCGCATCTATGGCCGTGTGGGGCACATGCACGGCAAGGATGTGACGTTTCACGAAGAGAGTCTCGCCATGAACGGTGTTATGGACAGTCGCTGGCCCCGTCCGGCGGCCGAAATGCCCTGGACCTTCTCCGTGCCCGGTCGCGGCCACGACCTTGCGTGGTGGACGGAGCTACTCACGCGTATGCGTGGTTCGCGCGCTACGGTCATCTCAATCGAGCACGAGGATCCCTTTGTTTCTCCACAGGTCGGTGTGCCGGAAGCGGCCAAACTGCTTCGCCGGGCCATCGACGCCTCGGTGATGGCGGGTGCATCATGACGACGAGCCGCGCCGCCGTCACCGAGGAGCCGGGACGCGTCGCCGTGCACGAGTTCGACGTGGCCCCAGCCGAGAAGGGTGCCGTCGTCATCAAGATGTCGCTGTCGGGCATTTGTGGCACCGACAAGCACACCTTTCGAGGTGAGTCCAAGCAATATGCCGGCACAGCCCACGAGCGCGATATCGAGTACCCGCTCATTTGCGGTCACGAGAATGTGGGTATCGTCGTCGACGTCGGTGGCGACGTGCGCGACAGCGATGGCAACCTTCTTAAGTCCGGCGACCGGGTGGTACCAGGCGCGAACGTGCCGTGCGGTGCGTGCTACTACTGCATGAACCACTACCCGTACTACTTCTGCGAGCACTTAGAGGACTATGGCAACAGCCTCAACTGCAAGACAGCGCCGTACCTCATGGGCGGTTGGAGCGAGTACATGTATTTACTGCCCCGCACACCGATCTTCCGGGTGCCCGAGGCACTGCCTGACAACGTCGCAGTTTTGACAGAAGTAATGGCCGTTACGCACGGTTTCGAGACGGCGAACGCCATCCTCGGCCTCCAGGGCAACCCACCGGTCGGGCGCACCGTCGTGGTGCTCGGCGTCGGCCCGCTTGGGCTGTGCCATCTCGTCAAGGCTCGCCTCACCGGGGCCGGACGGATCGTCGCGACCGACAAGTTCGAGAGTCGTCTCGCGCTCGCCGGCGACCTCGGCGCCGATGAAGTCTTCAACGTGACCAAGACGTCCCTCGAGGACCGCGCGGCGTCGGTGATGGCGCTGACGGGCGGTCGCGGTGCCGACATCGTTGTCGACTGTAGCGGCGTGCCCGCCACGTTCAGCGAGAGTTTGCGCCTCGTGCGCAACGGCGGAGTCATAATCGAAGCTGGCACGTTCGTCGACATGGGACCGGTCGGCATCAATCCGAACTCGGACATCTGCACGCCGAACGTGTCCATTGTCGGCGTCGGGGGAGAGACGGCCGTGTCCTACGCGCCCTCCATGGCGCTCATGACCGCCAACCTCGATCGCTATCCGCTGGACAAGATCGTCACCCACGAGTTCTCACTGGATGACGCCGAACGCGCCGTGATCGCGGCTCAAGGTGACGGTGCCATGCAGGTCGTCATTAATCCGATGTTGAAGAGCCAAAGAGGGGCCCAGTGACAAGTCCAGTGACCAAGAAGTTGCGCGTGGGGGTTATCGGCACCGGGCTGATTGCCCAGGTGATGCATCTCCACTTTCTTCGCGAACTGCGCGATCGTTACGAGATCGCCGCGCTCTGTGACATCTCAGAAGAGAGCGCCCAGGCGTGTGCCGACGAATACGGTGTCGCGAAGGTCTTCACCGATTGGCGCGAACTCATCCGAGAACCCCTCGATGCAGTCATGATCCTCACTTCGGGTAGCCACGCGCCCATTGCCATTGCGGCGGCCGAAGCGGGACTCCACGTCTTTGTGGAAAAGCCGATGTGCTTTTCGGTTGTCGAGGGCCACGCCATGGTCGAGGCGGCCAACAACGCTGGCGTGCAGTTGATGGTCGGCTACCCGAAGCGCTATGACCCCGCATTCGTGCGCTTCCGCGAGGGGATCGGAGCTCTTGCTCATCCGAAGCTGCTACGGGTGACGACGTGTGAGTCGCCCTTTCACCCCTACGTCACCCATTACCCGCTGAACCCGCCGGGTGCCGTGGATGAGGAGATCGTAAAGGGACTTCGCGCGGACACTCAGGAGCGTCTCGCTGCGGCCATCGGCACCGACGACCCGTTTTACGTCAACCAGTACCACGCGGTCATGCTCGACACGTTGGTCCACGAGATCAACACGGTTCGCGGTGTGTTCGGCGAACCCGACCGGCTCGACTACGTCGATTTACGTGAGGGCTCTCTCACGGTGATGTTGACGTTCGGCGAAACGGCGGTCGCGATCCACTGGATCGACCTACCCGGCATCACGCGTTATCTCATGGAGTTCGCGGTCTTCGACGACGACGGGCGCGCGACGCTCTCCTTCCCCTCGCCGTTCTTGCGTAACGCCCCTACGCTGCTCGCCATCGAATGCGGTGACGCCGGCGCCGTCAACTCCTGGCGCCGGGAGGGATTGACGTCCTACGAGAGCGGTTTCAAACTCGAGCTCGTCACGTTCTACGACGCCGTCGTGCACGGCGCGAAGATCCCGACCGACGGCGTCGATGGCACCCGCGATATTGCGCTCTGCCAGGCCATCATCCGCTCGGCGCGCGAAGGCGTCGCCATTGAACAACCAACCAAGCTGTAACGACTCGACCTCGCCAGAACGAAACGAAAGAGACAGTATGAAAATCACCGTCGCCAACGCACCGATCAGCTACGGGGCGTTCGAGCTTACCGTTGGCATCGACCCGAATACACCCAACGCCGAGTTCGTGTTGAACGAAGTGGCCCGGGCCGGTTACGCCGGCATCGACCTCGGACCGGTCGGCTACCTCGGCACGGGACCTGTGCTCGTCGAGCGCCTCGCGAGTCGCAACCTCGGCCTCGCCGGCGCCTACCTCGAGTTCCCCTTCACCGATCCAGAAGGTCTCGAAGCTCTGTATCCGGAACTCGACGCCATGCTCGACACCTTCGACATTGTGCGCGACACCGTCCCCGGTCCGCTGCCGCATCCGACGATCGCCGACGCGAGCGGCGACGCGCGTCGACTCTCACCAGGGCAAAGTCACTCGAATCCGTCGCTCGGGCTCTCGAACGACGATTGGAAGAAGTTCGAAGTCGGGCTTAAATCCGTTCTCGCGCGTTGCCGCGACCGCGGTTACGAACCGACGTTCCACCCCGAAACTGGGACCTTCGTCGAAGCGACCTGGGAAATCGAACGGGTCCTCGAGATCTCTGACGTCGGACTTTGTCTTGAGACCGGACACATCTTCGTCTGTGGTGGAGACCCGCTCGCTCTACTTCGTTCCGCGCCCGAGCGCGTGAACCACGTGCATCTTAAAGACGCCAGCCGCTCGAGGATGGACGGTGTTATCGCCGATTATGAACCGACGCCCGCGATCTGGACGCGCGAGGTGTTTCGCGCGCTCGGCGATGGTGACGTCGACCTGGACGGAGTACTGGCCGAGCTGGAACGACTGAATTTCGAGGGTTGGCTGGTCGTCGAGCAGGACATCTTCCCCCAAACCGCCGATCGCTTCGCCCAGGCCGTAACGGATCAGAAGAACAACCGCCAGTTTCTCGCCAGCCGTGGAATCTAACCCCAACGCGGCGAGCTTTCGGCTGGGGCTCGTCGGCGCCGGACGTATGGGACAGACGCACCTTCGAGCGTTGCGTGACTCAAGCGATGTCGCGGTCGTCGCGGTCGCCGAACCGGTCGACGCGCTGCGCAACAGCGCAGCAACCAACTACGAGCTCAAGGGCTACGCGTCGTTGGAGAACTTGCTTGACGCCGGTGGCATCGACGGCGTCTTGATCGTCACTCCGAGTGACTCGCACGTCGAAGTGATCCGCGCTGTCGCCGAGGCGAAACTGCCGATCCTCTGCGAGAAGCCCTGCGGTGTGAATGCGGCCGACACCAAATTAGCGCAACACTGTGTCGCCGAGGCCGGCGTCTCGCTCCAGATCGCCTACTGGCGGCGCTTCGTGCCGCAACTTCAAGCCATTCGTACACGAATTGTTGAAGGCGAGTTCGGCGACGTGCTCAGCCTCTCGTGCTTGCAGTGGGATGGTGAGCCACCGTCTGCCGCGTTCCGCGCGCGCAGTGGAGGCATCTTCGTCGACATGGGTGTGCACGAGTTCGACCAAGTTCGTTGGCTGACCGGGAGCAACTTCACGCGCCTCGTTGCGAGTGCGTCCAAGATGATCACCGATCCTGAAGTAAGCGACGACCCTGACAGCGTCCAGGTGCTCGCCGAATTAGAGAGCGGTGCCACCGCCTTTGTCTCGCTCGGACGTCACTACGCGGGCGGCGACATGGTGAGCGTCGAGGTCTTTGGTACGAACGATCATGTCCTCGAGACGTTCCTTCGACCCGAAGATGGGGAGGCCACGCAGCTGGAGGCGCTTCGCCGCCAGGCGAGCGCCTTTGCGACCTACGCTCGAGGCGGTACGTGCGCCGGTGCGACCGTCGAAGACGCCATCGCCGCCCTCGAAGCCGCGACGAACTGCGCCAAACCGGCGAGGACCGCCCTATGAGCGAGTCCCTGGAACTGCGCGTCGGCATCGTCGGCTACGGCATGATGGGGCGTTGTCACGCCTACGGCTACCTGGCCGCGCCGATGATCCGACCGGGCAGCGTGCATTTTCGACCCGTGGTGATGTCGGGCCGCAACGAAGCAGCGGTGGCGAAGTCGTCGAAGAACTGTGGCATCGACGAGTACGTCACCGATTGGCGCCAGCTCGTTGAGCGCAACGATGTCGACGTGGTTGACATCTGCTCGCCGCCCGGCACCCACGCGGAGATCGCCATCGCCGCGGCCGCGGCCGGCAAGGCCGTCATCTGTGAGAAACCTCTCGCGACGAACTACGCGGATGCTGCCAAGGCACGCGACGCGGTCGTCGCGGCCGGTGTGCGCCACGCCGTTGGCTTCAACTACCGGCGCCTTCCGGCGGTGTCGCTCATGAAGGAGATGGTCGACAACGGAGAACTCGGCGACATTCGCCTCTGGCGCGGGACGTGGCTCTCCGACGAATTTGTTGACCCGACGATTCCCTTCGACTGGCGTTTTGAAGCCGCGATGGGCGCGACGACAATTTGTGACCTCGGCAGTCACCTCGTCGATATGGCGACCTGGATGCTCGGTCCGATCGCCGAGGTTTCGGCGACCTCCGCTACGTACGTAGTTGAGCGCTCGGTGCCCGGAGGTACACGAGCCGTCGAGATCGACGACGCATCGTCGGCGCTGATTCACTTCAGATCCGGAGCTCAGGGGACCATGGAAGTAGCGCGCGTGGCGCCCCGGCGCCCCTGCGATTTCGTTGTCGAAGTGAACGGCTCGAGGGCGACCGCAGTTTTCTCTTACTCCAATCTGAATGAGCTCTGGTTCGCGAGTGTCGACGACGACCCGCGACTGTACGGCATGCGTCGAGTTCGCGCCGAACATCATTCGCAGCCCGAGACCGAGGGTTGGTGGCCAATCGGACAGGGTGTTGGCTACGACGCAAGCATCATTAATCAGACGGCCGATCTTGCCGCCGCTTGGCCCGATACGCCCTGGACCCCGAACTTTGTCGATGGTGCAAAAGTGTCCGCCGTCTGTGAGTCGATGGAGCGATCCGTGCGCGAACGTCGGTGGGTTTCGGTCGATGAAATTTCGGGTGGAGCTGACGAAGCCGTCGCCGATCCGTCTCACTAGAAACGACATATTGGAAGGCCTCATGAAACGAATTACCCACTGGATAAATGGAAAGCCCTTCTCCGGCGTGGCGCAGCGCCAGGGCAAGGTCTTTAACCCCGCCACCGGCCTACAGGGCGGCGAGGTCGACTTTGCCTCGGCCGATGACGTCGACGTCGCCGTTGCCGCCGCGAAGGCGGCATTCCCTGGATGGCGTGCCACGTCACTCGCGAAACGTACGACGGTTTTGTTCGCGTTGCGCGAATTAAAGAGGTTTCGGTAATACACTGACACTCTGGTCATAACGAAAGGCCGCAGTGCTTGAGGAATGAGAAGCACAGGCGCGCGTCCTCGCCGATGCGCATCAGTCCGTCGTCGGCGAACACGGCCGCCTCTTCGACGGAGTCGGGGCAGAGGTTGGCGAGTTCTCGGTTCTTCAGGTTGGCCCAGACTTGCTCGACGGGATTGAGGTCGTGCCCATAAGGCGGCAGTCGTTCGGTGACCAGCCAGTGGCGCTGGGTCGTGAGGAACGCCTTCATCACGCGGCTGCGATGAGAGGTGAGTCCGTCCCAGATCAGCGTGACCTTGTCACCACACAGCAGTTCGTGCAGCTCACTGAGGAACTCGATCAACGCTTCGTCGTTGAACGAGCCCGCTCGCATCGAGAACACGAGGGTCGCGTCCGATCCGTCGGGGGCATAGGCGAGAGCACTCGCCATCGAGAGCCGCTTCCAATTGAAGTGGTGAGTGAGCACGGGCGTCTTGCCGCGCGGCGCCCAGGTGGCCCTCACCGAGGGAAGGAGCGAGAAGCCCGACTCGTCTTCGAAGACGATCCACGCCCGGCGCCGTCGGGCGTTTTTTTTACCACGGGCCAACGGTCCCGGGCCCAGGCGGCGATGGCGTCGGGGTCGGCCTCGAGGGCTTTGCGCGCGGGACGTTGACGACTCCACCCCAAACGCTCGCGCAGGATCGACCACGTCTGGGTCGTCGAATAACTGACGCCGGTCACCTTCTCGATCACGGTCGCGACTCGAGCGAGCGTCCAGAGTTCAGTGGGAAAGCCGTTGCGGGTGGGTCCCATCGCGAGGGCCTTTTCGACCT
>DATKRC010000119.1:0-12229 GCA_035532375.1 Acidimicrobiales bacterium
CCAGTCCCCGCTTGGGTTGATGGTCACTCCTCGAAGGCCTCGAGCCTCGTCAAATGGCGCGCATGTAGTGCTCGTAGTTTCGGAAGCGTCCAAGCAACCTAAACCGAGAGGGACTACGTGCGCGCCACTACTGCATTTAACCGCATCATCGACATTGAAGGAGTCTCCGTTTCCGGCGTGACGTTCACGCCGGAGGGAGTGGTGGTGAGGATCCGCCGGCGAAAGCGCCTTCACCAGTGTCCCTGCGGGTGGACCACTGGGTCGCACTACGACCGTTCAATACGTCGTTGGCGACACCTCGATCTCGGGGTGACCAAGTGCTTCCTCGAAGCGGAGATCTGTCGGATCACGTGTCGTCGTTGTCGGCGCGTGCGCACCGAGGACGTGCCGTGGGCCCGACCCGGGGCACGACACACGAACGCGTTTTGTTCGGTCGTCGCGTGGCTCGCCCAGCGCGTCGACAAGACCACCATCACCAGGTTGCTGCGCGTCTCTTGGGAGGCGGTCGCCAAGATCGTGATCGACGTCGTCGGTGACGTGCTCGATGAGAGTCGCTTCGAGGGACTGACTCGCATAGGGGTCGACGAGGTCTCCTACCGCAAGGGTCATCGCTATTTGACCGTGGTCGCCGACCACGACCGTGAAGGCCGGGTCGTCTGGGCGAAGGCGGGAAAGAACGCCGCCACTCTTATGGCCTTCTTCGACGAGCTGGGGTCAGAGCGGATCGCGAAACTTGAGGCCATCAGCCTCGATATGGGCTTGGCCTTCGAGAAGGCGACCAATGAGAGAGTTCCGCACGTGCGACAGTGCGTCGATCCCTTCCACCTCATCTGGCTCGCCAACGAGGCGATCAACCAAGCCCGGCGCTGGGCCTGGAACGAAGAGCGACGCGTGCTCTCCAAGCGATCCACGGGTCGCCCGACGCTCGACGATGCTCGGCCCCACGACCACGCGCGCTGGACGAAACACACTCGCTGGGCGCTGTTAAAGGACCCCGCGAACTTGAGCGACGAGCAGTTGGCGGTCTTGCACGAACTGAGGCGCAACAACTCGGTGCTCTATCGCAGTTGGCAACTCAAGGAGTCGCTGCGCGACCTCTACCGACTGCGCGATCCGAGCGACGCGCCCGACCACCTCGAGTGGTGGCTTCGCTGGGCTAGTCGAAGTCGCATCCCGGCCTTCGTGAAGTTAGCCAAGACCGTGCGCAAGAACCGCGAGCGGATCTTGGCGGCGATCGAGCTCAACCTCTCGAACTCGAAACTCGAGGGACTCAATTCCAAGATCCGTCTCATCAACCACCGTGGCTACGGCCATCACTCGGCCGAGGCGATCATCGCCATGATCTACCTCTGCTGCGGCGGCCTCACGATCGAACTACCCACGACGAGCCTCGCCGCATGACTAGAAATCACCCACACAACCCCGAGGAGAACCTCAATTGATGGCCGATCACGTCTCGGGCAACCTTGAGCAGTGGCGAAATCGTTTTGAAGCCGACCTGTACGACGGGAAACGTCGCTTCTTCGTGGCACAAGCTCAAGATGACATTGTTGGATTCGGACATTCAGTTCTACACACACGCCCCGATGGGGCGGATCCCCAGGCGAGTCCCACGGGATACTTCCTGAGCGGACTACTGGTGGCGCCAAATCATCGTCGCGACGGAATAGGAACACTTTTGACGATCGCTCGGCTCAATGCACTGCGGGATTTAACCAACGTTGTCTACTTCTTGGCTGAGCCCGAGAACACGGCAACGATTGAGTTGCACATGCGTCTGGGATTCGTGGGGGTGCGCAACGTAAATCGAGATGGTGTCTCACATATCCTCTTTCGCCTAGACACCAATTAGTTTCTGCGGTCCATCGTCAATCATTAGATGTGGCCATTACGATTGCGAAATGTCGACCTATTTACCTTCAAGTGACCGTTACGACTCAATGCAATACCGACGTTGTGGTCGCAGCGGAATTCAGCTACCTGCGATATCGCTTGGCCTTTGGCAGAACTTCGGCGACGACCGTACGATCGACGTGCAAAGATCAATATTGCGTCGTGCGTTCGACCGGGGCGTAACCCATTTCGACCTGGCGAACAACTACGGTCCGCCCTACGGCAGTGCCGAAATCAACTTCGGGCGAATTCTGCGCGAGGACTTCTCGTCGCTTCGAGACGAACTCATCATCTCGACGAAGGCCGGCTGGGACATGTGGCCCGGTCCCTACGGTGACCTGGGTTCGCGCAAGTACCTGCTGGCCAGCCTCGATCAGAGCCTCAAGCGCATGGGTCTCGATTACGTCGATATCTTCTATCACCACCACTTCGACCCGACGACACCCCTGGAAGAAACCCTCGGCGCCCTCGACAGCGCCGTTCGCCAAGGCAAGGCGCTCTACGTCGGAATTTCGTCGTACTCCGATGAACGCACCATGCAGGCGATCACCATACTTCGTGAACTCGGTACGCCGCTCTTGATCCATCAGCCGTCGTATTCGTTGCTGAATCGCTGGATCGAGACCAAACTCCTCGACGTCCTCGACGAACAAGGGGTCGGCTGCATCGCCTTTTCGCCATTGGGTCAAGGTCTACTCACCGAGCGCTATCTCAACGGCGTCGCCAGTGACTCGCGTGCAGCGAAAAATGACTCGTCGCTGAACAGCGGAATGTTGAACGAAGAGAACCTCGCTCGAGTGCGCGGACTGGCCGAGATCGCGCACGAACGCGGACAACGAATGTCGCAACTCGCCATTGCCTGGGCACTGCGCAGTCCCGTCATCACGTCGGTCCTGTTAGGCGCGAGCAGCGTCGAACAACTCGACGAGAACCTTGATGCCCTCAACAACCTGGACTTCGCCGAGGACGAGTTGAAGCGGATCGACGAGTTCGCGGTCGACAGCGGCATCGACCTCTGGCGCCGTCCGGCTACGGAGTAGTCAACCTCTCTCGATCAAGAAGCGTCTCGAAAACTACAGCAGCTCTTCCATCTGCGTGAGTTCCAGATCTTGCGCGACGCGGTCCAGCTTGTCGGGCATCTTGAAATACGGAGCGCCCTTGTACCAGTACCAGGCCATAGGAATGAGTCCCAGAGCCATGGAGCCGAGACCGACTATCAGTTCGACGTTGTTGAGTCCCGGTATTGCCTTGATGAACAGATACGACATGAACACGGCGCCGAGCAGCGGCCAGAGCCCAACGAAGATGAAGTTGTTCACTGAATTGAACAGTTGGCGACGATACAAGATGACGACCGAGAAACCGGCGAGTCCGTAGTAGATGCAAATCTGAATAGCGATGGCGTTGTACCCGTCGACCAATATGTTGCTGACCGACCCGACGTACTGACTCAATACGAACAGCAGCAGCGACAGTACGGTGACCACGACCGTCGCCACGAACGGTGTCTTGCGGGTGCGGTGCGTCGTCCCCAGGACAGCCGGCAAGGTCTTGTCGCGACCCATGGTGAACAGCGTCCTGGTCACCTGGATGAGCGTCGTCTCGAGCGTGGCGATCGTCGAAAGGAGCAATGCCACGATGAGCAGCTTGCCGCCAAACCCGTGCCACGCCGCTTGACCGAGGTTGTACATGAAGTCGGCGACGTTGCTGGAATTGGCCAGCGTCCCGGGCTTCAACGTCATGTTCGAGGCGACGGTGAATACTTCGAACAGCAAGAACACGACGAACGTGCCGAGCAGTCCTCCTAGGCCGGAAGTCCGTTTCGCGTTCTTGGTCTCCTCATTGAGGTTGGCTGTGACGTCCCATCCCCAGTAATAGAAGGCGGCGATCAACGCACCGGCGACGAAGTCTGACGAGTGATGGGTGTTGAAGACCGAGAGCGAAAACCAGTGCCACGAGAACGCGGTGACGTGGTGGGCGTGAAAGAGCACTAATCCGGCGAACAAGACGAGAAGGAGCACCTCAATGGAGGACATGATGATCTGTACTTTCACGGTCACCGTCACGCCGAGGGCCACTGCCGCCACCATGGCAAAGAAGAAGATCGCGCCGAAGATGGTGACCGGACCGGTCTGCTTATAGAGCGTCGTGGAGAAGAGCCGCAACACGCTCGATCCGGCGGGGAACGTGGCGATCACCATGAATATCAAGGCCGACACGATGAGCGCCCAACCGGAGAGGTAGCCCAGGATCGGGTGGATTGCCCGGCGCACCCACGAATACGCCGCACCGGCGTGAGAGTCATCGCGGCTGAGGTACATGAAGGCCCAGACGATGCCGAACATGAAGAATCCGCAGTACAACAGCGCTGCCGGACCCCCGTAGGCGACGGTGGCAAAGAGCACGCCCGTGGTGGCCCCAATGGAGTACGCCGGCGCCGAACCGGCGATGCCCATGATCATCGAGTCAAAGAGTCCGAGGACCCCACCTCTCAGTCGGTTCGGGGCTGAGGCATCCTCGTGGCGCTCCACGACGTCGGTCATGCCTGCCTCTTTCTTGTGAGATATCACCTTGTTCAATTATTGGCTAAGGAAATGTAACATGCGCCATCCGGCACCTGTGTTTTCGCGCGGCGCTTTATTCGAACGCGTCTCGTCCAATTCCGGATGTATCTCGTCAGGGACGTTAAATTTGAGGGACGTCGTTGGAACCGAGGATCGACGTCCCGAGCGAAAGCATGACTACGTGCCAGCCTTCAAACGATTCGACCTCGAGGGCGAGTCCGATCAACCAGTCATAACGGACGAAGAAATGAAGCGGCGATGGGCCGCCTTTCACATGGACATGCACCTGATGTCGGGTCGTCGGTGGCAACGCATCCTTGGTGAGATGTTGGGTGAGGACACCCGGCGCTACCGCACTGCGCGTCTCATCGGTCGACCGATCCTGCAGCTCATACGCCGACTGCGAAAGTCGCGACGTGGTGATGAACCCGTGCGAGCCACGGCGCAATTTGCCAATGCCCCGTTGCCGGAGGATAAATCGCAAGTCTTTCCGAAGAACTACTCTCCCAAGACCGCCTACCGCTTCATCAACCTCGCCTCCTACGAAGTGTCGATCGATGACGTGACGGTCGTCGAGGTCGACGAACAGTTGCCAGCGTCGATCGCCGTGGCCGCGGCCAACACCGCAATGGCGACCCCGAAGACCTGGATCTTCCTGTGCGACACGACGAGCACCGCCGACCAGCGCACGACCACGCTTCGCGCCCTCTTGAATTTCGCAACCGAGGACGACGACGTCGTCTTCAGCGACGAGAACGGTTCCAATATCTTCGCGCCTCTCTTCAAGTTCCCAGCGGTACCTCCCCATACGTTGCTGAGCTACAACCTCGTCGGACGTCCGGCGCTGTTGCGCGTCGAAACTCTTCGTCGGATCAAAGGATTCCATGATGCCGCCGGATGGGCGTTCGAACACGACGCGTACCTTCGCTTGGTCGAATCGAACGCGACCTTCCACCACGTCAATCTGGTCTTGCCGGCGGCTCGACCGGAGATCGCCTTCGAACACGAGCACATCGACGCCGACACCATCCGTGTGACCGAGATGGCCCTCGCGCGTCGAGGATGGCACGGCGTCGTCGAACCGGGTCGCCTGGCGGGTCTGACGCATTGGAAGCTCGACGGGCCCGATCCGCAGCCGTCGATCGACATCATCATTCCGACGCGCGACCGCATCGATCTGGTGCGTAACTGCATCGAGGCCCTCGAGACAAAGACGACGTACCGGAACTGGGACATCATCTTGCTCGACAACGACTCGGTCGAACCGGAATCGTTGGAATACTTCGCCCAGTCGAAGTACCGGGTCGTGCCCTGTCCCGGACCGTTCAACTACGCCAAGATCGTCAACCGCGGCGTGCAGCACTCGAGCGCCGACTACGTGGTGACGCTCAACAACGACACGATTCTGATCACTCCCGATTGGTTAGAGCGAATGGTGTCACTGGCCGCGTTGCCCGACGTCGCCATCGTCGGGGCGTGCATTTTTGATCAGGACGGTCGACGCGAGCACGAGAGCATCGTCGTCTCTCCCTATCCGCAGCACCTTCGCACGGACTCGAACTACCCGCACGTCGATCAATTCTCCTTGTCGACTCGCGACGTCGCCGCGGTGACCGGCGCGGTGCAGATGACGCGACGAGAAGTGTGGGATTCTTTTGACGGCATGGACGAACGCTTGGCGGTCACGATGAACGACGTCGACCTGTGCTTCCGGGTCCAAAGCGACACGAGTTTCGTGGTCTACACCCCGGACGTGCAATTGATCCACCACGTGAGCTCTTCGCGCGGCTCGCTCGATCCCCTTGAAGACCGCAACCGATTCATCCGTCGCTGGGATATCTTCGGCACTTTTAAGGACCCGTTCTTCCCGCCGGCACTACTGCTGCTCGGCGAGCAAATGTACTATTTGCCGCGCTGAGGTCATCCGAACTGAATGATCGGCTCTTGTAGCCTGAAGTGGTGACGTCAGCGTGGAAACGGTTCCTCACCTTCTACCGACGCCTTCCTCCCTCCACCAGCGCAGTGCTCCTGATCCTTCTCGCGGTCTTGATCGGCAACGGCCTGTACCTGGTCGGCGAGTCCAACATCGACCCGATCTCGTGGACGGCCAGTATCTCGACCATCGTCTGTCACATCACCTGCGGGCGTCCGATGATCGACCCGAATGTCGGCTTCATCACCCAACCCCTCGGTCACCTGTCGGCCATGGACCTCTTGCACGGACATCTGCCGTGGTGGAACTTCTACGAAGGCCTCGGACAACCGTTGGCGGGCGAGATGCAGGCGGCGTCCTTGTTCCCGCTCACCTTGTTGTTCGCCTTTCCGGCCGGTCTCCTCTGGTTCCACATCTGTCTGGAGCTGATCGCAGGCTTCTCGACGTATTTCCTCACCAAGCGCCTCGGTGTGCCGATGATCTTCGCCACCGCCGCCGGATGCCTCTTCGCCTTGAACGGCACCTTCGCCTGGGTCGGCAACGCCGTCTTGAACCCCATTGCCTTCTTGCCGTTGCTGCTGCTCGGCATAGAGATGATCTACGACTCCACCCAGACCAAGAACAACCGGGGCTGGTACGTCGCCGCGATCGCCATCGCCTTGGCCTTTTACGCCGGATTCCCTGAGGTCGCCTACTTCAACGGACTGTTCGCTATCGGCTGGGCCGCCGTTCGCCTCTTCTCGCTACGACGCGAATCGAGGCTTCGTGCCATCGGCCGCCTCGGTATCGGAGGCGGTATTGGAATCTTGCTATCACTGCCGATCCTCATTCCCTTCGCCGATTTCTACAAGGTCGCGAACTTAGGTCACCACACCGCGGCGATCGACGGCACGGCGCACATCTCGATTCACGCCGTCCAGATGTTCTTCGATCCCTACGTCCACGGGACGCTCTTCACGAACCTCGCCGTCGCCAGCGTCTGGGGTGGGATCGGTGGGTACTTCACTGCGAGCGTCGGGGCCCTGGCGCTGTTGGGTCTGTTCGGCAATCGTCTTCGGCCGTTGCGAATCTACCTCGCCGCCTGGACCCTCATCGGACTCTGCGGCGCCTGGAACTTCTTGGAACTTCGCAAGGTCTGGAACCTCATCCCGCTGATCGAGAACGTGTCCTTCGGCCGTTACATCATGTCGAGTTGCGAACTGTCGTTCATCGTCCTGGCGGCTTTCGGCCTCATGGACCTGGCCGAGAGCGCCCGGGCCAAGCGCCTCTTTACGGTGACGACATCGGTCATGTTGCTCGGGCTCATCTGGATCGTGCTGGCCGCCAGTTCGCTCAACAAGGGCGTGGTCTACTCACATCGCGCACGGATCATCTACGCCTTCTTAGACGCGATCCCCTTCATCGCGATCATCGCGTTGCTCGTGCTGGGGCGACTCACGAAGTTCAAGATCGTGCCACTGCTCGTCGCCTTGGTATTGGTCGCAGAGTCGCTCCTGCTCTTCGGCGTTCCCTCGGGCACGTCGGCCAAGTACATCTACATCGATCAAGGACCGATTGCATTCCTGCGAACCCACCAAGGTCAAGACCGCTTCCTCGACTTCGCGGTCATCACACCCAACTGGGGATCGCAGTTCGGACTGAATGAACTCAACGCCATCGACCTGCCGTTCCCCGAGAGGTTCTCCAGTTTGATCGAGCGACAGCTCTATCCGGGTCTCACGCCGTCGAACCAGTTCGTGATCCACAACGGCATAGTCGGCTTGACCGCACAGGAGAACGAACTCGTCACTCACTTCAAGAATTACGAGGCGGCGTCGGTCAAGTACTTGGTGATGTCCACGGCTCTGCCGATCCTTCCCGCCCTGACCAATCTTGGAGTGACACTCGCCTTCCACGACGCGAAGGTCAACATCTATCAGATGCCCCACCCGAGGGCCTTCTTCTCGACGAAATCGTCGTCGTGCACGGTCACCAGCACGAACGTCAATAAGGCGACCGTGAACTGTGCGAGCGGTGGCTCGACGCTGGTACGGACCGAGCTCATGATGGCCGGCTGGCAGGCCTTCGTCAACGGCAAGGCCGTCACGATACACACGCAAAGCGGCGTCTATCAGACCATCAAGGTTCCCTCCGGCACGTCAACCGTGACGTACAGCTTCTTACCGCCGCACGAGAAGTACGCGGTTCTGCTCGCCCTGCTCGCGGCGCTGTTCCTCATCGGCGTGTGGGTCTACGAACGGCGTTACCTGATGCGCGAACGAATCCCCTAGCGGTTTCGTGGACTTCGTCACCATCTACGGCGTGATCGCCCTCACTTTCATGATGGGGATGTACGCCCTCGAGCCACGCGGCCGGCGCTTCGTCATCCTCTTCGCCCTCGGCTGTGTGCTCTCGAGCGTCTACGGATTCGCCAGTGGCGCGTGGCCCTTCGGCGTCGTGGAAGCGATCTGGTGCTTTATCGCGATCCGTCGCGCCCAGAAACCGGTCTGAAAAGCCCCGATCACTGGACTACCTTGCAAAGAGTGAAAGAACAGTCGTGATCCCCGAACTTCCTGGTCATCGATTGTCGCCATGACGAATCGAATCGACGAGATCGACCTCTCTTTGATAATGGACAAGGACAAGTCCATTGACCGCGTTGCAGCCGCCCAGCATCGTCTTACGCAGCTTCGCCTCTTCACGGCAGGATTGTTGCAGCACGAAGTCGTCGCTCCGGGCCTCTTGGTGCTCTTCGAAGGTTTCGACGCTGCCGGCAAAGGCGGGGCGATTCGCCGACTCACCACGAGCATGGACCCCCGTCACGTGCGCGTAGTGCCCATTGGCACACCGACGCCCGAGGAACTTCGCCACAACTTCCTCTGGCGTTTCCAGTCCTACATTCCAGGTACCGGCGGCATGACGGTCTATGACCGCTCGTGGTACGGACGTCTTCTCGTCGAACGGGTGGAGGGCCTCATCGACAAAGCAACGGCGAAGCGCTCAGGTCAAGAGATCGTCGAATTCGAACGCCTCCTCGTCGACAATGACGTCACCCTGGTGAAGTTCTGGCTGCACATTTCGGACGAGGAACAGCTAAAGCGTTTCAAGGACCGCGAAAGTGACCCGCTGAAACAATGGAAGCTCACGCCCGATGACTGGCGCAACCGCGAAAAGCGACCGGCGTACTTGGACGCCCTGGGAGACATGGTCGAGATGACCGATCAGTCACACGCGCATTGGGACCTCATTGCCTCCGAGTCCAAGCATTACGCGCGAGTCGCCGTCCTCGAGACCCTGATCGATCGTTGGGTCCACGACCTTGAACGCCGGGGACTCAAGGTTCCCGAGCCCCACGCCGGCGATTATCTCAGCTAGTCCTACGAATAGCCTGATGACCGAACAGTGGAAGGGGGGCGCGATGTCGAAACTGCTGGTTCGTAATTTCTCCATTTCACTCGATGGATTCGGGGCCGGGACAAATCAGACGCTTGACAATCCACTCGGAAATGGTGGCGCCCTGCTCCACGAATGGATCTTTGCCACGCGCAGCGGGCGTCAAATGATTGGCGAGGAAGGCGGGAGTGAGGGCCTGGACGACAACTTCTTCATGAACCGCGGCACCGACGTGGGAGCCACCATCATGGGCCGCAACATGTTCGGCCCGATACGTGGTCCGTGGGGTGAAGAGGAATGGACAGGCTGGTGGGGAGACAACCCTCCCTTTCACCATCCGGTATTCGTGCTTACTCACCACCCGAGGCCCTCTATCGAAATGGAGGGAGGGACAACGTTCAATTTTGTCGACAGTGGCATTGAAGACGCCCTGGACGCAGCTCGCCAAGCAGCCGGCGATTCGGACGTTCTGGTCGGCGGCGGTGCAGCCACCATCCGGCAGTTCTTGGCAGCGGGGTTCATCGACGACATGCGACTCGCGATCGTGCCGGTCTTGCTCGGCAGCGGCGAACTCCTCTTCGAGAACCTCGGTGCCAGCATTGGCGACTACAAGTGCGTCGAACACGTGTGCTCACCTGCCCTCACGCACGTGCGTATCGTGCGATCTCACTGACCGATTCCCAGAACCGGCGCACGCGACCGCGCACGTCTGAAACACTGACGGGATGGACTTTCGCTACGGCATCACGATTCCCTTCGACGGCATCTCACTTCGCGACCACGAGGACTGGTATCACCGCATCGCCGATCTCGGTTACACCGACCTCTGGTCGGCCGAGGTCGACGGCGCTGACGGCTTCACGCCGCTGACGCTGGCCGCGGTCTGGGAGCCGCGTCTCAATCTCGGCGTGGCGGTCACACCGGTCTTCACCCGGGGCGCGGGACTGCTCGCGATGAGCATCGCCGCCATGGCTGAAGTCGCCGAAGGGCGATTCATCATGGGACTCGGCGCCTCGAGCGAGCCCGTCGTCCAACGCTGGAACGGTGTCAAGTACGAAAAGCCTTACGCGCGCACCCGCGACGTCCTGGATTTCGTGAAGCGGGCCCTCGACGGCGAGAAGATCGACCAGGTCTACGAGACCTTCGAGGTCCACGGCTTCAAACTCGCGCGACCCGCTTTGATTCGTCCGCCTATCCTGCTCGGTGCGCTTCGTCCCGGAATGCTTCGCCTCGCCGGGCGTGAGGCCGACGGCGCGATACTCAACTGGTTGGGCGCCAATGACGTCGCTCAGTGTCGGGCCGAGGTCGGCGAAGGTAAGACCATCGCCGCGCGTCTCTTCGTGGTGCCGACCGCCGACGCGGACCTGGCACGAATGATCGGACGTCGCATGATCTCGTCGTATCTGACGGTGAACGCCTACGCCGAGTTCCACCGTTGGCTCGGTCGCAGCGAAGTGCTCCAACCGATGTGGGACGCCTGGGCCCAGGGAAACCGCAAACGGGCGAACGAAGTAATTCCGGACTCGGTCGTGGACGAACTGATCATCCACGGTTCCTACGAGGCCTGTCGCGACCACGTCGCGCGCTACATCGACGCCGGCATCCAGATCCCGACGCTGGCGATCGTCCCCTTCGGCGTCGACCTCAAAGAGGCCGTCGAAGGACTCGCCCCTCGTTAGACCGTTTCGGCTTCGAGGAACTCCAGCATGTCGGCGAACTTCTTGCGCGCGGCTTCGGTGCGCGCGGGAATGAACTCACTGGGGACTTCACTCGGCGTGTAGTTCTTCAAGGCGTGTCGCGCGACGGTCTGGCGATGCACTTCGTCGGGACCGTCGTAGATCCGCGCGGCCCGGGCCCAGCGGTACATCTGCTCGAGCGGCATGTCGGTTGAATACCCCAGCGCTCCGAGGGTCTGGATTGCGCGGTCGATCACGTTGTGCAGGACCGTCGCGCCGTAGTACTTGATCATGGCAATCTCGTCGCGCGAGGCCGAGGCGCCGACCTGATCCATCTTCTACGCGGCGTGCAGTGTCATCAGTCTCGCCGCGTGCATCTCGGCGCGCGAGTCGGCGATCCAGTTCTGGACGGTCTGCTTCTCGGACAACAGTGATCCGTGCGTGTAGCGGCTGACGACACGTTCGCACATCATGTCGAAGGCTCGTTGACTCTGTCCCAGCCAGCGCATGCAGTGATGGATCCGGCCCGGGCCGAGTCGCGCTTGGGCTAACAAGAATCCTGAACCTTCCGGTCCGATGAGATTCTCGGCCGGGATTCGCACGTCCTCGTAGCGAATCTCGGCGTGGTTGCCGAAGCGGCCGTAGTGGTTCTCGGAGTCGTCCATCGAACCGACGTCGCGCACGATGCGCACTCCGGGAGTATTGACCGGCACCACGAACATCGACGAACCCTGTTACCGCTGTCGGGGGCGTTGTTACCGAAAACGACCGGACCGTAAGGGGTTTGACCG
>DATKRC010000120.1:0-51550 GCA_035532375.1 Acidimicrobiales bacterium
CGCCCTTCTGCAATCTCCCCGCCAATGGCGGAATCTCAGATAGTTTGTCATGGTGCATTTCGCAAGGGGAGTTGATGGCTAGTTTCGTGGTCTTGGGCATCTTCACCGGCCTCATCTACTCGTTAGTGGCCATTGGCTACACCCTCGTCTACGGAGTTCTTCGCCTCATCAACTTCGCGCACAGTGAAGTGCTCATGAGTGGCGCGTTCGCTGGTTACTACTTTTTGCATTACACCATGAAGACCACGAACGTCTCGACGACGCTGCGTGTGTTGATCCTCATCGGCGCCGTGGTGGCGAGCGGCGCAGTGGGCGCCATCGTTGCGACGGGTATCGAGCGTTTCGCGTACCGTCCCCTACGTCGACGTAACGCGCCCAAATTGACCTATTTGATTTCGGCCATCGGTGCGTCCTTTTTCCTCTCGAACTTCGCGGGCAAGGCATTCGGACACAATCCGTCCGCCACACCGCAACCAATCACCTCAAACTTCTCTTGGAATGTCTTGGGTGCTCAAATTACGGCGTTCGATGTCGTACTGCTCCTAGTGACCTCGGTCCTGTTTCTCGCCGTGAACACGATCGTCTCCAAGACCAAGGTGGGGCGAAGTATCCGTGCGGTCGCCCAAGACGCCGAGACCGCGAGTCTCATGGGTGTGAACGTGAATTCGACCATTGCCGCGACTTTTGCCATTGGCGGTTTCATGGGTGGCGTGGCCGGTCTTTTCGTCGCCATGCTCACCACGGTCGACTACAACATCGGATTCACGCCGGCGCTTCTCGCCTTCACTGCGGCAGTGCTGGGTGGCATCGGCAACATCAAGGGCGCCATGGCCGGAGGAGTATTACTCGGCATCTTCATGTACGTACCTATCTACTGGATCCATCAGCCGTTCTATGAGCCGGTGATCGGCTTCACCATCTTGGTGCTCGTGCTGATGGTTCGCCCGACCGGCCTGTTCGGCGAGAGCTTGGGAAGGTCAGCGTGAGAGCCCCGCAACGTTTCTTGCCAAAGTGGCGGCTGGACCAGGACGACCTTCGTCTTTTTTGCACATGCCTAAGTGGGGGACTGCTGCTCGCGGTCATGACCGGTCCCGAGGGCGACCTCAATACACCGTTGTACACGGTCGGACACGCGTTGTTCTCGTCGCACGTGTTCGGATTCATCATCTTCGGCGCCGCGCTCGGTGTCTTCATGGTCTATAACCGCAAGATCCGCGCGGGCATCTTGAATGCAACATGGCGAAACTGGATCCGAGCCATACCGACGAATGTCAGGTCGTTCATCACGAACTCCGGATTGGTCCAACGGATCATCCTCGCCGTCATCGCGCTCGTAGTTGCGCTTTCGATCGCGGACTTCACGGGACCGTTCGTGCACAACAAACTGTCGTGGAACCAACTGGTGGGTCAGTTGCTCCATACTCGAACCTACGGCTATATCGCCATCATCCTCTGGCTCCTCAACACGATGCGAGTGCGGGCTCGTTCCATGAACGAAGAAAAGACGGCGCCAGGTTTCTTCGATGCCAAGTGGGCGAAGATCCTCGGAGGAGTGCTCGCTGGACTCTTCTTCGCGGCCTGCGCCGACCCGTGGCTCCCAGTTCGCTTCAGTCTCTCGTACTTCAAGTGGAGTGGGTCGAGCGATCGCGACTTCTTTCATCACTGGACCACGTATTTCTGGACCTTCTGTGGTCTCCTCATAGGGATGCGGGCGGCCCTCCAGGACCGCATGCAAAAGCGCGCCGTGGTGCCTAGTCGCTGGAAGGCGCGACACATCAAGGTGAGTGCCAACACACGTTTCGCGCTGTATGCGGGAGCGCTCTTCATCGCCGTAGAGGCACCCAAGTTCGTCTCTCCGTTCTGGCAAGAGACCATCTTCCAGCAGATCGGGATCTTCTGTCTCTTGGCGGTCGGGCTGAACGTGGTGATCGGTTTTGCCGGTCTGCTCGACCTCGGTTACGTCGCCTTCTACGCTCTCGGGGCGTACACCAACGCATACTTCAGTGGCGCATTGCCAATTCACCCGCCCTTCACGATCAATACGTTCTTCGTAATTCCGATGGCGATCATCGTTGCGATGTTGGCTGGCGTGATTCTCGGACTTCCGACTTTGCGACTCAGCGGCGACTATCTGGCCATCGTCACACTGGGCTTTGGTGAGATCATCTACGTCCTGGCGAGCAACTTGACGAACTTGACCGACGGCGCCGGTGGAACGGGGCCGTCGGGCAGTTTCTCGATGAATCTGCCGGGCATCCATTGGGCCCTGAGCGGATTCGCCATTCAAGATGACCTCAATTTCTATTATCTTTTCCTCGCGTTCCTCATTCCAATATTGTTCTTTTTCAATTCGTTGAACCATTCGAAGGTCGGCCGGTCCTGGGCCGCCATTCGAGAAGACGAAACCGCGGCCAGGTCGCTTGGTATCAATGGCCTCAAATACAAGGTCATGGCCTTCGCGATCGGGGCCAGTACGTCTGGTGTCGCGGGCGTGCTCTCGTCAGCGAAGCTCGGTTCGATCTTCCCTTCAGACTTCGCACTGCAGGTCTCGATCACGGTCGTGGTGCTGGTTATCTTCGGCGGTATGGGCTCAATCACCGGCGTGCTGATAGGCGCAGCGTTCATCAACTGGATTCTCCAGTACCTGATCTTCCACACATTCATCGACTACAACCAAGCTGACAAGTTCATGTATCTCGGCGGAATATTGATCCTTACGATGATCTTCCGTCCGCAAGGGATGATCCCGTCGAAACGAAGGATGCGCGAGTTTCAGGACTCCGAAGCCGGACTGGGCACAGCCGACGCAACAGGAACGACCCCGGGCGGGGGGCTTTCGTGAGTGACGTGACTGAATCCACCGCGACCGTGACGGCGTCTGAGAACATCCTCGAAGTCCAGAACGTGACCTTGCGCTTCGGCGGCGTGACGAGCCTGAACGACGTGTCGATCGAACAGCGTCGTGGGGAGATCCTCGCGGTCATCGGCCCGAACGGCGCGGGCAAGACGTCGCTCTTCAACTGCTTGACAGGGGTCTATCGTCCTCAAGAAGGCATCATCAATTTCCACGCCGCCAGGCACGGAACGGTCGACCTCGTTGGTAAGCCCCCACACCGCATCAACCACATGGGGGTCGCGCGGACGTTTCAAACGAGTCGAATGTTCAACGCGCTCACGACGTTCGAGAACATCAAGATCGGCGTCGAGTCCGGCCAGAAGACCGGTCCAATCGGCGCGATGCTTCACTTGCCGCGCACGCGGCGCGAAGAGCGAGAGTCGGACCTACGAACACTTGAACTGCTCGAGTTGGTGGGACTCACGCATCGTCTCAATACCATGGCCGACTCCCTGCCCTACGGCGATCGCCGCCGTTTAGAGATTGCGCGAGCGCTGGGAACGAATCCCGAAGTGCTCCTTTTGGACGAGCCCGCCGCCGGTACCAACCCGTCGGAGAAGCTCGCGCTCACCGAGTTGATCCGCACGATCAACAAGGGGACGGGGACCTCGATCCTCTTAATCGAGCACGACATGCGTCTGGTGATGTCACTGGCGGAACGAATCTACGTCCTCAACTTCGGTGGGGTCATCGCCTCCGGTGCGCCGGCTGACATCCAACAGAATCCCGAGGTGATCGCCGCGTACCTCGGTGCCTCCGAAGAAAGTGACGCCTGATGGGTGACGCAATGTTGAACATCGACCACGTTGAGGTTCGTTACGGAGCGGTGCCGGCCATTCGAGATCTAAATTTGCACGTCGATCAGGGCGAGATCGTGGCGTTATTGGGCGCGAATGGCGCTGGCAAGACGACCACCTTGCGAATGATTTCAGGGTTGCATCGTCCGTACGCCGGCACCGTCACACTCGAGGGTCAGGTCATCAATATGACGCCGGCCCACCACTTGGTGGAGATGGGCCTGTGTCACATCCCCGAGGGGCGCCATATCTTCGCAACGATGACGGTCCTCGAGAATCTGGAGATGGGCGCCTTTTGCCGGAGGGGAAATTACAGCGACGAGTTCGATCACATCTTCCAACTCTTTCCCGTTCTTGGAGAACGCCGCAAGCAATTTGGCGGGACGCTCAGTGGTGGCGAACAACAGATGCTGGCGATCGGGCGCGCGCTCATGGCCAAACCTCGGATCTTGCTGCTCGACGAACCGTCACTCGGTCTCGCTCCGAAAATAATCACGGCGATCTTCGAGATCATTACGCAGATTCGCTCGGAGGGCGTGACGATCCTGTTGGTCGAACAAAACGCCAACCAGGCTCTTCGCATCGCCGACCGCGGCTACGTGCTGGAACTCGGACACGTTCTTTATGAAGACACCGCGCCCGCACTCCTCGGTGACGACCGAATCCGCCGCGCGTACCTTGGCCAGTAGTCAATCGCCTTCGACAGTCCCATGAGTTGATGCGACGTGCCTGGACTTGAGGAACTTCATCCGAGTGCGCGCCGAGTCGCTGAAGCGCTATTGGCGCGCGGCGTCGAAGGACCGTTCCTCGAATTCGACGCCACCACCAAGACCGCCGCCGACGCGGCGCGAGCGTTGAAGTGTGACGTTGGCGCGATAGCAAGTTGTCTGGTGTTTGTGCTGGACGATGAACCGGTCGTCATCATCAAGAGTGGCGCCTTTCGCGTTGACCAAGAGTTATTCGCCCAACTCGCTCACGGGCAAGTGGTCCGTCAGGCGACGCCCGAGGAAGTTCGCGCCGCGACTGGTCAACCGATTGGGGGAGTCTCGCCGATTGGTTGGCCCGAAGCGCTCCGGGTCTTCATCGACGATGCGCTGGCGGATTACGAGCGAGTGTGGTCAGCGTGTGGAACACCAAACGCGGTATTCGCTACGACGTTTACCCAACTGGAGCGCTTGACGAACGCAACGCCGCTCTCGCTGCGCATTTGATCCACGAGACCTGCGATGTCGTACCCGAGAGGCGTAGGACAACGACGGACCACCCTTGAGCGGCCCGTCGTTGATATCTATGTGAGCTGGTACGAATTATTTAAAAGGGGTCTCCATTTAACTGCCGAAAGCCAGTGGGTGACCGGGTTCGATCCAACCAGGTGTTGGGCGATGTGCCACCAAATCAGGACTGTCCAAAGACACTGGCTCGAAGGGACTAGCCGTCAAGTGTTCGCTGTCTTTTCTCGGCGCTTCAGTCTGTCTCTTTTGGATGACTGAGTGTAATTTTCACTAGCCACACGATGTGTGAACTTCGATCGGCGCAATACCACACCCTTCCGCCGCCGGTCATTTCGTGTTGCCACATCGGGAGTCGCTGGCCAGCAATCCATTTGACGTCGAGTGGTGGTTTCAGTGGTCCAGTGCGGCGAGGGTTATCGCTCCGGTCCAGCGGTCGAATTGTCAAGCGCTCGCGCACTTTCTCCAGAAGGTCAGGCTCTTGTGATTCAACCTCTTCCCACTGCTTTTGCGCACGAGCGGACACCGGCTTTATCTCCCACCGTTGGTCGTCCTTACGCGGCGTACCGCTCGTTGAACTCTTCTGCTTCTTCGCCACTTCGGGACTAGAGCGAGACGTCGAAGAGCGGAGCGTCAACGCGCTCCATTAGCTCTTCGCGGAGGCTCTCGTCAGCCCAAACGTCTGCGGTTGCCTTCCAATCTCCGATGAGATCAATCAGCGGGCGAAGTGAGCCACCACTTAGTGCAACCAGCATCGGAGGCATAACTTCATTGACGAACATCTTTCGATTCGCCTCTGGAAGAATGGAGAGCCACGCGAACTGGCCGGAATTGGCTACGTCCTCCGAGCGGCTGGCATCCACGGCACGGGACAGTCGAAGTAGGTCACTACTAATGGAGACAAGTTCGCGATTTTTACTGACCTCTTCCGCCATCGTGATGATCAGGGTGGCACCGTCTTTGTCACGAACAAGCACATCGTGTTCACGGGCTTCGTCGAGTACTTCACGGTATCGTCGGGCGAGATCGGTCACTTGGTATGTCGTAGTTGCTTGAAACTGGCGCATAATGGTCTCCTGTGCACGATTATACACACAATTGTGCGCAGCGAGGCAACTGCCGCACTCATCCCTTTCGAAGGGAAGTCCTAGAGTTTCGGCACTCTGTGCTGGGCCGCCTCCGAAGGCACGTTGTACGTGAGCCACTCCCTGCCGTGGCCATTTTTGGGACGCTTCTTACAGCAGTCAGATGGATACCCCTTTTATTTAAAGGCGATGCGCACTTGCGCGGAGTCTCCCTTGGTCGCATTGCCAACCGAGATGGCGCAGGACTTCAAGTTTGACAACTTCGTTCCACAGAATCCCTTGCCGATCTTGCCAGCGACGACCCTGAATTTGAACGAGGGCAAGACGCCGCTCGCGGTGATCCTCACTGGCTTTAGGGTCTTGAGGTCGCAACCGGCCTGGCTCTTGGAGGTCTTGAGGCATTCCACGACGTAGACCTGGTCGTGCGGCTTGAACCCGGTACCCCATACTCGTACGAGTGAGCGATTCACGAGACCGGAGACCGGCGAGACGTGGAACCTACGCGGTCCCACCTTCACCGGAATCGTTGTGGTCGTCGTCGTTGTGGGCATCGCGAAGGTAATCGGTGCGATGGCCTGGTCGGCGGTGGGCGGGTTCGTGCTCACCACTATCGCGCAGTTCGACAAGTCAGTTGACGATGTTCCGCACGTCGTGGTACCGGCGATCGTTCCGGTGGCAACCGTGACGGCGGTCGAAAAGGTTCCGGTGGCACTGGTCATGGTGGCGCTCGCCGTGCTGAGGTCACAGTCGATTTGACTCTTGGCCGTTGCGAGGCACTCGAGGGCGTAGACGGTCTCGTTGTCCATGAATCCTGTCCCGGCGACTGTCACTACCGAACCGTTCTGCAAACCCGTGCTAGGCGTAGCTGTAATGGTCGGCCCGGCGGCCGATGCGCTTACGACTCCGAAGGATGCGAGACCCCCCAGGACCAAGGCCCCAATCGCAATACTCGTCATAAATCGTCTCATTGTGTACGTCCTCCCAATAGCTGTTGTCTCGGTCTCTCCGGAGGAAAGTCCGCGCTGAAGCAGTTACTTCGACATGCGACGCGCATATATTGCACGTTGAATCGACGTCGCAACCTTCGACTCTCGCCCACCTCATTCTAGATGGGGCACCCAAGCTAATACGGTCGCGCGGGTGAATCACTTCGTTCGCTCCGAGCGAATTCAAGGGAAATTGTCAGCCAATCGATGTCCTACAGTGTGGTATGACTCAGGGAGCTTCGATTGAATTCGCATCATTTTCCAAGTCGTGCGCCTGGGTACTTAGGGTGTCGTCGTGAGCTTCACCTCCGGCGAGAATGAATTCATAGAGCGACTAACGGCGGCATCGTATCGCGACGTCGATGAGGATTTCATTCGTTTTCGCGACGATCCTTTGGACGACGACGTTAAGAGCATCGTTGACGCGGTATGTGTCGCGGATGAGACGCAACGCGACCGGTTTCGTGAAGCGCTCGGTCCGGAAGAGATCGAGACACTCCGCATTTATGCCAAGCGCCGAACGCTGCAGTCCCGACGTCGTTCGTCGAAGAACCTGGTGGATGATTCTGTCGCGGCACTTGCGCTTATTCCACCCGCTGATGTTCCGTGGGACACCTGGTTGAAGGCGGCGCTCTTCATCGCTCGATCATTGGGTCATGACATCGCACCGATCGCGGAGCGCTTCGGCGAACTATCCACGATCGAGTCCGCGGAACGCTTCGACGTTGCCTTTGACGCAATGAATCGGGTGGATGATTTGTCGAAATGCTTCATCGTCGAAGTGACGACGAACTACGGGACCGGCTTCATTGAAACGCTGGTTCACCGTGACACGAAATCCCTCGGCGCGTTCTACAGCGCGCCGCGACAAGCTGACAACGTTGTGCCTTTCGCGCCACAAACCAATCTGGCGCAGCTTGCCGCCAGCCTCGCCGACGCCCTCGACGCCACCGAGAAGCTGCACACAGGTGCCATTGCCCAGGACCAGTTGGCCGGCATGTCGTTCTCCCAGCAGGTCTCGGGTGCGTTTTTGGAGACGACCGGCTGTCTGAGTTTCTACGCCGACTCGCCGGTGGACGAGGAGTCGTTCAAGGTCTTCGTCGCGGAGTTGCCCGACGACGTGGACGTCGAATCGCTCGCCTCGGGTGCCGAGCTCGATGACCAAGCGGTCTGTTCCATTGGCGCTCGACTGGTTCTTTACGTGGCGCCTCCGAGTTTCGAGGACGACGAAGACGGGGTGTTCGACTTTGGTGACTACATCAACATCGCGCGATCGACTCTCCAATCGACAACCCCACTGGGCTGGCATGATCGCTGATCTCGGGCGATCGAGAATCACATGAGAGGATTCGCGGAAGGTTCATTGGTTATTGCGCGGCCCAGACCGCGTGTGCATCCAGTACCGCTATGGTTTCGCGGTTCGAGTTAGAGCGACGATGTCGAACCCAGCAACTGCTGGATCAAGGCTGGCGTAATGACAGTGACATCGCTCGGCGTGTTGACGGAGTCGTTATCGTGCGTGACCCCGGCTTGCAGGGTCACGGTGGCGTCGCCAGCCGAGACGCCGCCTCCGGGTGCAGTGATTGAGATTGATCCACCAGTCGCGACGGAGCCGGCGTTGGTCAACGTCAGGGTGTATGTGCCTTTTACGGGGCCGGCCGTGGAGGCAGACGGATCCAACGTCGCGACAATCGGCTCGATGGCCTGGAGCACCGACTCCAAGGTTCCAGTTTCGCTGTAGCCGCCCGAGGCCAGCGATGTGGCGTGGCCTTTATCGATCAGATTCGACAGCGCGTCGGCGATCTTGCTTTCGATGGCCCGTTCCTTCGTCGCCGTGGCCTTGGCGGCGTCAGACGGCGGAAGTTCCGACGCGATGAGTGAACTGGTCAACTCGAACCACTTAGCGCCAAGGACGAGTTGCAACGCGGTCAATTGGGACTGGTCTCGGGCAGTGAGCGGCAGACCGGGTATCGCACTTATGGCCGAAAGGTCGAGTTCGACGTAGAGATTCGAGTCGATCTCGCGCAGGTCCAACAGTTGTTTCGCACCCACGTTGATCGTGATGTCACTGTTGGCCTTGGCGTTGGCCCGTGAAAGAGGACCACCGGAGGTGCTCGCGTATCGAATATCCAATGAGACCACGTTCAGAACCTTCTGGACCTCAGCCGAACCGGTGCCCGAGGCACTGGCGGTGAAATGAATCTGTAGGTTGGACTGAGCTCCCAGCGAGGCGATTGACGAGTCGATCGTCGCTTTAGTACTGCTGCCGCACGCCGATAGCCCGAGGGACGCAACCACCACTCCGAGAATCAGGATTGACTTTCGCACGTTTTCTCCCTCGTGGGTCGAGGCATCGCGACGACCTCAATTCCATGGCATTGGTCCTGCGCGGAACGCTACCACCGGGGCTTTGAAAGTGGAAGCACGCTCGGGCGTGGCGAATCAGGATCGACGTGATCGTGAAGTTTGCGTCGGCAGAGTTCGACTGAGGCGGAATCGAAATTGGTAATTCAGTCGACTCATTCGGTCTGGCCGATTGAAGGTTATCGCTTGTATTTCCGCGTTCAATCAAGCGGAGGAATCAACGCGCCGCTTCGAGGCGTCGGTCGAACGTCACTTGCGAGGACCGCTTCGCCGCACGACGAACAATTCGTCACCGCGCCCAGCTCGTGACCGCAGTGATGTGTGAGCACCATTGGCGGCTCCTCGTCGTTCAACAGATAGCGGTCGCCCCACTGCATCAGTGCGACGATGACGGGGTAGAGGTCGAGTCCGGCTTGTGTCAATCGATATTCGAAACGTGGCGGGTGTTCTGAGACCGGTCGGCGCTCTAACACGCCAGCCGCTACGAGCGTCTTGAGCCTCGCGGTCATGGTGTCGCGAGGGGCTCCGGTCCTACGGACCATTTCGTCGAATCGACGGTTGCCGAGGAAAACCTCGCGCACGGCCAACAGGGCCCATTTCTCACCGATGATCTCTAGGCTTCGGGCCACCGAACAGGTGCGCGGGGCAGTCGAAATAGTGGTCATGAGCCAAATATACCAGTAAGTCCGATAACTGGACGTACACGCTATATTTGTGTAGAGTACGTCCAGAAATCGGACTTACGGGGGGTCGAGATGAGCGTCGAAGTCGTAACGAGCGCAAATGCGCCGGGCCAGGGATATTCCAAGAAGCGTGTCGCGCTCATCGTGGCGGTCTTGGCGCTGGCGGCGTTCATGTCAAGTCTCGATATCTTCATCGTCAACTTGGCCTTCCCTTATATCAGTCGTGACTTTCACGGCTCGTCGCTCGAATCACTGAGCTGGGTCCTGAACGGCTACTCGATCTTGTTTGCGGCGGTGCTCGTGCCGGCCGGACGCTGGGCTGACCGCATCGGGCGCCGACGTATGTTCGTCGCTGGTCTGGTCGTGTTCACGTTCGGATCGATCTTGTCGGGGATCGCGCCGGACGTAGCGCTGCTGATCGTTGCGCGACTCGTGCAAGCGATCGGTGCCGGCATGATGGTTCCCGCGTCGCTGTCACTGTTGTTGGCGGCGGTCCCGGGTCACGCTCGTGCGCAGGCCATCGGCACCTGGTCGGCCATCGGGGCACTCGGTGCCGCACTTGGTCCAGTGATCGGAGGATTCCTTGTCGAGGTGTCGTGGCGCTGGGTCTTTTGGATCAACATCCCCGTCGGCATCGTCGCGGTCGTGCTCGCCCTCAAAGTCCTTCCGGAAAGTCGCGATGAGACAGCCAACAGTCGTCCGGACTTACTGGGCGCCGGACTCGTGGCATTGGTCACCGCTTCTCTGGCCCTCGCCCTCGTCAAGGCTCCCTCTTGGGGTTGGACGTCGAAAGACTTCTTCGGACTCATCGTGTTGGCGCTCGTGTCCTCGATCGGCGTCGTACTACGCTCGTCACGACACGCCACGCCGGTCGTCGATCTCACGTTGCTCGAGTCGAGGTCATTCAACGGCGCGATCCTTGCGTCCATTTCCTACTACGCGGGATTCGGTGTCTTCTTGTTGAGCATGGTCGAATTCTTGACGGGCGTCTGGCATTTCTCAGCGATCGACGCCGGCCTGGCGATCGCGCCGGGTCCGCTCATGGTCCTACCCTTCGCGCGAGTCGTCGCGCCGCGTCTTTCGGTGAAACTCGGGGGAGCGGGACGGGTCGCGGTGATCGGCTGCTTCGTGAACGTCGTAGCCCAGGCTCTGTGGTACAGCCGGATGCAGGTACCCGCGGCCTACGTCACGCACCTGTTGCCGATCCAGATGCTCGGCGGAGTGGGCGTTGGACTCACCATTCCGTCGTTGATCGGTGCGGGAACCGCGTCGATTCCGCCAGCGCGCTTCGGCACCGGAAGTGGAGTGCTCAACATGGCGAGACAGATCGGCACCGTGCTCGGTGTGGCCGGGCTTATCGCGATTCTGACCGGCCTCAACCCGACCGACCCGATCGTCGTATTCCGTCACGGGGCGCTTCTGGCGATCGGTTTCTTCGCGTTAGCCGGCGTGGCGTCAGCGGCGCTGCTGAGTCGTCGCGTCACGACCAGCACGTCATGACCGCCGGAAGGTTCGACAAGGAATGAGGTCGTGCGCTGAGGGCCGTCGGATGTCCGAGTACGTCGCGAAAGAACGCTTGGTCGGCGTCCGCGTCATGCGTACAGACGACGGTGTGCGCTCCCAAGATCACAGGACCTTCTTTCGTTTTCGTTTCAAATTGAGTTCGGCAGCAAGATGAGATAAATGGTGGGAAAGTCCATCGATTTCTAGTAAATCCTCAGATTCAGCCGGTCCAAGGGTAATTTTCGGAGTCTTACGCCAAGCCGAGTCCGTGAACGCTCGAACGCAGCACCCTTAGTGGTATGCGTTATACTACCACTATGAAAACCATCGACGAAATCCTGACCAATCTTCAGCGAATGAGTGGACTCTCTGGGCGAGAGTTAGCCCGCCGCGCCGGTACGGCTCACTCGACTCTCATCGATTACGCGAAGGGCCGTCACGACCCGGGCTTCTCTACCCTGCAGCGCATCGCTCTGGCTGGTGGCTACGACCTCGTCGTCGAGTTACGCCCCCGTCTCTCGGGCCCCGAAATCCGCACGCTTGAGATGCACCGGGCTATTGCGACCAAGATTGAAAGCGATCCCGAGAGCGTGCGTGAGCTTGCGCGGCGCAACTTGAAAGTGCTGCGCGCGGCGGACATCGCTGGGAACAGCGAGCCGTACTTGGACGCGTGGGAGGACCTGATCAGTGGCCCGGTCGCAAGGCTGGTCACTGTGATGACTTCAACCGATCAGGCGGCGCGGGATCTCCGACAGGCGTCACCTTTCGCCGGAGTACTCAACGACGAAGAGCGGCTTGAAGTAATCATGAACACCGACGGCGTACGGGTCGCGCAAATGGCCGGACGATCACCGAACGACGTCCGCCAACAGATAGCGACTGCAATTCATAGCGGCCGTGAATTGGTGGAGAACCGCCTGTGAGACCCGAAGATCTTGACCACGTCGTGCGCGCCGCGGGTGACGTGGTCAATGAGGACGAGATGTTAGTCGCCGGCTCACAGGCGGCCCTGGCCCAGTTCCCCGAAGGGCTGCCGAAACTCGCCACGCTTTCAGTTGAAGTTGACCTGGCCGCGCTTGATGACCCGGACGACGCCAAGGCGATGCAGATCAATGGCGCGATTGGAGAGGGCACGCCCTTCCACGAGACATACGGTTATTACGCGGAGGGCATCGGTCGCGCACTGCTGGTCTTGCCCCCTGGCTGGGAGCAACGAGCCCACAGAGTGGTGTCTCGTGGGCAAAGGGACGTGACGGGGATCTACCCCGAGATCCACGACCTTGCAGTTGCCAAGTTGGCTGCCGGTCGCGACAAGGACTTCGCGTGGGCGCAGGCGTTGTTCCAGTCTGGCCATCTCAAGCCGGCAACTCTGCTCGAGAGGGCGAAGACCACTCCTCTAGAGCCTCACCAGAAGCGATTCATAGTTGCAGCCGTCAGCCGTGCGGCTCCATCCGGTCGGCGCTCGCGACGCAACATTCGCCGTCTCACGGAACTCCTAGAACAGTCGGAGAACACGGAACAGGGGTAGCGCGGTGGTGTGGTGCTGAAACACACCTTCACCCAATGATCGAAAATCGCCTGCGTCGATCCACTTCAACTAAAATCAACCAAATTCTCCACCAAACACCGAACCCCCCAGCAACCGTGTGCCGGTTCTCAAGAGCCGAAAGCTGAAGTACTTTCCCACCATTTTCACACCTTGCTGCCGAACTCAATTCAATTCAACATTAAGTTGTTGATTATCACGTGCTCGACGGTAATTCGCGGTCTTGTAACGACAGATCATTGGGGTGTGAACTCTTTTCTCGTATTCACAAGACAGGAAGATACGACGTGACTCCGCAGCGTTGTAGTGGGATAATGGACGCATGAAGGGAACCTTCGGTACCTTCCTTGGCCGGGCGCTGATTGTGACGGCGTTCACGGTCTCAACGATCGCCTGGACGGGTTCGGAGGTGCGCGCTTCGACACCTCATGCCACGCCAGGGCAGTCCACGTGCGACATCGTGTTGAATCCGTCGGTGCGGATCGTTTCGAAGACCCCGTGTGTCGTGCAGATTCGACTTGGAGGCAATGCTCGCTTGAACCTCAGCACCGGGTTTCGATGGGGTAATCCGACGAGCACGTCTAGGGCGGTGAAGGTCACGTCGATCTCACGAGACTCCATCGGCGTCTTCAGCGCGGTCCTCCACGCGGCGAATGTTGGCCGCGCCACGATTCATGACACCGGCACCGAATCCTGCAAGCCCGGTGTCATGTGTCCCGATCTGGCCATCCTCTGGACTCTCAGGATCGTCGTGACGAAGACCATCTAAAGAGTTCCGACGTTGACACGTGACGGTCAATATGTGATAGTTCTCACGGCATCGAGAAATCGAGTGGCTCTCCCGTCTCTAGGAACGTCTTGAGACTCGACAGCAGGGGCGGCCAACCTTCTCGAATCGCTTCGAGCACGATACTTCCGGCATCGAAGCCGTCGTGGCGAAGCGTGAGTCGCACGACGCCCTGCGTCTTTTCGATATCGAAGGCCACCTTGGAGCGCGGTTCATGGGCGAACTTCAAACGATCCTCTTCCGAATAACCGTTGACGCGTGCCCACTCGGGCGTGAAAGTGTGCCAGGTGTATGCGAGTCGGACCGGCGACCGTGACTCGAGGATCACCTGTTCGGGGTCTCGAATGGTGAGGTGTCCCATCTTCACGTCCATTGGAGAGTTGACCTTCCAGTCCGTAACGAACGAGACGTGCCACCATTTACGGGTCTTGATTGGATCCGTCAACGCCCGCCAGAGTCGTCTCGGGGAGGTGTCGATGTAGATGGTGTATTGGAATGATTCGTCGTAAACGTCGTGTGCCATTTCGTCATTCTGCCATGACCAAACCCGTCGCACGTTGAACATCCGACGCGACGTCGTTGATTTTGTGTCGTCGAGCGCGCACCGGTGTGGGGGGTTCTCGGGTCTCAGAAGAACCGTGGGTTGGTGGTTAGCATGTCGAGATGTTCATACGGGACTGTTTGACCCAATGCCGGTAAGACGAACGCCGCCTGGCGAGCCCGCCTCCGCAGAGCCTGAAGAAGAAGACGTCTCCGAGAATCGCCGACGTCGAATACTACGCATCGCCGATGTCAATTCGGTGCCGGTCCTCACGATCCTCTTCGCGGTCTTCACGGTGGCTGGCGTCTATCTTGCGGGTCAGCTGATCTATCACTTACGTGACCTGTTGCTCTTGGGAGTGGTCGGCGGTTTTATCGCGTTGATCCTCAACCCGCTCGTGGTCGCATTGCAGCACTGGCGGGTGAAGCGCCGCGGTGGGGCGGTCGCCATCGTGACGTTCGTCGCACTCCTGATCTTCATGGGACTGGCCGTGTTGTTCGGCTATCCCCTCGTCAATGGCATAACTCACTTCGCGACGGCCCTGCCGGGTTACGTCAGAAGTGCCGAGCACGGTCAGGGATGGATCGGTCATCTCTTTCGCAGATATCACGTCGAACGGTGGGTCACACGCAATTCAAGTCATCTCACCTCGCTGGCGAGCGGACTGGGAAAGCCGGCGCTCGCCCTCGGCAGGGCCGCACTATCAGAGGTGCTGTCGTTGGTGGCCGTCTTCGCCTTTGTCGTTCTGCTTTTGATCGAAGCGCCGAAGATTCGAACTTCGCTGACGCGGTTGGTGGCGCCGGAACGGGCCAAGCGCTACCGACACATCGGACGGATCATCTCGCGCTCCGTGTCGGGCTACGTCCTGGGCGACATGCTGACTTCGCTCGCCGCCGGGCTCGTGGTCTTCATCACGCTCTTGATCTTCGGCGTGCCGTACGCGTTTTTGTGGGCGCTGTGGGTCGCGCTCGTTGATTTTCTGCCGACGATCGGCGGCGCACTGGCGGGTATCCCCACGGTGCTGTTCGCCTTCGCGCACTCACTCACCGCGGGTCTCGTCACCGCGATCGTCTTTATCGTCTACACCCAACTGGAGAATCACATATTGAATCCGATCGTCATGAGTCGTACCGTGAAGATCAATCCGCTCCTCGTGTTCGTCGCGGTACTGATCGGCGCCAATCTCGGCGCATGGGTGGCGGGACTCGCCGGTGGATTCGTGGCGGTCCTGCTCTCCGTGCCGATGGCCGCCACGATCCAGGTCATCGTTCGAGAGTGGTGGCGCGCGAGCGAACCGGAGTAGTTACGCCGAGATAAGCGTGGGTGATCACAGCGGCGTGACGTACGCCCCGTGGATACCGCCATCGACCATGAACGTCGTCGCCGTCACGAAGGACGCGTCGTCACTCGCCAAGAAGAGCACGGCGTTGGCGATCTCCTCGGGTTCACCGAAGCGTCCCATCGGCACGTGCACCAGGCGGCGCGCGGCGCGCTCGGGGTCCTTCGCGAAGAGCTCGATCAACAACGGCGTGTTGACCGGTCCGGGGCAGAGCGCGTTCACACGGATCCTCTCGCGCGCGAACTGCACCGCGAGTTCGCGACTCATTGCCAGCACGCCGCCCTTGGAGGCGGTGTAGGAGATCTGCGACGTCGCCGAACCGAGTACGGCGACGAAGGAGGCCGTGTTGATGATCGATCCGCCGCCGCGGCTTTGCAGGTGGGGGATTCCGTATTTGCAACACAGGTACACCGAAGTCAAGTTGACGTCTTGGACTCGCTTCCAGGCGTCGAGGCCTGTGGTGAGTATCGAATCGTCGTCGGCCGGTGAGATCCCGGCGTTGTTGAAAAGGATGTCGATACCGCCGTACACCTCGACGGTCCTTTCGTACATGGCGATCACGCTGTCTTGTTGGGCGACGTTCACCTGCACGAAGAGCCCACCGATCTCGGCAGCGACCAGCGGGCCGTGCTCGGCATCGAAGTCCGCCACGACGACGCTCGCTCCTTCGGATGCGAATCGTCGCGCGGTAGCGCGACCGATGCCGCTCGCGGCGCCCGTGATGACCGCCACCTTGTTGTCCAATCGACCCATCATTCCTCCGTTGAGATGAAGACGTTCTTTTCTTCACTGAAACTGCGAAGCGCGTCCGGTCCGAGTTCGCGACCGATGCCGGACTGCTTGTAGCCGCCGAAGGGCGTCGAGTAGCGGACCGAGGAGTTCGAGTTGACGGACAACGCTCCGGTCTCGACGCCGCGCGCGACACGCAAGGCGCGTCCGACATCGCGAGTCCAGATCGATCCCGACAGGCCGTAGGGACTGTCGTTGGCGATACGAATGGCCTCGGCTTCGCTCTCAAAGCGCAGTACCGAGACGACCGGACCGAAGATCTCCTCGCGAAATGCGCGGTCCGTGCCGTCTCGCGATTCCAACACCGTCGGCGGATACCAGAAACCCGGTCCTGTCGGAGCCACGCCCCGGAAGGCGACGGACTTCTCGTCAACGAAGGAGTCGACACTCGTGCGCTGTCCGGCCGAGATCAAAGGACCCATCTCGGCGTTCTCATCGGCCGGGTCAAGCACGCGGAAGTTCTTCACCGCGACCTCGAACAGTCCCATGAACCGGTCGTAAGCCGAGGCCTCGACGAGGATCCTCGAGCGTGCACAGCAGTCCTGGCCGGCGTTGTCAAAGACCGCCGACGGCGCACCGGCCGCGGCGCGTTCCAGATCGGCGTCGGCGAAGATCACGTTGGCACTCTTGCCGCCGAGCTCGAGGGTCACGCGCTTCACCTGTTCGGCGCAGCCGGCCATCACTCGTTTACCCATGTCGCTCGAACCCGTGAAGCAGACCTTGCGCACGGCTTCGTGGGTGACGAAACGCCAACCCACCACGCCGCCGTCGCCGGGCAGGACCTGAAAGACGTCTTCGGGCAGACCCGCGTCGAGACCGAGTTCGGCGAGACGAATTGCGGTCAGGGGAGTAAGGGTCGCTGGCTTTAAGACGACGGTATTGCCGGCCGCCAGGGCCGGTGCGAAGCCCCAACCGGCAATTGGCATAGGGAAGTTCCACGGCACAATGATGCCGACGACGCCTAGCGGCTCGTAGAAGGTGAGATCGACACCGCCAGCCACGGGAATCTGTTTGCCGCTGTGACGTTCCGGCGCGCCGGAGTAGTAGGCGAGCACGTTTCGCACGTTCTCGGCCTCCCAGCGAGCGTTGCCAATGGTGTGACCCGAGTTGGCGACTTCCAATTGCGCCAACTCCTCAACGTGTTCATCGACCACTTGTGCAAAGCGTCGCAGGAGATGGGCTCGTCTCGATGGCGTAACGTCTCGCCACGATTTCGCGGCGAGTGCGGCGCGTGCAATGGCGCGGTCGGTTGCTTCGAGATCGAAGAGCTCGATTTCGGCGACCGGCGTCTCGTTCGCCGGATTGACCACTGACAGTGTGCTCACAGTCGCTCGAATCCTCGGTAGCGCTCCCAGTCAGTCACTGCGGCATTGAAAGCGTCCACCTCGACGAGTGCGGCGCGGACGTAGTGATCGACCACCTCGTCACCGAAGGCCGCTCGCGCCACCGAGCTCTCCGCGAATAGTTCGGTGGCTTCAGCCAGTGTTGTCGGCACGCGCGCCGAATCGGCTTCGTAGGCATTACCCACGAACATCGGTGGCAACGCGAGGTTGTCGTCGACACCCTGCAGACCGGCCGCGACGAGCGCCGCGATCGCCAGATGCGGATTGACGTCGCCGCCGGGGATCCGGCACTCGAAGCGCAATGAAGGACCATGACCGACGACACGAAACGCGCAGGTCCGATTGTCGTGCCCCCACAGCAGGGCCGTGGGGGCGAACGATCCGGCGACGAAACGCTTGTAGCTGTTGATGTTGGGTGCGAACAGCATCGAGAAGTCCCGCGCGTGGGCGAGTAGCCCCGCCAGGAAGTGTTCGAAGACCTCGGAGAATCCGTGATCGCGGTCGCCGGCGAAGACCGGTGTGTCGTCTTTGTCGCGCAGCGAAAGGTGGATGTGGCACGAATTGCCCTCGCGCTGGTCGTACTTCGCCATGAACGTCAAACTCACGCCCTCTTGGGCGGCGATCTCCTTCGCCCCGAGTTTGAACAGACTGTGCTCGTCGGCTTTCTCCACCAGCGTGTCGTACCTGAAGGCGACTTCGTGCTGTCCGAAGTTGCACTCACCCTTGACGGACTCGACCACCATGCCGGCCGAACGCATGGAGCGACGAATTCGACCGAGCAGCGGTTCAATGCGCGAGGTCCCTTGAATCGAATAGTCGACGTTGTACTGATTGACCGGCGTCATGTCGCGGTAGCCGGCCTCCCAGGCCTGCTCGTACGTGTCTTCAAAGACGATGAACTCCAATTCGGTGCCGGTGATCCCAGTCCAGCCCCGATCGGCGAGGCGTTGCACCTGGGCGAGCAGGATCTGGCGCGGTGAGGGCGCGACGGGTACGCCGTCGACCGTTTCGACGTCGGCGAAGATGATGACCGTCTTTTCGTGCCACGGCACCAGGCGAGTCGACGAGAAATCCGGCTTGAACGCGAGGTCGCCGTAGCCGCGCTCCCATGAAGTGAGCGCGAAACCATCGACCGTGCGCATATCGACGTCGGAGGCCAGAAGATAACTGCAGCCCTCGACGACGCCATCGGCCAACTCGTCGAAGAAGAACGAGGCGTCGAGACGCTTGCCCTGCACGCGACCTTGCATATCCGTGATCGCGACGATGATGGTGTCGATCTCGCCGTCGTCGACCAGTTCGACGAGTTCGTCACGCGTTGGTCGACCGGCGTTCTTAATGGTCACTCTGGCTCCTCGCGTCGGCGACGCCCGACAAGTTCGGGCGAAGACGTCTTCTCAATCTAAGCGCTGAGGCTACTCAATAAACAATGCAATGGTCCTTCGGAGTGCAGCGAGACGACGCTCACGATCACGTGAGTGCATTCACTTGACACCGGTCAGAGCGTTGGCCCGATGTGTGTCGTCACGCGAGCTTGGCGTGACGCTGACTTCGAAAACCGGAACCGCTGAACGAATCAGATGGTCTGTTCGTGAGGACGCAACGATCTGGGATCTGGTACGAAAAGCGACTTATTTCTCGGCTGAGTCAGGGCAGTATTCCGCGCCCGGAGGCCAAAGAAGTTCTAGTATCTCGCTTAATGGTATAGGCCATTTGAATCGAGGGGGACTCAGTGAGTGACGACAGTTCGACAGCAACTGCGCTAGCGACGAGCGATGAGCAACGATTGCATCAGATGGGCTACGCCCAAGAACTCAATCGAGGATTGAGTCGGTTCTCAAACTTCGCGATCTCCTTCACGATCATTTCAATTCTGTCGGGATGTCTCACCCTCTACTCGTACGGGTTGTATCACGGTGGTCCTCCGGTGATGATCTGGGGCTGGGCAGTGGTCGGTTTGCTCGTGTTGTTCGCCGGCCTCTCCATGGCCGAGATCTGCTCAGCGTTCCCAACCGCGGGCGGTCTTTATTACTGGTCGGCCAAGTTGGCCCCGGGAAACAGCGGCCCGATCTGGTCCTGGTTCACCGGTTGGTTCAACCTCCTTGGTCAGGTCGCGGTCACCGCCGGCATCACCTTCGGGTGCGGTTATTCGGTGGGCGAGTTCATCTACCTGGTGTCGGGCAATGCGACGTGGACATCGAATCGGCACGTGGTGCTACTCACGGCAATCTTGCTGTTGATCCAGGGACTCATCAACACTTTCGGAGTCAACATTGTCGCGCTCTTCAACAAAGTCTCAGTGTGGTGGCACCTCACGGGCGTCGCGGTCATCGTGGTGCTGCTCTTCATCGCGCCGCACTCGCACAGTCACCAGAGCGCGAGTTTCCTCTTCGGGTCCGGGGGCTTTGACGCCTTCAGAGGACTCTCCGGATTCTCCGTTCCGTTCTACGTATTCCTGCTCGGTTTGTTGGTCGCCCAGTACACCTTCACGGGATATGACGCGTCGGCGCACGTCACCGAGGAGACCCTCAACGCTTCGGTCTCGGGTCCCAAGGGCATCGTCACTTCGATCTGGGTGTCGTGGATCGCGGGATTCATCCTTCTTATTGGCGTGAGCGCCGCGATCCCGCACTTCGTCCACGGCTTCTCGGTGACGATCGCCGGAACGACCTACAACAGCTACGCGTCATTCGCCGGCGGCGTACCGTGGGGCAACGTGTTCGTGTACGCCACGGGCAAAGTCCTCGGCGAGATATTGGTGCTGGTGGTAATCGGGGCTCAGTTCTTCTGCGGCATCGCGTCCATCACGGCGAATTCTCGAATGATCTACGCCTTCTCGCGTGACGGCGCCGTGCCGTTCTCGAGTTACTGGCACCACGTCAGCAAGCGCAGCCGCGTGCCGGTGCACTCCGCCTGGTTCGGTGCGGTGGGCGCCTTCATCCTGACGACGCCCGCTCTGCTTCCTGGCAACACCGGTGGAACCGCCTACGCCGCTGTGACGTCCATCGCGGTAATCGGGCTCTACGTCGCCTATCTGATTCCGGTCCTCCTGCGACGGATCAACGGTGCCGCGTTCACGCCGGGGCCCTGGAAGCTGGGGAAATGGGGTCCGGTCTTCGGGTGGATCGCCATTGTTTGGGTAGTCATCATCTGCATCTTGTTCATGCTGCCGGCGACATCGCCGATCAACGCCGATGACTTCAACTACACGCCGGTCGCGGTCGTGGCGGTGATTGGCTTTGCGGGCATCTGGTACGCGGTGTCGGCTCGAAAGTGGTTCAAGGGACCAAAGATCCAAGGTACGCCCGAGGAGTTGGCAGCCATCGAGCGCGAGTTGAGCGTTTAATTTTTGAAAGGGCCCCCTCCATCGTCGAGATTCATCGGCGATGGAGGGGACTCGTCGGGTAACGGCGACCGTTGTCAGACTCCCATTTGAGGAGTCCCTTTGACATTGAGTGAGAATTACGAAGACCTGAATTCGTGTTGGCGCGATCTCGCCGACGTGTTATCGGCGGGAATATCGCGGGTCCTGCTTTATGGTCCCTCTGGCACGGGCAAAACGTTTGCCGCGCTGCATCACGGAGTTGGCGCGAGTCCCGCGGAACGACTGGTATGCACCGAAGATCTGACGTCGGGTGAGATCACCGGCACGTGGATGCCCGTTGGCGAGAATCGTTGGGAATGGCGCGAGGGCCCCGCGATTCGGGCGTGGCGCGGTGCGGGTGGGTTAGGCGGACGCCTCGTCGTCGACGAGGTCGACCGCGCCTCCGGTGACGCCCTCAGCACATTGCTCGCCATGACCGATTCTCCGGAATCGGCGCGGTGGCGCAACCCCGAGACCAATGAATGGGTGCGTCCCGGACCGCAATTCTCCGTAGTGATGACCACGAATATCGAAGATCTCGATGACATTCCGCCGTCGCTTCGCGATCGCTTTCCGGTGCACATTCGAATCGACGGACCGCACGTCTCGGCTTTGGCGAGCCTCAGCAGCGACCTTCGCGGACCGGCACTCTCTGGATCACTCGGACCGGCCAATCGACGAGTGTCGCTCCGGAGTTTCTACGCCTTTGACGAACTGCGACGACACCTCGGCGCCGAGCGAGCGTCGCAGTTGGTCTTCGGCGATGACGCTGGTACAAGCGTCCTTGACGCATTGGCGATCGCCTCGATCACGTGAACGCGACCATCTATCCCGAGTTGGTTGTCGGTCGCGACGACGGCTTCGTCTATGCTCCGTGGACCGTGAGACCCGGTTCGACGCGCCGCGGCGAAGCGAGCTGTAACTTGACCGAGCGAATACTGGAAGTTCCCCTCGGAAGTGACGCCACGTCTCGAGTTGTTCAAGCTCACGAATTGATGCACGCCCGTGTCAGCCCGCACCTTCTTGCGCATTACGGCGAGATCGAAGAGACGTCGCCTCGCGCTCTCGAGTGCGCTGAAGAACTTCGAATCAACACGCTGATCGGGCGACTTGATTTCAACGTGTCGCTGCTGCGCGACGGCTCGGAGAAAGCTGGCGCTCGACGCATTGCCGAGAGCGCGGACTGGTCGGAGGCGGTCTGTTTTCTGATGGCCGTACTGGGCACCGGGGGAGAGAAGGAGTACCTCGCGGGAATTCGTCGGGTCGAACCAACGTGGCTACCTGGTCTTCGTGCCGTGCGAAAAAGAGCTCTGGCCATTCTGGACGGATTGTCCAGCGCCACACTTGGCGCAACCCGGTTGAACGAAGAAGGACTGCCGAGCGGCTACGCCAACTCGACGATCGTGCTCGCCCGCATCCTCACCCAAACAATGCAGGCGCGCCCTCCGGCAACGCCGGAGGAGCTTCGAAACTTTCGTCGTTCGCTTGAGCCGGGCGGTCGACGTCCACCGACCGGACGATTTGCTCCTTTGAAATTCGATGAGACGTTGTTGATGTCCCCGCGTCCAAGGGGTACAGGCATGCGACGGGATCGTGCGAGTACGTGTGGTCCCACGATGCGCTATCCCAGTCGCCTGCTCACCGACGAAAAGAAGCGCGCCTTTGTACGGCGCGCGTCGCGCCATGGTGGCATCGTGATCATTGATCAGTCCGGTTCAATGGAGATCGATGAAGCGTCATTGACGACGTTGCTTCGTCGCGCACCGGACGCACTGGTGATTGGCTACAGCCACCGGCCGGGCGACACTGGGCTGACTCCGAACGTGTGGGTCTTGGCCGACAGGGGATCGGTCACCACGACGATTCCGTCGGGGAATATCGGCAATGGCGTCGATGGGGCGGTTCTCGCCTGGGCCATTCGACAGCGACACCTTAGTGAGCCGATTGTCTGGGTTACCGATGGCCAAGTCACCGACTCCCACGACCACCCCGATGACCGGCTGACCAGCCAGTGCGCCGAGTTGGTACGACGTCACCGAATTCGACTCGTGAAAGAACTTCGAGAGGCCGGGCCATCCCTTTCGGGTGCACGAAAATCCAACAGTTCCCAAAGGAACGAATTTGGACGATTGGGTCGCAAACTCCTTGAAATGCGGACGTTTTAGCGGCGTTGTCACAGACGCAAATTACTCTTGCGTCGAACACTTGTTCGCCTTACACTATACGAACAGGTGTTCGTGAAAGGGGTCAGCCATGGCGGCTGTAGAGATCGAGGAGTTTGAGGCCTTTGAAGCTCTTCCGGAGCGCCCACATCTTCGTCTGGTGAGCACTCCCGAGGTGTTTCGCACTGGTCCCTCGCTGGCGATTCGACGCGCGGCCCGTGCACGTATGTTGAAGCGTCGCCGCCGCACTCTGCTCGCATTCGCACTGGTAACGGGACTCGTGATCTTGGCATGGCCCGGACACGCTTTCGGAGGAGAGACTGGGAGTGGTCTGCCGAGTGATTTGGCCAACGGTTCGGTCCTCGCATCGGGCATGAAGTACACCGTGCAACCCGGCGACTCGGTCAGTTCGATTGCTCGAATGATGAATCCCATTGACCCGAAAGTGGCTCGGGCGGACCTCGTTCACGAGCTCGATTCGACGGTCGTCGTACCCGGCGAGCGCATTCTAATCCCCTAAATTGCAAGGGATTTGGGTGTATCCTCAAGGCATGCGCTGTCCTTTTTGTTCGGCGGACGACGACCGCGTCGTTGATTCGCGCCTTGCCGAAGATGGCGTGGCTATCCGGCGCCGCCGCGAGTGTTCGAACTGCAACCAGCGCTACACCACCTTCGAACGAATCGAAGAGATTGGTCTCTATGTCCTCAAGCGCTCTGGGGACCGCGAGTCCTTCGACCGGGAAAAGATCCTGCGTGGAATGCGCGCGGCCAGCAAGAACCGCCCGGTCGACGAGGAGAACCTCGAAGTGTTGGTGACGGCCATAGACGAGTCGATGCGCCTACTCAACCGCGACGTGACCAGTGAAGAGGTGGGAATGGCGGCGCTTGAGGCCCTGCGTGACGTCGATGACGTCGCTTACGTCAGATTCGCCTCGGTCTACAAGGGGTTCGAAGGGACTGAGGACTTCGCGCGCGAGATTGGCATGCTCGTGAAGACCACCGCACCCAAACTGCGCGGCTGATGCGTGCGCTCAATCTCCAACCGCAGTGCGCCATGGCGATTTACGCCCACCCCGACGACGCCGATGTCGCGGCCGGTGGACTGCTCGCCCAATGGGCCCAGGATGGTTGCGCTGTACACCTGGTCGTCGTGTGCGACGGCGACAAGGGCTCGCACGCGCTGATGGCTGATGCGGTGGCGGTGCGCGAAGTTAGAGGGGCCGAGGTCGAGTTCGCGGCCGATCTGCTCGGTGCCGCGACCGTGACGAAGCTCATGCGACCCGACGGTGAAGCGAACAACGACGAAGAGCTGCGTGGCACATTGGTCGGGCTCATCCGTCAATATCGGCCCGACGTGGTGGTCGGACCCGATCCCACGGCGACGTTCTTCGCCGGCGTCTACGTGAACCACCGCGACCACCGCGAAACGGGTTGGGCGCTTCTCGACGCGGTCGCCCCCGCGGCCGCGATGCCGCTGTATTTCCCGGATCGCGGCGAACCCCATCAGGTCGCCCGTCTTTTGCTCAGCGGCACGCACGAACCGGACGTGGTCGCCGACATCTCGGGCACGATCGACACCAAAGTGAAGGCCGTCTTGGCGCATAGTTCCCAGTTGGCCGGTGACGCCGACGCCATTCGTGAACTCGTCTACGGGCGGGCCGAACAAGCGGGACGGCCCGTCGGGGCCCAGTTCGGTGAGGCATTTCGCAGCGTTGAACTCGCCTTCTGAGAACCCATCGGTCGACGACGCGCCGATCCTGCACATCGACCTCGACGCGTTCTTCGCGTCGGTCGAGATACTCGACGATCCTTCGCTCCGGGGTAAACCGGTGGCGGTCGGTGGCGGAGGAGCGCGTGGCGTCGTCGCCAGCGCGAGCTACGAAGCCCGCCGCTACGGGGTGCGAAGCGGAATGCCCAGCGTGATCGCTCGGCGTCGCTGTCCCGAACTCATCATCATCCCCGGTCGCTTCGATCGCTACGAGGCCTATTCACGCCAGTTCCATGACATCGTGCGCGATCTCACGCCCGAATATGAACCACTCGGACTTGACGAAGTGTTCGCCAACCTCTCGAGTCTGCGTCGGTTGCGCGTGTGGCCGATGGAGGCCGCGGCCGAACTTCGACGACGAATCATGAGTGAACTCGGTCTGCTCTGTGGGGTGGGTCTCGGGCGGAACAAACTCTTCGCCAAGCTGGCCTCCAAGGAATCCAAACCGTCCGTCGTCGACGGTCAACTCGTCGAGGGTGCGGGGGTCGTGTGGGTTAGCCCGGCCCTCGAGAAGAAGTGGCTCGAAGAACTACCGGTACGCGCTCTCTGGGGCGTCGGTCCCGCGACCGCCGCGAAGTTGCAGAAGTTGGGACTTCGTTGGGTCCGAGACCTCGCCAAGGTCGACGAATCGACATTGGCCCGACACGTGGGGGTGGCGATGGCCTCGACACTCGTCGCCTACGCGCATGGAGAAGACAAGCGTGAGGTGACCATCGACCGGGTCCTGAAGTCGGTCGGCCACGACCAGACTTTCGCGAAGTCGTTGAGTGGAATCGATGCGATCGTCGAAGCCGCCAAGACCCAGGCCGCGGTCGTGGCGCGAGCGCTGCGCGCTCAGAGTCGCGTCGCGCGCACGATTACGGTCATCGTACGCTTCGACGACCTCACGAGCGTCAGTCGCTCTCAGACGCTTTCGTTCGGCATCGATGACGAGTTCGCGATACTCACCCTCGCCGAGGCACTGCTGCAGTCGATCGACTTGGCGAACTCGGTTCGCCTTTTGGCCATTCACGCCTCATCGTTTCTTGAGCGAGAGGACAACAACCTGCAGTTGACGTTCGGTCTGGATCCCACGTCCAATGATCCGCGCGAACAGGCCGAGGCGATTTCGCGCGAGCGCCAGGTCTCCAACGAAGCACTGCGTGACGCAGTGGACGACGTGCGCGAGAAGTTCGGTCGTGCGGCGCTCGCAGCGGCATCCGAACTCGGTGAACACGGCATCGAGATCGCCTCCCAACGTGGAAGCAGCGCGTTCGGTCCCGAGGAGTTCCTTCACGGTTCGTGACGTAGGTCATCTTCTCAAGGGGGAGTGGCGCCACAAAGCCTTGGCCTTAGAGGGATTCAGCCTCCACATCCATCACCGGCGATGGCGTCGAATTGCGGTGGGCCGTAGGGGCGGACTAACTCTCGTCCTCGCGCTCGTCCTCGACCTCGTGTTCGTGCGAGGGAGCAGGTTCTGATGCCGGAGCCATTGGAGTGCGTCGACGTCCGAGCAACCACAAGAAGGCCGAGCCCACGCGTCCGATGGGGTGATGGTGCTCAGATGGTCCGTGACTCTCGCCGGGAGCCGACGTGTCGCCGCCGCCCGTCAGTCCGGCCAAAGGATTGCCGCTCGAGTCGGGATACTTCGATACTCTCGCGAGTCGGCGTCTCGGCTTCCTCGGTTTGTCGCCTGTTGAACCCATGGTCAGACTCCTTTCCAATCATTGATGAATGTGGCGCCTTACGGCAGTCGATGAGGTGGCGTATCGAGTTTGCCGATTCCCGACGCCAGGACGACCGAGTTCGGAACTTTCAAAAGGCCGTCTTCAGTCTGTAGCGTCACGTAGGTGAGTCCGATGTCGAGCACCCACGCGTCAACGACCCCGACGGTACCGGAACGAACTCGGATGTGCTCGCCGACACTGAAGGGTCGAGCGAAGAGCAGTACGAGCGAGGCGAAGATATTACCCAGGCTCTGTTGGGCCGCGATGCCGAGCACGACGCCGGCGAGACCGAAGCCGATGATTAAATGAGAAATCGAGACGCCGAGCAGTTCGAAGACGGCAATCAACACGAGTAGGTAGCCGACGCCGGTCGCGATGAGTCGCACCACCGCACCCGCAGCTTCGATCTCGCGTCGAGCTAAGAATCTTCCCATTCCGTCGGCGAGGCGGCCGACGGCGTAAATGCCAGCGATGAGAACCACGGGAACGGTGAGCCAGGCGACGTAGGAATGGTGCATCGGTCCGCGACGATGATCGAACTCAGATTTCACGATGATGGCTGCGACGGCGATCATCGCCGCGACGCCACCAGAGATCCATACGTTCGCCATCGTGGAGGGCGACCTGCGTAAAACCTTCCGGGGCATAGACCTCAACCTTAATTACTGTGAGGGGTTCTATTGCACATAATCCCTGGTCCTCGGTATAACCACCCCGATAGGACGAACCATAGAAAATTCTGATGCGTTTCTTATAACGAAGGCGTAAGGTCCCAAATGACGGACTCGCTTCGGAACGCTTGCAGTTCAGTCGGCGCGATTTCGCCAGGAGCTGTACATCGTTGCATGCCGGTGTGGCGAGGATCGATTCGCATAGGGTCATCGCCGGAGTTTCGTTCTACCGAATCGAGAACGAGTTGCAACGAGTAAGTGGTCGGAAGTGTGCAATACGAGTTGCTGTGGATGTTGGGATTTTCGTATCCGCCGGTGCGGTTGACTTAGTGGACTCGTCGTTGGTAAGACAGTGCGAGCACAGGGCAGCGGCACTCGAGCGATTCCGAACGAGTCAACATCCATCGCAACTCGTGATTACTACGAGGCCGAGTTATGGAGCGGACGTGGCCGGATGCGGTCAGTGTTGTGCGCGACCCGTTGCGTTGCGTTCGACCTTGTTGTTAAGGTGGTGCCAGAAATGAATTGCACCCAGAACACCGAGAGGACGGCGATTCAATGGCCAAATTTCTAAGCGACGTGAAGACACTTCGCGAGAATGCCCGAAAGAATCTTCGCAAGGGCTCGATCACCGACGCCTACGGCGCTGACCTTCCGAGAGTTCTGGAGGTTCTGAACCAATCTCTCGCCACAGAGATCATCTGCGTGCTTCGTTATCAACAGCATTCTTTCGCCGCTCATGGTCTCGATTCCGAGGCAGTCGCGGCAGAATTTCTGACGCACTCGCGAGAAGAGCAGGGTCACGCCGAGTTGATCGCCGCGCGGATCAGTCAACTGGGGGGAGAACCGGATTTCAACCCGGACAGCATTAGCAGCCGTGCGCACTCGGAATACAAGACCGCCGCCAGCCTCACGGAGATGATCAAGGAGAATCTCATCGCCGAGCGGATCGCAATCAGTTCTTACTCCGAGATCATCGCCTGGCTGGGCGACGGCGACCCCACCACGCGACGGATGCTCGAAGAGATCTTGGCCGTCGAAGAAGAGCACGCCAACGACATGGTCAATCTGCTCGATGACAGCAAGTAGATCGATCGTCGAACAATTCGTCATTTACGACTGACGGGTGATTGCACCAAACTTGACCGGGCCGTAGCGGCGGCGAAAGGCTACGTACAGGCCACCACCAGCGAGGATAGGCAGCCAGTACGTCACGAGGCGATAGGCCAGGGTCGCGACGATGGCACTGGCGCTGCCGACACCGGCGAGCACCAATAATCCACTCAGGCTGGCCTCAACGACTCCGAGGCCGCCGGGCGTTAAGGGCAAGAGCGCGATGACCGCGGTCGCAGCGTACGCCAAGAGTACGAGTGGGGCGTTGGGCTGCGCACCCGTTGCTCGCAAGGCGCAGAGCAGCGCGAAATAGTCGAATCCGATCCGCCCGCCGATGAGGAACACGGCTTCACGCCATCGTCGGCCCAGATTCTTACGCAGGAGGTTGCGTTCGTCGATGAGGCGTTCGGGAAGATCAGTGGTTTTGGTCTTTCTCGCGGGAATGGAATTCAGTACGCGCTGAAGCGCTCTTGCGAACCACGTCAGCAAGCCGTTGGTGGTGAGAAGGATTGCGCCGAAGCTCACGATGAGGACGAATCCGGCAATTCCTAGATACGCCGCGTGCGCAAGTCCGGGACTCACGGGAAGGCCAGCGAGGATGGCGGGCACGACACAGACCGGGAGCAAAAACAGTCCCGCGAGTCCGATGATCGTCGACGCCGCCAGACCGCCGGCCGCCGAGGCCGCATTGACGCCGCCGATCGCGAGCATCTGATACTGCACGCCGGCACCCACGACGTCGCCGGCCGGAAGGATGTTGGTCACGGCGTTGCCGACCAGCAAGGCCGCGATGACCGTGAACCATTGCTTCGTTCGAAGAAGCAATCGCAACAGCGTCATCGCGCACGTAAAACTCACGACTTCGGCAGCCAACATCAAGGCGAGCCACAAGACACTCAAATGGAACAGTTTTGGCCATGCCGAGACCACTTTGAGAAATGCCGGGAGCGCTACATAGAAGGTGAGACCGGTGACGACAATCGCCACAATTCGCTTCACCAGGCTCGACGATTTCTTGGCGGGGGAGTTTTTGGTGATTGGACATTCTACGGGTTCAACCAGTTCGAATCGAACGCAACAACACACGTTGGGCGATACGCGTGGATGTAGCGTCGAGTCCGTGCCCGATCTCGACCAGGACAGTCTCAATCGCGTAGAGACCGGCACCGTGACCGGCGACCGAAGCGCCCACCAGACATTTCGACCGGACATACAGGGTCTTCGAGCGATCGCGGTAATTCTCGTGATTCTGGCGCACGCGAGCGTGCCCGGTTTCGGAGGGGGGTACGTCGGTGTCGACGTGTTCTTCGTCATCAGCGGCTTCGTGATCACTAATCTCTTGCTCCGACAGCCTCGGCGCCACATTCGCGGCAATCTGGCGCATTTTTACGCGCGGAGAATTCGACGCATCGTTCCCGCGGCGACCTTGACCCTCGTCGCGACGACGTTCGCGGCGTACTTTCTGCTGGGAACGAACTTCGTCCCGCAGTTGCTCGGTGACGTTCGTTGGGCGTCGCTCTTCTCAGCGAACTTTCGACTGATCCACACTGGCAGCAACTATTTCATTCCCGGCGTGGCGCCATCACTCGTGACGCACTATTGGTCGCTCGCAGTCGAGGAGCAGTTCTATCTCTTCTTCCCGCTGGTGGTGTTTTCACTCACGTGGTTGGTGCCCATTCGTAATCGGGCGACCTCGTTGGGTCTGTTCTTGGTCGCGGCGATTTGTGCATCGTCGTGGTACTCGTGGCACCTGACGCCGATCAGTCCGACGGTGGCGTACTACTCACCGTTCACCCGATTCTGGGAGATAGCGCTCGGCGGTCTGATTGCGTTGCTCCCGAGTGCGTGGGCGCGTCGGACTCCGTACATAAACTCCGCTCTCGCGGTGGTGGCGTTCGTCGTGTTGGTCGCCGTCGTGTGGCGGCTCAACACCACGAGTGTGTACCCCGGGGTATTGGCGTGGTGGCCCTGTGGCGCGACCGCGGTGCTGCTATGGACCGGTCAATCGAGCGCAGGGGGAGTGGTTACTTGGCTTTCGTGGCGACCGATGCGCTACATCGGCGACATCTCGTATTCCCTCTACTTGTGGCACTACGTGTGGTTGATGCTCCCATTGCAAATGGTCCATCCGCCGACGTCGGACTGGGCCCGAGTCCTCGAGGTTGCCGGCGCGTTCGCGTGTGCCGCGATTTCATACCATTTCTTGGAGAATCCAATACGTCACTCGAAGCGCCTCGACCGCGACGGGATCGCCGTGGCCCTGATGTTGTTGATCTGCATAGGCCTCTCGTGGGACGCAACGCTCCTGGTCGGACGCTGGGCGCACGTGACCTGAGCTGCTCAACGATCGATGTACATGGGCGCCTCGGGCGGAATGCGCACGTGAAACACGTCGCCGATCGTCCGTGTGACGTACGTGGCGATGACGTCCTCACCCACGAAGCTGAAGTGAATGCCGTCCGGTTCACGCAGCAGTGACGGAGTGTTGTTCACTCGCGCGGCCTCGGCGAACCGCCCTTGAGCGTTCGCGAATAGATCCCAGGTGGGGAGGAACGTCATCCCTGGCACGCTCGAGGTCACCTTGGCGAAGACCGAGTTGAGGAGCACCATGCCCTGGCGATAACTGTTGGGTTGCATGATCGGCATACCGACCCAGAGGACGTACGCGCCGGTCTTCGTCGCGGCGTTGGCAATCTTCGTGACGATGTTGGTGTAGGCGACCACCCACGGCGCCGATCCGAATGCCAGCACCTGACCGTTCACTCTCAGATTCTGTTCGTCGTTGGCCCCGAAGGTGATGATCACGAGTTGCGGTTTGTATTGCGCGAGCAAGATTTTTTCTTTTTGCGGCCAGTTGTAGAACCACGGAGTGAGGAGACCGGTCGATGACTTGTCCGCCTGCACGAGACGTACTTCGTGGTTGTGACCGAGTTCGCGAGCGAGACCCCATCCGACGTCGTTGCCGAGCGAGTCACCGATCTCGAGCACGGTGCAACGTCCGATGACGGAGATCGGCGGCACCGCCGTCGTGGTATCAGCGGATCCACCTCCGGGAATCGGTGCGCCGGTTCTGAATCGACAGCCGGAACCCGGGGGCCTGAAGGCCGCCATGTTGATGATCGGTGGTGGCAGATTCGTCAATATTCGCGGTGGTTGCGTCGGCGTCGTCGTTGACGAATCGGTCGCCGCGTTCGTCGTTGGTACAACTTTCGTCGTTGTCGCAGTCGTCAGCTGGGTCGTGGTTCCCAAGGTCGAAGGAGAGTGGTGATCACTTTTCAAGACGAAGCCCGCGACTATGAGCGCCGACACGCAGAGTCCGAGAACGACCCGTAGGGCCCAGTTGGGACCGGCACCCGTGCGAGTCGACTCAATTGGCATCTATTTCGAATGTAACAGTGCCCAGAGAAATTACACCAACAAACGCAGATTACGAATTGTGAAGTTGTTCCCTACGAAATGACGGTGACCAGTGTGCCGTTCGGCGTGTAAGGCAAGACCGTCTCGGCGCTGGCGAAGGGCATCTCGACGCATCCGAGGCTTTGAGGGAACCCGTAGGAGTAACGTGGGAACTCGTGTAGCGCGTCGCCGCCGTTGAAATACGAGACCCGCTGGTGCCCGAGGCGGGTTTGGCCGTGGCAGCTGTGCTCATGGTCATTCAACAGGCAATTCCTGTTCTTCGGGTTATCCGCCGACGCATCGCTTTACGGATTTCCGCAGCGGCAATGATCGGCACAGCCGCTGCCGCGCAAAGTAGCCATTCCCTTGCATCGAGCGAGGTTGTCTTCAAGATCGAGTGAAACGGAAACAGGACGGTCGACATCACGAGGAGGAGCAACGACACCGCTGTCATCGTGTGGAACCGCTTGTCTGAGAATGTATCCCGCGAGAATGCTGAATCCCTCTCATCCTTGGACTCCATGGAGAAGAACAGGTTGAACAGCGAGAAGGTGACCATACCCATGGTTCGGGCAATCGCGAGCGAGCGGGCCTGTTCGCCCCAGCTGATGATGCTTAACGTGCCGACGGCGATGACGAGCCCTGCCAAGACCAACCAGATGATGACAGCCCCGCCTAAAATCGGCTGCTTTGGCGGCCGAGGTGGCCGTTCCATTACTCCAGGGGCCGGTTGGCTGTACCCGAGAGCAATTGATTGAAGCGTCACGGTCGTGAACGCAACCCAGAGGATCTGCAGCGGAAGAAGGGGCTCTCCTCGAGCAATGTCGAAAATGCTCCCACCCAGGAACGAGAGGATGAAGCCGAACATGCATCCCATTTCGAAGCGGATGTAGCGGACAAGGTTGTCGTAAAGTCCACGGCCGATCTCCACCGCCTTGATAATGGTGGAGAAGTTGTCGTCTGTGAGCACCATCTGGGCCGCCTGCTTTGCCACCTCCGTACCGGTGACGCCCATGGCAATCCCGATGTCCGCCCTTTGCAGGGCCGGAACGTCGTTGACGCCGTCGCCCGTCATGGCAACCGTCTGTCCCTTCCGCTTGAGCAAGTCCACGACCCGGACCTTGTCCCCGGCGCTCACGCGGGCGATGACGCCGACATCGTCGATCGTGTCGATGGCCTCTTCGTCAGTCATTGCGCCGAACGTCGCACCGCTGATGACCTTGCCGGCGATGCCGAGCTGTCGGGCGATTGCTGCTGCGGTGATCTCGTGATCGCCGGTAATCATGCGGACCGTGATCCCGGCACGCGTCGCCTCCGCGACGGACGCCCTGGCGTCGGGCCGGGGCGGGTCGACGATCCCCACGAGGGCGAGCAGTTCTAAGTCGCTCACGTATCGAAGCAAGTCGGCGTCGGGATCGAACATGTCGGGGTCGTGGTCCACCCGTCCCGCTCCGATGACCCGAAGGCCCTGCTCAGCAAGCCTCTCGTTCTCCGTCATGTACGCCTCGCGCATCAGTCTGTCGAGCGGAACCTCTCCAGCGTCGGCGTCCAGCACAGTGGCAGCCCGAGCCAAGAGTTCGTCTGGTGCGCCTTTCACGAAGCAGCGGACCACATCTTTTCCTGATTCATTCGTCATCGCGTGAAACGTCGCCATGAGCTTGTATGCGGAATCGAACGGGAGATACGCAATTCTTGGATATGCCTGCCTCGTCGCCACCGCGTCGATTCCGCCCTTGGCCGCCAACACGACCAGGGCGCCCTCGGTCGGGTCGCCAATGAGCTCGCCGTCACGTATCACCGCATCCGAGGCTAAGACCATCGGCATGAAGTATTCGTCCAAGGGGATATCCACCTGCCCGGCGACACGTTGGATCTGCCCGGCCGTCGAGTAGCCGGTCCCCTCGACCGCGTACTGGCGTCCGGAGATGCCCATCTGGACCGCGGTCATCTCGTTCAGGGTGAGCGTTCCCGTCTTGTCCGAATTGATCGCCGATGTGGATCCCAAGGTCTCGGTTGAACGGAGCTGCTTCATGATCGCCCCTGCCCCGGCCAAGGCCCGGGTGCCCCATGCCAAAATTGTCGTCACCACTGTGGGCAGCTGTACGGGGACAGCGGCAATGGCGAAGGCGACCGCGGCATTGAATACAGTATTGAATGTGTAGCCACGAGATAGATTCAGAGCCATAGAGGCCAGTAGAGCGACACCTGCCACCAGCAGAAGTTGCTTTGAGAGCTGGTCGAGTTGGCGACTCAGCGGCGTCTTTATGTCGGGATGCGGGTGCATCATTCCCGAGATGCCACCGACTTCGGTTGTCATCCCGGTCGCGGTAACGACGAACCTCCCCGTCCCACGGGTGACCGAAGTATTCATGTACACCATGTCGTTTCGATCACCCAATGGCGTGTCGGCTTCATCGACCGGGGAGGTGCCCTTCGGCACTGGCAAGCTTTCCCCGGTTAGAGATGATTCGGCAACCTCCAACGTCGCGGCCTGCAATAACCTGCCATCCGCTGGAACGACGTCGCCCGCCTCGATCGACACCACATCACCGGGAACGAGTTTCTCGGCCGGAATCTCAGACTCGTACCCGTCGCGGAAAACCCGGGCCGTAACGACCATCATCTTCTCCAGCGCCGCGACCGCACTGGCAGCCTTGCCTTCCTGCTGCAGGCCAAGGACTGAATTCACCAGCGTCAGTAGGATCAACAAGATGCCGGTTCCCAGTTGCTTGAGGGGATAGAGGCTAAGGACACCAGCGGCGAGCAGGACCATCTGCATTGGGTCCGCGTACTGGCGAACAAAGGTGTGCCAACGAGCCTCGCCCTTCCCCTGAGCGAGCCTGTTCGGACCAAATCGTTGGGCGCGTGAGGCCACCTCGGATGAGCTGAGGCCTTTTTGAGGATCTACGTCCAAAGCACCGAGAACCGCGTTAGCGCTCAGTGTGTGCCAGGCGAGCCGGGGATCGTCCGGCTCTCGTCCGGCTCCGGGCGCATCGGGTGGCTCGGCCGTCACAGGTCACTCCTTCTTCAGCGAACTCGGGTGCACCCTTCGGACACGCCGTCGAACTCGTTAGCGGTCATAATCTATTCGCGGGGCCATGTTCTATCGTGTTCACTCGCGCACGATGTCGCGGGCGCACTCGTCAGGGCCATTCGACCATTCGGCCCTGCGGGGCCGCGGGGGACCCAAGATCAGCTGCGACCGAAAATGAACCGCTTGTGTGCCGCGAAACCTCGTTCAGCCAGGCGGCGCGGCAGCTCTGAACCAGCTGAGACCTGGGGGGAGAAATTACACCAACAAACGCAGATTACGAATTGTGAAGTTGTTCCCTACGAAATGACGGTGACCAGTGTGCCGATCGGCGTGTAAGGGAAGACCGTCTCGGCGCTGGCGAAGGGCATCTCGACGCATCCGAGGCTTTGAGGGAACCCGTAGGAGTAACGTGGGAACTCGTGTAGCGCGTCGCCGCCGTTGAAATACGAGACCCACTGGATGCCCGGGTCGCTGTAGTGCGAGCCGTCAGGGTTAGTACCCGACATGGTCGTCGACAGGAACCGTTCGTAGACGGGATAGGTGCCGGTAGCGGTCGGCGCCGAAGCGATGCCCGTGTTGGCCAACGTCGTGAATTTGACCTTGTTCTGGACGTAGAGCGTCACGGTCTCAGGCGTCTTCTCCGAGACACTGACGTAGTCGTACGTGGTCGGGTCGAGTTTGTGGTTCTGAACCGCGGTCATCAAGGCGGCCCACGTCGCTGAGTCGGCGACGCCAGTGGTGGGAAGGTTGTGCACGCTTTGGAAGTTCATCAGCGCTCCGCGCAGGATCACACCAGCGACACCGACCTGCCACTGTGCCTTAAGTGTCGCGGGCAGATTCGGGTACTTCCACGCGAACGTACCGCCTGTTGGCATGGACCGATCACTCTGCGCGGTGTTCGGTGTGAACGAGACGGGTAAGTAATTGAGTTCGGCGAGCAACTGTTCTTCCCAAGTCGTGCTCGAGGCGACGGAGACGAGTCGGGGATGCACCGCCGTGAAGCGACAACTCGACGTGCACACCATGCGCGTTGGCAGATCGATGGTGTAAACCGCGGCCGGATCTAACGAACCCGTGACGACGGCTTGGACATCGTGAGTGCTGATCTGTTGCCACGACGTCGCGAGATGCGGACTGGTTCGAAGAGTCGGCAAGTTCCTCACTTTGGTTGCGGTGCTGAAGTGCAGCCGGAGCAAGGGGAGTTGATTCGATAGCGACGAAGGCATATTGCTCGTGATGACGTAGGAACGCGTACCTGAGGTCGCCGATGCCCCCAGTGCTGGTACCAACGTGGCGCCAAGAACTGCGACCGATAGGGCAATCGCCTTCAAGAATCGATTGGTCACACATACAGGTTACTTTCTGCAAACCGAAATTCATCAGCGCCTACGATGGGGATGAACGAAGGAGGGGCCATGGTCCTCGCGAAGACAGTCGGAGTCTTGCTGTTGATCGGGCTGGCACTCTGGGTCATTTTTGCGGTGATTGGCTTTTTGGCCGCTACTTTTTGGTCCATCCTCGAGTTCCTCGTTGTCGCCGCCATCGTCGGAGCGGTGTACCACCACTTCGAACACCAAAAAGCCCACGGAACCTGAGAAGTAGGCTGTCTAGTTCTGGCGGCGTGGCCGAGTGGTTAGGCAGGGGCCTGCAAAGCCCCGTACTCCGGTTCGAATCCGGACGCCGCCTCCAGAGATTCGGTTTTCCGCCTCAGTAATTACCACAGTTATGTCGGTTTTGACTGTGACGGAGATTCGTTGGTAGTGGCGGCTTTTGGTGCGAAACGTCGAGTGACGCCTGTCCGAATCGTCCAATGGATCAAATCTGAGGAATGTCATTTTTGCCTACGTTTCTCCGTGACAGGGGCCCTGCAAGCCCCGTACTGGACGTAGGAGTTCATTGCATTTGTTGGGCTTCGGTCATTGGATTCTCTCCATTGACCACAGCAATTTGACTCTTCAGCGCTTGAAGATTGTAGGGACTCACTTTTGTTCTGCGGGCAATAGTTAAGTAATGGGTGCTATCGAGTCCGATTCGACGGACAGTGATGAAATTGTCGCGTCACTTGTGAACCCTGAGCGTTTTGGCGTAGTCGCTGAACGCCATTTCGCTGAAGTCTTTCGATACTTGGTACGGCGGGTTGGCCGGGACATCGCCCAGGACCTCGGGGCCGAAACGTTCGTCGTTGCCTTTAGCACGCGAGCCCGTTACGACGTGTCTCGAGTTGATGCTCGTCCATGGCTGTACGGGATAGCGACGAATCTCATTCGGCGTCACCGTCGCAACGAACTTCGAAAGTTGTCCGCGTACGCCAGATCTGCGCTTGCGGACCGCAGTGACGAGGTCACGGATGGTTTGGCAACACAACTAGACCACGTGGCGTCGTTGGCTCGCGTAGCAACAGCCTTCGCTCAACTTGACCCGGATCAGCGCGATGCTCTCTACCTGACGGCAATTGAGGGGTTGGGCTTCACCGAGGTGGCCGAGGCGCTCTCAATCCCTGTTGGCACGGTGCACTCGAGGGTGGCACGTGCGAGGGCGAATCTTCGGGACCTCGCGGGCTACTTCGGACAAGAGGGTACTGAAGACACGATTACGGCCAGAGAAAGCTAAGGACAACGATGATGGTTGATGAACTCCAGCTACTACAAGAAGTGTTTCAAAACGGGGAAGCGCCCGACGCCCACGCCTGGGACGTATTAAACCAGCGTCTGTCGACCGTTATGAAGAGTGAACAAGAACTTAATGACGGACCATCTGGTCGCGGCTACGCCACGCTTCACGTACGTCGACGCTTCGTGGTGACGATGATCGCCGCCGCTGTTCTCATTGCCGCATTAGTTGTTTCGATCAATGGATTGGGCTCGCAGTCCGTGGCTTCTGCGAGTCCTTTTCGACTGGCCTCGCTCGTAAAGTTCCCGGGATTCGAGGCGAGCTCGCAAAGTGTCCAGTTTGCCAATCACGTGACGTGTCCGACTTCAGTTGACTGTTACCTGGTGGCTCGCTTCATGAATGCGCCGACGGCATCTGCTGGAAACAATGTTTACTCCTCTACTGATGGCGGCAGTACATGGCAAGAACTAGCACTCCCTTCGGGAACCTACGTGGAGACGGCTCTGTCGTGTACATCAAGCGTCCGTTGTTCTGCCGGCGGAAGTCGGTACGAGGGTCTTGACGCCAACGGCAAACCCGTAATGAACCCAGTATTCCTAAGTACGCCTAACGGAGGCGAGAGTTGGACGGTTCAGCCGTTTCCGACTCCACGACTCGGTCAGTTTCAACTTTTGTTCAGCCCTTTCGTCACGCAACTGAGTTGCCCATCCAGTGAAACGTGCGAAGCCCTTCTCGTGGTCAATTTTGGTGGACCGGGTTACAGCACCGCCGTCGACAACGTCTTTATGCGAACTGACGATGGTGGCCAGAGTTGGTCGACCACGATACTTCCCGGTCAACCCGCCCCTACAAGCGGAGGCGGGTTGATGAACTCGCCTATGAACAATGGGATGAGTTGTCCTTCGACACAATTTTGTGTCGCTTCTGCGCTACTTTCCCCGATGGGCGGTTCGACGTCGATCGTGTGGAGAACTGATGACGGCGGAGCGACGTGGTTGGTGGGTTGGTTACCCGACGGCCTTACGTCCGCCGGTCCGCTTTCGTGTCCGAATAGCCTGCACTGTTGGATTGTGGCGGGATCGTACGGCAAGGGATCCAACAGTCAACTGCTCGAGAGTACAGACGGTGGAGCAAGTTGGAGCGTTCGTTCACCTCAGGAACTTCCCACCACGATCAACTGGGGATCCGTCAGCTGTCCAACCGACAACAACTGCTGGCTAGCGGGTGAAGTCACCGGGGCGAATCGGGAGAGCGTCGTCTACGCGTCGAACGACGGTGGCCAAACGTGGACCAACGTGCCACTTCCATCGGCGGTGGGGGTAGAGTCTGCACCGCTGAAAGGGATTGACGAGATCGATTGCAACTCTGGTTTGACGTGTGTCGTGTTAGGTATTCCGGCTGGTGTTTCCGAAGATGGCGTCAATGAAGCCATCCTCACTAATGCTGCCCCGAATGCATAAGGAGCAATTAGAGGCGGACATGGGCGAACTTGAACCTCAGAGCAGATTTCTTTTCTCAGTGACTCGTCCGCAAATGTCCTTCCACGACGGAAGCGGATCTCTTCCAAAGTAAAGCTCCGGCATCGTTTCTTCGTAAGCGAGTTGAAGACGTTGAGATGCATCAGAATTGAGTTCGAAGACTTGACAAGTGGCGAATCCGCCGAAAGGTCGAACTTCTTCCGATTCAATACCATCGAAGTAGGTTCGATTTACAGAGGCGACGCTCTCGATCACTTCGTTCACGCGTCCGTGATCGGAAAGAAAGTCCAAGACCCGAGCGTCTGCAAGTAACTCGTAGATGTCATAGAAGTGTCGTCCAATGCGTTGATTGATCGGGCTGACGCTATTGCCTCCAATCTTTGTGTCCAGTTGATGAACAAGGATGAGCTACTCCAAAAGCGTACGTGCCGGATGTAAAGTTTGGACCTCAAAAGGCTGTAAATCAGCAAACTCGCTCAGATCAGTTCCGGCGTCCATCAAAAGGTCACCAAGGAGACAGCCGATAGGGGCGGCCTCATGAGGGTGCGGACCTCCACGCACTCCCATCTCCAAGAGAACGCTCGTATTGATCAGCGCAGTCGGATTGGAGTCTGTTGGGTAGACCACCTGGCACGAACGATGTCGACCGGTCTCTGATGTACCAACTGATTTTGCGGTGCCCCCCACGCCTTCAGCCGCCACTCGTCCCATTTGTTTCATAAGTCGATCAGCCACCCCTCGAGAAGCGCCGCCATTGAGAATGAGTATGTCGACGTCTTCGGAGAAGCGGTCGACGATATGGAAAGCCTTCGAAAGACTCGTGCCACCTTTGAAGACGAAATCTCCGTGGTGTCTCGCCGCCAACACCCGTAGTACCTCGCTTACCCAGTAGTCCTTCTCTACAGCTGTAGCGCTTATGTTGAGACGCTCGGCGGCAGCTTCGATAGTTGGCTTGAACTCTGGAGTGTTGCGAAAGATCCGGTCCATTATGCGGCGAGATGAAGAAGAGTTTCGTATTGTCTCGACGGGCGAATTGTGCTGGTGAGATCTGATCGCCCAAGTTCATCGAAGAGCCAACGCAGGCGCTCTCGGACGCGAGGTGGTTCGGTATCCGCTGCCCGTGCAAGTTTCTCGGGCCGCAGTGCGCCGGTGGTAATGAAATCAGCGATCTTTAATAAAGCGGTGTCATCCGAAAATTCAACCAGCGTGCTCCAGTCGCGCAACACCTCGAGAAGCGCAACTTCTCCAGACCGTAGTTTTTCATCGCGGCGTTTGGAACTTGCCGCACGACTCACGAGGTGAAAAGATTCCGAAACTCGTGGTGCACGAGTTGGGACTGCGAAGGTATCGCGGCGCGGGACTTGAGTTGAAAGTCCGAGTTCAAGCGCCGCGCTCCATCCAGCGGGTCCGACACCTGGTCCTTGAATCACCTCATTGGCGAGAAGTGACGATGCAGGGGGAGCCATTCCAAGCCGGGTTTGTGCTCCGCGCCAATAGAGGCCACGTCGCATGCGACGGATTTCGCCCGCGCGGACCATTCGAGAGAGAGTTTGGGCTATGGCAGTCGGAGAGCCGTCAAAGTCCGTAGGACTCCAAAATCGCTCGCCCGAGGCGAGGATCCGATTTCGCACTTTTGATGCAAGAGATGTTTCACTCATGGACACAAGGATAGTAGGTTTGTCAGTACATTGCTACGCAAACTTGACATATCCATGCTTACGGGTCAAGTGGTTACCACAGTAAAAACCACCGTAAACGGCCAGGATCTCCAACTTCGGTGGGTCCAGTGGTCATTGAGAATGGAGGCGAAGCACCGCGGTCAAGAGGATTCTGTCGCACCCTGGCACGGTGAGGCACGCAGCGCAGAGGCCTGCAAAGCCCCGTACTCCGGTTCGAATCCGGACGCCGCCTCCAGGGTTGTAGAGGTATTTGAGCCACATTGCCTCCCTTGGGCATTGGGTCTGTAAGTCTTCGAGCATCGCTCGAGCAGGAAGTTGAGCCGTGTCGCCTGCTCCTCGCTCAGCTTCTCTTCACCCACGAGTAAGACGCGTCGCACCCGATCGTGGCGTCGGTTGGCTCCAAGAGTGACAGTTACGATTGCGCTCGCTGATTCGTTCACCGGCCTCTACAAGACCGAACTGATCTATCGCAAGGGACCCCGGCGCAGCATCGAGCACGTCGAATGGGCGACATTGAACTACGTCGACCGGTTCAATCGCCAACGAATCCACGAGTCGCTCGACTACGTGCCGCCGGTCGAGTCCGAAGCTCACTACTATGACTCCAGCGAGTAAGAAAGTCTGCTCGCCATATAAATGATGTGCCCTCCCGCAAACCCGGCACGATTCACTCCTACCTCCGAGTACACACTTAATCTGACTTGGGTGACTTTGGAGAATCCATATTTTAACCCTTCTGATCAAGTCGTAAGATGCCCTCTTCGGCGATCCTCAAAATCTCTGCATCGAGGTTGCCGAAGTCTTGTCCGGCCATTGCTCCAGCCGCCACACGTACGACGATTCCCTGCGCGATGGCGGCGAACTTGAAATGTGCGAAGGCCTCATAGAAGGCAATGTCATCCAACGTCGCACCAGTTCGCTGTGCGTAACGTTGGATGAGGTGAGTTCTCTTCGGGAAGCCGGGGTTCCGTGTCACTGCGGGGGTCAACGTCGGCTCGTCCTCTCCGGGCTCGCGCCAGTAGAACAGCAGTAGTCCGAGGTCGGTCAATGGGTCACCCAGCGTCGATAGTTCCCAGTCCAGTACGGCAGTTATTCGTATTGGGTCGGTGAGTGCCATCAGGCAGTTGTCCAGGCGGTAATCTCCGTGAACAATCGACTCGCGCTGGTCCGATGGTAGTTGTCTCATCAGTCGCCAGCCAAGTTCATCGATCGCTTTCACCTCATGAGTCTTGGTCTTTTCCCACTGGCTGATCCAGCGAAGGATCTGTCGTTCCACGTAGCCGTGCGGGCGTCCGAAGTCAGCCAATCCGATTGCCTTCGCGTCGATCGCGTGTAGATCTGCGAGTACGTCGACCAGTGTGTCCGCTAGCGCTAACTTTTCCGTCGGAGACTTCGCGTACCCATCTGGCAGTTGGGTACGAATCACGTGACCGGGGACTGTTTCCATCACGTAGAACGGCACACCCAGTAAATCCCCGCTGGCCTCGTGCAGTACAACCTTGGGTACCGGCACCGAGGTACCCGCCAGCGCTCGTTGGATTCGCGTCTCACGACTCATGTCATGAGCACTTGGCAACAACTTGCCCGAGGGAGGACGACGCAAGATCAGGGTGCCGGCTTCGCTGACAATCTCGAACGTCAGATTCGACTTCCCCCCGGTGATGAGATTGGCTTCGAACGAACGCCATCGCGGATCACCTGTTGCTCGCACCAGCGCGGGACCTAGCCGATTCGGTGGTACAAGTTCAACGTGATTCACGCGTTCAAAGCGCGTAGTTCGCGTTGCAGAATCGTTCCGGTCACGGTCTTTGACAGATGGTCGAGAAATATATTGGTGCGCGGGTACTGGTATGCGACCATTGTCTTTTCGGCAAGTGAATGCCCAGGCCGCACCGGGCCACCATTGGGTTCGTCGATCAGTCGCGGCGGGCTGAAAACGCTAGCGGACTTCGAGAGACTAATTCCACGGAGGACTTCTTCTGCAGTGGGGTGGTTCAGTGCGCCAACCTCATTCATTCCTCCCCATTCCCCCTAGTTTTTTGGAGCGTCCTTTAGGAACTCACGCATCGCTGGAATTCCAGTTATTCAAATGATTCGTTCAACAGTGCCAACAGAGCGTTCGCTCTGCCTCCTTAATGCGTTGGACGTGATTGTCACACAGATTCCCTTCTGTGTCAAGGTAAGTCAATATCTAGCATCTCGATCGTTCCGTCGTAACGTTCAGATATGTTGAACATCATGAACGAGATGACGTTGGATGACGTTTCGTTGAATGAAGGCCACGAGCGAAACCGTTCGCCCACCGCGTAGTGCGCGGCGTCTCAGTGCGAAGGCTGGCCGAGCGGTGGGGAGTTAGCCCGGCAACAACTAGTGCAGTCGAGAACGAGAGAACTGGTATCTCGGGATTACGTTCTGCTGAGTGGTGCAACTCCAAGGGAGTACCTCTCGCGGCGCGACTATCCTCTCACTTGATCTCGGCGAGGGCGTCCGCCGCCGACAATAGCGCGTCAACCTTCAGTTGATCCATGGGCTCTCGAGAAAGGTGCTCCCGTAGGCCCTTACTGCACCGAAGTGGAAACTCTGATCTTCTGAAATACACAAAGGAAACTCCTCTGCTGCGACGGCGCGACTCCTCACGTCAGCTACTCGACCTGTCGCACAGCAAGTACAGCCACAATGATGACCAGTGCGTAGATAATTTGCTTGAAGCCTTCTGAGAGGTTGGTCCCAGAAAGAATCGTGCTGACAACCGTGAGAATTATGACTCCCGCCAGAGTTCCCAGGTAGTAACCACGTCCACCCTTGACAGAACTGCCCCCAACGACGACGCCAGCCAGCGAGAGTAATAAGTAAGGGTCGCCGAGACCGAGGTAACTCTGACCGCTAAAACCGCACAACAACACGCCGCCAAAAGCAGCACAGACCCCACTAGTTACGTAGACCCAAATGAGAACTCTGTTCGTTCGAATTCCTGAGAGGCTTGCCACGATGGGGTTGCTCCCAACCGCGTAGACGCGCCGACCGAAGGATGAATAATTTTGGAGCAACACTCCGAGCACTGTAAAAATAAGTAAGACAACGATTATCTCTGGCACGCTGCCACCGAAAAGTTTGCCTTGTGCGAGATTGACGATGACCTTAGGAGTAAACCCGGTGGGTGTGCCGTGGGTGTAGACGAGGATGACTCCGCCAAGGATGGTGTTCGTTGCGAGCGTCATAACGATTGGAGATAGGCGTAATAAGGCAACACCGATTCCGTTGACTGCTCCAATACCGCCGCCAACCGCGAGCACGAGGGGAAGGACCCATAGCGTCCTCGTATTGGAACCCGCTGCCATCGCCGTGAGCATCACCGCCGGCAACGTCATCGCACCGGGAATGGACAAGTCGAATCCGCCAGTAAGGATTACTATCCCTTGACCAAAGGCGACCACCGCCGTGAACACCGAGAGTGAAACCACCGTTTCAATGAAGCTCGTACTCCCGTAGGAGGGATTTATAAATCGTGACAAGACGATAAGCACGATAAGAAGCGCGTACACGGCCAGTACGATCTTGATGGCGCGGTTGGCCCACATTCGCTTGACCACGGCGCGGAGATTCGTACTCGATGCTCCCAAACCAGACTCAAATTCTGGATTTGGCTTCTGCGGACCCGAGCCAGCTTCTTCGTTCATCGTTTGACTCATCGCGCGCCTATCTCTTGACTTGTCCCTCCGAGTGTCGTGTCATCATCATTTGCTCTAGTTGTTGCCGAGCGAATGAGGCCACGTAATCGTTCTGTCGCTTTAGCACCCCAAACGTTGGTAATGAGAGCAAGAATCAATACTCCGCCGGTGAAAATGCTCGTGTAGAACGACGAGATTCCAATTACGTAGAGGACATCAAAGATACTGTTCAAAATTAAAGCCCCTACGATCGCCGCTGAAGCGTCACCACGACCACCGCTCAACGAGACTCCCCCGAGAACAACGGCCGTGAAAATCGTCAGCAGCAAAGAACCGCCAGCGTTTGGGTCTCCGCTCGCAGTTTCAGCGGTGAGGAAGAGACCTGCAATGCCGTAGAAAACACCCGCAAGTGCGTAGGCACCGAGAAGGGTCGACTTAGACTTCACGCCATTGGCAATAGCCGCTTCGCGGTCGCCGCCAAGGGCATAAATCGATATGCCGAGTTTCGTGCGCTTAATCACTAACCACACCAGAGCAGTAACGATCAGTAGTGGGAACGCGTTAGGTATGCCGGCGTAGGTGCCGGTGAACCAATTACTAAACGTCATGGAGACAGCCCCTCCCGGCTGGCTCAAAATGAGGAGGGCCACGCCTCCCCAGAAGAATGATGTCGCGAGGGTAGCAACAATCGATGGAATTCTCAGGATTGCGATGAGAAATCCGTTTACGAGACCAATACCACCGCCTACGACGAGTGCAATAACGATCCAGAATATTTGACTTCCATTGCTCTGACCCATATGAACAGCTAACAAGACGTTGATTACCGATAGTGCTGAACCGACAGAAAGGTCAAAGCCACCGGCGATAATAACGACGGCTTCGCCCACAGCCGCCACCGCAATAACGGCCGACCCATTAAGGAACTGAGTGATGAGTAGTGACGAAAGAAACGCTGGCTGCATAATTGCATAGATAACGAGAAACGTAATCAACACGAGTACGGGGCCAGCCACCCCTCTGCTGGCGTGGCGAAGACGTTTTATTGGACTGACACTCATGCAACGACTTCTCTGCTTGTGCTCATCATCGCACTCACTAAAGCTTCCTTAGTCAAGCTTTCGCCTTCGAGTACTGCAACGATGCGCCCACGGTACATCACAAGGGCACGATTCGCTATGTTAACGATCTCTTCAACGTCCGTGGAGTAAAAGAGAATCGACTGACCCTGCTCAACTTGACGGCGCATCAATCTGAAAATTTCAGCCTTCGTTTCGACATCGACTCCTCGAGTCGGATCAAACATTAAGAGAATTCGAGATCCGGCCAATAACCATTTCCCAATAGCCAACTTCTGCTGGTTCCCACCGCTCAAGACACCGACTTCTCTGTCAAGAGTTTGGACTGAAGCATTTACAGTGAGCAGCGTCTTCACCGCCGCTGCGCGCTCACGACTACGTCGGACAAATCCAGCCCTTGTGAATTGGCTGAGGTTGACAATCGTCAAGTTGGCCAGGCCTGCCATCTCGACCATCAACCCCTCAACTTTCCGTTCCTCTGGAATGAGACCGATTCCAGCGGCGACTGCGTCATGGGTGCTACGAAGGCGACGTACCGTGCCGTTGACCTCCAGTCGTCCTTTAGCGCGGTGCGCGCCAAACAAAGACATAAAGAGTTCCTTCTGACCATGGCCCTGAAGGCCCACCATCCCGAGAATCTCTCCTTGGCGCAGTTCGAAAGAAACGCTATCGAGCGTAGGCAGGAATGAGAGGTTCTCTACGACCAGCGCGGTTTCAGTGCCCTTAGGAATGTAGCGACCTTCGGCATAGATGTGCTGAACCGCATGGCCCGCCATCATCTCGACCGCTTGGGAGTCACTCACTTCAGATGTTGGGAAGGTGCCAACTTCCTTTCCGTTCTTTAATACTGTGCACCTGTCGCACAACTCACGAATTTCGCCCATTCGGTGTGAGATGTAGACAACCGTGCCTCCCGACGACTTAAACTTCGCGACGAGACGAAAGAGCCAGTCCACATCTGAAGATCCAAGCGCCGCGGTTGCCTCATCGAGGAGTGCAATTTTGGGGCGACGACTAAGGGCTCGAATTAACTCAAGGCGCTGTCGATCAGCGAGGGTGAGATCCGATACTAACTTGTTCGGATCAATCCCTCCCGCATCCCACTCAGCAAGGATTTCCGCAGCCGCCTCGCTCGTGCGCGATGGGGAGTTAAGTCCGAAGCGCCCGCTACGTTCACGAAACAACAACAAATTCTGAGCGACGGTCAAGTAAGGGATCATTGTAATTTCCTGGAATGCGGTGGCAATCCCGAAGCCGTGAGCCATGCGAGGGTTTTCGAGGCTAACTGAATTTCCCATGACGGCGATTTCGCCTTCGTCAGGACGGACAAGACCACTAAGAATTTTGACCATGGTTGACTTTCCGGCACCATTCTCACCCAAGAGTCCGTGAACTTCGCCAACCTGGCAAGAGAATGAGGCGCTATCCAATGCCTTGGTCGCGCCATACGCTTTGGTAACTTTGCGAACATCCAACGCCAGAACGATGTCCGAGCTTTGCGTGTCGATTGTCATGATGTCAGCCAATGCAATTTCTTGGCGGGCTTAGCGTGATCAATTAATAGCGCGCACCCTTCACTAAGAACAAACGTCACAAATGCAAAATGAATGGCTGTTGACTGATTCGCAACTGTATTCAATTCGTCCCCCCGGCTAGAAACTTCGCCATCTCAAAGAACCAATCAACTTTTCACGAGCCGAGCGATTCGAAAAGAACTACATAGTCATTTACAAAGCCATCTCACCGCTTGATGCTAATCAATATGATCTCTACGTTTCACCCTCAGCGAAATCCGGCAATTCGAACCTCGGTGTCGGTAATGGAGTATCTCGTCGCCGCTTCTTGCGCCAATCCGTCGACGAGCACCGTATCGAGCGCTCGACGGTATAGGTCCTTATAGGCAACGAGCGACCCTGGGCTATTGGCGAGTACTGAGTTGGCAAGCGCCGCCACTGCTTCATCCAATTCCACAAGTGGCACGGCGCGTATGGCTAAGCCCCACTCGGCGGCATCTGCGCCGCTAAACGTGCGCGCCGTGTAGGACAGTTCACGGGCCCGCGTGACGCCTAGAGCGCGCACCAGGCGCTGGCTCATTCCCCAACTAGGGCGTAGGCCCCATTTTGCGTGCGTGTCACCTATCTTCGCTTCATTTGCCGCTACCACCAGATCACATGCCAAAACGAGTTCAAGAGCCCCTGTAAAGCATGCGCCGTTGAGTCGAGCAATGACAACCTGGGGAATTGTCGTTAAACGCTTGATTGCTTCCCGAGCGGGACCGTCTAGGAGTTCACCAATTGATCCATTCACAAGTTCGCGGCCTCCAAGAGCCTTCAAATCAACCCCTGCACTGAAAGCACGTCCCTCTCCTGTCAACACCACCACTCGGACAGCCTCATTAGCGGAAATCAAGTCGAGAGTTTCTGAAAGTTGCACAAGCATTTCACGAGTGATTGCGTTGAGCACATCTGGCCGCGAAAGTGTCACGGTGGCGATTGCGCCGTCAATAGTTGAGTGGACGCAGCTATCTGAATTATTCATGAACGCTTAGCGTAATGACGCATAAGGTTTCGTTCCATCGCGCTGTGTTGAATAAACAAGAATCCTTGTATCGCACGGGTCATGCGACGTAAGCCACTCGACCCACCGTCGTGCCATCGGCGAGACGCTGTAACCCGTCCGCTAGTACATTGAGTGCCAAACGCTCACTAACGAGAGGTTTAGCGGCTCCATCTACTGCGAGTTTGGTCAACTCTTCGTGACAGCGAAGTACGGCCTTAGGATCCTTAACCGCGTAGAGGCCCCAATGTAATCCAACGATGGAGTAGTTCTTCACCAACGCATGATTGAGTGCCGCTGTCTGAATCTCACCACCGGCGAATCCGATGATGAGGATTCTTCCTTCGAAGGCAATACACTTCGTCGAGCGCTGGTACGTGTCACCACCAACTGGGTCGTAGATCACATCAGCGCCACGACCCCCAGTAATTTCTTTAACGATCTCGACAAAGTCCTGAGTGTGCCGATCAATCACGACATCCGCGCCGAGACTTCGTGCGACTTCCGCTTTGGCGGCGCCCCCGACAACACCAATCACCCGTGCACCGGCAGCTTTCCCGAGCTGGACGGCGGCACTACCGACACCTCCTGCGGCAGCGTGCACGAGCAGTGTCTCACCCGCCCGGAGCTGAGCTCTGCGGTGTAGACCGAACCAACCAGTCTGGTAGCCAATGTAAAACGATGCAGCTTCTGCGTCATCGAACGCTGCAGGAGCTGAAAAAGTCGTTGTGGCGTCCATTAGGGCCATCTCTGCAAACCCGCCTGAAGGCAATACTGAAGAGCCAATCACTCGGTCACCGATAGAAAACCCGGTAACGCCAGCACCCAGGTCAATCACTTCACCGCAAAGTTCAACACCAGGGGTAAATGGAAGCTCGGGTCGCACTTGGTAAAGACCACGACACATAAGTACGTCAGGGAAATTCGCTGCTGATGCCAGGACTCGTACCAGTAGTTGACCGGCTGCGGGCTCGGGGTCGGCGATGTCTTCAAGGATCATCGCCTTGCTTGGTTCCCCAAGCTCGTGCACGCTCCACGCCTTCATGACTGCTTCGCGTACTCGTCAAGACAGCGCTGTAGCTTGCGCATCCCGGCCAGCCAATTGTCAGTCTCGCTCGATCGAAGTTCGTAGTACGACTGCACTTCAGGGTGCGGGAGAATTAAGAATCGATCGTCCTGCAACGCCTGCCAAACCGTTTCGGCGACTGCTTCAGGCTCGAGTGCGGTGTCGTGGCTGAGTAAGTCCGCGAGCGGGCCTGAGTCTGCCAGCATCCGCGTCTTTACACCTTGTGGGCAAATGGCCTGCACTATGACCCCGCGCTCGCCGTAGGTTGCTGAGAGCCACTCAGCAAAAGCGACCGCCGCATGCTTGGTGACCGAATACGGCGCATTCCCGAGCAGCGTGAGCAATCCAGCCGCCGAGGCGGTGACAACGAACCGGCCACCTCCGTCCTCAAGCCAAGTGGGCACGAGCAACTGCGCAGCTCTCACGTGCGCCATCAGGTTCACTTCAATCGCTCTATTCCAATCTGCACTGGGCGTGTCTAACCCGGCCCCCAGACCAATACCCGCGTTCGCAAAATAGATGTCAATCGCGCCAAGGTGCTCTCGCGAAGCGTTGATCAGTGCGCTCACGCCAGCTTCAGTGGCGGCATCGCCAGGAATTGAGTAGCCCCCAATTTCTTTGGCAACAGAGTCGGCCGCTTCGGCGTCGAGGTCGTTAACGACGACACGGGCATCGTTAGCGGCCATCCTCGTCGCGATGGCACGGCCAATACCGTGGCCCGCGCCAGTAACGACTACGCCTTTATCGTTTGCATCGAACACGTACACCCCCGGAGTGGCACATCGCAGATCGCATACGAGACCAACTTTGACTATAGGACTAATAGTTCTCTTAGTTCAAGATTTCATCGCCGCAATGATCATCACGCGAGACTCACGAACAACATTGTCAGAAGACCAGCGTCGACGAAAGAGGGCACGTGGCAGTCTCATAACTAAAGACGCTGACGTGTCATTCGCGCTAACCGCTAATGACACGTCAGCGTTTCGCGGGTTGCAGCACTGCAACGAAGTGAGAAAATCAGCCTGACGACCTCGCTCTAAAAGAGCCAGGTCATCAGGCTTCATAATCACTGTTGAAACGTGTTCATCCTGAAGTCACGCTGGTGCTTCATAATTTCCGCACGCGCAATTGTCATCTTGTGCACTTCATCAGGTCCATCAACAATGCGAAGTGTTCGAGCATGGGCATACATATGGGCGAGGGGGAAGAACTGAGTAACTCCCGCTGCCCCGTGCACCTGGATCGCACGATCAATGACCTTTAAAGTCACATTAGGGACCACAACTTTGATGCCTGAAATCTGTGTGGCGGCTGCCTTGTTGCCAACAGTGTCCATCAGGTGGGCCGTTCGTAGAACGTATTCACGTGCCATGTCAATTTCGATCCGCGATTCGGCGATCCAGTCCTGAATAAGACCTTTGTGGGCAAGACTTGACCCGAAAGTGCTGCGCTCGAGCGACCGCTGGATCATGATTTCAAGAGCTCGCTCTGCCTGACCCAAGGATCGCATGCAGTGGTGAATTCGACCCGGCCCAAGTCGAGCTTGAGAAATTGCAAATCCGCTACCCTCGTCTCCGAGCAGGTTATCGACTGGAACACGAACGTCGCGGTAGATCACCTCAGGGTGCCCTCCGCGCTCCGCGTAGCCAAAGACGTGTGGGTCAAGTCCGAGCGAAACGCCAGGTGTGTCCTTTGGAACAACGATCATTGATTGCTGTAAGTGGCGCGAAGCGTTCGGATTGGTCTTGCCCATCACAATCATCACTTTGCATCGCTCAGAACGTGCTCCAGAACTGAACCACTTACGGCCATTGAGTACATATTCATCGCCGTCACGGTCAATCGAAAGTGAAATATTAGTCGCATCGGAAGACGCATTATCAGGCTCAGTCATTCCGAAGGCGCTTCGAATCTCACCCGCGAGCAAAGGAGCGAGCCAGTCATTCTTAATACGATCCGATCCGTACAAGTTGAGGATTTCCATGTTGCCGGTATCAGGTGCGCTGCAATTAAGAGCCTCCGAGGCGATCGAGACCCTTCCGAGCATTTCTGAAATTGGGGCGTAGTCAAGATTCGAAAGTGGTGTTCCGGGGTTATCGGCCCGCAAGTGTGGAAGAAAGAGATTCCAGAGTCCGCGCTCAAGCGCAGCACTTTTCAATTTGTCGAGGATCGGAGGATAACCATCAGGGCCAACCTCCTCTAGCTGTTTTTCAAAAATCTCCTCGTTCGGATAGATCGTGTGCTCCATGAAGCGTCGAACTTCTTCTTGTGTCTCGAGGCCCTTCTTCGTAAATTCATAGGGCATTTAA
>DATKRC010000121.1:0-6403 GCA_035532375.1 Acidimicrobiales bacterium
AGAAACCTTCGTGGTGGTGTGGCGTCGCTTCGGCGAGATGCCCCCACGAGATGAAGAACTCTTCTGGCTCTACAGCGTCGCCGGGCGAGTGCTGTCTAATATCCAACGCGGGCACCAACGTTCGATGCGTCTCGAGTCTCGCTTGGTCCTGGAGCGTGAACTCGATCAAGTGAGACCGCGATACTCGGCCGAGGATGTCGAGGAACTGTTAGACGCGCTGAGCTCGCTCTCGTCCGACGAGCGTGAACTCATCCAACTCGCGTACTGGGAGAAGCTCTCTTACCGCGAGATCGGTGTGGTCATTGGCTGCAGTGAAAAGGCCGCCGGTGTCCGGTTGTCGAGGGCTCGACGCGCTCTGCGTGAACGCTTAAACCAAACGCCAGCGTCGGTGATTCCGATGCCCTTACTTCTAGAGGAGATGTAACGATGAATGATGAATTGCTACGGACCCTGATGCAGTCGCTCGACCCGGCCCGCGGACTTTCCGACGCGACGCTTGACGAACTGTTACCCCACGACCAACTGATGGTAAAGATTGCGGCCGGTATCGCCGATGAGCAGCCTGAGCCCCGTTACGTGAAGCCAATTCCGATCTGGCGTCAGGTTCCGACACTCGTTGGCACCGCGGCCGTGGCGATTGCCCTCGTGATCACTGGCGCGGCGACGTTGCTGAGTAATTCTCCTACGGTGGTCCAGGGAAAGTCCGCGGGGGCCAAGACGGTCGCTGGTGGCACTACCGGGGCGACGGTCACGGGTGCCCAACTGGCGGTCTCGAAGTGCATGGCGTCACACATCAACGAGTGGGCTGCCGGGCACAGTGCCCGCTACGTCGCCACAGAGAACTTCAGATTAAAAATCATCTACACGAATACCGGACCGACGTGCTATCTCCCCATCACCTACGTGGGGTTTCAGCCGGTTTCTGGCGCGAATCATTCGCCGGTGGGAATGGGGTCGGCCACTCCAACCGTCTACGTCAACGGCAAGGTGGTACTCAAGCATGGAGAAACCGCGGCCGCGGATCTCACTATTGGCTCCACCACGTCAAAACAGTTTCTTCGGTTGGAAAAATCGCACGGCGCGAGGTGCGCGCCGAGTTTCGCCACCGGCGTCGATGTGCTCGGCCTGTACGGCGGATGGCCGACTAAGTACTTCGGATTCAATCAGCGCCTGGCGATCTGCACAACCCACTTCGACAACGTTGGCGGCAGCTTCATCGCGAAAACGAAGAAAATTATGGTCCATGGCTGAACTTGGTCGAGACTTCGCGTCGATCGGGACTGTAAGTGGAATTCAACGTTTTCGAGTGCTCATTATCGAGGGAGATACGAGATGACGGTGAAAGTACAATGAAGCGATCTAGGTTCCGTGTAACGATCCTGGTGGCCCTTGGCGCCGCGTTGCTTCTATCTGCGTGTGGAGCGCCATCGTCGAAGATCTCTGACCTCCCTCTCAAGGCGCGGCCGCACTCCGCCTACCTCTGCCAAGTCATCCCACGGGTCGACCGTCTGATAGTCGCCCGTCACGCACCGGGCAATCAGTTCCACTTCATGTTCCCCGCCGTGGTGACGGTGACGAATGCCGCGGCCGCCCGAGCAGTTGCTACCTCCGCCTGTGCGCTGCCCGACGCGCCGAAGGGTGCCCAAGCGTGCCCTGCCGAGTTCGCCGTCTCGTATCACCTCGTCTTTGCGGTGCGAGGAGAAAAGGGCATGGGCGGCGAAGCCATCGACGTCAACCCCACTGGTTGCCAGGTAGTCACGGGTCTTGGAACGGGGCGTGAGGCCATGTCCTCCATCGCCTTCTACCGGCTCCTCGGAAACGCGATGGGGTTGAAGAACGCCAACTACATGACGTTCAGAGGAGCCTTCCGAACGGGGAGTTGACCCGCCAAGACCCCGTCATCGAGTTCGTGAGGCCTCCCTTCAGTGCCCGAGGCGACAGGTCAAGGTCCAACGGCCACGATGTGTGTCAGGGTGCTTGAGATACCATGCCTCAGTTATCGAACGGGTTCTAACTACATCGGATTAATACCCATCCCATGTCATCTTGCTGCCGAACTCAGAATCTTCATGCCGTTGCCCAGTCGGTGCGACCGTTGGGATGCATGAGACCGTGAAGTTTCACTACTTTGGTGCACTACTTTGGTGCACTACTTTGGTGCGCTACTTTGGTGCGCCGGCCGGGACTTGAACCCGGAACCTGTTGATTAAGAGAAGTGCGACACCTGTTTTGATGCGTCGGTGTGGTCGTTGTAGTCCTTTGTTTGTATGAAATCGTCGTCCGTCTCGGTCGGTTTGGTTGTTCCCCTTAGTTGTGGTTTGTGGTGTTTTCTGTGGTGTTGGATCCGGTGAATTGAATGGGTGTGTGCAACGCTTCGAAGTCTGACTTACGAGTGAACGCACGGCGCTGAAACCCCATTTTGCATCTCGCGAATCCATCATTACGAATCAATTTGAAGCCCTGTGTCCGACCCTCATTCACTGAAGTGTTTCTCGAACCTTACGCCGACCGATGCGGCCCGGGGTGACCGGCGCGGCGTGCGCACGGAGACTTTGCCCTGACCATCAAGACGCTGCAGCGATCAACTCGTCGAGCTTCAAGTATTTGACGGACAGAAAAGTCTGCGCTTCCTCGTGCACGTTCTAGTGCCGCAATTAACGCTCGTTCCGGATCGACCCCGTCCGGTCCCCAACCGGACGTCATGGCTGCCTCCAGTTCGTCTTTGGCGAGGAGGTCCGCGGTTTCCCTATCGAGTAGCCCCGAGCTCACAGCCGCTCGACGCATACCATCCGGGGCAGGCACTGGTCGGTAGTCCCATCCTTCGAGACCGACATCCTCTGTGACGACGTCGAGTAAACCGAGGGCTTCCCACAATTGCGTCACCTCATCCTCATTCAAAAGACCTGTGGCCGAGATACCTATTGCCATGTCGTAGACCTCCGAATCTGAACGCAGTCCCATGCACAGCGCTTCTAGACGCCCGACGCCGTGCTCAACGGTGGCCTTGTAGACAACGCGCGACTCCGTGCCCAGCACGTCAAGTGTGTTCCATCCAGCGAGCGGGGCTCGCAGCGGATGTTTTCCGCTTGGATTTTCACAGAGGCGGACGACCTCCGCCAAAACTTCAATTCGTTCATTTTCACCCAGCGCTTCAAGCTGTTCGATAATGACGTCAGAGAAGGTAATTTCTGCTGGATCGTTGGGGAAGCGACTCCCGCGTCTCACCCTTGCTTCGTTGCCGCACTGGCACGGACTCGCCTTGGATCGATATTGAGTTTGGCGCACACTTCGTCAAGAGTGAAACGATTTGATCGTCCAAGTGCTAAATCGCCAGCAGCCTCGACAACTGACCGACTCGCCTCACGAACCAATCTCAAATCCTCATCCAGCCGCTCGGCCGAATCGACGACAGCAACAGGGCGACCGTGGCTGGTGAGAATAACTCGGTGTTCCTCAGCCTCTGCGGCAAGCTTAGAAACACCTTTTCTTGAGGCCGTTGTCACGGGCATGCGGAGCGATTTCATACCTGCAAGACTACATAGTTCTAAGGAGTTTTGCAATGGACTCCTTAGAAGCATGTTTATCTTCGTCGATATGCTTTTCCTGGCATCGGAAACATTATCCGCAGGTGAAGAAGTTTCGTCTCGCCAACGAGGCGTCATCCGGGACCATGGAAAACCTCCTCCTGATTTGCCCCGTCAACCTCTATTCGAATGTCGGATTCGGTTTGGAGTAACGGCCGGTCGATATCTGGGAACTTCAAACCAAGCCCTGTTATGTTCGTACTCGTGATGAAGACAGGCCACTGATGCGTTTTCTTCATCTGGCAAGACGGCGATTATTTCTCGGGCTGCTAATCGTCGGTGTTGGGTTGCTCGGTTCAGGTGCCATTGGGTTGCCCGTGGCCGCGGGGTCAGCCGGGGTTCGGGCACTTCCCCGGTCTGTCGGGCCGGCAACTGGAGTACATCTCACACCAGCGACGGCCACCGATCCGATCGGAACGGCGGCCACGATTACCGCTGTCGTCACGGATGTCAACGGGAATCCGGTCCCGGGCTCATTGGTGACCTTCTTTTTTCTTGCCGGGAGCAAAAACTTCGGTGTCGTTGGGAGCGTCAATCCAGTGACCACCGACTCACTCGGACATGCCCTCTGGACGTATCAGGACAGCAACGGTGGCGGTAGCGACACGATCGAGGCCAGCATCCCCAACCCCAAAGTTGGGGCACCCCAAATCAATTCGACGTCGGTAGTCCAGAACTGGGAAACCATCCCGACCAGCAAGGTCTGCGTCGTCAAGTTCCAGGACACGAACGGGAATGGCGTTCAAGGTACCGGAGAGCCGTTGCTGGCGAATTGGCAGTTCACCGTCAAGGACGGGAATGGCCATCTCCTCGGACAGCTCACCTCAGGAGGAAAGCGCGATTGCCTTTCCTCCGTCGCTCCCGGTATCTACACCGTCTCGGAGATACCCCAAACCGGTTGGACTGCGACGACTGGTAGCCCGCCCGGCACGTTGACTCAATCCGTGGGTGCGGGCGCCACCGTGATGTTCACGTTCGGTAATGAGCGGCTGGGTCGTCTTTGCGTCGTGAAGTTCGAGGACACGAACGGTAACGGCATCCGCAATCAGAAAGGCGAGCCATTTCTCTCCGGATGGCAGTTCGCCGTCGCAGTGGCCAGTAGCGGTGCTGATCGCGGGGTGGCCAGTAGCGGTGCTGATCGCGGGACGTTGACGTCGGGGCGAAAACGCTGCGAGGAGTTGGCCCCCGGTTCGTACGCCGTGACTGAGGTCCCGCAAACTGGCTGGATCGCGACGGCTCCGGCTTCGGGACAACAGACGGCGCACGTAGTCTCGGGGCAAACAACGACCGTGACATTCGGTAATCGGTGCTGTTCGACGCATGCATTCCTGAACGGAAAGCCGGATAACTTTTCTCACAGTGACGGCTCTACTGCCGAACCGACGAACCCTGTTCCGGGCACACCACAGAGCCACTTTGATCAGAACTATTCCGATACGCCCTTTTCGGATCGACTGACTCTGACGGTGCCATCCGGCTATTGCATCAATTCCGCGATCCTCGAAATAAGTATGAGGCCGCTCTACAATGGCCCGGCCAACGACACGGTGTCCCTCAAGATTGGCCCTGCGTCATGGTCGAAGAGCATTCAGTCGATCAGCCTCAATACTGCCCCCTCCTCCTTCTGGGACGACTACGGTCCAGCGAAGCTCTTTACCTGGAATCTGGCAGCGTTACCGCTCGGTAGCCAGAACATTCTTGCGGCCCTCAATTCGATTCGACATCTTGACATTCGCGTTCAAGACGACACGATGGTTGACTACGCCAGGCTGACGGTCAAATACTGCACGTGCTCGGCGCGCGCGGTGATTGTCAAGAAGTAGCCAGCGAGCCACGTCTGAGTCGCAAGGGCAACAGGTTTCGTAGGCGAGTTCGCCAGCGGAACGTTTCCTTCGTCCACTCACTTCTCATGCGTTCTAGTCAACACCGTAACTGGTAGGAAGAGTGCCCCAGATCGCTGCGGATCGTGGCGCACAGAACGTTGAATCACGACGGGTTTCGCGTTGACCAATGTTTTTCCAAATCTTCGAATCTCTCTCCCATTGCCCAGTTAGCGCGACCGTTGCGATGCATGAGTCCGTAGAGTTTGACTACTTTGGTTCCGATTGGATCTGTACAGACCAGATTCAATCGATGACGAGAATTATGAAAACTCCCCAAATTCGATCACCGTGCAAGGTGCCATTCCAATCGCGTCGGCCCCTCGATTCGTTTTCTCATATTCTGGTAGCAGTAGGCGAGGGCTAGCAGCGTCAACTCCAATTGGATCATCAAGATGACGCACGGAGAAGTTAGAAGAGTCCTATTCTTCGACAATCGCAGCAAAAACGACAGGACGGATAGTCGCTTTCTTCAGTTGTTTTGGTGGAAGTGGCACGAGAGACTTGCCGGGGGTGCCTAAATAATGGTTTCAGCGAAGCGGGGCCTTGTCCTTTCTCTCTTGACGGGAGTGTTGGTTTTCGCGGGCATTCCACTCTTGGCGCAAGCTGACGCGTTGACGCGCACGACCGCGGTTGCGACGTCACCGCGTTCGTTGGCCTCGCGCTACGGTATCGCGCACCGGCTTTCATCGGTGGTTGTGCGTGACCCTGCGCCATCGCGTCGCGTGCGACACACCTTCTCGCTGCGCAGAGGACGTTACGTGTCGTCGGGCGGGATTCGACGGCTGAGGGTGTCGTCGACCAGGGTCGACGCCGTTATTTTGCGAAAAAATGGCACACGAGTGACGTCGCCACTCGAGATGTCACCACTCGAGATGTCACCACGTTCGGCTCTCACCCCTTCATTAAGTGCTCTCGAAGCATTTTCGGCTACCTCGT
>DATKRC010000122.1:0-4817 GCA_035532375.1 Acidimicrobiales bacterium
AGCACCGCCAGCACCATGCACGACAACGTCAGCACGCTGGCAACCGATAAGTCGTAGTCACCGGCAGTCAATGGAATCAGTAGGGCGAGGGCCAGAATGCCGAGCGGGGCCTGCGACGCGAACAAAGTAGTGAAATTCGCCGAAGTGAGAAATTCGGTTGGCCGAGCGATACCGAAGATTACGATAACCGCGATCCACACGAAGACCACACCGAAGCGTCGCATCACGCTAAGACCAGAGTCCCGACGAGAACTCACCCTTCCAGCCAATTCATCTTCAAGCGGATGCACATGCGCGTCATTCCCACTCATAGTGGTCGCTCCCCGGTCGCTGATGTTCCTTAACTTCGACCGCACGTTTCCCCTCCGCACCGTATCTGGAACTATTCCCATTGACGGAACACATGTTCCTTAGAAAGGTTTTAACATGAATCTCGGGTTCGCGCAAGGTCATCCGTGTACCCCCGCACGGGGTCGTCAACCAAGCGCAGTAGCTAACTCGATTGCGGCATCGCACCTTGAATCTCCCTTTCCGCACGTTGAGTGAGAAATGGTGGCGTCTCGCTAGGTCTAGGTGCGTGAGTCAGAATCCACCACTAATCCGGGGGAGACTGCAAGGGGCGAGTGTAACAAGCTCAACGAGTTTCTTCACCGGCATCATAAAGTCAAGTATCGCTCTTGGTCGTTGGTTGAGGTTTGGTTGTATGCGCCGCAGGTCTCCGGCGGAGAACTTGGGCAGATCAGTTCCCTTCGGCACGTACTGGGAAGGAGTCCATTGGTCTTCTCGTTCGATCCGTGGTGCGGGGGAGTTCGATACCCGCCGACATCACGGTGGCGCAATCAGGGGGTCAGCGCAACGCTTGGTGAGTCACTCTTGTAGAGACAACTTTCCAAGGAGACTGAATTGGCTGTCCATCTGACCAAAGAGCAACGCGAGATCGCCTTCCGGTGGTGGGCAAAGGGCTTGAGCCTGAAGGCAATTGCCAAGGCGGTGGGCAAAGGGCTTGAGCCTGAAGGCAATTGCCAAGGCGGTGGGCTGCACCCATCCCACCGTCGTCCGAGTGCTTCGCGGCTCTAAGTATGAGGCCCACCCACTTGACTGGACGCCAGCTCGAGGACGTCTGAGCGTCGATGAGCGTGAGGAGATCTTGCTGGGCCTCTCGCGTGGCGGCGCGTCACGACGACGCGCGCGACTCATACCTTGCCAAGGGCGACGGGCGCGTGACGACTCCGAACCGAGCTCATCGACAAGGCGAAAACCGCTTCAAGTGGACCACTCCACTCCTGAGACCAACCATTGCATGGCGCAAAGTCTGGAAGGGTCCGGAGAAAGCAACCTTTGGTGGACCTTGCGGTATGGCTTTCAAACCCTCACGAACGCGTCAAAACCCTCATTTCACAGTGGTCGACCACGGATAAACAGGCTCGGAGTTCACACCGGAACGTCGTGAACGCGAGACTGACGCGATTCAGTTGACAAGGCAACCGAACCTTCAGCAGCCTCGCTCTCAGATTCGGCGTCACTGAAGCCTCCGTTTTTCACTGGATCCGACAAGACCGAATCGATGGCGGCGTGATTTCTGGGCGCAAGACGAATACCTATTGATCAATGACCTCTTGCAGATGGTCGGCGAGCGGCTCGTACTGCAACGACCCGTCGTAACGCACGCCGTTGACAAAGAACGTCGGGGTCGCGTTCGCGCCACTTCGAAGGGCGCTCTCAAAATCTGATTCGACGCGCCGCAAAGGCCTGCCTCCTAGATCCGCCATCATCTGATCGACGTCAGCACCGACTTGCGTGGCGTATCGCACCAATGCGTCATCGTCGAGTTGCCACTGGTTGTCGTAGAGCACGTCATGCATCTCCCAAAACTTTCCCTGCAGACCCACAGCCTCGGCCACTACAGCGGCCTTCTTAGCGTGGGGGTATACGTCGGCGAGAGGAAAGTTACGAAAAACGAACCGCAGCGATTCACCGAAGTTTTTGAGCAACTTTCCCACGACAATGCGCGCGTCGTCGCAGTACGGACACTGATAGTCGCCGTATTCGACGACGATGAGGCCGGCATCAATTGGTCCGCGCGAGTGATCGTCAGCACTGACAGGATCGACCAGCGTAGGGATATCGCTCACGACAGTGCCGCAACTGCGGGCATCGCTCCGCTCGCACCGGGACTGACATCTATCGGCGACGCGTCAGGCTCAGACCTCGCCGCCGGTGGCACGTCAACTCCTCGCAATAAATGCGTCAGAACGTACCGACGAGAATTAATCGTGAGTCTTTGCACAGGTTTTGTCATTCGTTAACTAATCGCGTCGTGGACAAGTTCATTAGCGATTCGCGCTTGATCGCGCGGTCTTTGATGCTCGAACAGCCTTCGTCTCTCGAAACGCACGCTCGCATGCCTTGGCGAACGTGACCCCCGTCTTGGGAAGGCTACGCAAAAAGGAAATGCCGAGGACTCCGTGGGCTTTGTCGTCGAAAATACCGTGAGCGCCGTGGTCCTTCTTCGCGTCTACTGGTTGGTACAAATTCGACGGCCGGTCCTTCGCGACGAGTTGCTCAGTTAACTGGCTGTCCCACGCTCCGAGCGCCGCGTACTGATTTCCCACGCTCGGAAAAAGGCTGTCCACGAGTATGAGTAACTTGTTCCACGACCCGACGATTCGCGATCGCTGACCATCGAGTGCCGCGTCCAAGATGAAACGAGCGGGAATTTCGGGCTGATAGATCGGCGGGACGGGCTGAGGATGGCGATCCATGGTCGTCTCGCACCAGTCGAACTGAGGTGTGTTGACGGCGGGAAGGTGCACCATACACATACGGACATTGCTGCCTTCATGAAGTAATTCGGCCCTGGCCGCTTCGAAGAATCCACGGCAGGCGAACTTCGACGCGCAGTACGCGGACTGCAGAGGAATCCCGACGAACGAGAGCGCGGATCCGATATTGATGATCGTCCCACGATCGCGCGGGCGCATGCGCGCTAGAGCTGACTTCGTTCCCCACACTTGTCCAAGGAAGGTCACCTGCACTGCCCGCTCAAAATCAGCTGGCACCACGTCCTGTAACGGGGCAAACACGGTGGTCATCGCGTTGTTGACCCAGACATCAATGGGGCCTAACTCGTCTTCTACTCGCGTCGCGGCGCGATCTACTTCAGCAAAGTTCGCGATGTCGGTAGGGACCTTTAGGCATCGAACACCCGCCGCCTCGACCTCCTTCGCCGTCGCTTCCAAACCGACACGGCCGCGCGCGAGCAGGGCTACGTCGAATCCGTGTTCGGCGAACAATCGAGCCGTCGCCCGTCCAACACCGGCGGTGGCGCCCGTGATTACGACGACCTTCCGTTCTTCTGCCATGAGTACTCCTCTAGAGGTCACATGATCGCGAAGATCACAACGCATTGCTCGTGGGAGCGTCGTCCTCATTCGAAGCGTAATTGTTGTTCGTCGGAGTGATTCGGCCGTCAACGTGCTCTAGTTCGCCGTCTTGATTGGCCGGACAACAGATTGCCGCAGTCCATTGGGAACGCGACGAACGAATCAATCGGACTGAGTTGGTTCGCGGTGGACCGGTATCCGACTTCGACGTACCCGTATCGGCTCGGTGAGACACCCTGGTCATCCCAAATGGGATCGGTCCTGTGGGGCTGATGTCGTCCATGGTCGTTTTGCTCGATAATCATTGAGGTTTCTGTCGCCCCTTGTCGGTTCTGTCGTGCGCCGTCGGATAAGTGTGAGGGATGTTTTGAGGGATGAATCGCCGGGCTTTTCACTTCTCAGGAGATGGGGAATTTCGATGATCAACTTTGGGGAGTTTCCATGACTCTCGTCACGATGCAAGAGTCATCGGCGCAGCCAACCGGTAATTGCGCCTTGTAGAGCCCGAAAATGTTGGCGCGCCCTTCACTTCTTCGTGTTACTACGCACGCAAGAGGTGATTCATGGCGCGGACGTATCGCGACGGCGTCGTCCAGGCGACTTTCAGAATGGACCGGTCCAACTGACTCATGGCTCCAAGCTCAGCGCGATATCACTGACCTTTCGCGTATAGCGAAGAACGCCATCGCCTACACACTGAACAAAGCCGTATTTCTCATAGAACGAACCGGCTCGCTCGTCGAGAGCGTCGACTACGACGTACCTACCGCCGACTCGATCGCTAGCGCCAACCGCTCGATTCAAGGCGTCGACAAGGAGTTCCGCACCGAATCCCTGACCTTGGTACTTCGTATCAAGCGCAAGTCTCGCGAGAAGGATCGCGGGAATCTCATTAAGGTCACCGCGACCTACCCTGTCGGATAACTCCGCGCGACCAATGACGTGGGGCGCCAGGGTGAAGTACCCGACCACCACAGTTTCCTCCGCACACCAGACGTATGTTCGGCTATTGCGCTTCGCGTCGGTGTGCCGAGCAGATTGTTTGAGCCACCGATCAAGCGAATCGACACCCGAGTCAAAATGCTCAAGTACATGATGCTCCGCGAGCGGCTCGGAAACGAACACCAGTTAGCGCTGAGTGAAACGAAGTTCGCGCTTGGCCACCACCGCCAGGGAATGAATCGCTACGGGTGGCTCATCTAGGGCCGAAAGGAGATGGTCAAAGTAGTCGCTCGGCACCGGCGTCCGAGTGGCGAGGATATCGTCAGCACGTCGCGACGCCGCACTCAACACAAAGTCAGTGAGCGATTCGTTCGACGCTTGGGCGGCCGCAAACAACTTGGCTTCGACCGTTTCAGTCGTCCGAAAATTGAGTCGCTTTTCCTTCGTCGTCACTTCAATATCCTTCGCTTGGTATGTACATTGTACATACAC
>DATKRC010000123.1:0-13844 GCA_035532375.1 Acidimicrobiales bacterium
TGCCGACTACATCAACTTCTACAACCACCAACGACGCTGCGCGAAGGCCGGTGGCGTCAGCCCCATCCGCTACGAGTTATCGTTGGCTCGAGAACAGCAACACGCCGCTTAAACCGTGTCCACTTTTTCTGGGGAACCTCAGTCGTCATCCGGCGTCGTTGCATCCGATTCTCTAAGGATTCTCGAAGCTCCCGACTCCGTTGTTCGACCCCCCCATCAATTTTCGTCGTCACTTCACAAGTCAGAACTCACCGAGTTGGCGTCCGGCGTTGGCGCCCTCTACCTCTCGGGACGCGCCTCCATTCCCCTTGCGCTTGTGGACGAGTTGGAGGCGGTTCGCGCCGATGCGGTGTTGTCAGGTCAGCCTGTCACCTTCCACTTCGGCGACGAACAGTTCGCCGTGGCTCCTCACGACTTTCAGCGCTACCGATTTTGTCTTGACAATCTTCTCGGTCGCGTGGGCATCTCGACGAGTTCGCATTTGCTTTCGTTCCGTATTCAGCCGCGTGCCGAGTTCCTCCACGGCTTGGGAGCCCAAGGCGTCGTGGACTGGTGTCCATGAAGCCACCCCACAATGAATCTCCGATCTGAAGTCTCACGCTGACTTATTGGAAGTGGGTGGATTCTGTTCTTCTTGAATTTCTGAAATCGCAAGTAATTAGAGGAGCGCGCAACGACGCTTGTACTCGTCCTCGTCGATTTCACCACGAGCGAATCGTTCATCCAAGATCTTGAGGGCGAGAGACCGGCCTCCTACTGGCTGGTCGTGGTGTGCGTGGTAGCTGTGTTCATGTTGATGGTGCTGACGGGTTACCGTCACTGCAATCAGCAAAAGCCCACCCAAGAAGATCAGCGTGAACAACAACATCAATAATCCCCCACCCCAACCCATGTTCATATTCCAATTCTCGTATGGCATCGGTGACGTCCTTTGGCGTAGCTACTATGACCTATCCATCATCACTCACTACTCCGCAACGGCCCTAGGGAACATGGTCACTTTGTTTGCAAATCTTGGGGAGAATCAAACGGCGATCGATATAGCCCTGGCTTACTGTTCAGGAGATCAAAGACTGCCGCCTGGTCCTCGCGGCAATCCAAGCAGACGAATGATCTGTATAAGTTGCCATCTTGAGATTGAAGAGATCGTTGGTGTCGGAGACCCGACCCGACAGATCTAACCAGACACTGGAGGCTAGACCCTAACCATGAAATTTTATAGTGGGCCGTACCAAGTTGGAAGCCGCGCCCAATCGACGGCATGCTGCATAAAACCCCTGGTCGATTGCTCTGCACACCTCGAGTGCACAACGTGCTGCACGGGTCGACTCTTCTCGCTGAAGTCTTAAGTCCAAGATTGCTGCGGCTGGCCATCACGCTAGGTTCCTTCCAGCGATGTGGTCGCCCATATTCGTTCACTTCGGAAATCTACCCGCCCGATGCGACTCCTGGATAGTTGCTTCCGTACGACTCGTGGTGGACAGCCGACACGACAAGCGCGGCAGCGAATGATGCTTCTCTACCAAACTCAGAACATAATTGGGCGCAGAGTTTCGAGATTGCGGTCAACGCGGCCCACTCGGACGGGTAGTCCGAACGGTCATCGATCACCACCCTCACAGTTCGTTCACGCAGCTCGGGCGAGGCATGGGTTGATCCTGTCATGGAGACAAGCTCTCAGAGGATTCACTCTCCAGCTTTCCCGGCACGATTCACTTCGACCGTGCGCCTGTAGGTTCCCGTGTTTCACTGGCGTAATGAAGTCTGACACGGTACGTGGATGCAAGAGTCGGCGGTCTGCAAAGACGATTCGTGGTGGAACTCCAAGTTCAGCAAGGCGACGCGTCCCAACTTGTGACTAAAGCCCCTTGCCCCCGTCGGCCGGCATGAGCAAAATTGGAATGACGAACTGACGCCCTCACCGCGAGGAGAAACATAGTGAGTGTGACCACCGATACCAACGAGACTCCACAACTTGCAGCGTGGCCGAAAGATGCCCTGAGGGTCACCTTCGGAGTAATCTGGTTGATCGACGCCGTGCTCAAGTGGCTTCCCGGGTTCCGCACTACCTACATGCCCGGACTAATGAGTGAGGCACAGGGACAGCCCGCCTGGCTGCACCCATGGTTTAACTTCTGGATCAGCCTTCAACACTCACGGGTACCGTTCTTTGCCTATCTCGTGGCGACCATCGAGACACTTATCGCCGTGGCGCTCATCATCGGTTTCGCTCGAAAGTTCACCTACATCTCGGCCATCGGCTTTAGCATCATCATTTGGGCAACTGCGGAAGGCTTCGGCGGTCCGTACACTTCGGGAGCTGCCGACATCGGCACTGCCATTGTCTACGCCGTCGTCTTTCTCGGACTTCTCGCCATGAGCTACTACACAGGTCCGGCGCGATTTAGCGTGGACTACCACCTGGAGCGACACATATCGTGGTGGTGGCGAGTGGCCGAAGTGCGCCGCCCAGTACCTTTCTAAAAAGACTCGCCGCAGTGAATCCAGCCCTCACCATCGCAACAAAAGAGTCGATCAAATCTAACGTCATTTCATAGTCTGTTGAACCAATAGTTTTCGGCCATGAACAACAACATTTTCGTGATGATCGTCATCGCTCCCGTACTTCACATTGAAGCGGCAAGTACCTGTTCGCCAAGAAGTTGTGACAAAAGCCCCTACCGCGAGCAGGTATTTGAAACACATACTGGTCGTGAGCCCGTGTTTGTTGGGTGCGAAGGAAAGAAGTTGTGATGATGTTTGGGTACGGAGGACATTGGTCCTTCTGGGAAATAGTGTTGATGTGGACGGCAATGGCCGCCATCATGAGTTCGGTCATTTGGATCGTGTTCGTCACGCTCGTCGGCGCCACACGGCGAAACGACCGAGACCAGGCAAACGTATCCGAAACATCCAAACCGAGTTCCATAAAACTCAAATTGGAGGACAAACCATGAAGGAAAACACGATGGAATCGACTACTAGGTCTGTCGGAAATCGCCTCGACGAAGACCTTCGGCCTACTCGTCTGCACCGACTAAGTGTCAACATCACGCCGGTCGAGCGAATTGGTCGGATCGCAATCGGTCTCGCGACGATAGTTATCGGAGCAATCTTGCTCACTTCGGCGACATCGGGACTTGCCATCATTTTGGAAGTACTCCTCACTGGTGCAGGAGCTGACCTCCTCGTAACCGGCGCGCTTGGTCACTGCCCCTTGTACGCAAAGCTCAACCACGTGCCAAATTCACTTCGGAGGCCCTCATGACTCGTATGGATCACTCGCCCTCCGACGCTTCGACCGAAATGGAGACTGGTGGTCATCGTGGACATCACTGGATGATGGTCGCGTGTTGCATTCCCTTGATCGTCATCGCCCTGGTGCTGGTGGCAACCAACACGGTGAGCGCCACGTTCCTCATCTACGCCGTGGTTTGTCTCATCATGATGGGCGCGATGATGAAGATGATGGATCGCGGTGGAATGAAGATGTGATGTTGAACGTACCGGTAAGTTCATATCCACGGACGCATTTATCGGGGCCAACTCGCCGTCGTCAACCCTTGGCCACACCCCGTCGTCCACGAAGTTGAAGTAGCAGATAGTTGGAGGATGGCATGAATCATTCGGAGCCCCTGCCTGCAGACCCTTCCATGGCACCAGATCATAAGCACTCAGCGGAAATGCCGATGAGTATGCCGCGAGCTGATAGCGAAGTCACGAGCGGAAACCACGAAGGCCGCCAAATCACGGATGACGCGTCGAAAATGAGTTCGCCCCATGACGCGATGGGTCACGGAGGCCATCGCAATCAGTCAATGCAGTCAATGGTTACGGACATGCGGAACCGATTTCTGGTGGCGGTGCTGTTCGCGATTCCCATCTTGATTTGGTCACCCATTGGCCATAGCGTTTTCGCCCTCAGCGTTGGAGTCCCCTTCGGACTTCGCCAAGATCAGTGGACACTGTTGCTGAGTTTGCCGGTGATCTTCTACTCGTCCTGGGTGTTCTTCGACGGCGCCGTTCGGGCGTTGCGCGCTCGCACCTTGGACATGATGGTCCTCGTTGCGGTCGCCGTCGGATCTGGATGGCTGTACTCGGTGGTCATCACCCTCACGGGCGGCGGCGACGTATTCTACGAAGCAGTAGCCATCTTGGCGTCGTTCGTTCTCCTGGGGCATTACTTCGAAATGCGAGCTCGCGGCGGTGCGAACGACGCGATTCGGACATTACTCAATTTGTCTCCGCCGATGGCGACCGTCTTACGAGGCGACCAAACCGTCGAGATCCCGACCGCCGACGTGGTGGTCGGAGACCTCCTGCTCGTCCAACCGGGAGGAAAAATCGCCGTCGACGGGGTCGTCGAGGACGGCGATTCTGATGTCGACGAGTCGATGGTCACCGGCGAGAGTCTCCCGGTCAGAAAGACCGTCGGGTCGTCCGTGATTGGGGCTACGACGAACGGCAATGGCTCCCTACGCGTCCGCGCGACGAAGGTGGGCACTGATACAGCCCTTGCTCAGATCGTGGCAATGGTCCAAAAAGCGCAGAACTCCAAAGCACCCGGTCAGAAACTCGCTGACCGCGCGGCATTCTGGCTGGTCTTGGTCGCACTCGTCGGTGGGCTCCTCACCTTGACGGTCTGGCTGCTGGCGAGCAATCGACCGGCAAGTGCGGCAGTGCTCTTCGCCATCACGGTCGTCGTCGTGACCTGCCCTGACGCATTGGGTTTGGCCACTCCCACGGCAATCATGATCGGAACTGGCTTGGGAGCCGAGCGTGGAATCCTGTTCAAGGACGCGTTGGCCCTTGAAGGTGCGGCCCGAATCCAAACCGTCGTCATGGACAAGACCGGGACCCTGACCATGGGGAAACCCGAAGTCACCGACTTCTTCACTTCGGGAATCTCCGAGAAGGATGTTCTCCCCCTCGTTGCCGGCGTGGAACGAGAGTCCGGTCATCCGCTTGCCGACGCCATCGTTCGCTACGCCGATGCTTCTACCGACGACGTGCAACGAGCAGAACACTTTGAAAATATTCCCGGCCTAGGAGCCCTCGCTACGGTGAGTGGCCACCGAGTGATCGTCGGCAATCGGCGCCTCATGGACCGAGAGAAGATAGATCTCGGTGATCTCGCCGTCAAGCGCGACGAGATCGCTTCGGGCGGGCAGACCGCAGTACTTGTCGCCGTCGATGGCGCGATCGCTGCAGTTATTGGAATCGCTGACGCGGTACGGCCAACCGCGGCGTCGGCCGTGGCGGCCCTCCACGACGCTGGCCTGACCGTCGTCATGCTGACCGGCGACAACGAGGCCACCGCCCAGCGCATCGCACAACAACTCGACATCGATACCGTGATCGCCGAGGTGCTCCCCGCGGACAAGGTGGCAAAAATTATCGAGTTGCAGGAAACCGGCCGGCGAGTGGCCATGGTCGGTGACGGCGTCAACGACGCGCCTGCGCTCGCTCAGGCCGACCTCGGATTCGCCATTGGTGCGGGCACCGACGTGGCTATCGAGACGGCCAGCGTGGTACTCATGCGCTCCGATCCACTCGACGTCGCCATCGCGCTTCGCATCGGGCGCGGGACACTCCGCAAGATGCACCAGAACATCGGATGGGCTGTCGGCTACAACGTCATTGCCTTACCCATCGCGGCGGGCGTCTTCGCTCCAATGTTTGGCTTGGTTCTTCGACCGGAGATTGCCGCAATATCGATGGCCGGGTCCAGTCTCATCGTCGCAGTGAACGCGTTGACTCTCAAGCGACTTCGGCTACCCCGAGCCACCTTTTCGCACGCTGGTAGCCACCTCGACAGCGACCTCGCACTGAGCGCGCACTCGAACTGATCACCAGATTGTCATCGATGATCTTCTTTGGTCGAGCACTCAACTTTGGATCACTCTTCTCGCGACGCTCGATAGTTCGATTCATCTCCCCCAAAATGTAAACTCTTCTACGTAGGGACCCTAGGTAACGAGCCTCGAGCTCAAGTGCACAATTTGGAGGAGGGACGTTTGAAGGCATCGGTCTCAGTTGCCGGTTGAACCGACATGAAATCTCGAATCCTATCCAGACATTTTCTGCGAATGAAGCGTGAATCGTGCGGTTTCGCCCATGGTAGTGACGAGTAAGTTTTAGCGCCGACCGGGCACTACAACCACGTTGTTGCCGTAGTGCGTGTCCGCAATAACTCCATTCAGAGCCCTCATCACCGCCGCGGGAATTACATATGCCTCGGCGATCATTTGTGAACTCTTTAGAGTCATCGTCGGCATCGCGTTGGTCGACGCCCGATTTCTTAGAACAGATATGAATTTCGAGGTGTGCCATGGACTCATTCATTCCCATCGTCATCGAGCTACCGTTTCCCATCTGGCCCGAGACCATCACCTCACCCGAGGTGGGATGTTTCTTTGCAGCTTGTGCTGGGGTGTACATCGCTTCACGCGGACCTAGCACCGCCGCCTCTATGTAGGACCGAGTCGTTGCCACCCGCGCGGAAGAATTCGACGTGAGGTACTTCTTGCAGTCAGACGAGGAGACAAATTGGAGGGCCATGCCGTAGCTCCCGCGTGCGAAGTGAAAGAGATCAAAGGCCCAGTGGCGGCCGACAAAGAAACTACGGCTACGGCTATTACACGATGGGCAGTGGTATTCGTTTCATGAAGACACCCTACTTTCACGTTTCGGCTTTCGTACTCAGGTCTTACTAACCAATCCTGCCTACGAGAGCGCAGCAAAGACTTATCGTCGGACACCCTTTCCAAAACCACATAGTCTTCGAGCCGTCGTTGGCTCCTGGACTTCCCGGTCTCGGCGAACCTGGCCGACCTTTTCCTGCCGTGGCTTTGAAGGAGTTATCGAACTTCCTCCAAAATCGAAGTCCGCATACTCCGGCGTGATGAGAAAATAACTCTGAGTGCCCGTGGCAGGAGATCGCGTCGCCAGTGAGAACGGGCGGACCAAACTTACACGTCATCCCAAGAATTTAATGAGGTGCGCATAAATGGCGGCATATCAAAGCATTGCCGTCGCGTCGGCTCAGGTAGCGTTGACCGTATGACTCGCGTCGAGCGCGCAAGGCGCAAATCGACTCATGGTCGGTCCGAAGAATCACATTCGCATCGAAACTTTGGAACCATTATTGCGATTGTTGCAATCTCTTTGAGTTGGATTGCTTTCCCGTCACTCTCCGCCAGCGCCTCCAGTGTAGGAACCGCTCGCGCTCAGGCTGTCGTGCTCTACCAACAGATTCAGTCCATTGGTAGTCGCGTAGAGACCATGGGGCAGAAGTACGATTTGGCCCGTATCAATCTTCAGCGCTATCAAAATCAGATAGTGAGCTCGAAGTATGTTGTAGCGAAGATTGAGAGGAGCGTCGCCAAAGGGAACTCCCAACTACGCCGCGACGTGATATTCGCTTACGTCACGAACAGCGCCTCAACAAACGTCAATCAACTCTTTTCGACTGACCGACTGAAGGCGGACGCCACCAACGTCTATGGCCAGATCGCCGGCGGCAACGTGAGCGCAACGCTCGCCAGTCTGAAGTATCACAAAATCAAGTTGACCCGAGAGCGGGCCGTTCTTTTCAAGCAAGTCCGACGCGCCAATAGCGCTGCGCACGACGCCGCGAATGCCTTTCATGACGCGAACCTCCTTCGTGCAAGCCTCGTACGCACGCTTAGCCAAGTTAAAGGGACGATCGCCACTTTTGTTGCGCAGCAAGCGGCTGCAGCAGCCGCCGCGTCTGCCGCCGCTCTCCAAGCCGCGACTGTCCAAACCGCGACACCCGCGCAAGGCATTGCCGCACCCCCGCCCAATTCTCGCGCCAACATTGCAATTCGTGCGGCCATGGGCATGATTGGCGTGCCCTACGTGTGGGGCGGCGCCTCGCCGAGCGGTGTCGACTGTTCGGGTTTGATACTGCTCGCCTACGCCGCCGCTGGCGTCACTCTGCCGCACTACTCCGGGTCCCAGTACGCCGACACGCAACGTGTCCCTCTCTGGAACATTCAGCCTGGTGATCTACTTTTTTATGGTCCTGGCGGCAGTGAACACGAGGCAATGTACATCGGCAATGGACAAATGATTGAAGCCGCCTCGTCCGGCACGCTCGTCCACATCAGCCCCATTCGATTGGGTTACGGGTTCGTTGGAATCGGGCGCGTCCGGGCGTAAGTCACTGTCTATGTGAGGCGGCCCTATAGGTGTCGACATTTCCGTTCGCGGAGTGTCGAGACATCACTGGGTACCAACCTTGATGAAAACTTCCCAGTCGCGCCGGTCTAAGGATAGTTTTCTCCCGATCGTGCCCATAGGAATTCGGTCACGACTATTTTTTTGTAGTTGAGATTTTGAAGACTTGGCGAATGAGCGCAAGAAGACGCGATTTTGTCAATCCGCCCACCTGCTTGCCAAGAATCTGACCCTTGGGAGAAACAAAGAACGTTGTCGGCAACCCGTACACACCATACGACGACCAAACCTGCGCGGTGTCGAACGCTAGTGGATAGTGCACGTGAGTGCTCTTGGCGAAAGCGAGTCCAGCGCTGCGCTGGTCCTGGGTGTCAAGGCCCACGAAGTCGACCTTGCCTTTTAGTTGGCGCGCCACCTGGGCCAGCGCCGGCATTTCTTTGCGACAAGGTGGGCACCATGACGCCCAAAAATTGACGACGAGATAGTGGCCACGAAAATCACTAAGCGAAATTGTTCGCGCTGGGTGCTCCAGATCAACTAGATCGAATGTCGGAGCCGCCGTCGCGCGAACGCGAGTAAACGTCCCGCCGCTCGAGGTCACAACGCTTGAAAATGACGGTCCCAACGACGCGGGGCGATTCGTGCGAGCAACCGCTGTTCCAGCCGACGCGCCCACAACCACAGCGACGGTAGCGAGAAGCCACCATCGCAGTGGAGCGCGACGTCTGACGTTTCTGGCATCGAACGTCGGAATGGTGTCGTCGCTTTTTGGGATCTCCGAGGGGTTGTTCATCAGCTCGTTTCTTTTAAAATGGGGGCCAACCTAACCGGGCGAAGCGGACCTGGAGCGGGATGAACAGCGTCTTCCATACTCCACTCACGAAGAGGACGCCCACGGTAATGAGCAAAAGTCCGCCGGTTATCTCAATTGCCCGACCGTGACGGCGAAGGAAGGAAAGTGAACGGCGCGCTCGACCGATGCCGATGGAAAGCAACATGAACGGAATGCCAAGTCCAAGCGAGTAGAGGGCGAGTAAGAACGCACCTTCCACGACGGTCCTGCTGGTACTGGCGACGGCGAGGATTGACGCGAGGATTGGTCCAATGCAGGGAGTCCAGCCAAACGCAAAAGCCATACCGAGCGGGAAGGCTCCGCGGGGGCCTCCAACAATCCTGTTTAGATCGAGTCGACGTTCTCTGGCAATGAAAGGGATCGTAATCAGCCCCGTCATAGCGAGACCAAAGACAATGATGACAGCACCTGAAATCTTCAGTATCAGCGGCAGGTGGTGAATGAGAAATGACCCAAAGAATGTCGAGGACGCACCAAGTGCGGTAAAAACGACGGTGAAACCTCCTACGAAGGCGCCGGTCGACAGGAGTACCACGCGCCGTGCTCGCCGTTCCGAGAGTTCGCTCACGGGAAGTCCCGAAATGTAGGACAGGTAACTGGGCACAAGCGGCAGTGCGCAAGGTGAAGTAAAGGAGATAAGTCCCGCGACAATGGCGAACAACGGAACCGTGAGGAGCCTCATCCTTTGGCCGCTTGATTGAGATAGCGAGCGATCCCCTGACCCCAGCGCCGTACCAAGTTTGATGGCAAATACCCGGAGCCGTTTGGTCGTTGAAGCACGTTCGCGTCCGCGAGAAACCGTTCCCCTCCCAAGGGGTTCAAGAAATACATATACGAGGAGTGGGCGGTCTGCTTTGCGTTCTTGGAGACGATGACTTCGATGCCGTAGGCCCGCCACACTGGCAAGAGTTGCGCTAGGGAGCCAGTGAGAAAGTGCCAATTCTTAAGCGCACTAAGCCCATGCTGAGCGGTAAATCGACGGACATCGGCGACTGAGTTCGCATGGGGATTGACATTGACGCCGATGAAAACCACGTCGCGTGCACGCGACCCCAAATCCTTTTCGGCGCGTAGAAACTCCTGTGACTCGACGGGGCACACTTCCGTACAGCGGGTGTCCATGAAAGCTAAAAGGACCGTCTTGCCACGAAACTGCGACAAGCTCACAGATTTGCCGGCCTGGTCCACCAGCGTGAAGTTCGGCGCCACGCGTTCGGGCAGGGGCGACAGGCTCATGAGGGTCGTCAGTGACTGACGGCTTGAGATTCCGCTCGAACTGCCGAGCGTGTTCGTGCTGTGAGCGTCTTCGAAGGCAGTAATCGCTAACGCGGCGCTGAAGGAGAGGAACAAGGGGAGAACGACAAAACAGATCCAGCGCCAAAACGGACTTGAGGTTCCCGTGGGGAGCCTCGAATCCACTCGATCGTCAGGGTCGTACGAGGTACTGATTGGAAACTCCTCCCCCAGGTTCTAACGTGCGGCAACTCACGGAATTCACCCCATCGCGTCCGCGAACCGTGACACAGTCCACAAGCGACCGAGGCAATCTCCGTTGCTCATTGTATACCGCCAAGGGGTATACTGCTCGAAGACGAAGGGAGTCGCGTGACACTGCCTGGTTACATCGATGAAAAGGCCGCCATTCAGAAGCGACTGCGGCGCATCGAAGGTCAGATTCGTGGTCTCCAACGCCTCGTCGAAGAAGACCAGTACTGCATCAACATTCTTGATCAGATCTCTGCGACGACCCGCGCGCTCCAAGCGGTGGCGATGAAGCTTCTAGGTGACCATCTCTCTCATTGCCTGATGGAGGCAGTGACCAAGGGTGGCCCGGAGGCGGACGCCAAGGTCAAAGAAGCCCAAGATGCGATCGCTCGACTGGTGCGGTCATGATTCCTGAGAAAAGGTGCTTCGCATTTTCAGGAACTCGGATGAAAATGGCGAGTAGTTCGCTACCTTGTGCCGCACGAGACGACAGGATGTCGAACAGTGCACGTTGAGCTCGTCACCACGCTGACCGTTGGGCACGTCGCGAGCGATGTCGGTCGAAGTCTGCGAGAAGGTTTCTTCATGTTCTGGGAGACATTGTGGGCACTTGTGCTCGGCTTCACGCTCTCGGGAACCGTCCAGGCGTTCATCTCCAAAGATCAGATGCGGGCCAAGTTGGGCAATCACCGTCCGGCCGCAGTGGGGCGCGCGGCAGGTTATGGCATGGTCTCTTCGAGTTGTTCCTACGCCGCTTCGGCGATGTCAAAGTCCCTGTTCGCCAAAGGCGCCGACTTCGTCTCAGCCATGGTCTTCATGATTGCTTCGACGAATCTGGTCGTTGAACTCGGCATCGTCATGCTGGTCCTCCTCGGATGGCAGTTCATGGCCGCCGAGTTTGTTGGTGGACCGATCATGATCATCTTGCTTGCTCTTTTAGGCGGCTTCGTCTTCAAGCAGCCACTCGTTGAGGCAGCGCGTCGCCGCCTTGCCAGCCCTCAAATGGGGGGCCACGATCACGTGGCCATGTCGGGCGTATCCGAGGAACAGCAAGCAGAACTCGACCGCGAATCGTGGTCGAAGAAAGTTCACTCGAAGTCCGCCTGGGCCGACGCGTCAAGTTACGCCAAGGCCGACGTCACAATGTTGCGCAAGGAATTGGTAATTGGCTACGTGGTGGCCGGCTTCTTAGCCACACTGGTGCCGCGACACTTTTGGAATCTGCTCTTCATCCACGGACACGGATTCTGGACCAGCGCCGAGAACGCGCTGGTTGGTCCCCTCATTGCCGTCATTAGCTGGGTCTGCTCTATTGGCAACGTACCCCTGGCCGCGGCGCTCTGGTCGGGCGGCATCAGCTTCGGCGGCGTCATTGCCTTCATCTTTGCGGACCTAATAGCCATGCCGCTTATCCTTATTTACCGAAAGTTCTACGGCAACAAGTTGACGCTTCGCCTCGTTGGACTCTTTTACGCGATTATGTCAGTCGCGGGACTCATAACCGAGGGGATATTCAGGCTGTTTAATCTCGTCCCGTCAACACGAACGTTGCAAGTCACGTCGGCTCATTTTGAATGGAACTACACTTCGTACCTCAACATTGTCTTCATCGCCGTTGCAGTCATCGTGTGGTGGATGGCCCGCAATCAGGCTCGCTTCGGCGGCGGCCAGAATTACGCCATTGACCCTGTGTGCTCGATGCAAGTTCGAGTCAACGACGCGCCAGCAACGTCGTCATACGGGAATGAGACGTACTACTTCTGTTCCGATCGTTGTCGCGAGCGCTTCGAAGAACGGCCCGAACGTTACATAAAAGTTTCAACCAACAATGAGGAGATGGAACATATGGAACACCAACACGAGACGACCGGTACTGCTGTCGATCCAATTTGCGGAATGACGGTCGATGTTGCTACGGCGGCGGCTCACCGCACGTTCGAAGGGACCGACTTCTGGTTCTGCAACGTGGGCTGCGCTGCGACGTTCGACCTCGATCCAGGTCGCTACCTCGCAACGAACAAGTGACCCCAGGGGTCCATGAACCCTTCCTTCCAGAGCAAGGCGAACACGACGGAATACCTCTCGGCGTCACAAGGGCCGCGACATCCTGGAATCAGTTTCGACGCGGTGACGAATTGGCTTATCCCCTGCTCGTCCGTTACGGAGATTGTCGAATGACCTTGTGAGGCGTCCCGTGATGGTGTCGTCACTCGTCGCGGTAGCGGTCGCCGTGGCGTTTTCGTCCTTGCTCATCACACGTCATCCGGTGAGCGCAACCATTGCGCCAAGTCCGCTGCTCGGCAAGTTGGCCCCCCAGCTGAAGGGAAACGAACTCGACGGAGGAACGTTCAATCTCGCCCAACATCGCGGTCAAATTGTGGTCGTGAACTTTTGGGCCTCTTGGTGCGTAGCGTGCGTCCAAGAAGCCGCCGATCTCTCGACGTTCGCGTGGAGCGAGCGGCATCGTGGTGTGATACTTGTCGGCGTCGTTTTCAATGACACGTTGTCCTCCGCGCGGTCGTTTGAGCACCACTACGGTTCCCTCTACCAATCGCTCATTGACCCCCGAGGAGACATGGCCAATAGTTACGGAGTCTCGGCGCCACCGACGACGTTCGTGATTGATCGCCGCGGAAGGGTAGTCGTAACCTTGCTCGGACCCGTGAGCGCCAAGCAACTCGTTGCGGTAGTAGATGGTGTCCGTTGAAGTACTTCGTCAGGAACCAGCGATAGCATCGAAGGCAGGTGAGTTCCCGGGTCGTAGTTTCAAGACACTCTCATAGTTTCAACTTGAGACGGGGCGTGTCCGTCGTCCCTTGAATGAGGATCCCGACAGTTGCAATCGGCTATCCGATAAGTGGCCATTCAAACGATTACTCGCTTGCACGAGAGCAAACGTGAATTAGGTTGCCGTTGCGCAATGAAGCAGCGTACGTGGCGAATTGAAACCGGAACTAAAGGCCCTGTGCGTCGAGTTCAAGATCAAGTTGTTTCGTACGAATCGTCTCCCACTTGACCCACACCACGGTTATTGGGATACAGACGATCAGCATCAGGGCGTCACCCCCGATCCACATGATGGCCCCTCCTAAATGGATATTGTCGAGAATCGACGCGCTCGTCGATCCCGTGGGCGCCAAGGATGTGTAGGCCGGAAACGGGTTATGTGCCTCCATCATCAGCGCTAGGCCCGTGAAGGTGTCGACGGGCACCGCGGCCATAACGTAGACCAAACGGAGCCCGGGATGGATCGTCGCGCCACGCTCCCGGCCGAAAGCTCCTCGAAAGAACAGGTAGCCCACTA
>DATKRC010000124.1:0-47306 GCA_035532375.1 Acidimicrobiales bacterium
CCGGACCGTAAGGGGTTTGACCGAGTATCTCGTGCATCAGCCCCAGGCGAACCTGGCCGAAACCCATGCCGCCGAGCTCACCCGGCAAGTGCGCGGCTCAGAGGCCTCGCGCGCGAACTTCATCCTGCAGCGGCTTGATGAAGGCCAACGCTTGGTCGTGACTGAGATTCAGGGTCTCAATGGGCATGATCTCTTCGCGCATGAAGCCGCGCATCCAGACCAGTTTTTCTCCAAATTCCGGTTCGGTCTCAAAGTCCCACGTCATAGCCCACCTTCCGTCAGAACTCTACGTCGCACCAAATCGTGGTTGCGAAGGGTGCTAGACGGCTCCCTACACTGGGAACGCCAAAGATCGGAGCGCCGTGGCCAAGAAAAAGCAGACACCGAAGGTCACGAAGGCGTTTCGCATCGGTGTGGTCGACACGATGTTCGCGCGCTTCGACATGGGCGCTTCGGCGCGAGCCGAACTCGAGAGTTGCCTCGGCTACGGCGAGAAATTCACCGTTGTCTCTCGCACGGTGCCGGGATTCAAGGACTTGGCTGTCGCGGCGCTGAACTTGATCCAAAAGGAGGGCTGCGACATCGTGGTGGCACTCGGAATGCCCGGTTCCGCGCCCATCGACAAACAGTGTGCCCACGAGGCTTCCCAAGGAATCATGCAGGCCCAACTAATGACGGCGACGCCGATCCTGGAGGTCTTCGTCCACGAAGACGAGTCCGACGATCCCGACGTACTCGCCAAGGTCTTCAACGACCGCTCCCGCAAGCACGCCCGCAACGCTTACTGGATGCTCTTCGAACCAGAGCAGTTGGCCCGACGAGCTGGCCACGGCGTGCGCCAAGGCTTCGATGACGCGGGGCCGCTCCCGGCGTAGGTCATCAACGCCGCGCACCTTGGTTATGCTCCATTTACCTTGGAGTAACTAATAGGAGGCATCATGCCCGAAGCCGTCATTGTCGCGACCGGACGCACCCCCATCGGACGCGCCTTCAAAGGATCGCTGGTCGACATGCGACCCGACGACCTCACCGCACTCGTCGTTCGCACGGTCTTAGAGAAGCTGCCCCAGCTCGACCCGCAGTCCGTCGAGGACCTCATGGTTGGTTGCGGCCAACCGGCCGGCGAGTCGGGGTTCAACGTCGCGCGCGTGGCCGCACTCCTCGCGGGACTGCCCAACGTCCCGGGCGTCACGGTCAATCGCTACTGCTCGTCCTCGTTGCAGACGATTCGCATGGCCGCCCACGCGATTCGAGCCGGTGAGGGCGACGTCTTCGTTGCCGCAGGCGTCGAAACGGTGTCACGCTTCGCCAGCGGCGCCTCAGACAGTGCCAAGGCGACCAACGAACTGTTCTCTGAGGCCATGGAGCGAACGGCCAAGCGCTCCGAACGAGCCGACGAACCGTGGTCGGCGCAACCTGGTCTGCCCGACATCTACATCGCGATGGGTCAGACCGCCGAGAACGTCGCGGAGTACGAAAAGGTGAGCCGTCTGGAAATGGATGAGTTCGCCGTCCGAAGTCAAGAGCTCGCCGTAGCGCATCAGGAGAACGGCTTCTTCGAGCGCGAGATCATTCCGGTCCTCTTGCCCGACGGCAAGGTCGTCACGAGGGACGACGGACCGCGTGCCGGTACCACGCTCGAGCGTCTCGCCACGTTGCAGCCCGTCTTTCGCGAGGGCGGTTCGGTCACCGCCGGTAACGCCTGTCCCTTGAACGACGGAGCCGCCGCAGTCGTCGTGATGAGTGACACGCGCGCCCGCGAGCTCGGCATCAAGCCACTCGCGCGCATCGTCGCCAGTGGCGTCAGTGGGCTCAATCCCGAAATCATGGGGCTGGGTCCAATCGAAGCCTGTCGTCAGGCAATGAAGCGCGCGAACATGACGATCGACGACATCGACCTCGTCGAAATCAACGAGGCGTTCGCGGCGCAGGTGATTCCGAGCGCCAAGCACCTGGGCATCACTCTCGACAAGCTCAATATCCGCGGTGGCGCCATCGCCCTTGGTCACCCCTTTGGCATGACGGGAGCTCGCATCATGACGACGCTGTTGAACTCGCTGGAAGACGCCGGGGCGAGGTTCGGCATGGAGACAATGTGCGTCGGTGGCGGCCAGGGAATGGCCATGATCGTCGAACGACTCGACTGAAGAACTCCGAGTCCAGGAGTAGCCAACCAACCGTTACGTCCACGTCGATACACTGACCAAAATGTTGCGTAGTTCGTGGCCGAAGACGATCCTTCTCATCGTCGGATTGCTTACGCTCCTCGCCCTGGAGATCTCACTCAACGCCAACCGGGGGCCGTCATCGCGTCTTCCCAATCAGTCCTACGGTGCGCCGTCGTACGGATTCGGTGGCTACGAACTCACTCGCCCAACGACCGAGGTCGGAGCTCAGTGGCGCGTACCGCGGATCGCCGAACAATCCGGCGACGGCAACGCCTCCACGTGGATCGCAGTCCAAAGCGAGGACGAACAGTTCATCCAACTCGGCACCAGCGAGAACAAGATCGATTCCGTCGCGCAGTACGAGATCTTCTGGAGCGACGTCGCCGTCAGCTTCCATCCCCAACAACTCCTCGAAGTCAATCCCGGTGACCTGATCAAGTTCACGATGAACCAGACGTCCAGGGGGTGGCGGCTTCATTATGACGACGTGACCCAAAAGGTGCCCGAGACCGTGACTATCCCCTACGCCCGAGGTTCGTCATTCAACTCAGCACAGTGGTACCAAGAAGACCCGACGGTCGGTGGACTGACGGTGCACCTCACGTATCCGTCGGTCGCACTCACGACGTTCAGCCATATGAGCGTCGACGAAGCGAAGCCGCAATTTTCCGCGGATGACCGTTCGGTGCTCTCGACTGCCGACGGTGTCTATCTCATTCCCACCGAAGTGACGCACGACCACTTCACTTATGCCAACGCCGCCGGTCCGGCTCGGCAATATTTGAGTGACGTCTTCGCCTACAACGCGGCTCTCTATCCGTTCCAAGTCGACATGTTCTACAGGCGATCTCCGACTAGCACCGTGATGTCCCACCTTCGTTCGACATTGACCGAGCTCGCAACGAAACTGAAGACGCAGCACTGGCCAAGGACTTTGACGAGCGCGGTGAAAGGAGAACGCAAGTTGGTGGCAGCCTACGCCAAACTCTTCCAGACGTTCCCCACGGCACCCACACCGCTCAGCGAGAGCGCACTGGCACGACTCTCAATTGTGACGCGCGACAACTATCTCTACTCCGATGTCTTGCGCGAGCAACTAGGACTGCCGAATCACTGAGTTGACGATCCTCATTCCCAGCGCGGCGTGGAGGGACCTTCGCCTGTCGTGATTAGCCGCTTCAAACTTCCGTCGATCAAGAAACCCCAGGCGTTCGAACAGTTTTCGAAGCACTCAAACCCGGGCGTGAGGCCAAGATGTGAGAAGCGTACTTCAGTGCCATCCGGTATCGAAGCTATTTCAAAAGTGATATCGGTGCCGGTCCATTCACTCGGATCATTGAAACCCTCGAGTTGCGTCGACGACGTGCCACTCGACTCTCTGGCCGGGGACGAGTTCGACAATCTTCTGCGGGGAATAGAACCCCGGGGTAGCGATATGAGAATTCGTCGCCCACTATGTGGCGCTCGCCTTCGATCTCGCCCGTCCACGAGACACATGTTCCGCGAATCGTTGGGGTGGCAGAATCGACGGATGAAAGTCGAACTCATCGAATCCGTTGACGAGTTCATCGCGTCGACCGCGGCGTTTCGCGCCGCTGAACCCCTGCGAACGAACGTCATCGGCAGCGTGTCGCTCTCCGTGGCGAAGGGGCATCAGACCTACGACGACTATCGCTGGTGGGTGGTACGAGATGACGACGGAGAAATCGTCGGCGTGGCCATGCGCACGCATCCCTTCAAGATGACTCTGTCGCCGATGCCCCACGACGCTGCGCGAACTCTCGGTCGCAACGTCGGACGCTTCGACGATGGACTCACGGGAATAACGGGTCCCCCGGACGTGGTCGAGGCCCTGGCCAGTGGATACGTCGAGTCGAAGAGTCCCGGCTCGGCTCGCGCGCTCGTTGAAGAGCGTCGCGATTTACTGTACGAATTGGAAGAGCTCGTCACGCCCGATGTCGATGGGTCCGGACGTCCGGCCCGGGCCGGCGAGATCAACGTGCTCTCAGAAATGCTGATTGCGTTCATGAATGATGTCGGCATAAGGACGTTGTCGCAGGCCGATTCTCAAGACATGGTCAAGAAATCGGTCACGGCCGGATCGCTCTTCTGCTGGGAACTAGACGGAACTATCGTGGCGATCGCGGGCCACGCGCCCGTCGTCACCACCGAGGAAATCATCATTGGCCGCGTCGGTCCGGTCTATACGCCGCCCGAGTATCGGGGCCACGGTTTCGGCAGCGCTGTGACGGCCCACGTGTCGCAACACCTCATCGAAAAAGGTGCGCGCGTCATGCTCTTCACCGACGCCGCCAACCCGACCAGCAACAGCATCTATCAGAAGATTGGCTACCGCTTGATCGACGAACTGGTCGAGGCGCTCTTCGAAAGTAACGAACCATAAGCAATTGAAGGATCGGCTACGGGGCGGCTACGTGCCACGTCCGGCCCCCATTGGTCGAGATGATCAACGCCGAAGTCGTCGTCGTTCTCTGAACAATGGCGTAACCGAGACTCGACGAAGTGAAGGATACTGATTGAATCACGGGACTGAATGGCGTGGGCGGGGTGGCGTAGACGGAACGCCAGGTCTCGCCTCCATTTTGCGTTAGGTAAAGGTGGTCGACCGTTTTGAGACCATGCGGCTCAGACTTGGCGACGACAATCTTTCCAGGTGCTGGCGAGGTCGGCAGACTCGTAAGTTGATCGAGATAGAGGGAAGATCCTTCCACCATGACTTGATGCGTGGGGTCGAAGGTCAGTCCAGCGTCATGAGAGATGTACACCCAATTCGATTGAAGTCTCAAATAGGCAGGAGTACCGCGAACAACGTCGCCACCAAAGCCACCGATCGTGCAGACGTCGACGAGATTGGTTGCACTGCTAGCGACGGGCACCGAGAAACTGTCGCCAACGTTGGCACACGGGGCAGTCCACTTGACCCACCTACCGGAACCCGTCAGTCGGGCACTGGCTGTCGTCCCGCGGTCATTGCCCAACATCAGCCAGCCGCTGGTGCCCTTGAAAACGAACGCGCCCTCCATATTCGATCCACCGGCCGCCGAGTAGAGAGTCGGTGTCTTGACGCGTTGCCACGAATCGTTTGTCACCGATGATCGCCAGAGCCCGAACGTGTCCCCGAGCCAACTGATGGCATAGACCGATCCCCGCCTGGCCGACACGGTGAGAACATCGAACCTCATTCCGAGGTACTTCATATTGAGAGCGGACCAGGTGGTACCACCATCGTGCGTCGACCAGATCTCCGCTTCGTATGCGAGGTTCGTCTGCGCGGCGTTGTCTGGATTCGCCGACCCGTAAATCCAGCCGTTCTTCGCGTCAGCGAAGTAGATGTTCTGCTGCACAAGAGGGAAGTAGCTCGCCGATGGTGGATTCGCTACGGCACGCAAGGCCGACGGGAGGGGCAGCGACGCCCACGTCCGCCCGTCATTCATGGTCCTCTTAACCGCTAGGCAGACTCCCGACGAGCAGCGATATCCCGACAGGATCCAACCTTCCCCAGAGGGAAGGAAGGACGCCGAAACGGGCGACGTCGAAGTGGCCGTCGTCGATCCGGCCTCCAACGGACTCGTCACCATGCAAAGAACCGTGGCGAACGATACTGCCAGCGTTAACGAGAGTCCGATGGCAACGCGTTCGAATGTGATGAGCGACCTACGCACACCTTCAGTATCGCAGTGGCGAACGTGAGTATCTAGGTCGGGAGCGTGACTACGAACCGGTTTTTATGACGCTGGGGTCGTTGGTCCAGGCGTCGTGCTCGGCGTCGGTGGCGGGCCTGGCTTCATCGGGCAACATGACGGCGATCGAATCGCGCACTTCGTAGACGACGCGCTTGCGCGGGTTGTAGAGCACGTTCGCACTGGGCACGTAGAGCAGCTCGCCGTGGTCAACCGGGTCTTCCAGCAACGCCAGCAAGAAACTGTCGAGCGCCATCACTAATTCCCTTCCCTCTTCGTTCGCCGTCGAAGTCAACATCGAACCCCTAGAAACCGTACTCGCCGCAAGTCTTCATACGGCGAGCTCCTCTCGGACGCGCTGGCGTCGAACCAGCACTCGGCGACGGAGGTAGAAGTAGAGCGCAGTGACACCGGCGAGCGACGTGATGTCGGTGACGATATTGCCGAAGGTGAGCATCGACGTGCTGCCGTAGACCATGGAGACGTTCTTCGACGTCGGAATGACGACCATCAGGTTCGGGCTGACTCGGTACGGTCCCGTGGCGCCGATCGCGTGCCATCGAGGGAAGTACGAGATCTTCACCAGGATCGGCACGCCGATCTTGCTCACGTGGAACGAGATCGATTGGAGTCCGACCTTGATGTCCTTGACCTTCACCTTCGGCAGCGTTGTGGTCATGTTCATCGTCTTCACGCTGGTCGCTTCGGGCCAGTTCGAGGGCCCAGTCGTGGCCGCGACGGTCCCCCACAGTTTCGGATCAAGCCACCAGGCGGTATTGGCGTCGAGCCAGCCGATGCGGCTCGTGGTGTTGGCGACGATATTGGGCAGCGTCGTCAACGCCTGGACCATAGGGCTCTTGGCGATCAAGTAAATCCGCCACTGCGCGCCGGGCGACGGCCAGTCCTTCGTCTTGGCGATGAGCGTGAGATTGGGGTCGCGGTTGGCCTGCTTCACGGTCGCCGGGGAGTACGCGACGTAGTAGCGCACGCCGAGCATCTGGAGGTGTTGGATGCCGAAGGCGACGTCGAGTCCGCCGTAGGGCAGGCCGACCATCGGGTTACTCGGCCCAACGCTCAACTCGGCCTGATCCAAGAAGTGATACGGCGTCGTCGCCGAGGACTCGAAGTACAGACCCTCCATCGAGTCGATGCAGTTGTTGGTCCAGTACGGCATGAGCATCAACGCTTCGGGTGTCCCGAAGCGGCCCTCGTTGACGTTGTACTCCCACATGGCGCGACCACAGCCGTACTGGCGGCCGACCTTGGCCATGGTGTTCATGAGGTCGTGGTACTCCGGCCACGCGGGCTTGGCCTGATAGCCCGAGTAGTTGTAGGCCGCCCAATTGGTGACCTCGTTACCCGTCGTGTTGAGCGACAGGGCGGAGGCGACCGGCGGAATCAGTCCCGGCACCGTGGTGAGCAGCCCGAGGACGAGGATGATGATCGTCGCGCGCGCGGTACGCCGAGTCGTGCGCCACTCGTCATCTTCCACTGGTTTGATCTCGTCCTTGTAGGACGACGCGGCGAAGACGTCGTCGCCGAAGAGACGGTCACCTTGCACTTGAGGCGTGGCGGGCTCGGGTTCGGCGTCATCGGACGTCGCCTCGTGAGCGAAGCTGAAGCGGGTCTCGCCGATCTGCACGCTGATACGCCCGAGTGCGTTCGCAGGTCGCTTCACCCAGCGCGCGAGCACGTAACCGAAGAGCCATCCGGCGCTCAGGTGGATGGTGATGTACCAGAACGGTACGAGCCGCTCGTTCCAGATGACGTTCTGTGGGTCGAAGACGAAGGCGCCGATCGAAAGCACCGCCAAGGTGGTGAGGATCATGCCCAGACGGTCACGGACCCAGAACGCCACGATCAAGGCAATGGCCGCGAGCACGATGACCCACCGGTCACCGGCCGCGCCGCCGGTGGAGGTGAACCAGCCAAGTTCCGTGAAGATCGCGTGGACGGTATTCACCGGGACATTCGTGTAGCCCATGGAGTTCGTGTACTTCTGGGTGGTGACGAATGACGTCAACCACCAAGCCGAAAGACAGACGGAGATCAGTCCGGCGACGAACGCGAAGCGCAGCGGGCGCGCGTAGTCGCCGCGCAGGTCGTCGTCGTTGGGATCACCGATGCCGCGGCGCTGCAAGAGCTCGAAGATCACGATGATAATGATGGCTTCGATGGCCCAGAACCACGGCAGGATGTGCGCCGCGAGTGTCGCACTCAGTGCGATGGCCGAGACCCAGTAGCCCTTTCCGGTGCGAACCCCCCGCGCGAAGAGACCGATTGTCAACAGGCTCAACGCAAGCGAAAGCGCAAACGCGTACTCCCCCGCCATCGTGGAGAAGAGGTTCCCGCCGTCGATGGTGAACGAGGCGTCGAAGAGGAAGGGCAACGTCGCCACCGCCAACGCCGCCGGAACCGGGCGCGGCGCCTTGAAGAGCCGACCCATCATGTAGGCGGTGATCGGCATGAGCACCGAACCGAGGATCGTCGCCAGCTTGAAGGCAATGGCGAAACCGACGATGTAGCTCCCGAACCACGCCAGCACGTCTGGTAACACGAAGTAATAGGTGTAGGCAGGCATGCCAGCGAACCAACCGGGGTCCCATGGCGTCAGGTTGAAAGGATTGCCGACCGACTTCAGGTACGCCGGTACCGCCAAGTGCGACCCGGTGTCGCCACCCGTGATGAGGGTGTTGGAAAAGACCAATGACGGGTGCAACTCCCACACGGTGACGAAGATGACCGCGACGATGACCAGCGCGTCGAGGCGCGCGCCCGGCGAGTCGTGACGTCGAATCCAGTCGCGCATCAATGACCAGATCGTTGGCTGATGATCGCAGCGACCGCGACGCCGTTAAAGGACACGTGCGTCACGATGCTCGGAATCAGTCGTTTCGTGCGCCACACGAGCAACGCCAACACGATGCCAAAGAAGAACAGCCCGGCGAACTGGAGCGGCTCGCCGTGGGCCAATGCGAAGAGTGCGGCGCTGGTGACCACAGCGAAGACGACACTCGCGCGAGAGGCGCCGTGTCGGCCGCCCTCACTCAGCGCCCGAAAGAGGACGCCGCGAAAGAGCCACTCTTCCATGATGGGTGCTAAGAACGTCGTCATCACGATCAGTAGGACGAAACTCGCCCCGACAACCGAGCCGAACAGGTGGTTCACCGGGCGATTCAGGTGATGAACGTTGAAGGGAATGTAGGCGGCGTCGACGATGAACTGACACGCCACGCCGAGAGCGACATAGAGGACATCGCTCGGCTGGACTCGCCACTGACTGGGGAGAGAGCGCAAATTCCCGACGTTGTAGGCGTAGTAGATCGCCGAGCCGAAGCCGATCCAGAGACCCACAAGACCGAGCGCGTTCGCCCACCAGGGGGGCGACGCGGCGTTCGAAAGAGCGCTGAGACCGCCCGGGTAGTGGGTTAGTGACGCGCCGACGAGCTGGAGAAGGGCCCCCAGAATCTGACCGATGAGGAATCCGATGAAGGCCGCGAGGATGATCGCCCACACTTTTGGGTGGTCGACCGTTTCGGCGTCGATCAAAGAATCCACAGACATTTACCCTAACCTGCGGCCAGTTTTAGCGAGGTGCAAGTCGATGTGTTGGAGTTGGCCTCTAGTCTGGACTGGTGAGTAACGCACCTGAAGAACCGCAGGGCTACAAGAAGTACGTGCCCGGTGGTGAGAAGCCAATGGCTCCCGACGCCCGCCGACGTCTCTTGACCGTGGTCGTCATCGCCTTCGTGGTCGGTATCTTCATCATCCCTTCGCTCTTCTCGCACAAAAACGTGAAGACCATCTCGTATTCGACGCTGTTACGTGACGCGCGCCATCAGCAGGTGGACACCGCGGTCATCAACACGTCCTCGGGCGTCATCACCGGTCAACTAACCAACGGCGCCAGCTACTCGTCCGACGGCCCAATACCCGTGATCAACACTGACATCACGACATTGCGCACCACCGACAACGTCGCGGTCACCTTTGCCACGCCGTCGAACATCCTCGGCGCCCTGTTCCCCTATCTCATCATCACCTTGCTCTTCGTCGCCTTCATGCTCTGGATCTCTCGTCAAGCGCGAAGCCAGATGACGGGCATGATGTCGGTCGGTCGCTCGAAGGCCAAACAGTTCAACCAAGACCGTCCGAAGACGACGTTCGCTGACGTGGCCGGCTATTTCGGCGTCAAACAAGAGATCAGTGAGATCGTCGAGTTCTTGAAGACGCCTCTCCGATACAAAGACATCGGCGCGTTGATTCCAAAGGGGATCTTGCTCGTCGGTCCTCCGGGCACGGGCAAGACCATGCTCGCTCGAGCCGTCGCCGGTGAGGCGGGCGTTCCGTTCTTCTCGGTGTCGGGCTCTGACTTCATGGAGATGTTCGTCGGAGTCGGTGCCAGTCGAGTGCGCGACCTCTTCGCCACCGCTCGCAAGCAAGCTCCGGCCATCGTCTTCATCGACGAGATCGACTCCATCGGTCGAAAGCGCGGTGCCGGTCTCGGCGGCGGCCACGACGAACGCGAGCAGACGCTGAATCAGATGCTGAACGAAATGGACGGCTTCGACCCCTCCGAGGGCGTCGTGGTGATCGCCGCGACGAACCGTCCGGACGTCTTGGACCCGGCATTGTTGCGACCGGGCCGCTTCGACCGTCAGATCGTGGTGCCCCTGCCGGACCTGGACGAACGTCTCCCGATCTTGGAGGTCCATTCAAAGAATAAACCGCTCGACCCGTCGGTCTCCCTGGAGATGGTGGCCCGTGGGACGCCGGGCATGAGCGGTGCGGACTTGGCCAACCTGGTCAATGAGTCTGCGCTGCACGCTGTTCGTCGACACTCTGCGACCATCGGTATGGAGGACTTCGAGTCGGCGCGCGACCGAGTGATGATGGGTCAGTTGCGCGACACTATGGTCCTCATGGACGACGAGCGCGAACGAGTGGCGTACCACGAGAGCGGACACGCGCTGTTGGCCTACGTCTTGGATAAGACCGACCCCCTCCACAAGATCACGATCATCCCGCGCGGGATGGCCCTCGGCGTGACGATGACGCTTCCCGAAGAGGACCGACACATCGTCGCGCGCCAGTACCTCGAAGACTCCCTGTGCATGCGCATGGGCGGTCGTGTAGCCGAGTTGCTCGTCTACGGTGACCTCTCGACTGGTGCCGCCGACGACCTCCAGCGAAACACCGAACTTGCCATCCGCATGGTTCGCGAGTGGGGCATGTCCAAGGAGATCGGCCCGATGGCCTGGGGATCGAACAACCAGGTGTTCTTAGGCGAAGACCTCATGCACACGCGCGACTACTCGGACCACACGTCCCAAGTGATCGACGACGAGGTCGAGCGAATCCTTCGCGAGCAAGAATCGCGCGCCATCGAAGTGCTGACCCTGCACCGCCGAGGACTCGAGGCGTTGACCCGTGCAGTGCTCGAGCACGAGACCATCGACGGCGAGACCGCCGCACGACTCATCGACGAAGCGCACGGTGAGCAAGTCCACCCCGAAGGCACGAAAACCGTGAGTTCACTCGCGAGCGTCGGCGCCGCCGCCTCGAAGAAGGACCCGAAGGCTCCCGCGACTCCCCCGGTCGTACCGCCGCTGCCGGGCTGGCAGCCGCCAACGCTACCGGCAGTCTAGCGCCGAGACCACCGTCATCCCGGCCGGTCTGGTCGGCAACGAGAGCGCCACCACCAGCGTCGGTCTCGACGCCGTCACGATCATCACAAGACCGCGCAGGTGCGTGAGCGCCGGTAGAGCACTGCGCACGCTTTCGGTGGTGTCGGCGGCCAGATGCACTTGCACGTTGTCGAGGTCAGCGCTTCGACTGACCGGCAACGTCGTGACATTGATGGAGATCGCGCGCGACGAGGTATTGGTGAAGGTCGCCGCGTCAAAACCCCGACCAGTGAAGTCGCCGACCAAGTACTGCGGTTCCGGTGGCTGCGTAGAACTCAACGCGACGTACTTGCCGGTGCCCGTCGCCAGCGCGGTGATCACCGGTGCGTTCGAACTCACCGTCACACTGGCGTAGCTCGCGGCTGGAATGGCCGAGTTCGGAGTGATGGTCGCGACGGCGCTGCCGTAGGGAGCAACGGTCAACGACTGGATGGGTACGTGATAGGGAGCGAGCGTCACGCTGAGCCGGACATTGATCGGCGTCGGCCCCGGATTCGCGAATCGGATCTGGGCGGTGGCGTTATTCGAAGTCGTCACGAGCGGAAAGATCGCCGACGTGCTCGGGGCGATGACGCCGGAATTGAACGACACCGTGGGACCGGACTTCTGGAGCCCGACGATGTCGAGGGTGCCGCGAAGCACGCGCACGTGGACACCGACGTCGCGCATGTCGACGATCTGGGTTCCGAGGTCGATATCGGCCTGCGAGTGGGGGGCGACCGCGTAGCCCTGGAACTTAGCCGGGGCGACGTAACCCGATGAGGAGAATGTCGAGACGTTGAAGACCGCGGGCGTCGCGGTCGGATTGAGGACGCTCAACGTCGCGCTCGATCCGACGGTGGTGTCGAATCCCGAGGCGAACCAGTTGGTGACGCCCGTCGAGATGCACGGCGCCTCGCTCGAATGGCTGGCGGTCACCTCCACGCCGACGACGCCGCCACCGATCACTTGGGCGCCGACACCGAAGTAGTCGCCGCTCAGCCCGGCACTGGGATCAAAGCCGTACTGCTGGTACGGACGCAGTGTCATCTCCCTCGAAGTCCTAGCGCCCAGGTTCGAGACGTCATCAATCGTGACGAGGTGCGACTGATCGGTCGTGTTCAAGAAGATCACCCGACCGTCCTCGCCGAGTCGTTGACTCGAGAGACCCGTGCAGTACAGCGCAGTCGACTCGGCGTGTCCGTTGAGCGCGAGCGCACTGGGCAGCTGCGAGGGATCGACGCTCTTGGCTTCGGAACTCAAGACTCCGACCACGATCAGCGCGAGAGCGAGCACGACCAACAGCGGTATGCGGCGAAGACTATTCATGATGATCCTTGGCGTGTCGCGGTCGCACCGTGGGACGCCGGCCGGTGAAGAGCCATTCGAGGCGATGGACCCAGCCAAAGCCCAGCCACACCAGGGCCCACATCAATAATGTGAACGCGGCGAGAAGAGCGTTGAGCGGCAACCGGTGCACGACGAGTGCGCCCGTGGGCTCCAATCCCGGGCTGGCGCCACTGGCCGTGGTGCTGACATGAAAGACCGGCATCCACGACTGTTCGGCCGCTCGCGACGCCGCTCGCCCGTTGACATTCAGTCCGAAGGCGCTCGCCGGAGCAACACCGGCCGTCACGGTCGCGCCGGCCGTCACCGGGCCCGTATTGGAAGTACTCGAGAACACCGGCGTCGGTCGCGCGTCGCCGGGCACCGTCTCCGAGACGATGCCGTGGAAAAGCGAATTGGAGAAGACCTCGACCGATTGGGTCTCCAGTTCGAGCGACAGATCGCCCTGACGACCGAGAGCGGTCAACAACACGCTTGGCACCGGATGCAGGGGCACGCTCTGGACCCCCTGCAGCTCCGGTGTCGACGAATTCATCACCACGATCGTCGAGATCCCGGCCGGAGCGAGCAACTGTCCGAGGCGAACCGTCTCACCCTCGAGTGCCGAATGGACGGCGTCCAAGATCACGTTGCTGGTGCCCGAATCAGGCGTCGTGAACAACGAGGTCCCGCTGGGCAGTCCGTTCATGGACGTGGTGGCGGCGAGCCCGGGGGCGACAGACCAACCCGCAAGGGGAAGCACCGAAGGGTCGCCCAGCCACAGGACCCGGAACCCTCCGGAAGATGGAGGAGCGAGCGTGCTCAATGATTCGGCGACACTGGAAGTCGGCAGATCGTAACGACCACCCGCGAAAATCAGCGCGAACGGCACCACGGCGACGATCATCGCGACCACGGAAAGAGTCGCGGCGACTTGGCGCCAACCGAAGCCTGCTTGACGCAGGTCGTTCTCGAGCGCGCTCACGCCCAATCCGATCAGCGCAGCGAGCATCACCGTGTAGAGAACCAGCAAGACGTCGAGGTCGGGTGCGAACGAACCCATCCAGTGCCGTGCGTCGAGCGCGGCAACGATCAGCGTCAACACGGCGATCGATGCCGCCTTGGTGGCGATGCGACGACGTTCCCCGCGACAGAGCAGCAACCCGATGAGCGCTGCCCCGGGCAACAGCCAGCCGGCCCAAGAGAGACCGAATCCCCCATCGGTTCCGCGAAGCAGGTGGAGAAACGACGGAGCCGACCATGGACCTCGCGCCAGTCCAAACACGCCGATCGCGCGTCGTCCGGCGATCGCCACGTCGACAGTCATCGGCAGGAGAAGGATTGCAACGTTGACCCACAGTGAACCAATGAATCGCACTGGATGCGACGTGTTGACGCCCTCGTCGCGCTCAAACAGTCGCGCCATAAAGACACCGAGGATGATCAGCGTGACGACGATCAGGGTCGCCGGGGCCAAGGCAGTGAGGACGGCGATGAGCATCACGGCGATCATGCGCTGACCGGACAATGTGATTCGCCATCCACGGTGACCGAATTGGACCGGATCGCAATACGGCTGGGTCCGAAAACTGGGCACGTCCATCAACTCGAAGAGGCGTCGGACGATGAAGGGCAGTCCTGCGACGACCATGAGCACATCGATGCGACCTTGGCTGATCATGTCGAGCCCGAGCGGCAACGCTAGATAGGCGATCGAGGCGATGACACGTGCGCGATTGGAGACTCGACCTTTCAAGAGACGGCTGACGCCAATCGCGCCGATCGGGCCGGCGAAGATCAACGCCAGTCGAGGAAGGACGCCCATGCGACCGAGGACGAACGTGCCAGCGAACGCGAGCACCGCGTTCCCAGGCATGCCCGGCGATCCGGTGCCGACGCCATTGGGTGACCACGAGGCAAAGAAGTGTCGCCACATACCCCACCAGGAGTCCAGAGGTGCGAGACGACCGATTAACGGCAAGTGAGTCACGACCAGATTGCGCGAACCGATGAGCCACAGAGCGACGACCACGAGAACGACCGCGGCCTGAGAACGAAACGACGTCAGGATGCGTGACGGTTCGCGCCGCAGCTCCATCATCGCGCTTTCGGGGATCTCGTCAAACTCTTCTTCCTCGGAGAACGCTGCCGCGAAGCCAACGACGTCGGCCTCGTCGTCGTCGTGGTGTTCGAGCGCCTCAGGCGGGAGAATGCCGCGAGCCCGGTCGAGTCCTTCGCGGATCAGTAATCCGAAGAAGCGCTTGAGTCGACTTGCTCCCCCGACCTGGAGCTGACGAAGTTCCTCGTCGGAGAGTACTTGGATCACGTGACGCTGTCGGCGGCGTTCGCGGATCCGACGACGGTGATGAAAGAGCCAGCGCCACGAACCGAGGATCGCTCCAGCACGGTCGCTATCGCGTCCGACGATCGCGAGGACGAATTCCATCGAGTCCATCACCAATAGGGCAAATAGGGTCGTGAAGGCGTAGCGCCTTCCCCATCCGGTCGCCACCACCAACAGTTGGTGGCGACGTTGAAGGTCTTGACGACTGGCCCGACGGGTGCCGAGGGCGGTGACAAGTCGCTCGCCGGAGGCGATCGTCTCGCGGTGTGCGACCTTGGCCGACGGCGCCACCACGATGCGCGCCCCGGCGATCTGTGCACGCCAACTGAGGTCCAGGTCTTCGCCGAGCACGGGAATGAGCGGATCGAAGCCTCGCAAAGTGGCGAAGAGGTCACGGCGCACCAGAGTGCAACCGCCGGGTGCCACGAAGACGTCGCGTTCGAGGTCCTGTTGACCATGGTCAATCTCGCCGAGTACGACACGCTCGTGGACGACGCCGAAGCGGTCGCAGGTCTGACCGACGTGCAGCAACACCATGGGATCGTCGTACGAGACGAACTTGGGCGTGACGATGCCGGCGTTCGTTCGAAAGGCCGCCTCGACCATCATCTGCACAGCGTCCGATTCGAGCCGAACGTCATCGTGGCAGAAGAGGAAGAACGCCGAACCCTCGACCATTAGGGCCGCCTCGTTGCACGCCGCGGAAAAGCCCCGGTTCTCGTCGAGTATTCGGACGAAAGCCTTCGGGGAAACTGCGGCGACCCGCGCCGCGACGTGTTCGGTCTCCCCGTTCGCGACGACGAGCAGGCTTAGTTCCTCGTAGCTCTGGACCGCGAGAGAAGCAACTGCAGCTTCGAGGCCCGGCCCGGAACCAGTGGTAACGACGACGGCAACGACGGCCGGAGCACGAGATTCCATCAGTCCTATAACGCTAGTCGGCCCCTATCGACCGCCTTGGTGCTTTCGGCACTGCTGCACAAAATTTTGAGGTCGATTCCTAGGCTTTGGCGCGACGATGACGCATATCGTCGATGACATCGCGCAGCGACGTGTCCAACGAGATCGTCGGGCGCCATTTCGTCGCCTTACGAAGTTTGTCGTAACTGCCGCGCGAGACCGGCACTTCGACGGGGCGAAGAAGCGACTCGTCGGCGACGAGTCGAACGTACGGCGCGATGGCCGTGACGAGGCGTTGAGCGATGTCCGAAAGTCCCATATCCACGCCGGAGGCGATGTTGTACACCTCACCACTGACGCCGCGTTCCATCAACAGTCGATACGCGCGTACGACATCACGAACGTCGCTGAAGTCCCGTCGTGTCGAGAGATCACCGACGACTATTTCGTCAGTACCGTCATCGACGGCTTCCAGCAGTCGATCTACAATCGCCGGCACGACGAAGTTGGTGGACTGACCAGGGCCCAAGTGATTGAAGGGCCGCGCGATGACGACGCGTTGACCCCGTTCGCGAACGGCGTCGTGCGCGACGTGTTCCGCCTCCACTTTGCTCGAGGAGTAGGGATTGGCCGGCGCCACTCGAAACGACTCGACCAGTGGCAAGTCCTCGGGCCGCACCACGCCGTAGACATCGGCCGAACTTACGAGCAGGACACTGGAGGTCGGCACGACATCATTGGCGACATCAAGAAGGTTCTTGGTACCAAGGACATTGACGCGCGTGTACTCTACCGCGTTCAACCACGAATCGCCGACCGCCGTTAACGCCGCCAGGTGATAGATCGCATCGGGTCGCACGTACTCCAGCGCGGCACGCAACTCGTCGACATTGGTCACATCGCATTCGCGATCGACCCCGACGACGTCGTCACCCTGTGCGCGCAGATGTTCGAGGAGGTGGCGACCGACGAACCCGTCCGCTCCTGTCACGAGCGCCTTCACTTTTGCGCCGCCATTTCGTACGCCTTCACGTGCTGAGCGATCGAAGAGTCCCAGGTGAAAATCTCGGCGCGAGCTCGCGCTATTCGCGAGTGTCGAGCGCGGACGTCGTCGCTCATCAACAGGGCCGACGTGAGCACATCGGCCAATTGCTGCGCGTCGCCGGCACGCGCGAGCAGCGCGGCTCCGCCCGCGATCTCGGACATCACGGTGTCGGCCGACGTCTCGATGATCGCCCCACAGGCCAGCGCTTCGATGACCGGCATGCCGAATCCTTCGCCACGAGAGGGATAGGTCACCACTCGGGACTGTCGAATCAGTGCGGGCAGTACGGTCTCGTCGACGAAGCCCAGACGGCGAATCCTCGACAAAGCACTGTGACCGGCGATTTGCGTCTCAATGTCCTTCACGCCCCAGCCGGGTTGGCCGGCCAACCAGAGCTCGACGTCGCTGTCGCGACGAGCAATCTCTTCAAACGCGTCGAGCAGGACGTCGATCCCCTTGCGAGGTTCGAACGTGCCCAAGAAGAATATGTACGGTCGATCGACTGCGAATCCGTTGGCCCGCAAGAGTTCCACGTCGTTACTCGAATCGACGGTGAACCTCTCGAGATCGACGCCGAGCGTCGCCACGACTACCGGTGCGTGTTTGGGAACGTGCTCATCGAGCTGACGCGCCGTGAACTCACTGATGGTGACGAGCACGTCCGCGTGCGTCGCCGCGTAGGAGATCGCGCGGCGAAAGAAAGGAACCTTCGATCGTTCGTGCCATTCGGGGTTCGTGAAGAACATGAGGTCGAGAATGGTCACGACCGTGGGCGTCGTGGAGTGATGCGGCATCGTGTAATGCGGCGAATGCCAGACGTCGACGGACTTCGAGGTCGAACTGCGTCCCGCGAGCAACGCTTCGTACAGAAGGCGCGTGGGTCGCGAGTTGGGGACAATCGACGCGATGTGCGTCGACGGTGACCAGTCGTGCCATCTCAGGGTGTCATCGCGCCGGGTGACGAGTGTGGTATCCACGCCCGTGGCCGGTACTCGACGCGCCAATTCGCCGATGTAGCGACCGGCGCCTGCCATACGAGGCGGCACCGCTGAGACGTCGAGGGCCAATCTCACCGCCATGCCGCCAAATGATCCAGCGCCACGTTGCGCCACGTGAGATCCGACACGGATTCGCGGCGAACGGATCGATTGGATTCGTCGACGCCCCCGGACAGCGCCGCGACAAGGCCTTCCGCAATCGATGACACGTCAAAAGGATCGACGAGCGTGACGAGTTCATTGTTCGCGACGCTCGGCGTCGTGGTGCTGGCGACCACACGCGTGCCCGCGTGGAGTGCCTCTACCGGCGGCAGTCCCCATCCTTCGGCGCGCGGCACGTACGCGAACACTGTGGCGTCGCGGTAGAGACCGAGGAGCATCGCGCGAGACACCAGTCCCAGGACCGTGGCGTCGCCGGTCGAGACGCCGCCCCAGCCGCTCGGACCGACCAGAACGAGCGAACCGAGTTCGGGGTTACGGGCCGAGGCGATCTTGTGGGCTTCCAACAGACGCTCGATGTTCTTGCGTGGTTCACGCGTGCCCGCATACAGCGTGAACGGTTCGTTCACGCCGTGACTAGCCAGGAGTTCGCGCACCTCCGATTCGTTAGCCGCGTCTGAGCTGTCCTCATCGACACCGAGTCGAACGAAGTGGATCCGCGACTCGTCTATTCCCACCTCAACGAGACGCTCGGTCAGTCCGGGCGAGGTCACGATCACCCGGAGACCCCTACGTTCAGTGATCAGCTTCAGCCGGCGTTCGTGAAAACGTATCCCCGACTTTGTTGAGACGCCCGGTTCATCGCGCCACAGCAAATCGTGCATGGCTACTGAGTGGACCGCGTTCGACGAACCGCCGCCGTAGGGTCCGGCCATCGACGTGGCGTGGACCACGTCAGAAATTCTCGGAACACCGAGCGGCCAAATCGGCCAAATCCGCGACAAGAGACGCTCGCTGCACGGGGCGCTCACGGTACGCAGTGGCAATGAATCGTCGGAGGGACCGGCGGCTTTCAGTCCCACGACGTCGAACGTCGAATCCGACAGAGAATGTAGCCCGGCCGCCAGTCCGCGAACGTAGGTCGCAATGCCACCCGGCTGCGGGCGTTGCAACTGCTCGATCGAGATCGTGATCGTGCGCTTCACGATGTTCAGCCTCGCACGACTTCGCGGTACAGCGAGAGGTAGGCGCGCGCTGCCGTGTCGGGCGCGAAATCGACCGCCCGAGAGCGTCCGGCCGCGACCATGATCGAGCGTCGTGATCCGCTCGTCCACACGACTTCAAGAGTCTCGAGAGCTTCCCTGTCATTGGTGAAGAGCGCCGCGGCACCCTCAAGTAGCTCGCGATTGATCTCCGTCGCTCGAGCGAGTGTCGGAACACCGGCAGCGAGGGCGGCGATGGCGAAGGAAGGAAACCTGGCGCCGTCGGACAGGTGCATTACGACGCGAGCATTCGCCAATGCATCGCGCGCATCGCGGCGCGCCCGGACGGTGACGGCCAGGCCGTTCGAGCGGATCTTCTGACTCACTTCAGAACTCGCGAGCGCGACGACTCGCGAACGCTGCCCTTGAGCGAACGTGATCAGTTGCGGCGCGAGGGCGATGAAAAGATCGTCGACGCCCGTTATGTTCACGACGAGGTCCGTGCCATCACGCGTGACGTCAACGTTGGGCACTGCCGGCGGCACGACGACGACGCGGCTGCGAGCGACCTCGAGGACACTGATGACCTCGTGACTGGCGCTGCGGCTCGACGCCACGAGTGTCGCGCCGCGTTGGACCGCCCGGCGAAGTTGGGTGATGCGCAGATGCGTTCGCGTCTCGCCGCGAAGTGGTCGCAGGTCGTCGACCGAAATGATCAGCGGGATCATCCGCGTCGGCGGAGTGGCGAGTCCGGCCACGTGCAGTACGTCGACCGCCGGCAAGAGACCGTCGATCGAACGTCCGAGACTCCGGCGCCAGAGCGGCGACCAGAGCGCACGTAGAGCGAGGTGCGTCTCGTTGCTCGTGCGAGCCGAGGTTCGTGACCGGAATCGCACGAGTTCGCACTCGCCGGTTCGATCGAGCGCATCGGCCAGGTCGGTCATGGAGTTGCCCAGTGACTCCAGCGAACCGTCCAGGTCCAGGCCGACTCGAAGGCTCGAAGGACTCACGAACCAAGGGCTAACGTTCGCATCGCACTCGTCCAGGTCGGCCACAGTTTCGTGGCCCATTGGCCGAACGGCTCGGTGCTGGTCGCCACCAGACCGATCTGCTCGTCGGCGTTCATCAGTACCAAGGAGCCGCTTTGACCGAAGTGCCCGAAACTGGCCGAGGGCCAGTCCCCCATCCAGTGATGCTTGTCGCCCTGGATCTCTGGACCGAGCCCCCAGGGACACGGAGAGAAGCGGCCGAACCCGGGGACGAAACCGTCGAGCTGCGGCGCGTAGGGCGTGATGATTCGATTGCGGGTTTCTCTGGCGATGGCGTCCGGTCGCAACCACGCCACGGCCATTTTGGCCAAGTCATTGGTCGATCCGACAACGCCCGACGATGGTCGTCCGTCGAGATTGGCGGTGCTCATGCCGAAAGGGCGAAAGACCCGTTGCTCCAGCCATTCATCGGCGGTGTTCTCACCCAAGATCGATTCGACGGCCAGATCGAAGCCATAATTGGAATAGATCCGCTTGGTGCCGACGGCGACCACCGGGTCGGCCTCCTCAAGACCCAAGCCGCTCGAATGCGACAGTAGGTTCGCGAGCGTCGAGCCCGGTGGACCGACGGGTTCTTCATATCGGTGCAATTCCCAGTCGCTTTCGACGCCGAAGGCGAGCGACACCGCCAACTTCGAGACCGAAGCCCATGGACGAACGTCCTCGAGATCACCAGCTTCGGCGATTCGACGAACTAACCCGTCTTGCACGGATAAGAGCACCGCCGAAGGCTCGCCGGGCCATCCGTCAAGGAGGGAATTCGTATTCACCACTTGATGTTACCGAAGGACCCCTAATGTTTCGAAGGTGATAACGGTTCTCAGCGGTGGCGTCGGCGCGGCACGACTCATTGCCGCTTTGAGCGACGTGATGGAACCGAGTGAGATCACCGCGATCGTAAACGTCGGCGATGACCTCACCCTGCACGGGTTAACCATCTGTCCCGACCTCGACACGATCATGTATACCGTCGCCGGTCTCAACAACACCGAACTCGGCTGGGGTCTCGAAGGTGAGAGCTGGCGCGTGATGGATGAGCTCGGCGCCTTAGGCGGCGATGCCTGGTTTCGATTGGGCGACCGCGACTTGGCCACCCATCTCTATCGTTCGCAGCGACTCAGCGAAGGCGCGACCAAGACCAGCGTGACGCAAGAACTATGCGAACGATTGGGCGTGAAGGCACGGCTGTTGCCGGTCACGGACGCCGAACTCGCCACGTGCTTCGAGACCGAATTCGGTCCAATGAGCTTTCAGGAGTATTTCGTTCGTCACCACCATGACGTCGCCGTGACGGGGATCGACGTCGCAGGAGCCGACGAGGCGGTCGCGACGCCCGCCGTCATCGAGGCCCTGCTTGAGGCGTCACGGATCGTCATTGCCCCTTCCAATCCTTTAATCTCCATCGATCCGATCCTGCGCGTTCGCGGCGTTCGTGACCTGCTCGAACAGCGGCGCTCAGACGTTTTCGGCGTGTCACCGATCATCGATGGCCGAGCACTGAAAGGTCCGGCTGATCGACTATTGAGCGAACTCGGGTACGAAGTGTCGTGTCTCGGCGCTCTCGACTTCTACAAAGGCTTGATTGGCACGTGGATCATCGACGAGGCCGACGCCGTTCGCGCCGATGAAGTTCGAAATCGAGGCGTCAACGTCCTCGTCACCACGACGATCATGGCGCAACACGACAACGCACGGCGACTGAGTGCTGCGGTGCTGTCGTGAACGAACTTCGGATTATTCCCCTGCCCTCGGTCGCGATGGTCAAGAACGGCGACGACCTGGTCACCATGTTTCTTGAAGCGCTCGATACTTCTGATGTGTCGCTCCAAGACCGTGACCTCGTCATCGTGACCAGCAAGGTAGTCTCGAAGTCAGAGGGCCAGGTCGTCGGTTTCGACGGCACAGAAGAACACAAGGAGTCGCTCATCGAGGCCGAATCGGCCCGTGTCCTGCGACGTCGCGGACCGCTTCGCATTACCGAGACGTACCACGGCTTTATCAACGCCAACGCCGGTATCGATCTCTCCAACACCGATGAAGGCACCGCCGTACTCTTACCGAAGGACCCCGATCGCTCGGCTCGGCGATTTCGAGCCGACATTCAACGCCGTCGCAACATCGAGGTCGCGGTGATCATCACCGACACCTTCGGGCGAGTATGGCGCGTCGGCGTCACCGACGTCGCGATCGGGTCAGCCGGAGTGAAACCGATCCTGGACCTGCGCGGCACGACCGACGCGACGGGACGCCTTCTCGAAGTCACCGAAGTGGCGATCGCCGACGAAATCGCCAGCGCCGCGAATCTCGTGCTTGGAAAAGCCGAAGCCACTCCGTTCGCGATCCTGCGCGGTCTCGACGATTCCTACTTCGGCGATGGTTCGATCAAAGAAGACGCCCTTCGACGTTCGAACGAGGATCTCTTTCGCTGACCTACACCCCGCCGAGGCGAACTTCGCCGGAGAGCTCGGAGGACGCTGCCACGTGTTCATTCGCGCCCACGACGCACGTGGCGCCCAGTTGGGAGTCACTGCCGATCACCGCACCTGGCCCGATGATCGACGAGCGGATGACGCAGTTGGGCCGCACGATGGCGCCCGGCAGTAGGACCGTCTCTTCAAGGACCACGTTGGCTCCGACCACACAGTTGCTGTCGACCACTGAGTTCGTGAGGGTCGCGGTCGCGTCAACCGTGCTCGTGACGTGGCGCCACGAGCAGTTCACGATGTCAGTGAACTCGTGCATGCCTTGTCGGCCGTTGAGAATGTCGATGTTCGCCTGTAGGTACGCCTGCGGCGTGCCCGTGTCCAGCCAGTAGGCACCGTCGACCATCGCAAAAAGTACTCCCGCGCTCGCCATCTTCGGGAAGGTGTCGCGCTCGATGCTGACCCGACCTTCTCCGGCGATGCGATCGAGGACGCTCGGCTCGAAGATGTAGGTCCCGGCGTTGATGTGATTGGTCGGCGCCTGGTCCCGCGGGGGCTTTTCCACGAAGGCGATGACCTGCCCGTCGGTCGTCGTCGGCACCACCCCGAAGCGACTCGGGTCATCGACCGGATGAAGAGCGATGGTCGCCTCTCCGCCGTGTTGGAGGTGGAACGACTTCAACGTGGTGATGTTGAGATCCGTAAGGACATCGCCATTTACGACCAGGAACGTCTTGTCGAAACCGAACATCGTGGCGGCGAAACGGATGGCTCCGGCGGTGTCGAGCGGTTCCGGCTCGACGGCGTAGTCCACGCGGACGCCGGAGATCACATTCGTCGGATAGGCCTCCATGAACTGTTCCGGCAGGTAGCCCAGAGAGAGCACGGCATCGGTGACGTGGTGGCGACCTAGCCATTCGAACACGCATTCGATCATCGGCACCCCTACGAGGGGCAACATCTGTTTCGGCGTTTCGTATGTGAGAGGACGCAATCGCGTCCCTTTGCCGCCGACCAAAATGATCGACTTCAAACTCAGCCCCCCGGCGCCGTCGTCGTGGTGCTCTTGATCGTGGTGGTCGTCGCACTCGAGGGCACGGTCGTGGTCGTGACAACCTGGGTGGGGATCGTCGTCGAGGTCACCGTCGTCGAGGCGGCCAATACCGCGGCATTGGTCTTCGACGTCGGTGGCGCCAGCTTGACGCCAACCGGCTCGAAGCCCATGGCAACGCGCATTTCCGGTGTGAACTTGATGGTCGCGGGATTCGTCGTGATCTTTGCCGGCTTACCGAAGGACGTCCAGTAGGCGTAGGTAACCTTGCCCACCTTTCCGGCATCGGGCGTTCCCGAAGGACAGGTGTGACCGTTGGTGAACGACGTCTTGGGATTGGCCGCGCCCAGTTCGTTCTTCGGGATGTTCATCTGGCTGGTCGAGATGAGAAGGCCCGGATACTCGTTGCCGAACTGAGCGAGCGTCGCGTTATTGCCGGAATCGGCCGCCGAAGCCGGGCTGATTTTGATGACGCCGTTGGCCAAGGCGTACATTCCTTGGCCCTTAAGGGCGGTGTCGTCGGCGAGGTACGGCAACGTCTTGCCGCACGCCTGAATCGAGAGTCCGGCGAACCAGGTGGTGCCGATCTTGGGGGCGATGCCGGCAGGGTTCTTCGGCGGGTGCTGGTAGTCGTAGCGGGCAAAGATCGTCGCAACCAGGCCGAGGATGACGATGACGGCTAAGGCTCCGTAGAAGTTCCCGGGACGCGTCTTCTTATAGGCCTTGCCGCCACCCGACGCCCCGACCCTGCTTACCCATCTGCCTGTTGCGCTTTTAGCCACGGGAACAACGCTACTAAAGATTGAGACTCACGAATTCTTACAAATCGTGTCCGATAGTAGGGACGTCGTGCGTTTCGTAGGGGCGGAGGGATTCGAACCCTCACTGGAGGCGGTTTAAGCGCCTTGCCTCTGCCAATTGGGCTACGCCCCCCTGCACGAATGAATCGTTGTAACCGTAACGCAAACTAAAGAATCTCTAAACTCCCATTTTTCACAACACCGCTAACTAGGCTTATCCCATGATTCGCGTGCGTCGTCGGGGCACGACTCGATCAACTCCCCTTGTTGTGCTGGCATTCAGTGTCGCCGCGTTGATCATCACGCCTACCACCGCGCGGGCCGGCAGCATCTCGACAACGCAGACACAGATCGCGGCGCTGACCAATCGCCTGTCGCGACTCGAAAAAACCAGCGAGATCACGTCAAATCAGTACGACGCGGACAAGGTCAAACTGGCGACGATCACCGCGAACATCAAGTCCCTTCAAAGCAAAGAGAAAACCAAGCGCGCCGCGATCAAGGTGACCGCCAAGGAACTGGTCCACGCCGTCGTCCAGGCATTCGTCCTGGGCGCGTCGGACGCACAGATCGAGGCGCTCTTCAACCAGAGCGCGACGCAGGAAGGCGCGCGCACGGTCTACGAGAACCAGGTCATCGGCAACCTCAATCAGTTGAAGCACACGTACATGAAAGAAAAGACGTCGCTGGATTCCACCATCCGAGCCGTCGGTATCCAGCGAGTAGATGCCGGCAAGCAGACCTACGCGATGTCACAACTGCTCGCGCTCAACATCTACAACACGAACACGACGCAGAGCACACTGCACAAGATGACCCAAGCTCTAAAGGGTGAGATCGTCTCCTACGAGATCCAACAAGGTGTCATCGCCGCGGAGAACCACAACCTCGCCGGCGAAGAGGACGCGATCACCGCGGCCTCGGCCGTCGGGGGCCAAGACGCAGCGAACCAAGTGACCGAGGCAATTCAACAGGCCTCTCAAACGGTGACGCTCGCACAGGTCGGGAGTTCGGCGCAGGGCCTCGCGGCCGTCGCGGCTGCCGAACGTCAGATCGGCGTGCCGTACGTCTGGGGCGGCGAGACCCCGGGGGCCGGATTCGACTGTTCCGGGCTCGTCCAGTGGGCCTGGGCTCAAGCCGGCATCCAGATTCCGCGCACCACTGAATCGCAGTGGCCCGACTTGGTCCACGTGGCGTTGAACGACCTCCAGCCTGGTGACTTGCTCTTCTATTACAACCTCGACGGCGACAATGCGGTCGACCACGTCGTGATGTACGTCGGCAGCGGACCGTGGGGCTCGAGCACGGTCATCGCGGCGGCCCACACCGGCACCAATGTCTCGTTTGCGCCGGTCTTCACGAACGGACTGATCGGGGCCGCTCGACCGTAGTTCGCGTTAGCTTGAACGAACTGCGTTGGACCTCGCCGAAAGCGCGCTGGAGCCGTTCTTGTTCACGGCGCGCACCTCGAAGGCGTAACGATCCTTCTTGTTGAGACCCTTGAACTTGCATGACGTCGCGATAGTCACGCAGGTCTTGGTTTTGGGCAACGACACGACGGTGTAGGACGTGACACGCGCACCACCGTTCGTTGCCGGAGCGCTCCAACGAACGGTGATGACGCCCTCGTTATCGACCGCGGTGACGTGTCGCGGCGCCGAGGACACGGTGGTCGGTGCGACGGTGGTGGAGTTCGTCACGAAAAGCTGCGCGTTCTTGCTGGCGTCGGTATAAAGACCTTGGACCCCGCAACTGCCGTCACCACTGCACGACACTTGGGAAATCGTGGCCGACCCACCCCGGTTCAGCGAGGCCGCTCCGGGAACTTCGATTGGATTGGACCACGAATGCGATGCTTCGTTCACCAAGAAGGGTTGCGTACCGCCGCTCGAGTCGGTGTAGGAACCACCGGCACTGCACGCGCCGGGCGCGCTGCACGAGATCGTCGTGAGACTCGCGCCGGCGCTCTTATTGAGTGCCTGCACACCTGGAACCTCGATCGCAGGACTCCACACGTGATTCGTCTCATCGACGACGAAGGGCTGTGCGACGTTGTCGGAGTCAGCAAACCCACCCACGGCGGCGCAGTTGCCAGCGGACGGACAGTCAATGCCACTCAATGTGTTGCTGAGCCCACTACCTAGTAATTGAGTAGCGAAGAGTTGTGTCGCGTTTCCCCATACACCGTCGACTTCACTGACGACGAAGGCCTGGGACCCTCCCGACACGTCATAGTAAAAACCTCCGGCGACACAGTCACCGACGGCACCGCATGACAAGCTGATCAGTGCAGCATCGGCGATTCGACTGAGGGCTGCTGCACCGGGCACCACTTCCACGCTGTTCCACACGCCGTTGTTATCCTCGATCAAAAATGGCACCAATGATTCCGGCGTCGTCAAAGTGGCCACGGCGCCGCCTGCGACGCACGTCGTTGCTGATGGGCAGTCGAGGCTGGTGACGAGCGCTATTCCGATTGGATTGATCGATGCGGCTCCCGGCGCTTCAGCGGGCGTGGCCCACACGCCGTTTGTCTCGCTATAGGTAATCGGCTGGGCGATCGACGTGGAATTGACGAGATAAGTCCCGACGCCCACGCATTGGGTGGCCGACGTGCACGACACTGCGCTTATCGCGCTGGCATCTTGAGACGACAAGGTCGTGAAATCAGGCAGCTCGGTCGGGAATCCCCAGGTGCCATTCGTTTGGCTCACCACGAAGGAGTGCTCTGTTCCCGAGGCATCGGTGTAGTTACCGACCGCGGTGCAACTCCCGGCCGACGGACACGAAATGCCATTGACTAGGGCATATCCGCCCACATTCAGGGCGGCACCGATTTCCACCGCCTTCGACCACACTCCGCTGGTCTCTTGTGAGAGAAACGCTTGTTGATCTTGCGATGAACCTGCGTATCCGCCGCCACTCACGCAATTGCCCGCCGACGTGCAGACGATCGGACCCGGAACCGCCGTGGTTTGGTTAAGCGTCGCGAGCCCGGGCAGCTCGATTGCGCTCGTCCAGTACGGGTCTGCCGTCGCGACTTCGACGGATAAGAGGTTGTAACAGAGAACCGTGCTTAGGGCAGACAGCACCACGAATACGCGTCGATGTCGTCGTACAACTCGCCGGGACGTCGCCAGATGACCTGTGTCAGCACGCGATTCACCCATGGCCGACCTCTCGCGTTTTCACCCAATATGACCCGTTGAGCGCGAGAATATCAAACATCCACTTCTGGAAGTACCGAAATATTGCGTTCGTGGCGACCGGCTTGATCAGCACGACGAACGGCCTCAGTCGCGCCGCGGCAAGAGCCAGTCTGCTACCAACTGCGGCGCCAGATCATTCCACTCCTCGACGGTAATTGCGTAACGAGCATGGTCTTCCCACGCGCCATCGATCTCGAGATAACGCTCGGCGATGCCTTCGAAGCGTATGCCAAGTTTCTCGACGACGCGACGCGACGCTGCGTTTCGCGGGATGATGTTCACCTCGATGCGGTGCAACTTCAGCGACTCGAAGGCGTATTGCAAGAGCACGATCACAGCTTCGGGCATCAAGCCCTGGCCGGCGGCGGCCTCGTCGATCCAGTAACCGACGAAGGCTGACTGCAGCGGCCCGCGCTGGATGGACGACAAAGTGATCTCACCGACGAAGCGTCCGTCCTGGAAGATTCCGAAACCGAAACCGGTACCCAGTTGACGTTCGCGCTCTCGAATCGCGCATCGGCTCACGAAACTTCTCTGATCGTCGGCCAGGTGCGTGGCGTGTGCCGAACGAGGCTCCCACTTCAAGAGCCAGTCGCGACATCGAGTACGGACCTCGAACCAGGCGTCGTAGTCCTGATCGGTCATGGTGCGCAGCACTATGCGCCGGCCGTGCAGGGAAATGGGCGAGTAAATGGCCGTTCGTGTACTCATCGAGATCGAATCCTCACCCACCCATCGTTACAGGTCAGGACTCGGAGCGCATTTCAGCGCGTCAAAAGGGAATCAATGATGCCGTCGAGGATGTCATTCTCGGACGTGAGCAGTTCACTCGCCCCGAGCCGGACCATCACCGCGACGAGCACGTACAGACCGGCGTGGAGCACGTCTTCACGTCCGCGCACCATTCCCGGGCGAGCCAGTCGCTCCTCGGGCGACTCCGCGGCGAGTCGGTCGCGCCAGAGTTCGACGGTCGCCAACGTCAGTCGCCGATGATGGACCGCCTCACGACTATAGGTACTCAGTCCCGCGTCAAGTTGAGCCAGGGTCGACACCGTCCCGGCCACTCCCACGAGGCGAGCATTCCTGACGATTGTCGCTAGGTCCGGGACCGCCGCCCAGGCGCGATCGAGTTCCGTCTCGATCATTTCGCGCGCCGCGGCGTCACTCGCTGCACTGACGACGCCCTTGCCGAGCGCTCGCTCGGTCACTCGCACGCAGCCCAACTGCATGGAATAACTCTCCAGCACGCCGTCGATTTCAACCGCCAATTCCGTCGAACCGCCACCGACGTCCACGAGAACCGTGAAGCATTCGTCCGGTGGCAGTCCCGACGTGGCACCGACGTAAGAGAACGTGGCCTCCTCTGTGCCGTCGAGGATCCTCACGTCAACACCGGTAAGTCTGCGTGCCTCGTCCAAGAACTCATCGCCGTTGCGCGCGTCGCGAACGGCCGACGTCGCCACGAGCAAACCCCGCTCGACGCGCGCATCGTCCATGAGCGCGCGGTACTCGCCCAAGACGTCGTAAGAGCGCTGCATCGCTTCAGGCAACAGCGTTTTCGTGGCGTCGACTCCCTGGCCGAGTCGCGTAATGTTTGACTCTCGACGAAGCATCTCGTGGCGCTCGTTGACGATCAACAGGCGTGTGGAATTGCTGCCACAGTCCAGCGCGGCGATGACCTCAGTCACGTACGTCCTCTCTCACAAGTTCGGGCACCTCTACTTCGCGAGCCACCAGCTCCCCGACCGGATCGCTGTCGTCCACCAAGTAATACGCGAGATGGGCGTGCAAGCATTTCACCCCAACGCGAGTGCCGCCTACGCCACCGCTGGGCTGTGTTCCTTCAATACGGACCGTGGCGCGGCGACGCCGCTCGGCGTACTCCTCGTGGGCCCTTCGCAACTCGTCGGCGTCGACGAGTTCTTCGAAACGGTGTACTCCCCCAGTTCCTTCCAGTCGACTCACCGCCTCGTGTAGTTCGGGGTCGACCAACCAGTACAGCGTCGGCATCGGCGTACCGTCGCGCAGGTGCGGTTCGTTCTCGATGACGACCGGTCGACCGTCTATTCGTCGCACGACCACGGCACAGCGACCAGCCAACGGTCGACCAAGATAGCGCTCAACGACGGCGAGGTCGTCGGGCGATGCGTCGTGAAAACTCAACGCCAGAACTCTAAGGTGCGCACGAGGCGCGAAAGGAAAGCCTTGGCCGAGGAATGCTGTTTCGACGAGGTGTTGTGCGTCGTCGCCAACGACGACACCGACGATGGTGAGACGAGCGGCTGCAATCCGGGGTCACCCGTGGTCTGATCGGCGCTGTTCGGTCCGACGCCGGGAAGGACCTGGATCAGGCTCTGGCCGGGCGAGACGAGCTGGTACTGCTCTCGAGCCAGGAGTATCGCCGCGGACTTCGAGTCGATCGATTTGGCTTCGATCGTCAACGCGTGCTGCTGAGCCTTGATCGCGTTGATCTGCGCGGTAGTGGAATTGAGTTCACTCTGCTGGTGCCAAATGGAAGTCAACGGGAACCATCCGACGAGCATCACGATGGCCGTCGCGACGGCGAGAGGCACCATCCAGTGGTTGCGATCACGAGTTACGGATTTATTTGAAGCTGACACCTGCCGCCCCCGACAAAGACGATGCACCAAGAAAACGGGCCTGATCCCCGAGTTGTTCCTCAAGTCTCAGCAATTGATTGTACTTCGCTACTCGGTCCGTACGTGCCGGCGCACCGCTTTTTATCTGACCGGCGTTCGTCGCCACGGCTACATCGGCGATGGTGGTGTCTTCAGTCTCACCTGAACGGTGGGAAATCACAACACTGTAACGATTTTCGATTGCCAAACGAACTGTGTCGAGCGTTTCACTCAGCGTGCCGATTTGATTCAACTTCACGAGAATCGAGTTCGCGACGCCCATGTCGATTCCCTTTTGCAACAACGTCGAGTTCGTCACGAAGTTGTCGTCGCCGACGAGTTGCAACTTTTCACCAATGCGCTTGGTCAACGAGACCCAACCGTCCCAGTCCTCTTCGGCCATGCCGTCTTCCAACGAAACGATCGGGTAACGATCGACGAGGTCGGCCCAGTAGTCGACCATCTCGTCACTCGAGAGCACGCGACCTTCGCCCTCGAGGTGATACGCGCCGTCACGGTAGAACTCCGAGGCGGCCGGGTCGAGCGCGATGGCGATATCGCGTCCAGGCGTGCGACCGGTTGACTCGATCGCCTCCACGAGCGCCTTCACCGCGGTTTCGTTGTCCGGGAGGTCGGGGCCGAAACCGCCTTCGTCACCGACCAGCGTCGAAAGGCCGCGTTTGGTGAGGAGACTCTTCAGTGCGTGGTAGGTCTCGGTGCCCCACTGCAGCGCCTCGGCGAAGGTCGCGGCGCCAATCGGCATCACCATGTACTCCTGGAAGTCGATCGAGTTCTTGGCGTGCGCGCCGCCGTTCACCACGTTCATCATCGGCACGGGCAGCACGTGGGCGTTCACCCCGCCGAGGTACTGAAACAGCGGTCGGTCGCACTCCATGGCGGCGGCCTTGGCGGTCGCCAACGACACGGCGAGGATCGCGTTGGCGCCTAGTCGCGCCTTATTGGGCGTACCGTCGAGATCGATCATCGCGAAGTCCACGGCGCGCTGGTCCTCGGCGTCGAAGCCCTCGAGGAGGTCATTTATCTCGCCGTTCACGTAGTCGACAGCGTTTTGTACGCCCTTGCCGCCCCAGGCTTCGCCGCCGTCACGTAGTTCCACGGCTTCGTGTTTGCCCGTCGATGCGCCCGACGGCGACACGGCACGTCCCGAAACGCCGGATTCGAGGTGGACATCGACCTCGACCGTCGGATTGCCTCTCGAATCGAGGATTTGGCGTCCCAGAACAATTTCAATCGCGCTCATTACGCTTCTCCTCTTGGTTTTGCTTCAACGTTACTAGGCTCGAAAATTCACTCCGAAGTTGATTCGACGTTGCGTATCTCGTCGCGCAACTGACGCGCGCGCTCACGTAGGACTCCCTCGAGATCGACACCGGCCCACTGGGCCATCTCCACCAAGGCGACGATGGCGTCACCCCACTTGGCGTCCACGTCCGACGACGATGTCGCGTCATCAACGCTGTCACGCTCCAACGACAATGCGCCAAGCGCTTTCAGGGCGTTGTCGCGTGAGGTCTCAGCGTTGCCGGTGAGTTCCACTTGCGCGGCCTTGCGCAGCAGCTTCGTATAGAGAATCAGCGCTGGCAGTTGCCACGCGATGCCGTCGGTGACGCTCTCGCGGCCCTTCTCATCGCGCTTGAGCATCTCCCAACGTTGCGCCACCTCATCAGAACCACTCACCTGCACGTCACCGAAGACGTGGGGGTGGCGTCCGGTCAGCTTGTCGCGCACCGCGTCAGCGATCGTGGCCAGATTGAAGAGGTCCTCTTCGTCGCCGAGTTCGGCGTGAAAGACGATCTGGAACAGGAGGTCACCGAGTTCTTCTTCTACGTGGGCCGTTTCATCGGTGGCGTCGCCTTCGTCGACGCGCACGAAGGCCTCCAGCGCGTCAAGCGTTTCGTACGCCTCCTCGAGCAAGTGTCGGGTCAACGACGCGTGAGTCTGCTCCTGGTCCCACGGACATTCCGCACGAAGTCGACGCATGAAGTCGACGAGGTCGTCCATCGCCTCACCGGCTGCGCGCAGGCCCTCGACCCAGAGCGAGGTCAAGTGGTCGACCTCGCCAAAGGAGACCAACTCGCTCGCTGGCATCTCAACGATCACCTGATCACTCAGCCCGACGTGGTGCAACACCGTGACCACCGTCGTAGCGGGCAGACGATCGGCGACGCTCGCCAAGACCTCGGAGGAGTAGGTCTGCAAGATCAAGAGTGGACCCGGACCACGTAACGGTACGACGTTGGCGAGGGCGTCCACGATACGCAGGCCGCAAGCCATTGGATCCTTTCCCAATGCGGCACACGCGATGTCGATGACCGAGACGGCCGACTCGAGGACCGTGGTGACGTCATCTGAGGCGAGCAACAGCTCGACCGTGCGTTCGGCCACCACGGGAGAACCAGGCACCGCGTAGACGACTTCGCCGTCGGGAGCGGTGCCAGCAAGCTTGATCAGATCGGCCGCGATCGCGTCGTAGAGCTCCTCGAAGGACTCAGCGCTCTCATAGAGCTCGTCGTAGCTGGCCAGGTCGACGAAGGCCGCGGCCGCCGGGTGTACGCGCGTTCGAAGGCGTGCGACGGGAGCGTCGCGCAAAAGGTCGAAGGTTCGACGCGTCAGGAGTTCGGCGTCACCGGGACCGAGTCCGACGACTCGAACGACGGGCTTCACTTATAGGTGGACGCGCCGCCGCCGAGCGCCGACACCGTCGTCGAATCCACGACACTGCTCGACGGCGTCGCGGGCGCGAAGACTGTCGGACCGCTCGAACTGAGTCCCCAGCGACCGAAGGACGGATCGATGGCGATCGCCGAGTAGTAGAGGATTCGTGACTTCTCGGTGTTGGCTGAGCTGGCGTTCGCGCTCTCGACGTCACTCAGAACTGTGCTCTCGGCCTTGGCGAACGTATTCGGGGTGCGCTTCGTGGGCGCGACGAACAACGCGGCCTCCGAACCGTTGTCGTTGATGTACTGCGGCGTCTTGGGAAACGAGTTGAGCGCAGTGGAGATCGTGTCTGAACGAACCGCGGTGAAGCTCGAGTTCCCCGGTGCGTAACATCCATAGGCACCGCCCTTGGACGCCGTCTGGTCAGCGGAGAACTTCTTCGCCAGGTCGGCGACGCTCATCCCCTCCGCTTGGGCCGCATTGAAGGCCGTGACCTGCGTCGGCTGGACCAACGCGACACTCACGCAGATCGTGTCGTAGTCCGAGATGTGTGCCGAAAAGTATTGCTTCATCGAGGTCAACGTGAGCGGAACCGTCGTGTCGAGTTTCGCCACGAGATCGAGTGAGGCCGCCTGGGAGGCGATCTCGAAGTTGCGCATTTCGTTCGGCATCTCGGCCAGGGCCTCCGCCGAAGTCCCGGTGCATGGTGCACTTTGACTGCTCTGACTCGCCGAGGTCGCGGCGGCGCTCAACTCGCCTTCCAGCGACGTTTGCGCCTTCGCCAACGTCGCGGCGGCGGGGTGGAAGTGCAAAGACTTCGCCGCGTACTGGTCGATCGCGATCCCTTCGACGCGCAAGTTGGCCCAGGCGGCGGCACCGCCGGCGACCATTGACGCGCCTCCGCTGCCCGGCGCGAAACTCGCGGGATCCAACGCCGCGATGTAACAGCCCAGCGTGGGATTGGACGTGATCGCCGCCAACTCGGCGCGAAAGGTCGAACTCGAGACCGTCGAACCGTTGACCGAGATGCCCGAGGAGTTACTGCTGAGACCGTAGAGCGTGGCCCCGGCTAGAGCTATGACCAACAGGGCAATGAGACGGCGCACCACGCAACTCTACCGAATCAGGAGTTGACCTCTTCAGACACCTCGACCAGGGAACGCAGTAATTCGAGCAGCGCATGCGGACTCACACCCTCGTTCGAGACTTCGAGTCGAAACTCTTTGGTCCCTTCGTCATAGACCCGGGACCCAAGGGTTCGACGAACGCGCATCTGTTGGCTGAGTGACAGTTCCAGCGGCGAGATCTTGACGACCGGTTTCGTGCGGATGCCGACGCGCGCCGGCAGTACGACGACCGAACGCACCCCGAGGTCGATGCACTCGAGGCGCAGTTCGCCCAGTTCGAGCAGACCCTGAACGGGTGTGGGCAGTGGTCCGTAGCGGTCCAACCATTCGTCGCGCAGGTCGTTGAGTTCGTCCAATGAGGTGACGCCGACCAGTCGACGGTAGGCCTCCAGTCGGACGTCGTCGGCTTCCACGTAGGGCTTCGGCAAGTGGGCCTCACCCGGCACGTCGAGGTTGATCTGTACCACTTCGGGGACCACGAAGCCCTTCGCGTCGGCCACCGCTTCGGCGACGAGTTGCACGTAGAGGTCGTAGCCAACGGCCGCGACCGGACCCGACTGGTCGTGACCGAGGAGGTTCCCGGCGCCTCGGATCTCCAAGTCGCGCATGGCGATCTTGAAGCCGCTGCCCAGCGCGGTGTTGTCGCCGATCGTTCGAAGTCGTTCGTACGCCGTTTCGGAGAGCACCTGGTCGGCCGGGTGGAAGAGGTAGGCGTAGGCGCGCTGGCCGCTTCGCCCAACCCGGCCTCGCAGCTGGTGCAACTGTCCGAGACCGAGTCGCTCCGCGCGATCGACGATCAACGTGTTGACCGTCGGCAGGTCGATGCCCGATTCCACGATGGTGGTGCACACCAGCACGTCGAATCGACCCTGCCAGAAGTCGACCATCACGCGTTCGAGCGTGCCTTCGTCCATCTGTCCGTGTGCGACCGCGATGCGCGCGTCGGGCACGAGTTGCCCGAGTCGTCGAGCCACCTGGTCGATGTCGGACACCCGGTTGTGCACGAAGAAGACTTGTCCCTCGCGCAAGAGCTCGCGGCGCATCGCCTCGACGACGGCCGCCTCATTGAACTCGCCCACGTGTGTGAGGATCGGTCGACGATCGGCCGGCGGCGTGGTGATCATCGACAGGTCACGGATACCGACGAAGGCCATTTCGAGCGTTCGCGGGATCGGACTGGCGCTCAACGTCAAGACGTCGACGCCGATCGAACGCGCTTTGATCGACTCCTTGTGCGTCACTCCGAAGCGCTGCTCTTCGTCGACGACGAGTAGACCGAGGTCCTTAAAGCCGACGGTCTCGGACAGCAAACGGTGCGTGCCGATCACCACGTCGACGCTGCCGTCTCGCAGCCCAGCGATCGTCTCTTTGCCCTCGGCGTCGTCGACAAATCGACTGAGCATGGCGACCTTTACCGGAAAACCCGCGTATCGGTCGGCGAAGGTGGCGAAGTGTTGACTGGCGAGCAGCGTCGTCGGCACGAGCACCGCGGCCTGTTTACCGTCTTGGACCGCTTTGAAGACGGCGCGAATCGCGACTTCGGTCTTGCCGAAGCCGACGTCGGCGCAAACCAATCGGTCCATGGGACGCGCCAGCTCCATGTCGGCCTTGACGTCCTCGATCGCTTGTGCCTGATCGGCGGTCAGAGTGAATGCAAAGAGGTCTTCCATCTCGCGTTGCCATTCGGTGTCGACGCCGAAGGCGTGGCCGACGGCGACGGTTCGTTGGCGATACAGGTCGACCAACTCCTGGGCGACTAAGAAGGCGGCGGCGCGTGCCTTGGCGCGAGTCTTTTGCCATTCGGCGCCACCCATGCGCGAGAGCGCGGGGTGTTCCCCACCGGAGTACGGCGTCAGCGCGTCGATCATCTCGGTCGGCCAGTAACTTCGCCCGTCCTTGAACTCGAGGATCAAGTAGTCGCGCGTCGTGCCATTGATCGCCCTGGTGGTCGTACCGGAGAAACGAGCGACGCCGTGTTGGCGGTGTACCACCAGACTGCCGACCGCCAGGTCATCGAAGAACCCATCGACGTTACGAGTGCGCGTGCGTGCCGCGCGGTGCACGGTCTTTCGCCCGGTCAGGTCACTTTCGCTCCATACGACGATCTCGGGTTCGTCAATGCTGAAACCTGCGGGTAGCGAACTCTCCAAGACGGTGAGTCGCACGTCGAGCACCTTGGTGGGGTCCGTCGAGACGTCCAGGCTCTCACCACGCAGTTGATCGGCCATGCGCTCGACGGCTGCGGCGTTCGACGTGAGAACCACACCGCGTCGAGTGGTCGACCAACCCCGCACGTGAGACGCGATGCGCGCGGCGTCTCCCTGGACGATCGGCGGCGACGTGAGATTGAGCGAGTCGCTCGCACCCGAAAGCGAGGCGTCGAGGGCGATGTCGATTCGACTTTCGAGCACCTCCGACCACGTCCGGTGCAGGAGAGGAATCTCCGATGTCGCGCGCCACGTCGCAGCCACCGCGTCGGTGAGTTCTCGCTCTTCATCGAGTAGATCGACGAGGCGACTACTGACTCGGTCGGGCTCGACGACGAGCAGTGTCGCCCCGACGACCTCGTCAATCAGCGTTCGAGGTTCGTCGACGAAGAGCGGCATCCACCCTTCCATGCCGTCGAAGAGTTGTCCCGTCGCCAGTCGGTCGAACGTGGAACGACCCCACGGTCGATCATCGATCATGCGCTCGGCGCGGTGGCGAGCGTCGACGCCCAAAAGCCATTCGCGCGCCGGGGCCACGACCGCCCCGTCGAGGTCGTGCAACGAACGTTGATTGGCGATGTCGAACGACGTCAATCGTTCAATCTCGTCGCCGAAGAAGTCCAGTCGAATCGGCTCGTAGCCCTGGGCGGGCCAGAGGTCGACGATGCCGCCGCGAACCGCGAATTCGGCACGGTGTTCGACCAAGGTCTCGCGGCGATAGCCGCTTCGCGCGAGCGACGCGATGAACTCGTCGCGGTCGAGTTCGCTACCTCGACGAACGACGATCGGATCGATGATCGGTTCCGGTGACAACACCTGGGCGATCGAACGCGCCGAGGCGATGATGACACGCGGAGTGTTGCCGTTCGCCACGCGCCAGCGCAGTAGCGTTCTGGTCGCCATGACCTGGTTATCGGGACTGACCCTTTCAAGTGGGTGGGTATCCCAACCGGGCCACAAGGCGACTTCGTCGTCGGGGCCGAGCAGTGCGGCCACTGCGTCATGTAGCAGCTCGGCTTCATTGGACGTTGCGGTGACCGCGATGGTGAATTCGTTCTCAAGCGCGTGGGCCGCAACCGAGAGCGGCGTCGCGTAGGAACTGGGAAGAAATGTGCCGCGGGCATTTTCCGCGCGCACCGCGTGTGCGACGCGATCGAGGACGCGACGAAGGCCGGTGGCTTCGCTCACGATCGGTTGATACGTTGCTGGGCTTCCTCAAACTCATAGTCGAGGAGCGTTTCCAAGGCGTCAGCGGCCTCGGCGACATATTCCGCCATGGCCGCTTTGCGCGCGCCCGTCGGACGCTGAAGCACATAGTCGGCTCCTTGTTCCTTGGTGGGAGGTTTGCCGATACCAATACGCAGGCGAGAGAAGTCGTTCGTACCGAGGGTCTTGGCGATGGAGCGCAGTCCGTTGTGTCCCGCGAGGCCACCACCGAATTTCAGCTGCAGGCGTCCCGGCTCAAGATCTAACTCGTCGTGGGCCACGACGAGCCGTGAGTAATCGTCCAGTGAGGTTCGGCGCAGGAGCGGTTGCAAGGCGGCGCCCGATTCATTCATGAAGGTCGTCGGCACGGCCAAGGTGACCGGTCCGCGCTCGGTGGGCAACGTAGCGCTGAGAGCGCGCTGACGGCCCTCGTGCTTTAGGCTCACGCCTCGACGTTCGGCGACGAGCCGCACCGCGTCGCCACCCACATTGTGTCGTGAACCTTCGTATTCGGAACCGGGATTGGCCAGTCCGAGGATGACCAGTGTGCTCGCACTCCCGCGTCGGTCGTGGTCGCGAAAGCGCCGGAGCGCCACGTACTATTCCGCCGCGATTTCGATCTCGTCGGCGGCTGCCTTCACGGGGGCCGTGGTGCGACCAGGACGAGACGTCACGACCGAGACCGTCGGGTCGCCGCCGGGCTCGACGCCCTTTGGCAGTTGGAGGTCTTCAACACGAATCGTGCCGCCGACCTTGAGCTCGGAGATGTCACAGTCGATGTGCGTCGGGATCTGGTCGGGTCGGGTGCGTACTTCAATGGAGAACAACTGCTGGTCGACTTCCCAGTCGGCGTGACGCACTTCGACGGCGTCACCGATGATGTGCAGCGGAACCTCGACCACGACGGGTTCGTTGGGGTCGACCACCTGGAAGTCCACGTGCGCAACGGTGCCGCGCACGGGGTGACGCTGGATGTCACGGGCCATGACGAGGAACTTCTTGCCATCGGCGTCAAGTTCGATCAAGGAGTTGATGCCCTGATCGCCCGAGACGGCGGTGCGAAAGGACTTGGCCTCGACCGAGATCGGCAATGGTTCCACGCCCTCGCCGTAGACGACGGCGGGTATCGAGCCGGCCAGACGCAGACGACGGGCGTCGCGCGATCCCCTACCTCGCGTGGTAGTCGCGTTCAAAGTGGCGTGTGACATCGAAACTCCTATCGAGTGGCTGGCGCAAAGTCAGCGCGCACAGGAAAACGAGTCTAGTCGCCTCCGCATGGAGGTTCCCAGTTCAGAGCAGGTTCTCGCCGCCGAAGATGTCCGACACCGAGGCGTCCTCGAAAATCGCCGAAATCGCATTGGCCACGATTGTCGCGATGGAGAGGATCTCTAGGTTCTCGAAGCGACGCTCGGGACCGAGCGGCAAGGTGTCGGTCACGATCACCCGACTGATCGGCGCATTGAACAGACGATCGACGGCCGGCGGGGAGAAGACGGCGTGCGTGGCCATCACCCAGATCTCTTCGGCGCCGTGCGCTTTCAAGAGGTCACAGGCCGCGACGATCGTGCCGGCCGTGTCGATCATGTCGTCGATCAGTACGCAGTGCCGACCGTTGACGTCACCAACGATGTGACGCGCCTCGGCGATATTGGCCTGGCCGCGAGGACGGGTCTTATGGACCAACGCGAGGTCACAGCCCAAGTGCTGGGCGTAGCGCTCGGCTACTTTGACGCGACCGGCGTCCGGGGCCACGACCACTAGGTCGTGGGGGTTCTCGGCGTTGGCTTTCAGATAGTCCTCGAAGACAGGGGCCGCCACGAGGTGATCGACCGGGATGTTGAAGAATCCTTGGATCTGTCCGGAGTGGAAGTCGACCGAAAGCACGCGACTGGCGCCGGCAGCCTGCAGCATGTCGGCGATGAGTTTGGCCGTGATCGGTTCGCGGCCGGCCGACTTGCGGTCCTGTCGGGCGTAGCCGTAGTTGGGAATGACCGCGGTGATGCTCTTGGCCGAGGCCCGCTTGGCGGCGTCGATCATTATCAGTTGTTCCATCACCGCGTCGTTCACCGGGGTTGCGTGTGTTTGCACAATGAACACGTGCGCGCCACGAATCGACTCGTCGAAGCGGCAATGGATCTCACCGTCGGCGAACTCGCGCAGATTCGCCTCGGTGAGCGTGATGCCGAGTTTTTCGGCGATGTCCGTGGCCAGCGCCGGATGACAACGCCCCGTCACCATCACGAGGCGTCGTTTGGCGAGTGTCTCCACGGCGCCAGCGTACAGGGTTGTAGGAGGTCTTTTAGGGGGTCCGGTGCGAGAAAGGCGTCACGACCTCACCAGAGTCGATCGCCGCACCCGGCGCAAGCACGACGAATGACGCCACTCGAGCCTCGGCGCCAATACGCGCGTTGGTCGCCTCGACGGTCCCGACTTGGGCGAACTCACCCACCGACACGTCGGTCAGAATCGCGTTCGGTCCGATTCGCGCGCCGCGTTCAATCACACAGCGACCCTTCAAGACCGTGCCCGGCAGCAGTGAGACCTCGGGTGCCAACTCGACATCGGCGTCCACGTACGTGCTGTGCGGACTCCAGATCACCACACCTCGGCGGAGCCACTTCTCGTTGATGCGTTGGCGCAGCACCGCCTCGGCACCCGCCAACTGCACGAGATCGTTCACGCCGGCCGCTTCGCTGGAGTCATCCAACAGAAGCGCCTGGGTGAGGTGTCCGGCTTCGTGCAGGACTGCGATGAGGTCGGTGAGGTAGTACTCGTGCTTGGCGTTGGCTCGACCGACCCGGCGCAGCGCCGGGCCGAGCAGACTGGCGCGCACGACCATGATCGACGTGTTGATCTCCGTGATCAGTCGTTCGTCGGCATCCGCGTCGCGTTCTTCGACGATTCTCGCGATGCCGCCGTCCTTCGAGTGCACGATACGTCCGTAGCCCGAAGGGTCCTCGACCTCGGCGGTCAAGACGGTGAGTGCCGCCTGGCTCTCGCGGTGCACCTCGAGCAGGCGAGCGACCGTGCTCGGACGGAGCAACGGCGTGTCGCCCGCGAGGATCAGAACGTCGCCGTCACTCGTGCCTAGTTCATCGTCAATCGTCGGTAGGGCCACCGAGACGGCGTGGCCGGTGCCGAGCTGTTCACTCTGTTCGACGAAGCGCAAATTCACATCGGCGCGGGCGCGTTCGGTCAAGGACTTTTCGACCCAGGTCGCACCGTGGCCGACGACCACGACTGTCGCGCGTACGTCTTCTTGGGCGGCCGCGTCCAGGACGTAGAGCACCATCGGACGTCCGCAGAGATGATGGAGCGGCTTCGGTCGGGTTGACTTCATCCTCGTACCCTCGCCGGCGGCCAGCACCACGACACAGGTTGGACGACTCACCGTCCTATCTTTATCAGTTTCGCCCTACGATTCCAACGATGAGCGAATCCGCCTACGACGAGTTCTCATATTTCGGCGAGAACATCAGCGAATGGAACATCGAGACCGAGGTGCCTAACGTCCGACGCTTCTTCGTGACAGTCGACGGCCTGCGCCAATTGAGCGGACTGAAGTGGGGTGACGCGGAACCCGAACTCGTTCTTCTTCACGGCGGAGCGCAGAACGCGCACACGTTCGACACGGTCGCGTTGGCGTTGTCGCCACATCCACTCATCGCGCTGGATCTGCCGGGGCACGGACACTCGGATCCCTCGATCTATCCGGCGTCCGCGATCGCCAGTCACGCGCTTGATGTAGCTCGCGCGCTCGAACAACTCATCACACCGCCGCGACCACTCGTCGGCATGTCGCTCGGCGGCCTGACGGCCCTGCTCGTGGCCCATGACCGACCGGACCTCGTGAGCGCCTTGGTGTTGATCGACATCACGCCCGGCGTCAATGCGGATAAGGCTCGTCACATCACCGACTTCGTCAATGGCCCGACGTCCTTCGACGACTTCGACGCACTGCTCGAGCGCACGAAGCAACACAATCCAACCCGTTCCGAATCGTCCCTGCGTCGCGGCATCTTGCACAACGCCGTGCAACGCCCTGACGGCTCGTGGGTGTGGCGCCACCAACAACACGGGAAGTCCGAACTCGAAGCGCCCGACACTGGCGACCTCTGGGAGAAACTCTCCGAGTTGACGATGCCGGTCACGTTGATTCGCGCCATGAGTTCGGGATCAGTCGTCGACGATGGTGACGAAGCGGAGTTTCTGCGACGGCTGCCGGACGCGACGATCGTGCACGTCGCTGACTCCGGTCATTCGGTCCAGGGCGACCAACCACTGGTCCTGGCCGCCACGCTCGAGCACGTCTTGAGGGTGATGTAGCTGGCGGGGGAGGGCTCGAACCTCCAACCTACGGATTCAAAGTCCGTCGTTCTGCCGATTGAACTACCCGCCACCACTGATGCAAAGGACAATCTTCGGAGATTCTTAGCGAATGTCTGAAGACGCTTAACACCAACCAGCAACACTAGAGCCTGTACCAATGATCTGAGAAAGCCGCGATGACCACCGCTCCATCACCGAACTCCTACGTCGCGATCGTCGACGACGACGCCGCGATTCGTAGCGCCCTCGGTCGAGCCTTGCGGATGGAGAACTACGACGTCGAGTTATTCGAAGACGGCGTGAGCGCCCTCAAGTCGATCCAACTTCGCGCCCCCGACGTGATCGTGCTCGACCTGCAACTCCCCGACGTCGACGGACTCGAGATCTGTCGTCGTATTCGCCGCTCCGGTGACTCCACGCCAATCCTCATGTTGACCGCACGCGACGCCGTGAACGACCGCGTGGCCGGCCTCGACGTCGGCGCCGACGACTACCTCGTGAAGCCGTTCGACTTGGCTGAGTTATTGGCTCGCCTTCGCGCGCTGTTGCGACGTCACAACCTGGTCGATGGCGAGGGCACAATGCTGCGCTTCGAGGACCTGTCGCTGAACCCGCAAACACGCGAGGTGCACCGCGGCGCTCGTGCGGTAGAACTCACCAAGATCGAGTTCGACCTGTTGGAGCTCTTCTTGCGTCATCCTCGGCAGGTTCTAACACGTGACCAGATCCTCGATCTCGTCTGGGGCTACAACTTCGACTCCGGGACCAACTCACTAGCCGTCTACATCGGCTATCTTCGACGCAAGCTTGAGGAGGCCAACGAAGTGCGGCTTATCCAAACGGTGCGCGGCGTGGGCTACGCGCTTCGCACCACGTGACCTTCCGGTCGCGTGTCATCACCGCGACGGTCGCGGCCGCCGCCATCGCTGTCATCCTCGCCTGCTTCGCTTCTTTCTTCACGACGCGCGATTCGTTGATCCACTCCGTCGACGAGTCGTTGAGCACTCAAGCAACAGCCGAAGGTCGAACCGGCAGCATGATACATATCGGAGCGCTCCTCGTGCTGCCAAACGGCCAAACAATTGGTACCCTGACCGGCGTCCCCATCGACGCGACGATTATCTCGATTGCCAAAGGAAAGAGCCCCGAGGTCTACCGCACCGTTGCCATCGGGACGCACAACTACCGCGAACTCATCGTGCCTATCGCGGCCAATTCCGTAGAGATCTGCGCCAACGGGTCCCCGTGCGTCGTGAAGACGACGTCGGCGGGACTCTTCATCACGGACATCGACGGTCAGGTGAATGAGCTGCGTGGTCTCATTCGTACGTTGATGTTCGTCGCGATCGGCGGTCTCTTGCTCGCGTTCGCACTGGGACTCTTTCTCGCGCGCACGGCACTGCGACCTCTGGAGCAGGTCACCAACGAGATCGAAGGTGTGGCCGAAACGAACGACATGGGCTATCGACTGACCGAAGGGGACGAGGACGAACTCGGTCGACTGCGACGGGTGTTCAACCGACTTCTCTCCACCGTCGAAAGCAGCCAGGTCCTCCAGCGTCAACTGGTCCTGGACGCCAGCCACGAGTTGCGCACTCCCCTCACGTCGCTGCGCACGAACGCCCAGGTCCTGAGCCGCGCCCAGGAACTGGATCCCGACGATCTACGTCAGCTCACCGACGACATGGTCACCCAGGTAGACGAACTCGCCGCCCTCGTCACCGACCTCGGCGAACTCTCGCGCGGTGAGCGCAGCGAAGGCGTCGTCGAGACATTGCGACTCGAAGAGTGCATTGATGAGTGCGTGGAGACGGCTCGCACCCACGCCCGAATCAAAGAGATCATGATCGACGTCAATGTCAAGAACTCCAACGTCCTTGGACGCCGAGACCGGCTCGAACGCGCCATCTCCAATCTGCTCACCAACGCCATCAAATTCACGCCGCACGGCGGGCGCATCGTGGTCAAATCGCGAGAAGGAACGATTTCGGTCAGCGACAGCGGAACGGGCATCGACGAGGCCGACCTACCCTTCATATTCGACCGCTTCTGGCGTTCGGCCTCCGCGCGAGCCCTGCCCGGTTCGGGACTCGGACTCTCGATCGTCGCCCAGGTCGTCGCCGAACTCGGGGGCAGCGTTGCGGTCGATCGCGATCCTGAGCTTGGTGGAGCCCGGTTCACGATCACGTTGCCCATCGCCGAGCCTTCGACGTAGTCGATGAACAACGCTCGGCCAGTACTGGAATTCCAGCGCAGTGGCATCGTCAAGTGGGGCTCACCTCGAGCGCGACCTTCAGGTCGCTCGGTCGAAACCGACTAAGTTAGTTCGAGCCATGGGATCACTAATCAAGAAGCGCCGCAAGCGAATGCGCAAAAAGAAGCACAAGAAGATGCTGAAGCGAACCCGCTTTCAGCGTCGCGCCGCCGGTAAATAGCTTTCGTCGACGCCTATCGCGGCGTCGTAGTGAGCGTGGACAACTGGAGAGGGCCCTCGGGACTCGTCATGCCCCAACGGCTCACAGTACTGCCAAGGTTTCCCTCGATGAACATCGAAGAACCTGATCCGGCCAACTGGACATCCGGGCCGAACTCCGAGCGCAGCCAGCCCAGCGTCGAGGCCAGTCGCGGCTCGACTCGCCCGGCCGGCTCTTCCAGGTGATTCAGCCCCGACGGTGTCCAACCGTCAGCGCGCATCTCGTCGTAGGCGGCGTAACACGCGGTGGTCGAGATACCGAAGTCCGGCACGATGAGCGTCAGGTCCCGTCGCTCGTTCGGGAGCTCGCTCAGTCGCTCGCCCACTCCTTCGACGAGTGCGTGTCCGCCGTGTTGGCAGAACGGCACGTCGCCGCCAAGCGTGAGGGCCACTTCGTTGGACACTCCCCCCGACCAACGGAGAATCGCCGCCGCGTCCGCGCTGCCGCCACCAAGTCCTCCGCCAACCGGGATCGACTTTTCGACGCGCACGCCCGCGCGTCGACCCACGAGGCGCAGCGCTCGGACGATGAGGTTGCTGTCGCCGGTGGCGACCTCGGTGTCGAAGGGATTGAGGACTTCGAGGTGGTCCCCGTTCTCATCGATCATCAACACGTCGTGCAGACTTATGGTCGTCATCTCGCTTCGAATCTCGTGAAAGCCGTCATCGCGCCGACCGGTGATCTCTAAGTTCCACGTGAGTTTGGCGTTGGCCAACAGTTCGATCACCGCGCGGCCGCCAGTCTCGCGAACTCTTCGATCGTCAACTCTTCCGGTCGTCTGGTTTCGGCGACGTCGGCTCGTTCGAAGACTCCTTCGCTCGACCATCGCGCCAGGGATCGTCGCAGCATCTTTCGTCGTTGACCGAAGGACGTTCGGATGACCTCGAAGAGCTCCGCTTCGCTGACCAGGGACGGATCGACACGCACTGATGGACGACGCACGATCGACACCAATGCCGACTCCACGTTGGGCTTTGGCAGAAAGACCGACGGGCTCACCTTGCCCACGACTCGGGCGTCGGCGAAGTACTGGACCCGCAGCGACGCCGCGCCGTACGCTTGGTCGCCGGCGTGGGCCGCGAAGCGCTCGCCCACTTCCTTTTGCACCATGACGAGCATGCGTCGGATCAACGGCTCACTCTCGAGCAAGTGGAGCACCAGCGGCGTCGCCACGTTGTAGGGCAGATTGGCGACCACGACCGCCTCGCGACCCTGGAGGATGTCGGCGTAGTCGGCACTCAGCGCATCGGCGTGGTGCACGCTCACCCCTTTGGGTCCCACGACTGCCGTGAGCGGCTCGAGGAGGTAACGATCGACTTCCATGGCGTGCACTTCGGCGCCGGTCTCTGCGAGGGCCAACGTGAGCGACCCGAGTCCGGCCCCGATCTCGAGCACCAGGTCGTCGGCGCCGACGTCAGCCAGACGCGCGATCCTTCGCACCGTGTTGGGATCGACCACGAAGTTCTGACCGAGCGCACGTGAGGGTTTGAGGCCGTAGTCGTCCAACAACGCTCGTAATTCGGTGCGGGTATGGGTCACCAAGAGACTTTAACGACGAGCACACCTCTCGAGAGTGGGGCCAGTTCGGCAAACTGTTGCGAGTCGAGGTCCACGACCCGGTTGCCGTGCGCACCTTCGCGGTCCGAGGCGATGCAGTGGACCACTTTGCCGGTGGCGAGATCGCGAACCGTGATGCGCGTACCTCGCGGCAGATACCACGTGGCGCAGTGACCCGGAATGTAGCGGTACCACGTGGCGTCACCGATGCGGTATTTGACCACCTTCTTCTTGCGCTTCACCGTGGTGGTCGTGACGGGTCGACAGATCGAGGCCGTGGTCGTCGGGGCCACGCTCGTGGTCGTCCCGCCCACGAGCGTCGTGGTCGAGACCGGCACCGACGTCGTTGGTGGGGTGGTCGTCGTTACCGGCGTGCAAGTTGATTTGGTTTTCTTCTTGATTGTGGTCGTGGTCACTGGCCGACGAACTGGCTTCTTGACCACGGGTCGCCGGGTGCTGACGGTGAGGGCCACGGTGGCGTGCCAGCGCACTCGGGTCCCGGCCCGAGGTGACTGACGAAGGACCACGATCCACTTTCCGTCTGAACTCCCTGGTCCGCGGGTAGTAAAGAACAGCTGGGCTCGTTTCATCACCGCATACGTCCGGGCTCGCGAGAGGCCAATGAGTCGCGGCACGCGGCGTGGCCCGTGAGGACTGGCGAGCGATGTCCGCACCGTCGCCTGGAAGTGCCATGGCACGACGGTCCCTGGCTTGGGGGACTGACCGACGGCTTCTTTCCATGTGCCGTTCGAGCTGCCCGGACCGGTCGTGACGAAATAGAGCGCGTCGGCGTGCATGACGGCGTAGACCTGAGCGCGACTCAGTCCGATCAGATCGGGCATGTGGCGCCGCGCGTGCGTCGCGGCGCCAGCGTCCAAGGGCGCCACGAGCACCGCGGACGCCGCCAACGCGACGATCGTGATCAGTACCGACAACGGACGCCACAGCGCCCGTGGGTTTGATGCCCTCAGATCTCCACCCTCCGCCACCACACCAGGAATCGCAATCCTCCCGGCCCACAACGCTACGAGAGGGCGGGTCCCGTGGCAACTCGCGTTGGTGTGCGCCTTGAACTACCTGATCGGCACCTCTTTATCGTGGAGGCAGGCGGAAAAGTCGAGCCGTATTGGCCCGCGTCGCCTCGCGGACCTCAACGAAGCTCTCACCGCGCACTTCGGCGACGAATTCACCGACCACGGTGACGAAGGCCGGCTCGTTTGCCTTCCCTCGGTACGGCACGGGAGCCAAGAACGGGCTGTCGGTCTCGAC
>DATKRC010000125.1:0-90649 GCA_035532375.1 Acidimicrobiales bacterium
AACGCCGGGGACTTCACTACCGAGGGCCTTGGCGCCTCCTCGGACCGGACTCGCACCGGCAAGCTGTCGCGACCTTGTCGCTCGGTTACGTCATGACTACTCCTTTGTACTCACGGCGCCCGAGCTGCTGGACGCACACTCTTCTTTACGTTGTCAAGGGACTCATTCGTCGCCGTCAGTTTCTCTTCACAATTTGCATACAAAGTGACCTTTGTCCCTAGTGCCACTGCCGAGTCGAGAGTGACGATGGATCGGTCGAAGTAGTTACGTCAGGGGATGTCACCGATGCCATACGACGATTGGAATATGAACATGGGTTGGGGTGGGGCATTGTTGATGATGCTTTTCACGCTGCTCTTCTTGGGTGGGCTCTTGCTGATTGCAGTGACGGTAATCCGTCAGAACCATCATCACGAACACGGCTACCACGCACATGGCGACGAGCCCACAGGGGGCCGATCTGCCGCCCTCAAGATCTTGGATGAACGGTTCGCTCGTGGTGAAATCGACGAGGAAGAATACAAACGTCGTTGTGCGCTCCTCTAATCACCGTTGGGATAGTAGGGAACGTTCAAACCCGTACCAAATTCGACTTCGGCGACGTCGCCCGCTTCGTGACCTCGTCTTGAAGTTCCGGTAGAATCCTTTCTCCGTAAGTGCCCACAAATGACTCCTCACTCAAGTTAGGTTCCCGAGAAGAACTCATTGCAAAGGGTGTTCGGAATCCAGGCGGCCACTGACATAGCGTCCAGGATCGGCGTCGAACTTCGCGGCACAGCCCTGGTTGCAAAACCAGTAGTCGACACCTTCGTAAGATCGGTGTGCGGCGACCGTCTTGGGATTGACCGTTATGACACAGACGGAGTCAACCGCGCTGTCTGTTGTACTGCCGTGTGCGCTCATTTCGTTCGTGCCATCCATACCTATCGGCCCTTCCATTCCATCCATTTCGTGCACGGGCGCCACGTCCGAGGTGTATTGCTCGGGTTGCGCTTCGAAACGTTCACGACAGCGGTCCGAGCAGAAATAGTAGTGATCGTGCCCGACCGAAGCCTGCGCAGGCGCACTCGCTTTGCGAACCTGCATCCCATGATCTTCAACCCGACAACCTACGCACTGCTTGGCGTACGCACTTGGCCTGGGCCACCCGTCCTCAGCGCGCCCTGTGACGGCGTCGCGCTTCTCGGGGTCAGCATCGTCAACTCGATCCCTTCGAGTCAGACTCCACCAGCGTCCTGATGTCGCTCGACGACACGGGAACACGCTGGACAACGCCCCATCCAACCTATGTCACTCCACCGAGCCCATAACGTGTGAATCGGATTCGTCCCCTTCGCCCATCACTTCGATGTCGGACTCGTCGCCGTCGCCCACTACGTCAGCATCCATTCGGTCTTCGCCGCCCATCACCTCGCTGTCGGACTCGTCGCCGTCGCCCACCACGTCAGCATCCGTCCGGTCTTCGCCGTCCATTGTGGATTCTTCATCCTTCATATGGCTCCTTCGCTAGTTCGACGCCGCCGAGGACAGGAAAGCCGAGGCGACACTGCTCTTTCTTGGACAAGTATTGATCCAGGCGGGTCATCTGTCAACCGACACGGTGGAAAAAATACCCACGCTCGTAGTTATCGGAGTGTCACTACTTTGTTTAGGAGCGTTCGATTCACCGCGGAATCGAGAGGACGTTGTCAATATGAAAACTATGACGTGCAAACAATTGGGCGGTCCTTGTGATTTGTCTCATCACGGCGTTACGGCCGATGAGGTGATCAAGGCGCAAGACCGACACCTAAAGGAGATGGTTGCGAACGGCGACACCACGCATGAACAAGCTGCAAAAGAGATGAAGGGACGTTGGAAGAACCCCATCAAAGGAATGGGTTGGTACAAGAAGGCAAAGAGCGATTTCGTTCGGCTGCCCGAGGACTGATCGATTCCAACTTCTTTTGCGTTGAATCCCTTAGGAGCGAGCGGACATGGTGATGAAGTCACGCGCCCACGACGTTTCGAAGAAGGTCCAGGGACCTTGCACGGTTGACGCAATGAGTTTGCTGCCGTTTGACGGTGATGCGAGGCCGTTCGCCGTGGGCGGATCGTAAGTCGAGAAGTCCGGCCAGTCCGAATTGATGTCGAGTTCCATGGCGCGAACGGCGCGGGCGCGCACGAGTAGTTGCGCCAACTGGAACGGACTGAGTCCTGGTCCCGTCACATACACCAACGCTCCGTCGGACGTGATCCCCACGCCCGATCTCCACTGATGATCGACGCCGGGAACAGATTTAGCGCACGAATAGACACCGCACGTTGCGCCCCACGTCTGCCAATTTTCACTTGTCGCGCTCGCGGTGAGGCGCCCGTTAGCCACGAGCGGCACCAGGTTCTGTCGGACACTTACGACACTGGAGGTCATGGATACGTCGCTTCCCCACGCACCAATGTTGACGTTGCCGTTGTCGTAAATGACGAATGACGCCGCCCCAGATTCCAAAGGATCGACCATACGTCCCTCGGTGTAATACCCACCGTGGGCAACGTTCATGATGAAGCCGCCATTGAAAGCGGCCACCAACGTCCGCGCTTGCGTCGGCAAGATTGGCGCGGTGAATCGATACGGCCCCTTTCCAGGGCTCAGCGACCCGGAGTACAGACGAGCGGACAGAAGACGCGTATCCATCCATGCAACCCTGGCCGCCTCCGTCCCCCCCGGCGGCACCATGGTCGTTTCGTAGATTGCCCCTATCCCGTCGACGGGTCGCCCCACGGGACGCCAGACACCCTCCCCAACAAGCGCGCTCTGACCAAAGTGTTTCAATTCCTTAGGCGTGGGCAAGGGAGTCAGATGACTACTTTTTGCGTGGGACGAAAGTTCCTGGGCCGAGGTCAATTCGCCCCACGATCCGAGCACAACCATCGCAGCGCAGAGCAACACAACGCTCAACCACCGCCTCAAATAGGAATGAAGTCGTGCCGATTTCACTCTCTCAATGTAGACAACACTTGACCACACGACAGTGCGGTCAACGTTGCAGATCAGCCTCCTGATCCAGTCGCGTCAGTTTCTGTGGGTTGCGGATGGCATAGATCCGAGTGATTCGCTCCCCCTCGATTGCCAGACTCACTGCGGTGACGTCGCCACGTACTTCGAAGCGAGCACCAGGCATCGCGTTGAACCACGTGGTGGAAACTTCGAGATCGGAGAGATCCGCCACGCGCGAGAGGAATGACACCACTGATTCGACCCCGACCGTTGGCTTGCGAGCGGCCGCCACAACGCCACCGCCATCGGCAATCAACACGACATCCGGCGCCAACACATCCATAAGTCCTTGGACGTCGCCGGAGGTGATGGCGGCCAGGAATCTGTCGAGAGTTTCTTCTTGCTGGGCTCGGTCCAACTGCATACGGGGCCGCCTCGCAGCTACGTGCTCGCGGGCGCGGTGCGCGGTCTGGCGGACCGCGACCGGTGATTTGCCCACGATGTCGGCGATCTCGTCGTAGGGCGTCTCGAAGACCTCGTGTAACACGAACACTGCACGCTCGGTCGGTCCCAGGGTCTCGAGCACCGTGAGCATGGCGATCGAGACGTTCGCCGCGAGTTCGGACTCCACATCCGCACTGGTGCTGACTGGCTCGGGCAGCCATTCCCCGACGTACTCCTCTCTCTGGCGAGAGAGCGCTCGGAGTCGATTCAAAGCTTGGCGGGTGACGATTCGGACGAGATAGGCCCGCGGGTGATGCACTTCGGCCTGGTCCACGTTGGTCCAACGCAACCAGGTCTCCTGGACGACGTCCTCGGCGTCGACCGCGGAGCCGAGCATTTCATAGGCGACAGTGAAGAGTAAGCCGCGGTGCGAGACGAACGGGTCGTCGCTCATGTCCTCGAGGCTACGGCGAGAGGCTCGAGGCCACAGGCCGCTGAGAACTCCTGGGACTTTACGCCGAAGGCTGTATTGCATCGGGCCATGAAGTTCGACAGCGCGATGACCGTCGTCAACTCTACGAGCGCTGAAGCGCCGAGCGCTTTCAAGAGTCGAGCAGAAAGTTCGTCAGTGACGCTCGGTGGGGTCTGGGTCATCGCCTCGGCGTACTCCAAGACGTCGCGCTCCAACGGCGTGAAAATGTCCGACTCGCGCCACCGGGGCACCTCACGGGCCCTGGTCCCGTCAAGTCCTTCGTTGTGAGCCTGGAAGTAACCGAAGTCAAGACAGAAGCTGCAACCGATCAGGCTGGCCACCGCCATGTGAGCGAATGACTTCAAGTTCTCGTTGCACTGATCCATTTTTTGTGACTTTCGACCGATGCTGAAACTCAAGTTGAGCGCCTTACGGTTGTGCCACGCCACTCCGACCGGTTCCGGAACCTCTCCGAACAACTTGCGTGACATCCGTTTGACAATTGCGCCGTAAAGTCCGGTTAATTCTGCTGGCGGGATCCGCGTACAGTTCGTCATGATGCCTCCTGTGGTCACTTGCTCTCACCATTGAGACACCGACCTATGTCGTATGTGACACCTATAAAGCTCCTACGACGACGATGGCACAAATCTCCTAATAATCACCAACTCTCGCTCTACGGGCCGACGAAGGGCCATCCCGTCGTCTCGCGCGACGAGCATTGTCGCCCAATGGCGGCGATCATCTGCACGTCGGTGACGTTCTTCTCTGCCTCATCCCGACCACGGCTCGTGGTCCGGGTCGTCCAATTACTTGTGAGAACAGACATTTTGACGGCCTTCGAATCTTCGAACGTAGAGCGGCTTAGCAGCGAGTTTCCACGGGGCTGCTTCGACGGAACACACGATGGCCAGTCGCGCGGCCGCTGTGAGGGAATACTCTGGTGCTTCGGTGACGACACGAGTGTCCGATTGACCAATTGAGACATTCGATCGGAGGTGCGGAGACGATGAGCGCTGGACACGAGATCCCCGATACGCTCTCCGTCGCTCAAAACGGACGTGACGTCCACGGGCGAATCGAGAACTTCAAGGACCCGCGTCAAGAGTGGCGCCGTCTCTTCTCAGAACTACTCGGCACTTTCTTCCTCGTGCTCGTCGCCGCCGGTGCCGCCATGATGAACGCCGCCTTTCCCGGCACGATCGGACGATCGGCAGCCGTCGTCGCACCGGGGCTCATGGTCATGGCAATTATTTTGTTCATGGGCCGTGTGAGTGGTGCGCACCTGAACCCGGCCGTCACCATCGGTTTTGCCCTTCGCGGGGATTTCCCGTGGCGTCGTGTGCCGGGCTACATCGTCGTCCAACTCGTCGGCGCCACTCTCGCCGCACTCTTATTACACGCTGTCCTAAACGTTTCCTCCGTCTACGGCTCCAACTACCCGGCGGGCGGCTACTCGGGCGCCGCGGCCATGTGGATGGAGATGATTTTGACCGTGGGCCTCGTGAGCGTGATCCTCGGCACCGCCTCGGGCGCGCAGAACGTTGGCCTTCTGGGCGCCTTCGGCGTCGGAGGCTACATCGCCCTGGCGGGGCTGTGGGCCAGCCCACTGTCGGGGGCCTCAATGAACCCGGCACGAACATTTGGTCCAGATTTGGCGGCCACCAACTTCACCGATTTCTGGGTCTACGCGGTCGGCCCAGTTGGGGGTGCCATCCTCGCCGTCGCCTTCGCCACCGTGTTGCGCGGTCGTGGTGGTGACAGAGACGCCGTCGCCGCAGCACAAGGTACGCTCGACGACTAGAAAAGCGCCCTCTCGTCTAATCAACGAACACGGTCTCTTTGCCCTTGGTGATAGTTCCTTGCTACGAGACGTGCGTGATAGAGACACGGTCAAGTTCGGGAAGTACACAGAGTCACATCTAGCTCTCCAAAGATTTTCTTAGGAAAGCCGGAACTAGGCTCACTTGAGGGCAACGATTCGACCAGTTTGTGGGAATACCAGGAGGTCACCATGAAGACGGAGCACTGGAAGGAAGAGCCGGACGAGAAAGATTATCCAGCGGCGGTCAATTACTTGTCTCTCAAGACTGATCCCCGCGAGGCAAAGGAAATCGTAAAGACAATGAAGCGGAGTTCGCGGATCGAGCACTTCATGGCCAAGGACATATTCCGAGCCAGTGGATTGCCCCATCTGGCGGCCGACGACCATCAGGTGGAGAAGGATCTCGCCAAGGTGAAGTCCGGTGAGAAGCTCTCCCCCGTACTACTGGTGCGAGGCACGCCGCTCTGGGTGGCCGACGGCTATCACCGTATCTGCGCTAGTTACCACCTCAACGAGGACGAAATGATCCCGTGTCGAATAGTTGACCGCATCTCCGCGACTCGGTGACACTCAGCGGGTTGACGGCCGTAGCGGGCACCGGAAGTGTGACGACGCGTGGCCCGAGACCTTCACGGGAAGTGAATCCGATCGGGAGCGTCTAATCGAACGCCAGTCGCGCTCTCAGACACGGTCCATTAGTTCGGCGAAGCTCGTCACGACCACGACGGCACCGTGGTCGCGAAGTTCATCATCGTAATCGTGCGCACCTGCCGCATCGTGATGGTCGACACCAATGACAAGCCCGAAGTGACCGGCCCGACCTGCTTTAGCACCGGCGAGGGCGTCTTCGAGGACCACCGCATTGATCGGCGCGACGCCGAGAACCTTCGCCCCCTTTAGGTAACTGTCAGGCGCCGGCTTTCGCGCGAGATCGAGATCCTTGACCACGTGTCCGTCGACCATCGCGTCGAATAGGTCAACAATGCCCCCCGCCGCCAGTGCCTCCTTCGTGTTCTCGCTCGCGGACACGACGACGACCTTGGTCCCACGCTCATGCAGCTCGTGCACGAGTGCGACCGCTCCGTCGAAGACCTTCACGCCGTCCTTCTTCATCTCCTCCAGAAATAGTTCATTCTTGCGGTTGCCCAACCCCTTGACGGTGCGCGCGTCCGGCGGATCGTCGTCAGTTGATCGCGTTCCGCGAGGAGAAACCGACGCGTGAGCAAATCCTCGGTCTGATCCTGGGATTCTTCGGTGTGCTGGTAGTGCTCGGCCTGTGGGAAGGACTTCGCACCGGTCAGCTCCTCGGGACGCTCGCTTGCGTCGGTGCGGTCTGTTGTTACGGCGTGGCCTTTCCTTACGCACGCTGTCATCTCTCGAATGACCCCGAGACAGCCCTCGCCAAGGCGACCGGTCAAGTGGCTCGGCGCGGCGTTTCTGATTCCGGGCCTCTTCATCTCCGAGATCGTCGCGCCACCGCGCCGCGGACACCTCGGTCTCGGCACGGGCGGGAATGTTGGCGCTCGGCGTCTCCAGTACTGGCTTCGCGCGTACATCTTGAATTTCCAAGTCATCGACGCGGCCGACAGTTCGACGGCGGCCGGTGTCGCGTACCTCTCACCGATCGCCGTCGTCATCGTCGGGATGGTTTTCTTGGGCGAACATCTGTTTTGGTACGAACCGGTTGGCGCCGTAGTCATCTTGTTGGGTGTCATGTTTTCGCAGGGCCGTATCATCGCGCTCGCGCGACATAACAACGTCATTCTGCCGATACATTCAGGGCTTGAGCAGCGCTCGCTCGCGACGACTACGTTATGTGCAAACGCTCGTGAATCGAGGTGCCATTGACCATCGCCCCTAGCCACCCCAAGGCCCGGACCGTCGCGCTGATCGGTCGAAATGGCGTCGGCAAGACGTCACTGCTCGAAGCCCTCGTCGTCGCCACTGGTGGATTGGAGCGGGCGGGAAAGGTTGATGCTGGCACGACGCTCGGCGCCAACGATCCCGAGGAGCGCAAGTACCAAATGTCGCTCGGCATCGCCATGGCGCCGGTGTGGGTCGGCGAGGACAAATTGACGTTGCTGGACACCCCTGGCCTGATTGATTTCCACGGAGAGGTCGAGCGCGCATTGGACGTGGCCGACGTCGCAGTCCTCGTGGTATCCGCCGTCGACGGCGTCCAAGGCGACTTCGTCGCCATCTGGGACCTGGCGCGAGAGGCCGACGTGCCGGTCGTCATCTTCGTGAACGCCCTCGACGCCGAGCGCGCCGATTTCGAATCGACGCTGAATTCGCTCGAGCAACTGGTTGGACCGAAGCTCGCGCCACTCGAGTTGCCGATCGGCGAAGGTCCCGATCTGCTTGGTGTGGTCGACCTGTTGGCCGACGAGGCAATCTTCTATGACCGCAACGAGCCGCGTCACGCAGCGGTGCCCGCGGAGTTGGCCGAAATGGAATCAAGAGTGCGCGCCAGTCTGATCGAAGCGATCGTCGTCGCCGATGACTCGCTCACCGAGCGCTACCTCGAAGGTGACGTGCCGAGCATGGAAGAGCTCGAACCGGCGCTCGCTGAAATGATGATCGAGGGTCGAATCGTGCCGGTGACGTGCGGATCGGCGACGCGCGGGGTCGGCGTGGATCGTCTCGCTACGCTCCTCGACGAGATCGCCGTCTCGCGACCGATTCCGGCGATGAAGGACGGTAACGAGACGTTCCTCGATCGTGATCCCGACGGCGAACCGATTATGAGGGCCTTCAAAGTGATTGTCGACCCCTACGTCGGACGCATCGTCGTCATGGAGGTAATCTCGGGCACCATCACACCGGACATGATCCTGGTCAACGTGCGCACAAGGAACGACGAACGCCTCCATGGTCTCCATCATCTCTTCGGCTCCAAGTTGGTGCCGGTTACTCGAGCGGTAGCTGGCGACGTCGTCGTGGTCGCCAAACTCAGTGACGTGGCAGTGGGCGACGTGCTCGCCAAGCGCGGCGTCGATTTGGCGACGTTGACGTCACCATCACCAGCACCGGCGCTTTCGGTGGCTCTCCTCAGCGCGTCCCACGATGACGACGACAAGATCGCGACCGCCCTGCACCGGCTCTCGGAAGAAGACCCGTCACTGCGCGTGCGTCACGACCCCGTGTCGCGGCGCCTAGTGGTCGATGCCATGGGCGACACGCATCTGAAGGTCACGCTGGAAAGGTTGCGACGACGCTTCAACGTGAACGTGACGACCGCCACACCCGACGTCCAGCGTTACGAAACCATCCGATCGGCCCGTGAGTGCGAAGGTCGACTGAAAAAGCAGACCGGTGGCCACGGTCAGTTCGCGGTGGTGAATCTGAAGGTCGAGCCAATCAAGCCCGATGAGCCCTTCGAGTTCGTCGACGCCATTGTTGGCGGCGCGGTACCGCGACAGTTCATTAGCGCCGTGCGCAACGGCATCGAGAAGTCGATGGCGCGCGGTGGCCCGGCTGGGTTCCCGGTCGTGGGCCTTCGCGTCACGCTCTTCGACGGCAAGTTCCACAGCGTCGACTCGTCGGAAGCGGCCTTCGACGCCGCCGGATCATTGGGCCTTCGCGCGGCCCTCGAAGCTGCGGGCACGGTGGTGCTCGAGCGCATCATGGAAGTTACCACGTCGTTTCCGACCGAATACCTCGGCGAGGTCCTCAATGATCTCAAGGGTCGCAGGGGCAAGGTGGTCTCGACGAATCAAGACAACGGCGACAACGTCACGGTGATCTCCTACATCCCCGAGGACGGTTTGCACCGATACGGTCTCGACTTTCGTGCCATCACCGCTGGTCGCGGTCGAGTCACCATCGAACTGCACCACTTGTCCGAAGCTCCGTGACCACACCAACACCGGTGAAGTCCTGACGAGTCAAACTGGCACGTCCAACTCGGTCCACAGGCCGTGGTGATGACACCATCCCCAATGACGCGGGGCCGATCCGGGAAGGGTCACGAGGACTTCGGTGGCGCCCTTTCGCGCACTCTCGCTCTCGGTCGACGTAGTGGGGAAATTCACCATGAACGGTGATTCCAGGGAGATCCACGCAACGTTGCCTTTGGCACAGCGTTCAACCATGTCGTTGAAGAACGCCGTCTGTTCGTCTCCTGAGAAATACGCCACGACATAACTGTTGAGCACCACCGTCAGCATCGACGGATCGCCGAGGGCGAGCGCGTCGTCGAGTCGCTCGGCGACCGTCCCGCGCAGTACCGTCACTTCGGGCCATGAGGTGCGTTGGGCGATGATCGCTTCGAGGCGAGTCATGCGCCGAGGCTCTTCGGGCCACAGGCAGGCTTCCAGCCACAGCCGGTCGTCATCGTTCGCGAGATCGAGGGGCGACGGATCAATGCCGACTCGCGAGACCACACTCGGTAATGCAAGCAAGCGGTCGACCGGCGTCTCGTCACGACAGACCAGCGTCAGCGGATTGTCGTCATCGGTGTCGCGAACGGGATATTGATCGAAATAGAGATTCAGACCGCCCGCCGTACCGACGTCGATCAGATTGATCGACGGATGACCGTCGCGGGCGATCAGTGCGATCACCGTCTGGAAGACCGCCGAACGCCCCGGCTCATTCGTCTGCGTTGAACGATGCAGTTGTGAACGAACCAAATCCGGTTGCGCGTTCACGACTTCGAGCACCCGTCGTGCGGCGACCTCGGGATCAGACAACGATCCCTCTCGCGCGGCGAGATAGATCGGCGCGAGCACCGGATGACCGCGCAGGGCGGCCAGGTGCAGTGACGCCAAGACCAACATCGGGTTTCTCTGTTCGACGCGGATGCCAGCGAGCAGCACCTGGGCGACGAGATCGTTTTCGAGCTCCGTCATCAACGCTGAGTAGAAAGGCAGACGTTGGTGATCTTCAGCGGTGAACGAGTAGTGATAGCGACGTCGAGCATCTTCTAAGTCCATGGTCACAATCTGCACGATACCGAGCGATCACTGCGCCGCAGTGAAGCGCGTCACCACGTGAAGTCTCCGCTCGGTCCCCTCCATCTAAGGTCGTCTCTGGTGAAAAAGAAAATCGCGCTCGTCCAATTGGCGAAGCATCGTGAGCCGCGACTACTCGTCACCGGCCAGACCATCTCCCAATTTGGAGATGGCGTCGCGCTGGTGGCTCTCACGCTGCTCGTCTTGGACACCACCCACAGCGCGTCGAAGCTGGCGTGGTTCGCGGCCGCGCGAATGACCCCTCTCGTGATTTTCCTATTGGTGGGCGGTGCGATCGTCGATCGCTTCTCTCGGCGGATCCTGTTGCTCATCTCGGACTGCGTTCGCGCATTCCTCACGGCGATCCTCGTGGTGCTCATCGCCTCAGGTCATTTGAGGTACTTCGAACTGCTCATCTTCGCCGTGCTCTTCGGCACCTTCGATGCGGTCTTCATGCCGTGCATCACCGCACTCACGCCGGAGATCGTCCCGGAGGATCTGCTGCCGGCGATGAACGCCGTTCGTCCCCTGTCGAACAATCTGATGGGGAACATGATCGGTCCGGCCGTGGGTGGCGTTATCGCAGCCGCGAGCACCTCGTGGGCCATTGGCGTCGATTGCGTCACATTTCTCTTTTCGGCGAGTGCACTCTTCTTGATGAAACCGACTCCGGTACCCCATCGCACCCCTGGAAGCACCATGTTCTCTGAAATCAAAGAAGGTATTCGCTATGTCCGGAGCACGCGGTGGCTCCGGACAGGATTGGTGGCGGCGGGCCTCGCCAACGCCATCATGTTCAGCCCGATGGCGGTCTTGATTCCGTTTTTGCTGCTTCACACGTTTCACGACAGTAAAGAAATCGTCGGTTATACCTTCGCCGTCATGGGACTGTCGGGCGCGCTCGGTGCGGTCGTGGCATCCAACTTAAAGACGCCGCGACGCCGAATTCGGGTCATGTGGACCTTCTGGACCATCTCGTCACTCTCCGGCTTGATCGTCGGTGTGGCCACGAACTACTGGGAAGTCATGATCTTTCCGCTCGTCGCATCACCTTTGTTGCTCCTGGGCAACGTCGTGTGGGAGTCGATGATGCAGACCGAGGTACCGCGAGACCTGCTCGGGCGCGTGAGTTCGGTCGATTGGTTCATGTCGTTGGGTTTGGCGCCCGTCGGGGTGGTCTTGGCCGGAGCACTCGCCACCGAGTGGGGTGTGCGCACCTATTTCGTCGTGGTCAGCCTCGCCTCGGCGGCGCCGGGGATATGGATCATCCTTTCGCGCAAGATCAACGAGATCGATCAGGGCCGTCTCAAGGGATCGGCAGTTGTGGAGCCTCCGCCAGGGACAGACCCACGAGGCGAGAGCCCTTCTTCGCAGAACCTGGGTATATAACCTCCGGTCGAAACGAACGACCCTTGGCCTCGCCCGCCCGACCGCCTCGAACCTCTACCCATTCGTCGTTCGTCGACTCGTTGAGGGCGTGCGCCACGAAGACCCAGTGCTGGCGTCGTTCTTTCACGCCGTCGACCACGACTACGTCACCGGCACGTACGCCGTTCCAGCGCGTGCTTCGCACCACGTGACCGTGACGAGTAACGACGGCACGTGGTTTCACGCTTCATTTCTACTCGGTGGCTCGGTGGTCACTCGACGTCACAGCCGGGTTCTACGGTGGAATCATGACCTTCACGCAGGAACTGCCTCGCTCGCTCTCGCCTTCACGGCTGTCTGACTTTCAGGCCTGCCCGCGTCGCTACCAGCACACTTCGATTGAGAGAATCCCCCAGCCCGCGTCCTACGCGAGCGCGAAGGGTCGTTTCGCCCACTACGTCTTCGAACAGCTCTTTAACTTGTCACCCGATGAGCGCACCATCGAACGAGCACGCACATTCGTGCCGGCCGCAGTCGAAGTGATCCTCACCGAGGATGTTCGTACCGATATCGCCATGGATGATGCACTAATGGCGCAACTCCTTCAAGAGACCGAAGAAATCATCACCACGTACTTTCAGATGGAGGATCCGACGACGGTCACCAGTGAGGGCGTGGAACTGCGCATCGGCGTCACGGTGGACGGCACGCCGCTCTTTGGCATCTTGGACCGACTGGACCGCGACCACGACGGCTCGCTCACCATCGTCGATTACAAAACCGGCGGCCTGCCGAACCGTAACTTCGACTCGCACACCTTCGCCAACGCCGAACTCTACGCGGCGCTGTGCGAAGCGGAACTCGGTGAACAACCGAAGAAGATTCGACTTATGTACGTCGCCAAGGGCGAGAGTATCGAGCGAAACGTGAGCGAGGTCGTCGTCAAAGCCCGTTCGCAGTCCGCGGCCAACGCGTGGGAGAGAATCAATCGGTTCTACGAGAACGGCGAATTTCCGGCGACACCTTCGGTGAAGGCGTGTCGCTTCTGCTCCTTCAAGGACATGTGTCGTTCCAAGGGAATCGCCGTTCCGGTTTGAGCGACCTTTAGGCTGGCCGAATGCAATCGTTCGATCTTTCCTTTGACTACCGCTGTCCCTTCGCCAAGAACATCCACCTGCACGTCATAGCGGCGTTGCGCAATGGGGCCGACTACGAGGTCAATTTCGTACCATGGTCCCTCAGCCAAGGGAGCCGCGGCGAGGGCGCACTCGACGTATGGAACGACCCCGACTACGACCCCGATTTGATCGCACTGGCGGCGGCGGTCTCGGTGCGCGACCAACAGAACGAGTACTTCCTTGACGCCCACGAAGCGCTGTTCCGGGCCCGGCATGATCGGGCGGTGCGACTGACCACACTCGAAGAGATAAGCAACGTCCTCGCGCCGCTCGGCATTGACATGTCGAAAGTCGCGGCGGACATCGCGTCGCGGCGACCCCACGACGTCATCGCCGCGAGTCATAAGGAGTTCGACCGCTTCGAAGCATTCGGGGTCCCCACGTTCGTCGTCAATGACGACGCCACGTTCGTCCGCTACATGAGTGAGCCGACTGAGCCCGCCACGTCCGTCCAACTCATCGATTCACTGCTCTATCTGATGACCAACCAAGTCGACCTGAACGAGTTCAAGCACACGCAACTGCCGCGTTAAGCCGACTACATCGACTGGTACTGGATCAGCGTGTCGTAGGTTTCGTCGCGGTCGTCGTTCGCGCCCGCCAACGCCGCCGAGAACTCCGTCGCGCCGGCCTCGGCCAGTTCGTGCAGTTTCTCCAAGACTTGCTCGCGAGTACCGAAGAGTCCGACGTCGGCGGGTCCGTCGGCCCCTTCGCGGTCGAGCATCGCGCGATAGCTCGGCAACGTCCCGTAGATCGCGAGTGTCTCGTTCACCTTGGTCATCGTGTCGGCGACGTTCGAAGTCACCGAGATCGGCAGACTGCAGACTATTCGGGGTTTGGGGCGACCGGCGGCTTCGGCCGCCGCGTTGATCGTCGGCGCGACGTGCGCGGCGATCGTCTTCACACCGGTCATCCAGGTCAACGTGCCGTCGGTCAGCGTCCCCGCCATCTCCAGCATCTTGGGTGCCAGGGCCGCCATCAGAAGACTCGGCGCACGGGTATCGCTCGGTCCCAAGGTGCCGATCGTGGTAGCGCTCACGCGCTCGCCGTGCACGCTGACACGTTCGCCTCGGAGTAGTGGCGCGAGGGCGTCTAAGTACTCGCTCATGTAACGCGCTGGCCGTTCGAACGAGATGCCCCACATTCCCTCGACGACCGCTTTGTGTGAGAGGCCAATACCGAGCGAGAGCTTTCCGCCAATGGCTTCTTGCACGGTGCGCGCCTGGGCGGCGAGCATCGTTGGATGGCGAGTCTGGATCGGCACGACGGCGGTCCCGAGGTCGAGGTCACGGAATTCGCGCCCGACTACTGCGAATACGGTCAAGGTGTCCGGCCCGAAGATCTGGGAGGACCACATCCGCCGAAATCCGCGCTCTCGCAAACCGGCTGCGCGCTCGAGAGTCTTTTCGAGTGGTCCGTCGACGTCCATTCCGATGGCGATGTCCATTGGTGTCTCCCCGCTCGACCGATATCGTTACGGTCGTGTTGATCGATTCCCAACCTACTGGTCCGGTATCGGTCGGAGTGGTGGGAGCGGGTCAGTTGGCGCGCATGATGGGTGAAGCCGCGCACGGCGCCGGCGTCATCCTGACGGTCCTCGCCACCTCACTCGACGATTCTGCGGTCGCGACGGCCGACGCCGCAATCATCGGACCTCCCGACGACGTCGCGGCCCTTGACGAATTGGCCGCCCTGGTCGACGTCATCACTTTCGATCACGAACTGGTCGAACTCGATCAGATCGAGGCGTTGGAACGACGTGGCGCGGTCGTTCGACCCGATGTTCGCGCGCTTCGCTTCGCGGTGGACAAAGGACACCAGCGGCGGGTCTTTGACGCCGCAGGCATACCCGTACCGCGTTTCATCGTCGTCTCTTCGACCAGTGATCCGATGTTGAAGGGTTTCCTCGACAGCGTCGGGGCTCCGGTCTTGAAGACCGCCAGCAGGGGCTACGACGGACGAGGCGTCCTCTTCCCGCAGAGTCGCGATGAGACCCTGGCGATGATCGACGAACTCAGCACCGTCTCCAAGGTCGTCGTCGAAGAACGGCTCGCGCTGCGCGGCGAGGCGGCGCTGGTCGTCGTTCGCGGCGTTAACGGCGAATTCGCCGGTTATCCGCTCGTCTCGACGGTGCAGTCGAGGGCCATGTGCGTCGAAGTTCGCTATCCCGCAGACGTCGACGAGGCGATGGCCCTCGAGGCGAACCGACTGGGGCGAAAGATCGCCAATCTGGTGGGCGCGGTGGGTGTACTCGCGATCGAGTTCTTCGTTTGTGACCGGGGTCTGGTCGTCAATGAGATCGCGCTTCGTCCCCACAACACCGGTCATTGGACCATTGAGGGCGCGCGTACCAGTCAGTTCACGAATCACCTCCTGGCCGTGAGTGGTCGCGCTTTGGGCTCGACCGAGCCGATCGTCGCTGCGGCGGTGATGGTGAACGTCGTGGGGGCCGAGGCGCCCGGTTCGATTGAAAACGCCCGACTGGTCCGTGGCGCGCACGTCCATGACTACGGCAAGTCGTGGCGTCCGGGACGAAAGCTCGGTCACGTCACGGTCGTGGGCGACGATGCGCCTACGGCGCACGTGACAGCATGGGAGAGCGCGCGAGCGTACGGCACGGGGACACGGGAGACGTAATGCAGCCAGACGTGGGCATTGTCATGGGGAGTTCTTCGGACTTAGAAGTCATGAACGGCGCCGTGTCGATACTGGAGCGCTTCGGCATCACGAATGAAATGCACGTGGTCTCGGCCCATCGCACGCCCGCAGCCATGATCGACTACGGTCTCGGCGCACGTGCGCGCGGGCTCAAGGTGCTGATCGCGGGCGCCGGTGGAGCCGCGCACTTACCGGGCATGCTGGCCGCGGTGACGACGCTGCCCGTGATCGGCGTGCCTATCGCCCTCGCCCAACTCGACGGTCTGGACTCGCTACTCTCGATCACCCAAATGCCCCGGGGCGTGCCGGTGGCGACGGTCGCGATCAACGGCGCCACCAACGCCGGACTACTCGCGGCACGCATCCTCTCGCTCAGCGACCCCGCACTCGCGAGCGCGCTCGACGAATACCGAGGCGAGTTGGCTGTCCAAGCCGCCCAACAGGACCGCGATCTTCCTCGGAATTAATCACTTTCTTACAAAGCGTCAGCGGCAATTCGTTCGCGGGGTACCCGTGTCGCCCCCTAGTGTGGATTCGTAACTAAGGAGGTCCCATGGGGATCATGAAGCGCATCAGTACCCTCTTCCAGGCCAAGACCAACGCGGCCCTGAATAAGGCTGAGGACCCGCGCCAGACACTCGATCTCTCCTACGAACAACAGCTCGACAACCTCACCAAGGTGAAGCGCGCTGTTGCTGACGTCGCCACAGCGCGCAAGCGCGTCGAGATCCAGGCCGAGCAGTTGAAGACCCAGGGCGACAAATTGGCCGAGCAGGCCAAGGCCGCTCTAGCCCAGAACAACGAGCCCCTGGCGCGCGAAGCACTTTCGCGCCGCCAAGCCATCACCGTGCAACTGGCCGACCTTGAGACCCAACACGCCACCATCGTGGACCAGGAACAGAAGTTGACCGACACCGCGCAGCGTCTCCAGACCGAGGTCGAGGCCTTTCGCACCAAGAAGGAAACCATCAAGGCGACGTATACGGCCGCCCAAGCGTCGGCGCATATCTCCGAAGCGGTCAGTGGGATCTCGACGTCGATGGGCGACGCCGGTGCCGCGATGCAGCGTGCCCAGGACAAGGTCGCCGAGATGCAGGCCCGCAGCGGGGCCCTCGATGAGCTACTGGCGTCGGGGGCCCTCACCGACCTGACGAGCACGAACGACGACATCCAGGCCCAACTCGACAAGGCGAAGGGCACGTCCGATATCGATGCGCAGATCGCCGCTTTGAAGTCACAGGTGGCGAGTGGCACCACGTCGGAACTTCCTTCGGGCGACGCTGCGGGCACGGCACCTCCGACTACCGATTCCGCGCCCAGCGCTGAGGAGACAAAGTAATGGCACAGTCCAAGATTGAGAGCGACCACGGGCTGAACGTCCGGATGTTCATGACGGGTCTCGCACTCGTCATCCTCTACGCGATCATCTTCACGGTCCTCTTGAACGTCGGGGTCCAACTGGTCTTCGTCATCTTGATCTGCGGTGGGCTGCTCTTTTCCCAGTACTACTTCTCGGACAAGATCGCGATGTTCTCGATGCACGCCAAGGAGGTGACACCCGCCCAAGAGCCAAAGTTGCACCAGATCGTGGACCGACTGTGCCTGCTCGCCAATATGGAGAAGCCCCGCGTCGGGGTCGCCGAGGTGGACATACCGAACGCATTCGCGACCGGTCGGAGTCCCAACCATGCGGTCATTTGCGCGACCCGGGGACTGATGAACCGGCTCAATGACGAAGAGCTTGAGGCGGTCCTCGCTCACGAGCTCAGCCACGTGGCCCACCGCGACGTAGCGATAATGACGATCGCTTCGGGCGTCGGCATGCTCGCCGGACTGGTAAGTCGAATCGCGTTGTGGAGCACGTTGCTCTCGGGCGGTGGGCGCAGTCGAAGTGGCAATCAAATCGTCCTGCTCGAGATGTTGACGTTCCTCATTTCGATCGTCATCTACATCATTGCCTTCCTGTTGACGATGGCCCTGTCTCGTTATCGCGAACTCGCGGCTGACCGCTCGGGCGCGATCCTCATCGGCAAGCCCAGCGTGCTGGCCAGCGCGCTGGTGCACGTCACGGGTGACATGGGCAAGATTCCGCGTACCGACCTCCGCAAGTCCGAAGGCATGAACGCCTTCTTCTTCGCCCCGGCCCTGGCCGGCAACACGGCCGCGTCACTCTTCTCCACGCACCCGTCGCTGGAGAAGCGACTCGACGCGTTGAAGAAGCTCGAAGTCGAACTCAACGGCTAGTGGGTCTGCGCGACGCTCTCTTCGGCCGCACCAAACAAGTTGCGCCCAAACTCGATGGACTCTTCGCGTTGCCATCCGCGGCGCTGACGCTGCAGAGCGAACTGGACCTCGTTTCTTCGGGCAACGCCGGACTGTGCTTCAAGGCCGGAAGTGGTGAGACGACGATCACGACTGATGACGACATCATCGCGCTGCTCAACTTCGACGACAAGACCGGAACGGTGAAGGTCACGACCGACGAACTCGGTTTCAAGTGGCTGGTGGTGAGCGATCCCGAGCTCGACGGCCTGGTGACCCGGATCCACGGCGCCAACACCACTATGGTCGAGCACGGACTCGGCCCGAGGTTGTTGTGCGCCGTCTTCGGTTTCGTTCCGAAGACTCCACCGGGTGACGGCTCCGTTCGGTTGGTCTATCTGTTGAAGCAAGGAACCTTCTATCCCTTCGCCCCGACTGGCCCGGAACAGCGTGACAACGAGCTCGAACTGCGCGTGAGATCGTTCATCGGCGACGACCTGCCAATGGAGAAGGACCTGGCGCGATGGATGGCGCTGTGGAACCTTCCAGTTTCCTAGAGGACGAACTCGGCGAAGTCCTCCTCGATGATTAGATCGAGTCCCTCGGCGTAGTCGAGGTCCAACTGCGTCAGACCGCCCTGGTCGTGGGTCCAGACTGCGAAGCGCACCCGGCGATAACCGAGCGTCACGTCTGGGTGATGGTTGAGGCTTTCGGCGAGCTGAACTTGGGCCAGAATCAATCGCGCGCCGCTCGGATAGTCAACGGTGGCGATCTCACGAACCAAGTGCGAATCCTCGACCCGCCAGAATGGATGATCGTTCATCCATTCGCGTAGGACTTCCTCGTCGAGTAACGCCGGTCTGGTCACGGGTGTGTCATGTCCTCGGGCACGACCGCCGCGTCGAACTCTTCGCCAGTGAGTAGTCCCATGTCGAGCGCCGCTTCGCGCAATGTCGTGCCCTCGTGGTGGGCTTTCTTGGCCACCTCGGCCGCTTTGTCATAGCCAATGGAAGGCGCCAACGCGGTGACGAGCATGAGCGAATCGCGTAAATGCTGGGCGATGCTCACCACATCGGGCTCGATACCTTCGACGCAGAATTCGCGGAACCGATCACAGGCATCGGTGAGAAGGTTGACCGAGTTGAGGAAGTTGTGTATCAGGACCGGTTTGCACACGTTCAATTCCAGATTTCCCCGTGAACCGGCGGTCGTTACGGCGACATCGTTGCCAAAGACCTGCACCGCCACCATGATCATGGCCTCGCACTGTGTCGGATTAACCTTCCCCGGCATGATGGAACTTCCCGGTTCGTTCTCGGGCAACTTCAACTCACCGAGACCGGAACGCGGACCCGACCCGAGCCATCGGATGTCGTCCGCGATCTTCGCCAGGCTGGCCGCCAGTGTTCTGATGGCGCCGTGCGCGAAGACGAGTGCGTCGTGAGCGGCCAACGCGGCGAAGTAGTTCGGTGCGGCGACGAAGGGCTTGCCCGTGAGGGCCGAAATGGCAACAGCCACGCGCTCTCCGAATTCCGGATGCGTGTTGAGGCCCGTGCCCACGGCCGTACCGCCCGCCGCCAACTCACAGAGCCCCGGTAACACGAGCTCCAACCGCGCCAGGTCTGCGTCGAGTTGCGAGACGTAGCCGGAGAACTCCTGGCCCAGCGTGAGTGGCACGGCATCCATCAAGTGCGTTCGGCCAATCTTTGTGATTCCGCCGAAAGCCTCCGCCTTCACGTTGAGCGCGTCGCGCAATCGACTCACCGACGGAATGAGTCGATCAGTGATCTCGAGGACCGCCGCGATATGCATCGCGGTTGGAAACGTGTCATTGGACGATTGCGACATATTGACGTGATCGTTCGGGTGCACGGGTTCCTTGCTTCCCATTACGCCACCGGCTATCTCGATCGCGCGATTCGAAATGACTTCATTGACGTTCATGTTGGTCTGCGTACCAGAGCCCGTCTGCCAGATTCGTAGTGGGAATTCGTCAGCGAGAAGACCATCAATTACTTCGCGGCAGGCGCGCTCGATCAGCGATGCTCGCTCCGCATCAATCTTTCCTAGATCGTGGTTCACCTGAACCGACGCGAACTTCAGAATTCCGAATGCGCGAATCAGGGCCAGAGGCATCGTTTCGTGACCAATCGCAAAGTGATGCAGGCTTCGCTCTGTTTGTGCGCCCCAATAGTGATTCGCAGGCACTTCGATAGCGCCCATCGAATCTGACTCGATTCTCACCTCACTCATGTAAGCCTCTGTACTTTTTCTTGGCGGACTTCGTGGTGGGCTTCCTCTTCACTGCGGCCTCTTTGATTGGTGACTTCTTCGCGGGTGACTTCTTTATCGCCACCTTCTTGGCTGGTGACTTCTTAGCGGGTGCTTTCTTCGCTGCAGCTTTCCTGACTGTCATCTTCTTCGCGGCTGAATCCTTAGCCGGAGCTTTCGTGGCTGCAGTTTTCTTCGCGGGTGACTTCTTTATCGCCACCTTCTTGGCTGGTGACTTCTTAGCGGGTGCTTTGTTGGCTGCAGTTTTCTTCGCACCGGCTTGCTTGGTCGACTTCTTCTTTACGGGTTTCCGTGTGGCAGCTGGAGGCAACTCCAGGACGAACGCTTCGAGGTCAGCGGACACCATGCCGTCATAGAGTTTGATGCCCTCGACCACGACTTTCCTGGCCGCGATGACGTCTTCCCATCGAGGACCCTCGCCTATTCCCGGAACCTCGAGCAGTAATGGCAAGTCGCGAAAATCTGGATGGCCCACGAGTGCGGCCAGAGCCTCGGTGCCAATCGTCCCTTCGTCGATATTGGCGTGTCGGTCTCGGTTCCCACCCAACTCGATCTTGGAATCGTTCAAATGGAAGCAACGAAGTCGGCCCAAGCCGATGCTCATATCGATTTCGTGCACGAGTTTGTTCGTGGCGTGCGTACTCGAATAGTCGACTCCACTCGCCCAGAGGTGTTGCGTGTCAATGCACAGACCGATCCGTTCGTCGCCCCCGGTGGCGTCGATCAACGCCCTAATTTCTTCGAAACTGCGACCAACCGGGCCGTCGGCACCGGCCGCGTTCTCAATCAGAATCGGGCAGTCCTTGACGCCCGGTGGTGCCGAGTGCGCGGCGTTCAGCGCGCGCTTGAGGGCCTCAGCCATCTGCGGCAACGCCGCTTCGAAGCCGTTGCCTTTGTGCGAGCCCACGTGCAAGACCACGCCCGACGAGGCCATTCCGCGCCCCGTTGAGAGGTTGCTGATCAAGCAGTCGACGGACTTCTCATAGAGTTCCTCGTCAGGTGTGGCCAAGTTGATCAAGTACGTCGCGTGACAGAACGTGTGCGACACGCTCGGATGATTCGCCTGCGCTTCGCGGTAGGCCTCGAGGACTTCCGGCGAGTACTGCGATGGCTTCCACATTCGGGGACTCTGCGTGAATATTTGAATGGACGTGGCGCCGATTTCGACGCCCTCTTCCAGTGAAGGGATGAGCTTGCCACCCCCGCGTACGTGTGCACCAATGTTCATTACAGTAAAACTACCTCTCGCTTCACTCCAGCACGTAAGGAATTCAATGCCCGATACATTCACTCCCGCGGCTCGGAAACTAATCGCGAAAAAGGTGCTGGCCCACGTGGCCAGCCTCGACGCCGACGGGGGTCCGAACGTCTCGCCGGTCTGGATCGAGCTCGATGGTGACGAACTGGTGATCAACACCGCGCTGGGACGGGCCAAGGCCAGAAACTTTGCTTCGGACTCGCGCGTGGCCGTTTCCATGGTCGATCCCGACGATGAAGATTCGATCATCACCCTTCGCGGGTCCGTAGTGGGATTCACGACGATTGGCGCGGAAGAAGATGTCGATCGGCTCGCGAAGAAATATCTCGGCGTCGATTCGTATCCCAATCGCCGTGTCGGTCAGGTGCGCGTCACGGTCCGAATCCAACCAGATCGAATTTCTCGACAGCCCAACTAGGCCTCAACGAAATCGGGTCGTGAGACCGAGGTCGCTCGATTCCGAGGAAACAATACGCAGCGTCTCGTTCCTGTGTCGGAGGTGGGTGCCGTCCCAACTCCATACCGTGATTGGCTTCGGCGGTGCCGGTCGGTTGTAGGCACCGACGATGGTCGCGACGTCGTTGGAAAAGTTGACCTCGTCGTTCGTGAGAAGAGCTTCGACAACCTGGGCACTGGACTCGGCCCTCGGTGCACTGACAACTACGGTGTCGAGCGGCACCAGCCAACTGAGAGTTGCGACGTCGCGCGCCGCCATCTGCGCCGAGTAAACATCCGAAAGATCCAACCAGACGCCGAGCGGATTGGTCACCCGATCGTGCAGCGATCCGAGCGCGACGATGGGGTCCGCGTCGGTGATCGAAACGATGAGGTGTCGGGCGTTGATCTCATCGGCCAACGTGTCGAGTACATCGAAGCGAACGTCGAGTCGGACCAAGGTCATGGCCTAGGGCTGCAGGTCTTCCTTGGGTAACTTCTCGATGTTCACGTCACGAAAGGTGAGCACTCGAACAGATGGCACGAACCGAGCGGTGCGGTACATGTCCCACACCCAGGCGTCATTCAGCGTCACCTCAAGCAATGTCGGCGTTCCCGTGGCGCGTACTTCGATGGCGACGTCGTTCGCTAGGTAGAAGCGACGATCGGTCTCGACGGCATAGTTGAACGTCCCGACGACTGCTTTGTACTCCTGGACTAAAGCGAGTTCCAGCGTCGACTCGTAGTCGTCGAGTTCCTCTTCACCCACGCGTTACTGCGTGCGCTCGGTGACGCGAAGCTCCTTGATCTTGGCGGCTTTTCCGCGCAGATCTCGGAGGTAGTACAACTTGGCGCGGCGAACGTCGCCGTAGGATTCGACTTCGATCTTGGCGATCGTCGGTGCGTGCACGGGGAAGGTGCGCTCGACACCGACGCCGAAACTGATCTTTCGCACCGTGAACGTTTCGTGAACGCCCGAACCCTGGCGTCGAATGACCACGCCCTGGAAGATCTGAACGCGCTCGCGAGCACCTTCGACGACGCGGACGTGGACCTTCAGGGTGTCGCCAGTGCGAAAAGATGGGATGTCATCGCGAAGCGAATCGCGGTCGATGAGGTCGGTCGGGTTCATGGGAGCGGTCCCTTTCGGATCACTGAGGCCTTAGGAGTTTAGCCGTTTTGCCCGTTTGTTTCCAACACTGGGAATTCGACCAGTATCGCGTCGTCGGCGTCACTCAGTCCTCCGCGCGCCGCGATCAGGTCCGGACGGCGCTGGATCGTTCGGCGCAGCGCCTGGGCACGACGCCAGCGCGCTATTCGAGCGTGATCTCCTGAACGCAGGATCTCAGGCACCGCGACACCGCGCACCTCGGCCGGTTGTGTGTAGTGCGGGTATTCGAGCAGGCCGTCACTGAAGGACTCGTCGAGGCTGCTGTCGTCATTGCCCAGCGCACCGGGTCGGAGGCGCACGACCGCCTCGATCACGCACAGAGCCGCGAGTTCGCCGCCGGCCAAGACGAAGTCGCCGAGGGAGATCTCGTCGTCGACCGCGAGGTCAAGGGCGCGTTGGTCGATCCCCTCGTACCGGCCACAGAGCAGGGAGAAGCCGTCCAGCGCCGCCAACTCCTGGGCGACCGATTGTTTGAAAGTACGCCCGGACGGCGTCAACGCAATGAGTGGTCGCGCGATGTCGGTGTGATCGTCGAGCGTCCGGAGGATGGGCTCGGCGCGCAGCACCATGCCCGCTCCCCCGCCGAACGGCGTGTCGTCCACGGTGCGGTGCACGTCGTCGGTCGCGTCGCGTAGGTCGTGGACGTGGAGCTCCCAGACGTCGCGTTCACTCGCCCGGCCGAGCACGGATGTCGACGCGTAGCCGGTGACGGCCTCGGGAAACAGCGTCAAGACGTCTACGCGCAAGGTCATTCGAAGAGACCTTCGGGCACGTCGACGTCGACGCGGACATTAGGGTCGACGCTCGTGACGAAGGTCAGCGGCACGAGGGCACCGCTGTCGAGCACCAACAGGTCGCTGGCCGGGTTGGCCTCGACACCCACGACGACCCCCCGACGAGTCCCCTCGGCGTCGAAGACCTCCGCGTCGTAGAGCTGATCGATCCAGATGACACTCTCATCATCCAGGCGCGGGGCCGACAGCACGACGCCGCGCCACTGCTCGGCCTTCTCGCGCGTATCGATACCTTCGAAGGTCACGATGAAGCGCTGTTGGTGTGCGATGGATGCCGTGACGTGAAGCGGTCCTCGGTCGCTCAAGAGTTCACTGCCGGGGGCGAGTCGCTCGGTTCGGTCACTCCAGAGGTCGACGAGCACCTGACCCTTGAGTCCCTGTGCTTTGATGATTCGCCCGACTTCGAGCGTAGGGCGCTCTTCGGCGCTCACGATTAGTCGACGATGTCGACGGAGGTCGTCACGCCATCGCGTGCGCCCGCGGCGCCGACCAGGGCGCGGATGGCCTGAGCCGTGCGGCCGCGGCGGCCGATGATCCGGCCCATGTCGTTGGCTCCGACGCTCAGCGAGAGGACGACTTTGCCCTGGCGCTCGCTGACGTCAACGGAGACCGCGCTGGGGTCTTCGGCGAGTGACGAGGCGATGAAGTGCAAGACGGCGCTCGCCGTGGCGGCGTTATCGACGCTGTCAGTGGCGGCGTTGACGTCCTGGTCGTCGTCGCCGTCGTCAATCGTGTTGACGTCGCCCGCGACGTAGTCGTTTACGTCGCTCACTGGGCGGCCTTCTCGGCCTTGGCGGCCGCGAACATGTCCAGGGCGCCACTGGTCTTCAGAAGCTTGGCGACCCGCTCGGTTGGTTGGGCACCCTGCTGGAGCCAACGCAGCACCTTTTCGTTGTCGATATTGGTGACGGTTTCGGGCTCGGCGGCGGAAAGTCCGCGGGGTTGGTAGGTCCCGACGATCTCGAGGAAGGCCCCGGAACGGGCTCGGCGGCTCTCGGCCGCGACGACGCGATAGGTCGGTTGCTTCTTCTTACCCATACGTACCAAACGAAGTTTCACAGCCACGACGAAATTCCCTTCAAACCTTTTGCCCCGGTCCACCGGAACTGGGCGAGATACCCGAGCGTCAAAGTTTAGCGTTGTTTGGGGGGTGTAACCCTCCCACCTTTCTTCTTCTTGCTTTTGCCACCGCCCCCGCGGACCGGTTGCGCGGACCTCATTCCCGCGCCCAGCGCTTCGAAACCGGGTGGCAGCGCGTCGCCGCGCTGGGCCTTCTGCGCCACGTTCGCCCTTCGCCCCATGCCGCCGGGCATCGCGGGCAGCGCGCCGCCCATCTGTCGCATCATCTTTCGCATCTCGTTGAACTGCTTGAGCAGTTGGTTCACCGCGCTCACCGTCGTACCCGAGCCGCGCGCGATGCGAGTGCGACGAGATCCGTCGATGATCACCGGCTGGCGTCGTTCGCGCTTGGTCATCGATTGGATGATCGCCTCGACCTTGTTGAGCTCGCCCTCATCGACGTTACTGGCGGCGTTTCGCATCTCTTTGGTGACTCCGGGCATCATCTTCATGATCCCGCCGAGCGAACCCATCTTTCGAACCTGGTTCATCTGGGCGAGGAAGTCATCGAGGGTAAAGGTCCCGCTCATCATCCGACCGGCACCCTCAGCGATGACGTCTGAGTCCATCTTCTGCTCGGCCTGCTCGATCAACGAGAGCACGTCGCCCATCCCGAGGATTCGCGACGCCATCCGGTCGGGGTGGAAGAGCTCGAAGTCGTCCATCTTCTCGCCGGTCGAGGCGAAGACCACCGGTCGACCCACCACGCCGCGCGCCGACAGCACCGCGCCGCCGCGCGCGTCGTAGTCGAGTTTCGTGACGATAATTCCTGAGAGGGCCAACGCCTCGTGGAAGGCCCGGGCCGTGACGACAGCGTCTTGGCCGGTGACCGCGTCGATCACCAGGAAGGTGTAGTGCGGCGAGGTGACTCGGCTGATCGAGCGCGCCTCGTCCATCAGCGCTTCGTCGATCGAGAGTCGACCGGCGGTGTCGATGATCACCACGTCGCGTCCTAGTCGTGTGGCCTCTTTGAGACCGTGTCGCGCGACGTCTATCGGACTCGACGTTTCAGAAAAGACGTCGACGCCGACCTGCGAGCCGAGGACGCGCAGTTGCTCGACCGCCGCCGGGCGCTGAAGGTCGGCCGCGATCAAATACGGCTGGCGTCCCTGTTGCTTGAACCACGCGGCCAATTTGGCAGCGGTCGTGGTCTTGCCGGCGCCTTGGAGACCGGCGAGCAATATGACCGTCGGTGGTTTGGAGGCATAGGTGACCTTGAGCGCCGAACCGCCGAGGACTTCGATCAACTGTTCGTGGACGGCCTTGATGACCTGTTGACCCGGCGAGAGACTTTGGCTGAGCGTCTCGCCGCTCAGGCGTTCGCGTACCGCTTCGAGGAACGCGCGAACAACGCCGAGTTCGACGTCGGCCTCTAAGAGCGCGGAACGGACCTCGCCGAGCGCTTCGTCGAGGTCCGCCTCGCTCAGGCGTCCGCGCGATCGCAGTGACGTGCCGAGACGTTCGAAACGTTCGCTGAGGGCATCAAACATGAGTTAGAGGCTAACGCTAGGCGTTGAGTAGCGAATCGACGAAGGCCTCGGGATCGAAGGCGATCAGGTCCTCGACGCCTTCGCCGATGCCCACGAACTTGACGGGGATTCCGAGTTCGCGCTCGATGGCGACCACGATGCCCCCGCGAGCCGTGCCGTCGAGTTTCGTGAGGACGATCGCGGTCACATCGGCGGCAGCCAGGAACTCTCTCGCCTGGCTCAGCGCGTTCTGTCCGGTCGTCGCGTCGAGGACCATGAACGTCTCAACCACCTGGCCGGGCTCGCGGTCCGCCACCCGGCGCACCTTGCTCAGTTCGTCGAGCAGATTGGTGCTGTTCGAACGTCGACCGGCGGTATCGGCGAGCACCATGTCCGCTCCCCGTGCGGCGGCTCGTCCGAGCGCGTCGTGCACGACCGAACCGGGATCCGCGCCTTCGGCCGAGCGCACGATATCGGCGCCGGTCCTCGTGGCCCACTGTTCGAGTTGATCGGCCGCGGCCGCACGAAACGTGTCGCCGGCTGCCAAGACGACACTGCGGCCGGCGTCGATCTGACGCTTGGCAAGTTTGCCGATCGTGGTCGTCTTCCCCACACCATTGACGCCTACGAAGAGCCACACCGGTACGCGACCGCTCTCGGCCGTCGTGACGACCGAACGTTCGGCATTGAGTGCATCGAGCAATGACGCACGCACCGCGTAGGCAACGCCGTCGGGCGCACCGTTCTCGCGGAGGTTGTCCAGGATCATGTTCGTCGTCGTGACCCCGACGTCACTACGCAACAACACCTCTTCCACGGTTTCCAGCTGGTCGCTACCGAGAGCCCCCACGCCTGAGAGCGACCGGACACGTTCGAAGACGCTTCGCGACGACCCGAGCCGTTGGGCGAGTGAGGGTGCTTCCAGCGACGGTCGTTCGGCGAGTTCGGTGACGAGGACCGCCGGCATCGCCGCTCTTGTTGACGCCGGGATCGCGGCGCGACCACGGCGGCGCCGACGCACTACGACCACGCTGATTCCCGCCAGGACCACGGCGGCCGCGACGACGATAATGGCGATGATCACGCCGTTTCGACTTCCCTCGGACGCGCCGCACGTTGGCTGATCACCTTGGAGGATGCGCCGGGACCCATGGTGACGCCGTAAAGAGCATCGGCCGCCTCCATCGTTCGCTTCTGGTGCGTCACGATCAACAACTGGGCTTCATCGCGGAACTCGTCGACCAGGCTTAGGAATCGTTGTAGGTTGACGTCGTCCAAGGCCGCTTCCACCTCGTCCATCATGTAGAACGGCGACGGTCGTGAACGAAACACGGCGAAGAGGAAGGCCAACGCGGCCATCGATCGTTCGCCACCGGAGAGCAATGAGAGGCGTCGGACGTTGCGACCCAGCGGTCGCACCTCGATCTCGACACCGGTGTTGAGCGGATCGTCGGGTTCGGTCAATATCAGTCGGCCCTGTCCCCCGGGGAAGAGCATCGCGATCAAGTTCGAGAAGTGTTCGTTCACGTCAGCCACCGCGCTTGAGAATGTGTCCATGATCTCTTGATCGAGAGCGCGAAGGACTTCTTGGATCTCGCGCCGAGCGTGGCGAACGTCACTCACTTGCGCGTCCAGATCCTTGTAACGCTCCTCGAGCGATGTGAGTTCATCCAAGGCCAGCGGGTTGATCGGGCCGAGCGACGTCATGCGTGCTTCGAGTTCAGCGACGCGCGCTTCGAGGGTCACGCCTTCGGGTAATTCCGGGAGCACCGTCTCGCCGATATCGGAAGGTTCGATCCCGAGATCATGTCGGATCAGTTCGTTGATGTTGGCGATCTTGACGACCAACTCGGCTTGCTCGATCTCACTGTGGCGTACAGCGTCGCTCAGCTCCGCGAGCTTCGACTCGGCCTCTCTTCGTTCGCGTCGAACCTCTTCAAGGCGTTCTGCCCCGGCGCGCGTGGCTTCCAATTGTTCGCGGTACGTCGAATCCATTGCCTCCTGGGCCACTCGAATCTCTTCACCGCTGTGCTCGACCAGTCTCGATAACCGATCAAGTACCTGAAGATCGAACTCCAAGGAGACGCGTCGGCCAGCCGCTTCGGCCCTCTCACTAGAACGACCCTCCAGGCGTTGCTCGATCTCAGCGCGACGTTGCTCGAGGAGCCGTCGTCGCTCAGAGAACTCAGCTTCGCGCCGTGACAGTGCAGTCGTCTCCTCGGTGGCCCGATCACGAAGTGTTTCCAGTCCCTGTCGAGCCTCGGCGACACGGGCTTCACGTTCGCCAGCGAGGGCCACAGCCTCCTCCAATGACGGCAACTGTTCTCGCAACGTCAAGAGCTCACCGTCATTCGTGACGATCTGCTCGGTCAGTTCGGCGAGGTCTTCACCCAACGTCACCTCACCCGAGTTGAGCTCGTCGATCAGCGTCCTCAGCCGGCTCTCTTCACCTTCGAGTCGCTCCAGTTCGGCGTGGCTCTGAGCTTCACGCGATGTGGCACGATTCAACAGTTGACGAGCTTCAATCGCAGTGGCGTCGGCGTTCTTTCGACGCTCGCGCACCGGCGCGACAGCGGCGATGGCCTCGCGAGCGGCGTTCTGTGATTCTTCGACCGCGGAACGGGTGACGACGGCGCGACCGGACGCGATTCGCCATCCCGAAGATGCGAAGCGGTCGCCGTCACGCGTCACGACGATCAATTCGGGATTCGCGAGTGCGATGTCCATTCCCGTCTCCCAGTCAGGGGCGACGAAGGCCCGTGCGAAGAGAGTGTCCAGCACTCGAGTCACGTGCGCCGGGGCCTTGCGCCGAGCGTGCACCAGAGGTCGTAGTGGTTCGCATCCCGCAGGAGTCGCAGGAGCCGCGACGTCACCTTCACCGACCGGCAGGATAAGACCTGCCCCATTCTCTCGTCGCAGTGCCTCGAGCGAGGCGCGAGCGGAGCGCCGGCCATCGACCACCATGGCCCCCACGGAAGCCCCGGCCGCCGATTCCACGGCCCGTTCCCACCCGCTCTCAATTTCGATGAGATCGAGGAACGCACCCAGGACACCTTCGAGGTCACCGATGATGGCGCGACCACCAGCACCAGAAAGTTCGTCGAGCGCCCGCGCCAACGCCTCGGAGTGGGCTTCGGTGCGCGCCGCCCAATCCGTCGCTTCACGCAACTCTTCGTCGCACGAGGTACGTTCGAGCTCGGCTTCGTCGGCGCTGAGCTGAGCGTCACTACGTTCTTGTCGCGCTCTTTCCAGCACCATGCGTGCCTCTTCCAAGGCGTGACGAACGATTTCGTGTTCCGAAGTGCCTTGGGCGACGCGAGCGCGCGATTCGCCGAGTCGCGTGGTCGCGCGTCGTTCGCTCTCGCGAAGGGAGTTCACCGATCGCTCCAACAACGCGATGCGTTGGCGCGCCGCGACCAACGCCGCTTCGTCCACTTCGCTCGATCCCGAGCCCCACGTCTCGTCAAAGGTGCGCTGGGCCGCGTCTAACTCATCTTGGGCCAGGGCGGCGGCTTCGCGGAGCGCGCTGAGCGCGAGGTCTTCATCGTCCACACTCTGAAGGTCAGACGTGAGTTTGGCGGCGTCAGCCTCGAGCGTGGCGATGACGTTCTCGTCGGCCGACGCGATGAGCGCCTGACGCAGCGAACGTTCGCGCTCCTTGATGATCGACGCCGTTCCTCGTGCTCGTTCGGCCAGACCCTGCAAGGTACCGAGCGTCGACGCCAGCATCTCCTCACGACGACTCGCCATCTCGGCGGCCGCGCTCGAGGCTTGTGCATCCAACGTCACCAGTTCAAGTCGTAGTTCGCGTTCGCGCGACGTCGAGACCGCCAACTCGTTCGCCAAGGAAGTGCGTCGCCGCTCGAAGGCGTGCAGGCGCGTCGAAAATAGAGCCCGCCGCGCAGCGCGCAGATCGGCATCGATGTCGGAGTAACTGCGCGCGGATACTGCCTGACGTTCCAGGGGCCGCATCTGTCGACGGACCTCGCGCACGAGGTCGCCGAGGCGTTCGATGTTCTCCTGCGTAGCGGCGAGTCGGCGCTCGGCACGTTCTTTGCGCCGACGGTGTTTCAAGACGCCGGCCGCCTCTTCGATAACCGCGCGTCGATTTTCGGACGAGGAGTTGAGGATCGAATCCAACTGACCCTGACCGATGATCATGTGCTGTTGGCGGCCGACCCCGGAGTCACCTAGAAGCTCTTGGACGTCGAGCAGACGACAGACGGTTCCGTTGATGGCGTACTCGGAGTCCCCAGAACGGAACAATGTGCGCGAAATCGTCACTTCGGCACCCTCGATAGGCAACTTGCCCGAGGAGTTATCGAGCGTCAACGCCACTTCGGCACGGCCGAGGGCCGGGCGATTCGCCGTGCCCATGAAGATGACGTCGTCCATCTTGGAACTGCGCAGCGCCCTCGTGCTCTGGGCACCCAGCACCCAGGTCACGGCGTCGACGACATTGGACTTGCCCGAGCCGTTAGGACCGACGACTGCCGTGACGCCTGTTTCGAATTCGAGCACCGTGTTGTCAGCGAAGGACTTGAAGCCCTTCATCGTCAATCGCTTTAGAAACACGGCACGACGCTACCAACGTTCCCGAGGGACACTGGTCGTTACGACTGGCATTTCGGGCAATAGAACGTGGAGCGCCCGCGGACCGTTTCTCGGATGATGGGCTGGCGGCATTGGTAGCACGCCTCACCTTCTCGGTTGTAGACCTGATGGAACTGTTGGAAGGTGCCGGGCACGCCGTCGGGGTCGACGAACTGCTCGTCATCCAGCGTCGAGCCACCGTGCTTGATCGCCTCGGTCAGGATTTCAGAGATCGCGCGGTGCAGCCGTCGGATCTCGATTGTGGAGAGTGATTCGGCCTCGCGGTCGTAGCGAAGACCGGCGGCAAAGAGGATTTCGTCGGCGTAGATGTTGCCGATGCCGGCGATGATGTCCTGGTCGGTCAGGACGGCTTTCAACGACGTCGAACGACTGCGCAGGATGGCCGCGAAACGGTCCCAGCCGATCTGGTCCTCGAAGGGATCGATACCGAGATGCGCCAACTCCGGCACGGCCTTTCGAAGCGCCATGCCGTCGCCGCCGATAGAAAGCCGGGCGAACTTAGATATCTCCACGGCCTGGCCCTCGGCCGGCGGCGTCGATATGTACAGCTCGCCAAAGGTCCGCGGGTCGACGTAGCGCAGCTCCCCGCCCTGGACGAAGGTGAAGACCACGTGCGTGTGCTTCGGTTTCGGGTCCTTGGGACCCTTGGCCCGCAGTAGCTGACCGCTCATGCCCAGGTGGATGACCAGGTGCGTCCCGTTGTCCAGAGCGAAGACGAGATTCTTCCCGAGTCGTTGTGCGCTGCGGATCGAATGGCCTTCGATCATGGCGCGAAAGTCCTTGGCCGTCTTGTGACGTCGGACCAGTCGCCCGTTGGTGACCGAGACGGACTTCACCTTCTTGCCGATCAGGTCGCGTGCTAGTGCCGCGCGTACGGTTTCGACTTCGGGAAGCTCAGGCATCGCGCCTCCCCCAGGCTTCTTCGGCGGCGCGCGCCTCGGCGCCTTTCTTTGACGAACCCTCGCCGGTACCCATGATCCGCTTGGACAGCCGAACGACTGCGGAGAACGTTGCGTCGTGCGAAGGGCCCGAGGACGTCACTTCATACTCTGGCGTGCCGAGTCCGTTCGCCTCGGACCACTGGCGAAGTCGCGTCTTGGGATCGCCTTCGCCCGGACGCGACGCCGCTTCGGCGACTGCGTCGGCCAACATGTCCTGCACGAAGGATTTGGCGGCGTCGTAACCGCTCTCCAAATAAATCGCCGCGACCAGCGCCTCGAAGGCGTCAGCCAGCAGCGATGGTCGCTCCAAACCGTGTTCCTTTTTCACGCCGCGACCGATGCGCATCGCGCTCGCTAAGTCCACACGCGTCGCGGCCTCGGCCAAGGACGATTCGTTCACCACACGCGAACGCACCAACGAGCCGGAACCTTCGTTGAGTTCCGGATAACCGGTGACGATGAGGTCGGCGACCGCGAGATCGACCACGGCGTCACCCAAGAATTCGAGTCGTTCGTTCGACTCACATTCATGCTCGGCCGCGAAACTCGAATGAGTCAGGGCAATGCTCAGGTAATCACTCTCGCGCGAAAGTCCCACTCGCTCGGCTAGCGCATCAAGTGGCGACAGCACCAGGTTCACGTGCCCCGTTAGGTCACCTGCAGCTTGTCGGCGACGTAGTTGACCGCGTCGCGCACGCTCAGGAGACCTTCGAGGTCCTCGTCGTCGATGTGGAATCCGGCGGAGTAGGTGGCCAGGGACTCCTCTAACGCTTCGACGAGTTCGATCAGCGCGAGTGAATCGGCGCCCAGGTCTGCGAAGGTGACGTCCTCACCGATCTCGTCAGGGCTCTTCTCCAGGATTTCGGCGAGTTGATCACGCACGATGCCCAAAATCGTGGCCCTATCCAGTGATGTTGGAGGTACAGCGTCTGCCATCGTCCACTCCCTTGTTGTTGCTGTTCGAGTTTACTGAACGACCAGGGATGACGACTTGGAACTTAGGCTTGATCAGGTCGTATGGCGAGGCGCAGTTTCTGGACCACATCGGCGGCGTCCATCTCCGAAGCCACGCGCAGCGCGTTCTTGATCGCCGTGGCATTGGAGGACCCGTGGGAGATCACGCAAATGCCGTCGACGCCCAAGAGCAGCGCTCCACCTTGATTCTCCGGCGTCATCTCAGAGGCCAACGGCAACAAGTACTGGAACAACACGTCGCCGGCGGCCCTCGTCTCGTCATTGGTCGCGACGGCCGACACGACCGCCGAGAAAGTGAACTTGAGCGCACCTTCGAGCGTCTTCAAAGCCACGTTGCCCGTGAACCCGTCGGTAACGACGACGTCGACCGGCGAGGGCACCAGGTCGCGACCCTCGACGTTGCCGACGAAGTTGAGCCCGTCCATCGCCGTCAGGAGCTGGTTCGTCTCCTTCACCAACGGTGTTCCCTTGGTCGACTCCTCGCCGATCGAGAGCAGCCCGACTCGGGGACTCTCGACGCCGTAGTGGGCCCGGACGAACGTACTGGCCATCAGGGCGAACTGCACCAGCATCTCGGGCGTGCACTCGGAGTTCGCTCCGGCGTCGACGAGGACCGTCGGCGTGTGACCGGGATTGGGAATGGGTGTGGCGATGCACGGACGCACGACACCGGGTAGTCGTCCCATTCGCAGGAGGGCCGACGCCATGGTCGCACCGGTATTGCCCGCCGACACCATCGCGCTGGCTCTGCCGTCGCGCACCAGTTCGGCCGCGCGCACGAGCGACGAGTCCTTTTTCTTACGCACGCTGGCGGCCGGATCGTCGTCCATGGCGATCACTTCGGAGCAGGGGAAGACCTCGAGACCCAGTGGGTCGCCCATGAGTTCAGGAACGCCGACCAGGATGACCGAGAGTCCGAGTTCATCGACGGCGGCACGGGCCCCGTCGATGATCTCCTTGGGAGCAAAGTCGCCGCCCATCGCATCCAGGGCGATGGGCAGGCTCAACTTAGTTGACCTCTACGGCGACGCGACCCTTGTACCAACCGCAGTTGGGGCACACGATGTGAGGCATCTTGGTAGTCGCGCACTGCGGGCAGACGCTGCGCGCCGGGCGTGACAGGGTCCAGTTGGCGGCGCGGCGGCTGCGGGTCTTGGCTTTACTGGTCTTGCGCTTCGGGACGGCCATCGATCTTCTCTTTCAGTTGAACGGGCGAAGCCCGTCACACTTCTTTTGATTCGCCGGTCTCTACGTCCGTGAATCGGAGTCCGTCCAGTGTAGCCCAGCGAGAATCGATGGGCGCCTGGCAGTCACACGTGGCTTCGTTGCGGTCGATCCCGCAGAACGGACACAGTCCTTTGCAGTCCTCTCGACAGAGCGGTGCCAGCGGCAGGTCCAAAAAGATTGCGTCGTGCGCCAGGGGCGCCAGATCGATGAAGTCGTCCTCGATCAGATAGACCTCTTCATCGCCCTCTTGGCGATGGTCGACGAAGCGCTCGTCGACACTGACGCTGCTCACCCCGAGAACCGGCGTCGAGCAGCGCCGACAGACGCCGTGCCACGGCGCCTCGACCTGGCCCCTGGCACGCAGTCCCCCGTTGAAACTCTCGAGGCGCAACTGCAACCGCACGGTCGCTTCGGGAAAGACGTCGGTCTCGGCCGGTCCGCGCGGCTCGAACTCATGGGGCTCGTCGAAAAGTGCCTCGAAGGCGACCTCGGCGCGCGAGGGGACGTCACGCAACAGTTGTGCGACCGGGACGAGGTACGGCGAGGCCATGATGGCTAAAACGCGTCCTGGTCGAAGAACGACGTGGTGTCTTCGAGTCCGGTCGGTTCCTTGTAATCGGGCGCGATCCCCGAAAGTTGCTCATCGGTGCCGGACTCTTCTATAAGCGACGTGGGCAGACCCTGGGCGCTCAGACGTTCGCGTCCGGAGTGTGTGGTCTTGAGGAGTCGCTCGAGCACGATCTCGAAACTGCCGAGTTTGCCGTCGATGAAGTCCTCGGACTGATTGATCATCTGGCGCGATTGGGCGTGGGCTTCGGCGATGATCTGTTGGGCCATCAAGCGGCTCTGGCGAACGATCTCAGTCTTGTCGACCATCCGGGCGGCCTCGGCGCGGACCTGATCCATGAGTTGTTGCGCCTTTTGCAGTTCGGCGGCCATCAACTCCTCGCGGTCACGCAGCGCCCAGCGAGCCTCGCGGATCTCGTCGGGCAGGCTCCGCAGTGCCTGTTCGAGCAGCCCGAGCACGTCGTCGCGCGGGATCAGCGCCGAGTTCGACAGCGGCATCTGCTTGGCGTTGGCGACCAGTTCGATCAGGTCGCGCAGGTCCGATTCGATGTCGCGGCGAATGTGGCGGCCCGAGGGCTCTTGGAACTCCTCGGGGTCGTCGTATCCGTCAAAGGACGTCATTGCCCACCTCCTGGAAACTTGCCGATCAGGCGTTTGGCGACCGCGGCCGGTACGAAGGTTGACACGTCGCCACCGTAACGTGCCACTTCGCGAAGCAAACGTGAGGCAATAAAGGAGTGCGTCGAGCTGGTCGGGATGAAGAGCGTCTCGACCCCCGACAGTGACCGGTTCATCTGAGCCATCTGCATCTCGCTCTCGAAGTCCGACACGGCCCGCAGGCCCTTCACGATCGCCGTCGCGTTGACGTCCTTCGCCACGTTCACCAGCAGCGTCGAGATCGAGACGATACGGATGTTCGGAAGGTGCCCCAGGCACTCGGCGATCATGTCACGGCGTTCGTCGAGGTCGAAGAGCGCCTCGGACTTCTGGGGGTTGCGGATGGCCGCGACGACGATCTCATCGAAGATGAGCGAGGCGCGTTCGACGATTTCCAGGTGTCCGTTATGGAAGGGATCGAAGGATCCGGGGATGAGTCCAACCGTCATACGTCACCTTCGTCTGGTTCCAACATCGTTACGAGCGTAGTTCCGTAGCGCTTCGTTTTGGTAACGATCCAGCCCGTCGGCGGGTCCATATGACGGTCGTTTTCGACCATTACGCGCTTCGCGGTGACCTCACGCAGCACGCTCTCGAGATCGAGCGGTCCGTAGGGCGGATCGGCGAGCACGAGGTCGAGGTCGTCCGGCGGTGACCACACCGGCAACATCGCGCGCACGAAGACAGCCTCGGCGTCGAAGTTGAGCGGCTCTAAGTTGAGCTTGACCGCGGCCAGACATGCCGGATCGCTGTCGACGAAATAGACCTTGGCAGCGCCTCTCGACATTGCTTCGATGCCCATGGCGCCCGAACCGCAGTACAGATCGGCGACCACCAGGTCATAGAGCCCCCCGCGGCTCTCCAGCATGGAAAAAATCGCCTCACGCGCATAGTCCGTCGTCGGGCGAACCGTTGACGGGAGCTTCGCCTTGAGCGGACGTCCTCGCGCCGACCCACCAATAACTCGCATGCCTCAAGGGTAGGTCGCTTAATCGTCACGACTTGAACAAGTAGTCGGCTTCTTCGTCGTCGATGAAAAGGCGTAGTTCGTCGACCATTTCGGGTTCCGTGTCGAGACCGTCTCTTTGGACCATCGTGGCAGCTACCTGCTGAGCGGCGATCAATAAGTCCTCGTCGCGGCCTAAGGAGGCCAAGTGCAGGTCGCTTCGTCCGCGTTGGCGCGATCCCAGCAGCGTTCCTTCCCCGCGAAGATCGAGGTCGATTTCGGCCAGGGCGAACCCGTCGTTGGAGTCCACCAACGCCTGCAAGCGCTTCGTCCCGTCGTCGCTCGGCGACGTGCCTAACAGGTAGCAGAAACTCTGTACGTCGCTTCGTCCGACGCGACCGCGTAGTTGGTGCAGTTGCGCGAGGCCGAATCGCCAGGCGTCTTCGATCACGATGACGCTCGCTTCGGGCACGTCGACGCCGACTTCGATCACCACCGTGGCGACCAGTACGTCGAGTTCGCCGGCGCGGAACTGAGCCATGACCTCTTCCTTTTCCGGACCTTTCATCTGCCCGTGCAGAAGGCCGACCGCGAGACCGCGCAACTCATTGAGCGCGAGGCGCGTACGTTCTTCGACGGCGCTCGTGGCCTCTATCTTTTCGGAACCTTCCACGAGCGGACAGATCACGTACGCCCGTCGACCGAGCGCGACCTCGTCGCGTACCCGCTGCCAGCAACTGGCCACTTCCAATCCTTCCTTGGTCCAGTACGTCTTGATCGGCAGGCGGCCTTGGGGCATCTCGTCCAATACCGAACGCTCGAGGTCGCCGAAGACGACCATGGCCGCCGTGCGCGGTATCGGCGTCGCGGTCATAACCAACAAGTCCGGGTCGGCCGCTTCATCCGAGCGCTGGCGACCTTTATCACGCAACGCCGCTCGCTGTTCGACGCCGAAGCGGTGCTGTTCGTCGATCACGATCACCCCGAGAGCGCGAAAGCGAACCTCGTCATTCAACAATGCGTGCGTGCCGACGACGATATCGACCGAGCCGTCACGAAGACCGTCCAACACACTCTGGCGTTCCTTGGACCTCACTCGCCCCGTGAGCAGTTGTATCGAGAGTGGCCGTTCGCCACCCAGCACCGCAGGATCGGCCTTCGTGAGTCCCTCTAAGTCCTTGCGCAGTGACGCCAGGTGTTGTTCGGCCAACACTTCGGTCGGCGCCATCAACGCGCCCTGACGTCCACCGTCGATCGAGGCCAGCAACGCCGTCAACGCCACGATGGTCTTTCCCGATCCAACGTCGCCCTGCAGCAGCCGATGCATCGGTAGTGGCGACGAGAGATCGGTGGCGATCTCGCCCAGCACACGACGTTGGGCGTTCGTCAGGGCGAAGTGATGGCCGACGAGAAATCGACGCACTAGTGACGACGAGGTATCGGCGAGGGCTCTGGGGCCGACGTCGAGGTCTTCGGTGTTAATCGGGTGACGAATGCCGGCCGACGTCGCCTCGAGTCGGCGACGGCGCAGCGCTAACAACAACTGGAGTCGCAAGAACTCGTCGAAGGCGAGTCGTCGGCGCGCGGGTTTCGTGTCGGCGATGTCAGCCGGGAGATGGATCCCCCAATACGACTCCGTGCGATCGACGAGGTCGAGTTCGCGACGCACGACTTCGGGGACCGGATCGAGAAGCGGTCCGGCCCGACGCAGGCTTTCGTCAATGAAGCCGCCGATTTCCCAACTAGTGAGTCCGGCCTTGCCCGATGCCGGATAGATCGGCACGACGCGACCAATGCGCGAGGCGTCTCGTTCGTCCCCGGACGGCCCAATGATCACGTCGACCACGGGATTGGTCATCTGACGCTGGCCTTTGTAGTCAGTCACTTTGCCAAAGAAGAGCGCCTGAACGCCTTTCGGCAGCTGACGTTCGCGCCAACCCTGATTGAAGAAGACGACCTTGAACGATCCGCTTTCGTCGCTGACGCTGGCCTCGACCATGACGCGTCCGTTCTTCGTGCGCCGACCACTGATCTTGGTCACTTCGCCGAATACGGCGGCTTCTTCACCGACAGTGAGATCCGAGAGATCGACGCGCTTGGTGCGGTCGATGTAGCGACGGGGATAAATGGTCAGGAGATCGAAGACGTTGTCGATGCCCAGTGTCGCCAACGCGGCCGTGCGCTTCTCGCCTATGTGGCGCAGTTGGCTGACCGGAATGTCGCCTAACTCACGAAGCCGGCGTGGCGCCGTCTCACTCATTCGATGCCGAAGTAATAGGGGTACAACGGCTGGCCCCCGTGATGGACTTCGACGGTGATTCTTGGATGTTCGTCGGCCAGGAACTCGGTGATCCGTCGAGTGTTGGCCGGTGAGGATCCCTCACCCTCGATGATGGTGACCAACTCGTGCTCAGGCGTGATGATTTCGTCCAAGAGTCGGTTGCTCGCCCCGGCGATCGAGCCATCGACGGAGCGCACGCCGTCGGCAGTGAGACCGATCCAGTCACCGACACGCACCTCGCCCACGTCGGTCGTGGTGTCGCGCACCGCCCGGGTCACTTCGGCCGCCACGACGTTGCACGCCGCGACGCTCATCGCTTTGGCGTTGGCCTCGGCCGTGGCGTCCGGGTCGTAGTCGAGCAACGCCGCGAAGCCTTCGACGATGGAATTCGTCGGCACCACCGTGACGGTCTGTTCGACCAGGTCGTTCACCTGCTCGGCGACCGGACGGATGTTCTTGTTGTTCGGCAAGAGGACCACTTGATCGGATCCGGTGGCGCGCACCGCCGCCACGAGGTCGGCCGTCGACGGGTTCATCGATTGTCCGCCCGACACGACGCCGCGCACGCCGAGCGAACGAAAGATCCTTCCGACGCCCTCGCCGACGACGACCGCGACCACGGCGGTCGTCGGTGCCGGGTGAACTTCGACTTCGAGTTGCTCGGCACTGCCCTCGCGGACCCAGCGCTCCTCGAGTACCTGCTCGGAGAGATCGGTCACGCGAATGTCACGCGGTCGACCAGCGTCGAGGGCCGCCTCGATCGCGGCGCCGATGTTGTCGGTGTGGATGTGGCAGTTGTAGAGACCGTCGCCGCCGACGATGACGATGGAGTCGCCGATTCCTGACCAGACCTCGCGGAAACCGTCTATCTTGTCCTCCTCGGCGTCAAGGAAGTACATCACCTCGTAGCGAAGGTCGGCGATGTTCGATTCGCGTTCGTCGGTCTCTTCGTGCACGTGCACCGAGATGGAATCGGCCGACGGCGCGATCGGTAGCGGATCGTCGGCGACCACGCTGCACAGTGCGTCGTAGAGCAACAGGAGTCCCGTGCCGCCGGAGTCGACGACCCCGGCCTGTTTCAGTACCGGGAGCTGCTCGGGCGTCAAGGCCAGCGCGTCTTTCGCGCGGTCGCGGGCCGAGCGCACGAGTTCGATCAACGTCTCGCCGTGCGCACGAGCTCCTTCGGCCGCGGCGCGGGCAATGGACAACATCGTGCCCTCGACGATGCGAACGACGGCTTGGCGCGCGAGGACGTCGGCGTTCTCGAGCGACTCGGCCAACAGATCAGGCGACACGTCACCCTTGATGGGGAATTTGGCCACTAGTCCGCGCAACATCTGGGAAAGAATGACCCCGGAGTTGCCCCGCGCGCCCATCAACGAGCCGTGGGCGATTGCCTTGCACACCTCGGCCATCTCGGCGTCGTCGGCCAGCGGACCCAGTTCGGCGGTGACCGATTCGATGGTGAGGGTCATGTTGGTCCCGGTATCGCCGTCCGGTACGGGATAGACGTTCAGTCGATTGATGACCTCTTTATGAGAACGCAGCAGATCCAGGTAGGTGGCGATCGTTGAACGCAGTTCGCGCGCGGACAGCGTCAACGGAGTGGTCATTGTTCGAAATGCTACAATGGACATTCGGTTTAGTCCGGTGGCGCCAAATGGCGCCTACGACCAAGGAGAACGTTCATCATGGCATCCGTCTGCGAAATCTGCGGTAAGAAGCCGTCGTTCGGCATGAACGTCTCGCACTCGCACCGTCGTACCAAGCGTCGTTGGAACCCGAATATCCAGCGCGTTCGCGCCATGGTCGGCGGTACGCAAAAGCGTATGAACGTCTGCACCGGCTGCATCCGTTCGGGCAAGGTCACCAAGCCCGTTCGCCGCGTCGTCGAGGCGTAACTCAAAGCTGGTGCTGCCAGCCGCGCGGTTCGAACACTTCTCCTCGTAAAGTCCTCGTCGCTTCGTCCGAGACAACCTTCCCGATCGTGAGTGGTGCCCGCAGTCCCCGGTCCTGAAAGACCAGCCGCAGTCGCGCCGCGTCATCGGTCGCGATCAACAACTCGTAGTCCTCTCCCCCGCCGATCGCCTCGTCGACGGTCGCACCGTCAGCGACCGGGACGTCGGTCAACTCGAAGCCGACCCCGGACGCGTCGGCCAGTCGGTGCAGGTCGAGCCCGAGTCCGTCACTGAGATCCATCATCGCGTGAACCGCGGCTCCTCGCGCCGCTAAACCTTCGGCGAGACGGGGCCACGGCCGACGATGCGCGACGACCAGTTCGTCGGCAAGTGGCGCGCCGGCCCGGCGACGCCGAAGACCCGCCGCCGAACGGCCGAGCGCGCCGGTGACCAACAATTCGTCTCCGGGCTTCGCGCCCGAGCGGTAGATCGCGCCTCGACCGGGACAATCGCCCAAGACCGTGACCGCGACCGCAATGTCGCGACCCAGTGCGAGGTCACCGCCGACGATCGGGCAGTTGGTGAGAATCGAGGCGTCGGCGATGCCGCGGTGCAACTCTTCTAAGTCCGTTCCCTCCGGAGCCGTCACCGCGACGACCGCGCCACGAACACGCGCGCCCATGGCGGCCAAATCCGAGACCGCCGCGGCGACCGCTTTGAACCCCAGGTCCTCCAATGGAAAGTATTGCGAATCGAGATGGACATCGAGGACCGCGACATCGGTGCTGATCACAGACTGTCCGACCAGGGGCGCGAGCACTGCGGCGTCGTCGCCGATATGGCGTTCGCCCTTCGGAATATGGCGTTGTCCGACTATTTGGGCGATACGCTCGATGACGTCATCTTCACGTCGGGAGTAAACCCCTTCGGGGACTGTTGGGTCAGTCGGCGTGGGCATGAACCTGGTGAACCAGGCGTGCGTCGCAGCGTTGCGGCGCCCTATGAGTGGAGGAACTCAACGTGTCGTACCCGACCCAACACAAGAAACTGATCTCGTGGGTGGAAGAGATAGCGCAGCTCACAACCCCCGATCGTATCCACTGGTGCGACGGATCGGATCAGGAGTACGACGAACTCTGTCAACTCCTCGTCGACCACGGCACCTTCATCCGACTCTCGGAGTCGAAGCGACCGAATAGCTACTACGCGACGTCGGACCCCGATGACGTCGCGCGCGTCGAGGACCGCACGTTCATCTGCTCCAAGGATGAGCGCGACGCCGGTCCGACCAATAACTGGCGCGAACCGAGCGAGATGCGCGACATCCTGACGGGTCTCTTCGCGGGATCGATGAAAGGTCGCACCATGTACGTGGTGCCGTTCTCCATGGGGCCACTCGGTTCGTCGATCAGCCACATCGGGGTCGAAGTCACGGACTCGGCCTACGTCGCGGTCAATATGAAGATAATGACGCGCATGGGCACTGGCGCGCTCGAAGTCCTCGGTGACGACGGCGAGTTCGTGCCGTGCCTCCATTCGGTCGGCGCGCCGCTCGAAAAAGGTCAAGTCGACGTCAAGTGGCCGTGCAACGCCGAGAACAAGTACATCGTGCACTTCCCCGAGACCCGCGAGATCATCTCCTACGGCTCGGGTTACGGCGGCAACGCCCTCTTGGGCAAGAAGTGCTTCGCGTTGCGTATCGCTTCGACCCAGGGGCGCGACAACGGCTGGCTGGCCGAGCACATGCTGGTATTGAAGCTCACCAACCCGGCCGGCGAAACCCGCTACGTGACTGGCGCGTTTCCCAGTGCCTGTGGCAAGACGAACTTGGCGATGCTGGTGCCCACGTTGCCGGGCTGGAAAGTCGAGACGATCGGTGACGACATCTGCTGGATGAAGCCCGGTCCTGACGGACGTCTCTACGCGATCAACCCCGAGGCCGGCTTCTTCGGGGTCGCACCCGGGACCAACATGGTGACCAATCCCAACGCGATGCTCTCGGTCCAGGCCAACACGATATTTACCAACACGGCGCTGACTCCCGACGGCGACATCTGGTGGGAAGGCATGGGCGATCCGCCCGAGGGCCTTCTCGACTGGAAGGGCCAAGTGTGGTCGAAGGACCTGGGTACCCCGGCGGCCCATCCGAATTCTCGCTTCACCGCCCCGGCCGCCCAGGATCCGGCGATTGCCGCCGAGTGGGAAGATCCGGCCGGTGTGCCAATCGACGCCATTTTGTTTGGTGGTCGCCGCGCGAACACGATTCCGCTGGTCTTCCAATCGCGCAACTGGGATCACGGCGTCTTCTTGGGCTCGATCCTGTCCTCTGAGACGACGGCCGCGGCGACCGGTACCGTCGGCAGACTGCGACGTGACCCCTTCGCCATGCTGCCCTTTTGCGGCTACAACATGGCCGACTACTTCGCCCACTGGCTGACGTTCTCCCAGCGCTTCGACGAGGCCACACTGCCGAAGATCTTCTACGTGAACTGGTTTCGCAAGGGTGGCGACGGCCGCTGGCTGTGGCCCGGCTACGGCGAGAACAGTCGTGTGCTCGAGTGGGTCTTCGAGCGAACGGCTGGTCGCGGCGACGCCGTCGAGACGCCGATCGGGTTCGTTCCGACGGCCACCGCGATCAATGTCGAAGGTCTCAACGTCACCGAAGCGGACATGACCGAGTTGTTGACGGTCCATACGCACGAGTGGCACGAAGAGGTGCCGTTGATTCGCGAGCACTTCGCGGAGTTCGGCCAGGACCTTCCCGCCAAACTCCACGAAGAAGTCGATCGACTCAAAGCTCAGCTCGGATAATTCTCGCGTGCGAAGTCGAGAGACGGGGACCTAGTCCACCGTTTCTGCGTCGGCAACGATCAGTCGCGGTCCGGATGGCCAGTCGAAGTATCGCCACGTCCAATTGATCAACACGCGCAGTCGATTACGAAAACCCACCAGGTACCACAAGTGCAGGCCGAGCCAAGCCAGCCAACCAAGGCGACCCTTGACCACGACGCCGTGCGGCAACTCCGCGACCGCGGCGTTTCGACCGATCGTCGCCATTATCCCCTTGTCGTGATAGTGAAACGGCGTCGTCGCCTCACCATGAACGACGTGAAGGATCTGCTTCGCACAATGCCGACCGCTCTGAATGGCGACGGGCGCCAGTTGCGGACAGAAATCCGCGCCCAGCGGCTCAGCCGCGGCGTCACCGACGGCCCACACGTTGTCGCTGCCGACGAGGCGCAGATCCGGGTTCACGCGTAACCGACCATTCGGTCCTGAGGTCGCGCGCAAGTCCTTCGGCAGCGCGTCGCCGGCACTCACGCCGGCCGCCCAAATGACGGCGGCGCATTCGATTTGCTCGCCGTCCTCGAATCGAATCGAATTCTCGTTAATCGCGACGACCGATCGCCCGAACTGGACTTCGACTCCGGTCGACTCCAGTCGGCGCTTGGCGTACTCACTCGCGCGCGCCACGAAGGCCGTCAACAACCGTGGCGCCACGTCGACCAACACGACGTGAATCCGCTTGGGATCGAGTCGAAGGCCGTCGCGACGAATCGCGATCTGTATCAACTCCGACAATGCGCCCGACGTCTCGACGCCGGTCGGGCCTCCCCCGACCACGACGAACGTGAGCTCGGGTGAGGACTGCTCGCTCTCGCCGCGCACCTCAGTCTCTTCGAGAATCGAAAGAAGACGATTGCGAAGTCGTCGAGCGTCGGCCAACGTGTAGAGCGGCAGCGCGAACTTCGACGCACCGGGAATGCCGAAGAACGCAGCCGTCGCCCCGGTGGCGATGACGAGGTGGTCGTAGGAAACCCGCGAATCGTCGCCGAGCGTGACGAGGTTTCGCGTCTGATCGACACTGCGGACTCGACCGTGTCGGAATCGCACGTTCGCGGCGTGACCGAAGATCGTGCGGATCGGAAACGCCACGTCGGCCGGCTCCAATCCTGCCGTCGCCACTTGGTACAACAAGGGCTGGAACGTGTGGAAGTTGTGCTGATCGATGATCGTGACCCGGACGTCGTGACCGACCAGACCTTTCGCGGTGGCGACCCCTCCAAAACCGCCGCCGAGGACTATGACGTGCGGAAGCGACGAAAGGTCGCGAGGGCCGGAGCGGGTAGTCGCCATGTGCCGCTCAGCATAATGACGACGCCATCAGGTTCATCAGGCGCGAGCGAAGCGCCGTCCGAAGCCGTAAATCAGTCCGGCGGCGAAGGTCAGGACCGCGAGCAGGCCATCGCCGACCGAGAAGCGCAAGGTGATGGCGACTGGTATCAACGCTCCGACGACCCAGAGCAATTGTTGACGCACGGCGAAGCGCGCGAAGGTACGACCCTGCGCGCCGGGCGCTACGTTGCGCTGGGTGATGGCATCGAAGGTTGGTTGCGCGACGGCCGCGCACAGACCAAGCCATCCAGCCAGGATGACCTGCGTGATCAACGTCGAATGGAAGGCAGTCAGTGCAGATCCCAAGCCGGTCGCGAGCAGCGCCAACGTCAACAATGTCGATTCGGGAACGGCGTTTCGAAACCTGGTGACCAACGCCAAACCGATGAGGGCGCCGAACGCGCTGATCGCCAAGGCCACCGCGAAATAGCCCAGCGCGGCGTTGTCTCGTCGAAGTCCGAAGGCGAGGAGAAAGGTCGCGAACCCCACGGTGAAGCGCATCAACGCCGCGGCGCCGAGTCCCCACACAACTTCGATGTCGCCCATCGGATTGAGCGCGTTGCGATCTCGTTCGGCCTGGGAGAGACCGGTGATCTCTTCGCGCACGACCTTCGGCGGGCGTTGCAACCGGAGACTGGCGACCGTCGCGCCGATGAAGACGACTGACGCCGTAATAAGGACACTCGTCGCCCCGAGACCCTTCAGTATCCCGGCGCCAATCGAACCGGCGACGAGTCCGCTCAACGTGCCAAGCAGCGTGAGTTGAGCGTTGAACCCGGAGTAGCCCTTCTCCTGTTGTGCAGCATTACTCGGCCATCCCGCGCCGCCGACGCGGTCTGAGTGCTCACGCAGTTGATCCGTGCGCGCCATTTCAGGCACGAGCGCGCCGCGCGTGACGACATAGAGCTTGGATGAGATCAAGACCAGGAACGCTAACGGGAAGAGCCAGAGCGAATTGAGGTGTTGGCTCATCATCCAACACAGCCCCGCGCGTGCCGCCGCTGAAAGCGCCACCAAGATACGCCGCCCGTTCGCGGACTTGTCTATGAGCGGTCCGAGCAACGGCGACACCACGGCAAAAGGAGCGATTGTCAACAAGAGATAAAGCAGTACCCGGCTCTTAGCTTCGGTCGGTGACACCGAGAAGAAAAGAGAACCGGCCAGTGAGACGGTGACCAGGGTGTCGCCGGCGATCATGATGACGTGCACCAGCGCCAGACGACCGAAGGCCGTCTCTTGATCGAACAGTTCCTGCGCGGAGGCCCACGCGAGTGAACCGAATCCCCGTCGTCGCACGACATCGAGCGTACGTGATGGGTAGACGAGGACTAAACGTTCGACATCGCCGCGGGGGCGGCGAGACGAAGAATCCTCACTGAAGTTCTACAACACAGAAAGCGATTCAGTGTCGCGCGATGATGACACCAAGCAGGACACCCATAGTGGCTTCCCAATCCGAATTGTCGATTGGCGTCGTCGACACGTCGTCGAGCGTGCGACCAATCAATAGCACCTGGATCAGGACCGCGATCGAGTGAGCGGAGAGTTCTCGACTGAGCCACTCGCGCTCCTGTCCGTATTGGACGATCGATTCGAGCTCGCTGGTCAGACGCGACTGCGTGGTCCCAATCAGTTCCCTCAGTTCGGGGCGCATCATCGACGCCGCCACGATGCGCGCCCGCAGAGCTCGTCGGGCGCGGCGCAGGTCGCTCGAGGTAAACGTCCCGACGAGTGCTTGCATGGCGACGGCGTACTCGTCATAAGTCTTCGATGAGACACTCACCAACTGCAACGTGGCGAGGTCCTCTTGGGCCAACTTCGTGAACATCTGGTGATAGGCCGCGTCAATGACGCCTTCGCGCGACCCGAAGTGGTGATACACCGAGCCGTAGTTGACACCGGTCGCTTCGCAGATCTCAGGGATGCGAATGAGCGATTCATCGGCTTTGATCAGGCGTTCGCCGACCGCGTCCAATACTGCCTGCATGACTGGAGCGGAGCGGTTCTGTTTTGCCATCGAATCATAATAACGTGACCAATCGAACGTTGGACAATCTGTATAGCGCAAAATACCTGTTCACCGCACGATTGTTTGGAAGTTGTTGAGCATCCAAAAACCGCGGATGCGCGCTTTAATCACCAACGAACGGGCAACTCCGCCATTCCCCGCAAGAACGGGTGGGCTTGATAGATCGGTGAGAAACCCTCGGCGAGTCGAAGACCCGGCAGGCGCTTCGTCAGAACTTCCAAGGCAATTCGCGCCTCTAGTCGCGCCAACGGCGCGCCAATGCAATGATGGATGCCCCTTCCGAATGCTAGATTCGGCGCAACGCGTCCACGATCCAGCATGAAGGAATTGGCGTCGACGTAGTAGCGCTCGTCACGGTTGGCCGCGAGATACACCAAGAAGAGCTTCTGGTCCGCCAATACCGTTTGCCCGAGCAACTGCGTGTCACGGGTTGCGATACGCCACATGCCATAGACCGAAGGGTCGCAGCGCAGAGCTTCCTCGAAGAACTGCGGCGCTAGGTTCGGATCGTCGACCAGCGCCTGCCATCGCTCGGGTACGGAGAGAAGTCGCCAGAGCACGTTCGTGAGTTCGTGGGCCAGCGTCTCGTGTCCGGCGAGAAAGAGACCTGGAACGAGGGACAGCATCTCTCGTTCGCTCAAGTTGAACTGGTCACGGCCCTGCGCGATGACGGTGAGAAGATCATTCTGAGGACGGTCGTAGCGCTCCTCTATGAGTCGAGAGATCATCCGGTGCATCTCGAGGATGTTGTTCGCCATCTCGAGTTGTTGCTCCAGCGGCACTCCCATCAATAGCGCAATCGCCAAATCGGGCCAGTCCTTTACGCCTCGACGAAGTGACGGCATGGCTTTTTTGGGCATCCCGAGCAGCAACGCCACCACGCGCAATGGCAATGGATAGGAGAACTGACTCAATAGATCGGCGCTCGTCCCATGTTCGAAGCCGTCGACGAGTTCGTCGCACGCCCAGCGAATCATGGCCCCATGCGTCGCGACGCTGCTCGGCGTGAACGAGGACTCCATGACGCTTCGTAACCTCGTGTGATCTGGAGGGTCGACCCCTATCAGTGTGCCCTCCATCGGAATCTCGTCGCCGAACAGTTCGATGACCTCTGGTGAGAGCAGTTCGATGATAGAAAGAATGTCTTTCGAGCAGAACAGTTCCGGGTCTCGCAAGATCGACACGACGTCGTCGTAGCGGGTAACGATCCACGCGTTCATGATCGGACTGAAGAAGATCGACCCTTCGTCGCGCGCACGCGCCAAGACCGCGTCGGGGTCGGTCATGAAGACCGTGTCGAAGGGGTTGAAGGCCGACTCGAGCGGAATATTCTCGTCAGCTGTTTGAACTGCCATTGTTCGAAGACCTTCGTTTACTCGTTACTCGACCGATTGTTCGGCGCGGTAGCGACATTGATTGACGCCGACAATGTACCAAGTAGCGGTGTTGATCGGGCGTACTTGAAGCATTGACCGAGTCACTTACTCACCTCGTCGAGGCAATTGCCGCGCATCGAACTCTCATACGGCGGCCGAATCACGGCGTGAAGGCGCCTTTAAGACCCATCTTTCGAGAAGAATGCGCCACACGGTCACCGAAAGGTCCCAGTTGACAAACTATTTTTGGTGTATGGATCGAAGCATTCAGTTCTTGTTTGCACACGACGTTCCGCAATCCGAAGGCGCGACGATTCATCCCATCGTTCCTCCATCACCCGAACCGAATGACGACGACAAGATTGGCTTCACACTCGATGTCGCCGCGCGTCTCGATCGGGAATCCGAAGAGGGCGACGAACGTGCCGTCGTCATACCGATTGGCAAGCCGAGGGCGCCGACGCTCGCCGACTCTGCCTGATTCGTTTTGAGAGTTGATCAATCGATCGACTGCGAGATCTCCCAAATAAATCCATCGGGATCCTTGAAGTGCGCCGTACGTCGTCCCCATTCGCGATCAATTGGATCAAGGAAGAATGCGACACCCTTGGACTTGAGCGTCTCAAAGGCCTCGTCGACATTCTCAACAAAGATGTTGAACAGCGCTACGGGTCGTTGACCACGGGGCGTACTCGGATCGACCGCGGACAGGAACTGCGCACCGGCGATGGTCACCAGGAGCAACAGGTCGTCACCGAGGAGAACTCCGGCCGACGTTGAATCTTCGAATGCGAACTTGAATCCAAGGGTCTCGACGTAAAACGTCTTGGCTCGTTCCAGATCTTCGACGAATAACACCAGCGGACCGAATCCGCCAATCGCATGACCCATTTTCAACCTCCACAATTCGACGGTCGTCAGTCTTGCTTGGCTGACCAGTCCAAAGTAGCGGCTGCTCGCATATCGCCGGATTGACGGAAGGAACCCAAAGAATTCAAGGACGATACCTATGGCAGTCTTGATACGTGAGTGCTGACAACCCCGATCTGGTCGCCGTTGTTGACAGAGCTCTGGATTGGCTGGTTGCCAGTGCCCGAGTCACTGAACATGGAGTCGCCTGGGCTGACACGCAAAGCGCCGACGACCTCAATCCGAATCTTTACAACGGTGGCGCCGGAATCGTGATGACCCTCCTCGAGGCGTATCGACACTTCGACGATGATCGTTTCGGAGACCTCGCGCTCGCGACGAGTCGAGACCTTGGTGTAATGCTCGACACGTGGGAGCACTGTTCCCTTTATTTCGGGCTCACTGGAATGGCCGTAGCGCTCCAGGCTGTTCACGAGGTGTTGGGTGACTCGCTCGCTCGAGCGAACGCCTTAAAAGCATTGCATCTCGTGCGCGCTCGATTCGACGGCGAACGTTGGAGCGATCAGTTCGAACTCCTTGGGGGAAACGCCGGCATCGGTCTCGGCGCACTACGCGTAGGCGACACTGACCTGGCAGTTATGGCTGTGACGCCGTACATTCAACGAGCGGAGAAAACGAAGGCGGGCATCAATTGGGAGGTTCGAGAAGGAACTCCCGCGCGTTTCCACCATATTTCACACGGCACGCTTGGCATCGTCGAAGCGCTCGCCGCAGTGGGAGCTGCGGCGAAAAACCCCGACTTGATCGATCTGGCCCTCGCCGGGGCGTCGGACGTCGTCAGCCGCAACGAGTCGGAAGATGGCTTCTTGGTTCCGCATTCCGATCCGCAGCACCGACCCGAATTGATCGATCGTCATAGCTACGGCTGGTGTCACGGTCCAGCCGGTGACGCTCAAGTCTTTCGCCTCCTCGCCGCCGTGACCGGCGATGACAAATGGATGGAACTTACCGACCGATGTTGGCGAACGTTGTTGGAATCTGGCGTCCCCGAACGCGTGCGCCCCGGATTCTGGGACAACAGTGGCCGGTGCTGTGGAACCGCCGGCGTACTGGCCCTCGCCTGCGATCGATATGTCGAGAGGGATCAAGACCTCGCCTTTGCGCGCGTGCTGGTCCACGATGTTTGTCGGAGAGCGACGTTGGACGGCGAAGGTGCGCGGTGGTCGAACTTTGAGCACCGAGTCACGCCGAGCGAACTCGAACCGAGAACTGGTTGGGCGATGGGCAACGCCGGCATCATCCGTGAGCTTCTGCGCTTTGCGCGAATTGTCGACGGTCGCTCGTCGGACTATTTCGTCCTCTGGCCCGATCAGCCTGCCACTGGACCGCGCACGCTGTAAGACTTCGAATCGGGCCAGGGCTGCGATCGCGACGAATAGAGTTCCCTGATGCGAAGTCACCCTCGTGCGTGGATGAGCTGGAGCAGCGGCAAGGACAGTGTGATGGCGTTGGCGGCTTCCCGTCGAGACGAAACAATCGACGTCGTGGGTCTTCTGGTCACGATGAACGAATCGGCCGACCGAGTTGCCATGCACGCAGTTCGGCGTTCACTCGTCGAGGCTCAGGCCGAGCGACTAGGCCTGCCGCTCACGCTTGCGGAAATACCGGAACACTGCACGAACGCGATGTACGAAGAGAGAATGACGCAGGCCATTGATGCCGCTCTCCGCGACGACATTGAGCACTTCGTATTCGGCGATCTCTTCCTCGAAGATGTACGGCTCTACCGAGAGAGCCAACTGAACGGAACCGGCATTTCGCCACTCTTTCCTTTGTGGGGGCTTCCCACGGACGAACTCGCACGCTCGGTGATTGAGGCGGGTGTGCGCGCGGTGATCACGTGCGTGGATCCGAAGCAAATGCCGTCTGAGTTCATCGGCAGAATGTTTGACGCCACGCTTCTCGAGGAATTGCCGACCGATATCGATCCGTGTGGCGAACGAGGTGAGTTCCATACGTTCGCCTTCGACGGACCGGGTTTCTCCTCGCCAATCGACATTGAAATCGGCGAGGTCGTCGAACGCGGTGGATTCGTATTCTGCGACGTGCTGCCCGTCTGAAAACGCGGCTAACTGGAAGGAACTCCACGAAACGCCACGACGCGGTAAGAGGAAGCGAGCAGCAAGAGTCCGTCACCCACGCTCGGAGTCGTGAAGTCGTTAGCGAGAGTACCGACTGATGCCTGTTGGCGAATGTTCCCTGTGGCGTCGTCGAGTCCGTAGAGGACGCCATTCTTGCCCACCGTCCACACCAGACCGGCCGCCACGATCGGCGGACCGCCGCCCACACTCGCGCTCCAGAGCACTCGCATTGACGCAGGTGACTTCGAAGTGTGCAGCGCGACCGGTCCGTTGAGACACGGCAGATATACCGTCGCACCTACGATGGCGCTGCCACCGTCGATGTCGTTCGAACACACGGAAGAAAGGCTCGCCTCTTGGTTTCCAATGCCGCCCAGGCGCGCTCTGTTCAAGAGATAGACGGTCGGCGACTTGCCCGCGACCACCACCTGGCCGTCGGCGAGCAGCACCGGTGCCGTCGTCATGTCGTAGTCAGACGCGTTATCCGATGCCCAGCTCGAAGGAGCGAAATACTGTTCGAGTCTTTCGGTCGAACTGAGTTCCAGCACCGAGTCACTGTCGTCGTACGCCTGACCGGCACTGTGCACCGAGCCATTGCCGACACTCACCCACACGTTGCCCTTCGCATCGACCACCGGCGCCGCCCCACCCATCCAGATGGCACCTTGGGAATCCCCCGCACGCTCGTCGACGGTAAATATGTCGGGCGCGGAGCCACCCTCTCGTACCGAGATGACCCGACCACGGTACGGCGAACAATCGCCGTAGTTCCCTCCCATCGCAAAGACGACTCGCCCACCATCGAGGTTGAGCCCAGTTCTCTGCAGCAACGCCGCCGGATCGGAACCGGCTGGATCGACTCGCTCTCGCAACTCGAGGGCTCCGTTTTTCGTGTTCAGACCGACCAGAAAGTGTTCGGGGTGCCCACCCTTGAACTCGTCGGCGACGATGAAGATCTCTGCGCGCGACGGATCGATCACCGGAGTACCGGTGATCCCGACGCTGGGCGAAATGTTCCCGCACGGCAGTTCCGATGACGGAACGGCGGTGGCGAGGTGCCGCTTCCATACGACTGAACCGTTCGCGGCCGAAAGCGCGTAGACCGTGTCGTTCTCGGTCGCGACGAAGACGTCACTCGAATAGACCAGCGGCTCGCCGTAGATCTCTCCACTCAACTCCGGTGAAGTCCACGCCCTCTTGGTCGTCGTGACCGACCTCAAGACCGAAGAGAACCCGGTGTCGAGAGCGTCCCCGTGATACACGGTCCACGAAGAATCATTCGTCGATGCGCCCGTTGACGGAGGTTGGGCGACGCCCAAGAAGACCGACGTCACGACCGCTGCCATCGCCAACATCGTGGCCAGCGACCAGGAGGAACGACGGATTCGCATGGTCACCTCAAACTAATTCCGAGATGCGATGCTCGTGACCGCGACCATGTGACCCTGAACACCCGCCTGGTGTTTACTGCGCCGTCCAGAGCGCTGCGCCGGTGACTGTCGGCAGCGTCGCTACACAGATATGAGGTCATGGCGCCAATTGAGGCCGGTGTCGTGAATTTGGACATCGACTGCTTTTCTGTCAACAGCCGCCCCTTCTCCACGTCTATCTGCGTCCGATTGTTCGGCACGTTCTTGCAACTGGCTCTCGACCAGCGGCGTGAGGACCCAGCCGGGACAGATGGCGTTCACGGTGGCGCCATGATTGGCCCGAAGGAATGATGCGAGAGGAATCGGTCGAACTCGCCCGGTGATGTCGGATTCATCCAAGATGGAATTGATCCCTTGTCCGATTGATCGGTTTGGGCCGGTGGTTTCGGATCGGCATGTGCGTTGAAACGTAGGATTTTCAGCTCAGGGGACTGAAATTGACATCACCATGCTGAAAAAAGGAGAAAAATGGCCAAGTTCATAGTTTCGTACGGTGCCAGCGCTATGGACCACATCCCCGATGAGGACATGCCCGCGGTGGCCGATGCCGCTCACGCTGTCGTCGAGGAGATTCTGAACGCCGGCGTCTATGTGCTCGCCGGCGGACTGGAAAATCGGAGCTCGAGCATCGTAGCCACCGATGGGACCGTCACCGACGGTCCGGGACCGGAGGCCATTGGCGGACTCACGATTGTCGACGTGTCATCGCGCGAGGAGGCGCTGAAGTGGGCTGCCAAGATCGCGGTCGCATGCCGCTGCGCGCAAGAGGTTTGGGAGATAGGATTCGACCCCGAACTTGAGGCGATGATCGACCAGGCCGGTGGAAGAAGTTGACGTCCCCACAACACAAAATCGCGGGAATGTTACTCAGGTCGTAAAGCCGGTGGGGACCGAACCCACGACCGAGCCATTACGAGGTGGAGCAAACGGTCGGACTAATCCGGTGGCTTTGCCAATCGTTGGTGATGGATGGACGACGCGTGGCTCGACAAAGAATTCTTACAATTTTCATAGAATTAAACCCTCTTGACCTGCTAAATTGGCACTCGATGCCGGTGAGTGCTAGCCGGCATCACGAGACAAATGAGTGATTAGGAGGTAAGGCAATGCCGCTTCTTGTTCGTTCCGAACCATATCGAGACTTTGATCGACTCTTTCAGCAGCTCATGGGAGAGTCGAGTCGCCGAGTTACGTCCGTCGGAATTCCGATGGACGCCTATCGGAAAGAAGACCAATTCTTGCTTCAATTCGATGTGCCTGGCGTGGACTCCGAATCGATTGAATTGACAGTCGACAACAACACGTTGACTGTCAAGGCAGAACGTCAAGCGCCCGTACTCGCCGAAGGCATCGAAGCGTTGGTCGCAGAGCGTCCCCATGGGGTTTTCACCCGTCAGATACTTTTGGGCGACAATCTCGACACATCGAAGATCGATGCGCAGTTTTCCGACGGAGTGCTCACTCTGGCAATACCCGTTGCGGAGGAAGCGAGGCCTCGGCGAATTGACATTCGGCACGATTCATCTAAAACAGAGATCCTGGCGTAAAACCAACTCTTGTTCCGGGGTGGCCCGAGGCTTCGGCATCGAGCCACCCCGGAGTATCTCGACACTGCGTGCAGGTGCTTTTCTTGTATCACGGCAATCCCAAAATCCGAGCATCGGAAAGTGGAGTCGAAAGGTATCGAAGCCACAACCGAGGGATTATGAGGTGGAAGCAAACGGTCGGACTGGTCGGGTGACGTCGGATCGATCCAAGATTGCCCTAATTCCACGGTCCGGCGATATCAGATCGTAGTTTGTCGAACTCGATTTCATCTCCTCACTGGGAGAACCGAGGGCAACGTGGGATTTTCTTGATTGGAGTAATCACGGGCGGATTCGTCTCGGCGGCCGTCGTATCAGTTATGCCACCGGACACCAAGACTTCATCTATGCCGAACCTGATTGTCGTCGAGGGCCCCGCGCAACGAGTCTTCGAACATGCACTGCCATATCTGCGAAATTTTATGAATCCTTGATTGTCGGTTGATGAATGGGGGTCCAAGATGACGCAGCGGACCCGGGAATCCCAATTCGAAGGACTCCGAGAAACTATTTTTATATCGCACGATCTTTCACAATGCGCTCGCAAGGGAGTCAAGTTCGAAGGATCAGGAAACGGGGCCAAAGAATTAATTGCCGTGCTTCAACAGGTTGGGCTGCAACACGGTGGTGCAACGCCATAAGTTGTTGCACCTTGACAGAACGAGAAGAGGGATGACCAACACTATTCACAATCTGAAGCGCCACAGGGATGCTGGGGAGATAAACGGTTTCACGTTGATCGAAGTCCTCATCGTCATCGTTGTTCTCGGTATCTTGGCTGCCGTCGTGATCTTCGCTCTCGGTGACATCACCGGCAAGACTGCAGTCGCTGCCTGCCAGGCTGACGGAGTAACGGTTACAACGGCGATTGCCGACTTCAATGCTCAGAACGCGAAATCCGCAGTGACTACGGCAGGGCTCTTAAATGGCACCTCCGCGAACGGCAATAGCCCGTATATTCAGTCGTGGCCGAGTAACACTCCTCACTACGCTTTCGAGCTTTCGACAGCTGCCGGTAGGCCCGTGTTAAAAGTCTCCATTACCCCTGCAGGAGCGGTCGTTGCATCTGCACAGGCCAATTACAAGCCTTACGCCGGTCCCGCTTCTTGCCTCGGCGTTTCATAAACCGGCAACGACGTGAATTAAATTGACCGATCGATTTCCCAGAGCCGGTGGGGATCGAACCCACGACCGAGGGATTATGAGCTGAGGGCGAACAGTCGGACTGGTCTGGTGACGTCGGTTTCGTCCGAATATCACTGCAACAGTTGTCCGGTGACGTCGGATTGGTCTGGAGACGTCGGTTTGGTTTGTGGGATGAAACGTGGGACCTTCTGAGAGCGAATCACCGCGTGCGAGTTTGTTTCACATGCCGGAGTCGGCGCGATGCGACCCCGGCCGTCGATCACTTACCTTCAGCGGTGTTCATGGTCCCGTGTCGTCTGAGACAACCTTCCAACCTTTGAGCGGCATCCTCGCGAGAGTTGCGAAAGTAGATGCAGCCATTGTTTCCGGGTAGGGCCTGTGCTTGACGTGCACCATCACTGCCGCAGTCGCATTCTTAGGGACCACGCCGACGTAGCCGCTCTTGGAACCGTCAAGATTCCTGCACCAGTGCACACCTATTGACTGCTGTTTGACATTGAGCACCGTCTCTTCGTTCTTGTAGACAGAGATTGGTGTGAGATGCCTGGCGGCGTAGTACTTCTTCAATGCCAAGACGACATTCGCGGATATAGGCTTCACGGCCGACTTTGCGATAATGGGACAGGCGGGTAGTGAAGTGCCCCCTAGCGCCGGAGTTGACCCTGTGAACATAGTGAGCACCATTGCGACGGTCAACACAACCACGCCGCCCGCACGACGGACGCTTGCTTTCGGCGTCAACTCAATATCGGACTTTTGCTGCGAAGTCAGCCCCTGACACCGAGCGCCTCGGAAGCGCATCTGGTCCAACTGTTCGTAAGGCGCGATCTTCTTGATTTTGGCGACTCTTCCAAACGTAGTGAAGCATTTCCCTGACCTGTTCTTGAGCACCGCAGCCTCCATTCGTTAGACATTCACGCCATGATCTCGCGCACAATCGATATTCAATTTTGAAGGTAGCCAAAAGGAAATTGACTAGGGCCAAACGTCACAAGTGTCAGCGTCTCGGGCGTGAAGAATCTCTCTCCCCCCCGTTTCTTGTCGCAGTGGGGATAATCTTCCCGGTCCGATTTGTCCGGACTGGCGATCGTTCTTGCCTCAATTTCAATCCACTGCATTGACGGCAGGATGGCTGGACGGTGGAATGAGAATCGCTGTCGGTGGGTATCTTGCGAGACCCCAGTCACCACGCGAAGATGGGCATAGCATCACCCGGAGCCGTTCCGACAAGAAACAGCGGCATGTCAAGGATCAGCTGACGTTGCGTGAAGGATCAGGTTGCGATGTCAACAATCCGGTGATGGCGAAATGTCAACCATTAACCGTTACAAAAAAGATTCTTCGTAGGGCCGGTGGGGATCGAACCCACGACCGAGGGATTATGAGTTGGGAGCAAACCGTCGGAATGGTCCGGTGACGTTAACCATCCGAATTTCACTCCATCCATTGTCCGGTGGCGTCGGAATCGTCCGGTGGTGTCGATTTGGTATTTGAGAGATCAGGTGGGATGTCTCGGTTAGTTGACACCGATTCTGTACACTTCCTCGGTGATCGAAGAACGACTCAATGAGCTTGGAATTGTCCTTCCACCGGTGTTCCCTCCCGCCGGCAACTACCTCGGCTGCGTCATCGTGGACGACATGGTTTACGTCGGCGGTCATGGACCGATCGCGGGTTCGGACATCATTCGAGGAAAGGTCGGTGTCGACTTGACGTTGGATGAGGCGCAGGAAGCCGCGCGGGCAACCGCACTGTCAATCCTCGCAACGCTAAAGGCAGAACTCGGTGATTTGGATCGAATTGAACGATTCGTCAAAGTCTTAGGGATGGTCAACGTCGCACCAGGGTTTAACCAAACTCCGGCTGTAATTGACGGCTGCTCGGATCTCCTTGTCAAAGTGTTCGGCGAAGCGGGACAACACACGCGGAGTGCAGTCGGACTAGCCGAGCTGCCTTTCGATATCGCTGTTGAGATTGAGTTAATTGCAAAACTGAAACCCGCTCGATAACTGCATTTGTAGGGCGAACTTGGCGATAGAGGTCGGCGAAGTGACCTAGCATCACCATCACCTTCACCACTGTTGGCCCATGAATGGAAGGGGACAAGTGTCCACTATCACCGAACTCATCGATAGTGAGGTTGCGGCGTATAGAGACCGCGATCTCGACAAGTATCTCAGTTTCTTCGCCGAAGATGTTGTTGTGACCGATTTCGAAGGGAATGTGCTGATGCGAGGAATCGAAGGGCTGAGGTCCAACTACCAGCCGCTATTTGAGAACAGTCCGGATCTCACAGTCGAAATCGTTTCGCGCATTGAGTCGGGAGGGTTCGTGGTCGATCTGGAGCACCTTGACGGTTTCATAAATCCTCCGTATCCAGAAACTTTCGACGCCGCCGTTATCTATCAAGTGAAGGTCGGAAAAATCTCAGCAATGAAAATCCTGCTCTAAACAACTCCCGTCCGTGATCCGGGGAAAAGCTTTCAGAGCCGTTCAGAAATCGGAGCACGCTCGATCTCTGTCCCCCAGCTCGCTTGTCCCCTTTAGTAAGTCCTATTTCTTTGCCATCGAGCAGGGCCGGTGGGGATCGAACCCACGAGCGAGGGATTATGAGGTGGGAGCAAACGGTCGGACTGGTCCCGTGGCGTCAGATTGGTCCGAAAAAGTCAGAGTTCTTCGTCTGGTGGTGTCGGTTTGGTCCGGTGGTGTCGGTTTGGTATGTGGGATGAAACGTGGGATTTTGAATCGATACGGACCGATTTCAAAATGCTCAACCTCGTCTTGGTTCGCATGGGCTACCCGCCCGTGATCATCTACAAGCGGTATCGAAGCAAGTACCTTCGATCCCTGCAGCGGGCGGACGACGGCGACCCAGGTGCTCTGGGTGAGTTGATCGCGCGCGCGATTACAGACAACGTTTATCGCTTCGTAGTTCCTGCGGTGGCCGGACCGAACCGGTTGGTTCCGCTCGCTGCTTTAGCTACGAAAGATCGGAGCGTCGTTTCGCTCCGAGCGACGATCAAACGCGGACGACTACGAGCACAGAAGGGGCCCGACGGCCAGTGGTGCAGTTCTCGCGCGTGAGTTGACGAATATGTTGCGAGCGAACACCGACGAAATTAGATCTTCAACTTGGTAGCGTCCCTTCCTCGACTCTCTACACAACGGTCGGCCGAATCGAAAAGAGAGTAGCAAGTAACCCTGGACGGCAGGCGTGGGATTTTAGAGATAGCAATAGATACTTAGTTTGATGCGAAGATTGATCGTCAACCTATTTGCGTTCGCCCAAGCGAGAAATCAACCAATTGGTCTTGAGATAGGCGCCGACCCACGTCAGCCAATCGTTCAAACTCTTCGACTCCGAGCGATTCAATCAGTGATTCCCGATTGTGCTCGCGCATCTCTATTTCTATTGGGGTCCAGTAGCCCGCCCCGTCGAGGACCCTGGTTTCAATTGCATCGTGTGATCCAGTGAGTTTGGCGCCTCGTACAAAGTCGCCACGCGCCGTTGCACAGCACGCCAAGCTGAAAACACACCAGAAGATTACCCTTTCGTCCAATCCAATACGTCGAGCAGTGAACAGCGCACGGCGACTGAATTGCTCAGACTGCTGAATATCTCCTGACAAAAATAGGGTGACGCCAAGATTCGACAAAAGCAGTTGGATGTGAAATTGGGACCCGATCTGCTCAGCTATTGCCATGGCCTCCATAGTCAAGGATTTGGCTTCATTTAAGTCGCCGGCGAATAGACCGCCCGTGATCGACAACCCCATAAGGGCGGTACAAATTCTGAACAGGTTTCCCTGTCGTCGAACCTCCGCTAGGGCGAGCGAGTAATACTCGTGCGACGTCGGGAAGTCGTTCGCAGTGAACGCTCTCATTAAGAATGCATCGCCCAAGACGCTCACATCGCCCGACGTACGCGCGAGGTCAACCGCCTTAATTCCGAGACGGACACCTGCTTCGTTGTCTCCTCTCTCACGAGCCTCGAACGCCATCCATCCAGTGGCATTGGCCTCGAGTGTCTTGTCCTGAGAGTTACGAGCCATATTTAATGCGATTTCGAGATAATGACGCGCTATCCCTGAACTAAATTTGTCGGGCGACGCTGTGAACATCATTTCTGCGAGCAAGACCGCAACCCTACCTCGAAGTGATTCGGGGAGATCCTCACCTCTCTCCAAGACACTCGCCATCCAAGCAATTGGGACCTCTTTCACACGAGACGTTAGAAATTGGACGAGGTCGATTCCAATCCGCAGCACTTTCTCGTCATCGCGTTCTTCGTCTAAATAGTGTCGCCACGCGCTTTGGATGTTGTCCCACTCATTATCGATTCGCCGCATCCATAGACCCTGCTCCGGACCTTTGAGGAAGGGTTCCGCGCTTTCGCAAAGCTCGAAATAATATGCCGCGTGACGACCTCGAACTTCGCGCGCGACGATCTCACCGTCAATTTGAAGGAGTTGGTCGGCCGCGTACTGGCGAATCGTCTCGAGCAATCTGTAACGCAAGGCTGTCGAGGTGCGTTCGCCAGTTACGAGGCTTTTATTGACAAGTGAACTGACGATGTCTGCCACGTCAAAAGATTCAAGTGCGTCGGTGGAGCAGACATATTCTGCCGCCTTGAGATCAAACCCTCCGACGAACACCGAGAGGCGACGTAGTGCACTGCGTTCACGCTCGTCAAGCAAGTCATAGGACCAAGCGACCATCGCACCCAGCGTTTGCTGGCGAGGCAACGCGTTTCGACTCCCTCCGGTGAGAAGACGGAATCGTTGGTCGAGGCGTTCGTGCAGATCCTCCAAGGACATCGACGAAAGCCTCGATGCAGCTAACTCGAGGGCCAAGGGAATACCATCGAGGCGCCGGCAAATTGAGGCAATGATTGGTGCGGCGTCGTCATCAAAGGTGAAGGTCGAGTCATACGAATTCGCACGCGCAAGGAAAAGTTCAACTGCATCTGAACCTTCGAGATCAACAAAGTTGTCGACGTCTTCAGACGGCAGCGACATCGATCGAACCCGATAGATCTGCTCACCTTCGACACCAAGTGGTTCGCGTGAAGTTGCCACGATAGTTACCCGTGGACATCGATGGCCGATTTGTTCGACCATCTTGGCCGTGGCATCGATTAGGTGCTCACAGTTGTCAAGGACAATCAAGACATTTTGACTCTTCAGCGTGACGAGCAAGGATTCCAGAGGAGAGCGGTCCGGCTGTTGACGCATCCCCAAGGCATTCAGCGCGGTTGATGGAACTTGGTTGGGATCACTAATTGGGGCGAGGTCCACGAACCAAACTCCCTCACCACTGCCGTCCAGCATTTCGGCGGCGACCTGAAGAGCGATTCGTGTCTTACCGGATCCGCCCGCGCCAGTCAGGGTTATTAGTCGAGATTCGACTACCAACCGTCGTACTTCAATCATCTCGACGTGACGCCCGATCATTGGACTCAGAGAAGTGGGCAAGTTGTTCGCTAACTCTGGATTGTCCAGAGATCGCAACGGCGGAAAATTCGCCTCGAGCCCTTCAGCGACAAGCTGAAAGATCGTCTCTGGACGCCCAAGGTCCTTGAGTCGATGAGAACCGAGTTCGCGCAACGCAAGATCGCTAGACAATGAAGTTTCGACTAGGCCGGCCGATGATGACGAAAGGAGAATTTGGCCACCGTGACCCACCGCCGCAATCCGTGCCGCTCGATGGACTTCATAGCCAACGAGTCCGGTCGATTTCTCCGATGCTTCACCCGTATGGATTCCCATGCGTACTTTGAGAATCTCCGCGCCGGGCCAATGGTGCATTGCCAAATTTCGTTGAATACCTAGCGCCGCCGAAATACAAGCGCTAGGGGAAGTGAACACCGCGAAAAAGGCGTCACCTTGCGTGCCTTCCTCTTTCCCACCGTGGTCAACGAGTTCGTTGCGAACGATTTGATGATGATCCGCAAGGACTTTGGCGTACGCGTCATCACCGAGACGTCGTAGCATCGCCGTTGACTGCTCGATGTCAGAGAAAAAGAAGGTCAGAGTCTCAATTAGTGCATCGTAGGAGACGGCGCCGCTTCAAGTTCAGAAAATCACTTCCTAGGTATTCCCCTTATTCCCAATACTTCTTGGCGTGGGTTGGTAGGGCCGGTGGGGATCGAACACACGACCGAGGGATTATGAGGTGGGAGCAAACGGTCGGACTGGTCCGGTGGCGTCGGTTTTGTCCGAAAAAAGCAGATTCCTTCGTCCGGTGGCGTCGGTTTAGTCCGTGGCGTCGGTTTGGTACGTGGGATGAAACGTCGGATTGGGACCGCGGCAAGCCCAGATTGAAGAGCGTGGGGAAAAATCCAGCGGAAAGGTTAACGCTGGAAATAAACGTCAGCGTTGTCTACCAATTCTCGAGCGAACTTCACTGCCCTTTGGGCGCTCGCTCGTGAAAAGTCTTGGAACCCGTAGTGCGCCGCGTCCTTCAGGTCCAAAAGCCGAAGCAAGGTCTTCTTGCACTTTGGCCCATCGAAAAATGCAGCTTCGAGTAGTTCCGTGGCTTGACGATGATCTTCACCTCGAAAACACTTCTTCAGCCCTTTTCCGCAAATTGCATCTGCAGCTGCTATCCCAGCCAGCACTGCGTTGCCGGCTGCCACACCGGAGAATTCACGACGTTCATCTCCCAGTATCAGTTCTGCAGCTTCGAGATAAGCACGCGCCGTATTAAGACGTTGTCGAGCCTCGCGAATTGTGCAAACAACGGTTCGGATTCTCGTAGTCATTGGCCGATCCGCCCCTTCGGGTATTGATATTTAATAGGGGCAAGTTCGTCATAGAGTCGAATCTCATCTTGAGCAATGTTCCGATAAATTGCGCTCTGAGCGCGTCGATTTTCTGACCATTCAATTGCCGTAATACTGACGACTTGAAGCGGATTCCCAGTCCATCGCCGCACCAAATCGTGCAAGTTGTCGACGTTCGACTCCCATTTCTTGATTTGCGCTTCTGAAATCACCCTCGTCGAAATGACTTCAACCCACACACCTAGAGCCGACCAGATTGATTTGTTCCTTTGTGCCTCATTTATTTCAGAAATGGTTGAAGGTCGTACTACCAGCAAATCAATGTCACTGTCATTGTCTCCGTCGTGACGAGCAGCGGAGCCAAAGACACTTGCGTAGAGAGGTCGAACAGTCCATCGTTCGACCTCTCGAGCAAACCTTCGCCAGAGCTCCGAACGTATTTCCGCCATTTCGGCTGCAACTGCTGCCGCTACGTGGTCCCGGTTCAAGCTATAAACGCGAGTGTTTCCCAGTTCAGTACACTCGACGACACCTTGTGAGAGAAGTCGCCCCAAAGATTTGCGGATTCCAATCTCGGAACCACGTGCCGATATGCTCGCAACTTCAGAAACAGTCAGGGGCTTTCCGGCACTGGCGAGGACAACAAGAACGGGTCCGTCCAGCGACGAAGTAACTGCCATTGAAGGGTCAGTGAGATTCATTATCTGTAAGTATAGAATCTTATTCTTTTAGATAGCAACCTATACTTTTGGAAATTAGTAGGGCCGGTGGGGATAGAACCCACGACGGAGGGATTATGAGGTGGATGCAAACGGTCGGGGTGGTCCGGTGGTGTCGGAACCATCCGGATTTGAAAGAAAGCTCGTCCGGTGGTGTCGTTTTGGTCCGGTGATGTCGGATTGGTCTGTGGGATGAAATGTGGGATTTTCGAAGGCAATCATGCAGTGTCGAGGTTCTTGGCGAAGGACCGGCATCAACAATCCACGACTGACGGATTCGAACGGCAAGGTCCGAACGAAGCCGACTCTCTTGGTCAGGGGATACTATTCTCCGACCAGGGCACCGTTTTGCTCTCGTGTCAGTATGTGTGGTAAGCGCTGCATTTCGCCAGTTCAAAAAGTCGGAGGGGCATTCCGTGGTTAGCTACCTGGAAGATTATCCCCTCTCGTGGAACCACCTGCTTGAGGTGCTGCCCGACGGAATTGCCTTCGTCGACGAGCACGGGACAATTCGTCAAGCGAACGAACGCCTCACGGTCCTGACTGGCTACACGCGCGACGAGCTGGTCGGTCAGGCCGTCGAGATGCTCGTGCCTTCGCCGGAACGAGATGCACACGCCGCACATCGCGACGAGTACTCCCGAGACCCGAAAGCACGTGAGATGGGGAGCGGTCTGGATCTCACGCTCTTGTGCCGCGACGGCAACGAACTACCGGTTGAAATCGCCCTCTCGCCCCTCGCCGTTGACGGCAAAGAGTGGGTTGTGGCGATGATCCGTGATGACCGCGCCCGGAGGGCAGCAGAGCAAATCCGCACCGAGTTCGAACTACATGCGCTGGCCACCGCCGAGGCGCTCTCGGAGAGCGAGCGGCGCTTCCGCCTCGCGTTCGAGAACAACGTGGCCGGCATGGTTTTCACCGATTTCGAAGACAGGATTCTGGTAGTCAACGACGCCTTCTGTCTAATGGTCGGACGCACTAGGGAAGAACTGCTCGGGCACGACTCGACTCCATTCACCTATCCCGAGGACCTGGGCATCAGCGAGGAGGCCCACCGACGCGCGACCTCCGGTGAGGCCGATCAAGTCAGATATGCCAAGCGCTACGTGCACAAGGACGGTCGGGTCATCTTTGTCGAGGTGCACAGGTCCACCGCCCGCGACCCCGAAGGAAAAACGCTCTACTTTGTCATCTCGGAGCGCGACATCACCGAGGAGCGGGCGCTCAACGCCCAGCTCTCCCACCAAGCACTGCACGACCCGCTCACGGGACTCGCGAACCGAATGCTCTTTGAGGACCGGCTCTCCCATGCGCGCGCAAAGGTCGTTCGCCAAGGCGGGATGAACGCGGTGTTGATGGTGGACCTCGATGACTTCAAGGGGGTAAACGACACACTCGGACACTTCGTTGGCGACAAGTTGCTTGTGGCGATTGCGCGCCGCTTCGACCAGGTGACTCGTTCCTCGGACACGCTGTGTCGCTTCGGTGGCGACGAGTTCCTCTACCTGGCCGAGGGACTAACCTCCCCGGCTCAGGCCGAGCAGGTGGCCATACGTCTTCTTGGTGCGCTCGCCGAACCGTTTTCCATCGATGGGGCGCACCTCGCACAGCACGCGAGCATCGGAGTCGTGGTCTGTGACGAAACGAGCACGGACTACACCGAATCTATCCGGGACGCCGACGTCGCCATGTACGAGGCCAAACGCGAGGGCAAGGGCCACCATGTTCTCTTTACTTCCAACATGCGCCAACAGGTGACCGGCCGCTTCGCGCTCTTGCAAGAGTTGCGCCGGGCTCTCCAAGCCGGCGGAATTTCGATGCACTACCAGCCCATTATCAATCTCATTACGACCGAGGTGGTTGGCTTCGAGGCGTTGATGCGCTGGCAGCACCCTGATCGGGGATGGGTTCCCCCCAACGAGTTCATACCGCTGGCCGAACAGAGCGAACTCATCTTGGAGCTCGGCGCCTTCGCTTTGCTCGAGGCCGTAAACGTGGCCAGTTCCTGGGAACGTACCGGTACTCAGACCAGTCAACCTTACGTGACGGTCAACCTCTCTGCGCACCAGTTTCACGACCCGGGCCTGACGGCGATGATTGAGGGGGTCTTGCGAACGAGCGGTCTTGCACCAGAGTTCCTGATCATCGAGATCACCGAGAGCGTGACGCTGCTCGACGTCGCTGAGACATTGCGCGTGATTGAACACCTCAAACGTCTCGGGATTGGCATCGCGCTCGACGACTTCGGCACGGGGTACTCCTCACTCTCCTACCTCGCGCTGCTGCACCCGAGGATCATCAAGATTGATCAGTCCTTCGTCAGCCCGCCCCACGAGAGCGCCCGCAACGACACACTGCTCGAGACAATCGTCTCGCTCGGCCACAAACTCGACATGATCATGCTCGCCGAGGGGATCGAGACGTACGCACAACTCGAGCGCCTGCGCAACCTCCATTGCGACTTCGGCCAGGGCTACCTCTTCTCACCCGCCGTACCGGCCGACGAGGTGGAGTCCCTGCTCGCCCGCGTGCGAGCTAAATGGGGGTAGAGGGCTCGCGCTGTCATCCTGCAGTGAACCACTTCAGTGGGGCTAGTACATCTTCGTTGTGGCGACAGTGCTCTTCCGAGTTGGCTCGTGACGGGAGCATGCCCTGTATTGCGGGACATGCAAACTGCATCGCTCAGGGCGGTCGCATTGTGGAGATTGACTCCTGAATGGACTTGTCCGTCAGTTTTAGACCGGACTGGTAGGGCCGGTGGGGATCGAACCCACGACCGAGGGATTATGAGTCCCCTGCTCTAACCACTGAGCTACGGCCCTTCAAAAGACAACGGGCTAAAGCTCCCAGAGCAGGACTCGAACCTGCAACCTAGCGATTAACAGTCGCTTGCTCTGCCAATTGAGCTATCTGGGAAAGGGATTGTGAAAGCAGAGCAACATTAGCACCCGCCATTCGAAGTCACTGGCGGGCAAACCATTGCAGTAAGCGTTCAGCGTCGCGGCTTTCGCGAACCAGTCGCCGACAACGAGCGATGCGTTTGGTCATTCCTTGTCGGGAGATTCCTTCGGACCGTGCGATTTCGTCAATCGACATCGTTCGAAAGGTGAACTGCCAAAACGCGTCAAAATCATCGCCACATACTCGGCGGAGAGCATCGATCACCCACGACGGAGGATCGCTGACGTCATGTCGCATCTTAAAATCGGTGTCGTCATCGAGTTCGGTGTTGCCGTAACGACGGGACTGCAATTCTCGATTGAGTTGCATCGTTTCGTGCGCCCTGGCCTGCGAAACTCCGAGTGCCTGGGCAACGTCTCGCTTGGTCAGATGTTTCGCGGGATTCGCTCGGATCAATTTTTGCAGCTCCAGTATGAGGCGCATCTCTGAATCGCTCAGACCGGCCTGTTGCTGCACGGCCTGATTGACCAGTTTCATGATCCAGTAGTTGGCGTAGGTGGAGAATCGATTTCCTTGCTCCGGATCGAACCTTTGAAGGGCGTTCACCAATGCCTCGACGCCGGCCGCCTCCAACTCATCGTTGCCGAACCGGTACCCCCGTTCGACGACGCGCGTGCGCACGAGTCCCAACGTTGCGCGGAGAAGCTTCGATTCCGCTTCCTGGCCAGCGTGGCGCTGACGAAGCAGGCGGCGGCGCTCGGTCGAGTTCGATGTGCCACGTTCGAGGAGCTGTCCGGCTCGACGTCCCTGTTGGATTAGCGGATACAGACTCCGCTCTTCGTCGACGCTGAGAGGGGCGGTCATTTCGAGTCCACCGATAATGCCCAGAGTCTGTCCGGTCACGTTGACCTTGATGATGTTCGTTCGACCAGCCACTCCCGGAGTTCGTTCTCGGCGAGCTGTCCCGAGGGGCTCTCGAGAAGGACCAGCCGCTCCTTTACGTCACGGACGGTCACGTCGGCGACTTCGGGTGACAAGATGCCGCTTTGAAGATCGCGATTCACGTTCTTGAGTTCAGCGTTGACCGCACTGCGGATGAGCTGGGACACCACTGCGGTCACGTCTTCGACGGTGTACTCGCGGTCCAGTTCGTCGACCGCGAGTTGGCTGAGGACGTGCGCCGCTTCCTCTCCGCCACGGCGATCGAGGTCGTCGATGACTTCGGAAAGTGACCGTTCGCTGGAAAGTCCATCAAAGATCTCTCGCTGCACGTCGTTGACGAAATACGCGGAAATCAGTCGATCTTTCACGTCATTCGGGAAATGAACGCGAAGTCGAAGAGCTTCCAGACCGGGACGCGGCATCGGTAGACGCGCGGCCCGAGGTTGGCTCACCGCAATAGGGCGAGGTTCATTCGTCGTGGGCGGTCTTGGATTGCGCGCGAGTTCGGCGACTCGCGGTCGAAGGAGTGACTCTTCGAGTCGCAGAGCGCTGGCGACTTGCATGATGTACTGATCGCGCACCAGTTCACTCGGGTGCTCGGCGAGGACCTCCATGGCGCGCTCCGCGGCCCGCCCTCTGCCTTCGGCGGTGGCGACGTTCGCGCTCTCGAGTACGCGGTCCAGTCGGAACTGCAGAAATGGCACGGCCTCGTTTATCGACTTACGGAGCTCCTCGGGATCGCTGCGCGCGAGATCGGCCGGATCTTGCCCCTTGGGCAGATGCGCGACAAAGACGTCGACCTCGTGTTGTCGCTCCCACTGATAGACTGAGGCCGCCGCACTCTGACCCGCCTTGTCAGCGTCGTATGCCAGCACGATGCGTTTAGCGAAGTTGCGCATTGTCTTGAAGTGCTCTTCACCAAGGGCAGTGCCGCAGGTGGCGACGGCCCGCGGCATGCCGGCCATGAAGAACGCGATGACGTCCGTGTAGCCCTCGCACACGATGATCTCGTCGGACTTGATGATGTCGTCCTTGGCCCAATTGAGCGCGTAGAGCGTGCGGCGCTTGGAGTAGATCGACGTCTCGGGTGAGTTCTTGTACTTCGCCTCTACACGGCCGTCGGGGCCAGCGGCGCTTCCGTACGGCGGGGGAAGGATGCGACCGCCGACGGCTATCGCCTTGCCCGCCGAGTCGAAGATAGGAAAGATGACGCGCGCCCTCAGGGCGTCCTGACGACGATCGCCTTTGTTGACGAAACCGAGACCGGTGGCGAGCAGCAACTTTTCAGTAAATTTAAGCCCCTTGGCGAGTCCATCCCATTCGTCAGGCGCCCAGCCGAGTCGAAACTGTCGAGCGATGTCGCCGCCGAAACCGCGCGACTTCAAATACTCGCGCGCCGGACGGGCGTCGGGTGCGTTGAGTAGTCGATCGTGATACCACGTGACCGCCATCTCCATGGCCGCCATGGCCTCTTGGCGCTCTTTGCGAGCCGGTCCAGCGTTGGCGTCATCGTGCAACTCAATTCCCGCACGGTCGGCCAGCAAACGAAGGGCGTCCATGAAGTCCAGGTGCTGAATCTCGCGCACGAAGGTGATCTGGTCGCCAGACGCGCGACAGCCGAAGCAGTAGTAGCGGCCCTCTTCGGCATTCACGGAAAACGACGGGGTCTTCTCCGCGTGAAACGGGCATAGACCGGTCCAGCGACGACCGGACTTCTTCAGCGCCACGGTCTCACTTATGAGAGCCACGATGTCGGTCGCCGAGCGGACCTGCGCGATCTCACTCTCCGATATGGCCATAGGAAGAAAGTACCGGTTCCTTCACGCGCTCACATCGGAGTTGTCGAGGCGCCTGCCTAAACTCTGGGCCATGTCTGGAATCTCGGTTGAGGCGACCGATATCGTCCGAACGTTCAACCACGGCGAGTTTCGCGCGCTTGATGGCGTGTCATTGCAGGTGTCCACCGGACAAGTCTTCGGACTCCTCGGACCGAATGGCTCCGGCAAGACAACCATGGTGCGAATCCTCTCGACGGTCCTTGCACCCACGCAAGGTCGGGCCATGGTCGGTGGCTTCGACGTGGTGAAGCAACCGCGACAGGTCCGTCGTGTCATCGGCCTCGCCGGACAGTTCGCGGCGGTCGATGAGAACCTCACCGGCTACGAGAATCTCCGGATGGTGGGCTTCTTGAATCACATGGAGAGATCCACCGCCATCGCGCGTTCGCGCCAACTGCTCGCCGATTTCGGATTGGCCGAGTTTGCGCACAAACTGGTCCAGACGTATTCCGGCGGCATGCGACGTCGACTGGACCTAGCGGCTGCACTGGTCGCTGATCCTCCAATCCTCTTCCTTGACGAGCCGACAACGGGACTGGACCCACAGTCACGTCAAGACCTCTGGGCGATCATTGAAGGTCTCGTGGAAGGTGGCACGACCGTACTGCTCACGACCCAGTATTTGGAAGAAGCCGATCGGCTCTGTAAACAACTCGTCGTACTCGATCACGGCAAGATCATCGCTGAGGGGACGTCCTCGCAACTGAAAAGCTCACTGGGTAACACCGTATTGGTGCTCACCTTCGCACACATCGGTGACGCGCATCGCGCGCTCGGATTGATTTCGGATATATCGGCGAAGCCCGCCAATGTCGACGGCACCGTAATCGAATTGACCGTCGATACTGGACCGGCCTCAGCCGCCGAGGCGCTGCGACGTATCGACAGCGCCGAAATCCAAATCGCCGGTTTGCAACTCCGCGAACCGAGCCTCGACGACGTCTTCTTGAATCTCACCGGTCACAAAGCCGATGACGAAGTGGCCCCGGTGACCGAGAAGAAGTCGCGTCGTTCACGTCGAAGGGCCCAGGTATGACCTTCACTTCTCGGCCAACGGCGGTCGCAGCACCCCACCACGACTCTCTGCGCTATGCCGTTCGCGACGTGTTGACCCTCTCGCGCCGCAACCTCCTCGCGACCCTACGTATTCCGACGGCGTTGGTCTTCATGTTCATTCAGCCGATCATGTTCGTCCTTTTGTTCCGATACGTCTTCGGTTCCCTGGGCGCGTTCGTACCGGGTGGTCAATACGTGAACTATCTGATGCCGGGAATTCTGGTTCAGACCACGATGTTTGGGGCCATCGCCACAGCGATTGGACTTGCAGAAGACCTGCAAAAGGGTCTCATCGAGCGATTCAAGGCACTGCCCATGGTGCGAGCGGCGGTCCTCGGCGGACGTACCCTCGCCGACACCGCTCGAAACGTCTTGGTGATCATCATCATCACGGGCGTCGGATTATTAGTGGGGTTCCGTCCGCACGGTGGAATCTTCGCCTACCTCGCAGCCTGCTTGTTGATGTTGCTCTTTGCGTACTGTCTCTCCTGGGGCTTCGCCTATGTCGGCCTCGCCGCGCCGAACTCCGAGACCGCCCAAGCCATGACGTTCCCACTCATCTTCCCGTTGGCTTTCGCCTCGACGATATTCATCCCGTTGTATAAATTGCCATGGTGGCTGCAAGGCTTCGCCAACAATCAGCCGGTGAGCCAAGCAACAGACGCCGTTCGCGCTCTGATGTCGGGAACTCCCGTCGGCAATCACGTGTGGATCTCCATACTCTGGTCGGCCGGCATCATCGCTGTCCTCGCGCCGCTCGCGGTGAATCAATTCCGTAAGGTCCAGTAATCCGTGCCGCGACTCGGCGTGGCGGAGCTGCAGTCGATTCTCGACAACGCCTTCCCTGACGTTGACGTGCCACGCGTCGAAGAGGTCACCGATGATTCCGTGAGCGTTAGTTATTCCGTCGCCGACCGCCACGGGCGCCCCGGCGGCACGCTCTCGGGACCGGTGATGATGTCGCTTGCGGATACTGCGGCCTGGGTCGCGATCATGTCCCAAATTGGCCCGGTGGTGCTCGCCGTCACGACGAGCCTGCACATCGACTTCTTGCGCCGACCGCAACTCACCGATTTGATGGCGAAGACTCGGATGTTAAAACTCGGACGACGCCTGGCGGTCGTGGATGTCGATCTCTACTCGCGTGGCGAGACCGAATTGGTCGCCAAGGCCCAGGTCACGTATTCCATTCCGCCCACGCCGACGATAGCGACCTAAGCGCGGGCTCGTCGGCGAGCGATCGTCCCGCGCACCGTCATCGGCACTTCGACTATCCCATTGACGGCCCGCGCTTCAAGCCGTCGGCGGACTTCGCTCTCCATCTCTTCACGCTCTTCGTCACCGCGAATGATAACTCCCGAGTACGTCCCGAAACCTGATATGACTTCGTCGATTGTTCGCGTCCAGGTCCAGTCGAGTTCGACGTCGGACTCCACTACGAACTCACTTCCCACGCCGAATTCGGCGGCCCAGCCTCGAGGGCGCTTGCCCGGGTCATTGGGCCGTTCGCGAAGAGCGAGCAGCGACACCACCCACGGCACCTCGCCACTAAAACCGTTCCACAGGATGAACAACTGGCTGTTATCACGCAGCACCCGCGCCATTTCGTTTGTCGCGGCCGGTTGTTCAAACCAGTGCCACGCCGATGAGACGAGCACGGCGTCGAAGGTGGCGTCGTCCACGGGCAACGCTTCGGCTGCACCTTTCAGCGCGTGCATTTGGGGACTGCGACGAACGAGTACCGCGCGCATGTCGTCATCTGGCTCCACCACCGTGACGTCGGCACCTAACTCAAGCAAGAGCCGCGTCCACTTACCGGTGCCGGCGCCGACTTCGAGCACCTTTAGTCCGCCAAGGTCGCCCAGGATCGTCGACACTTCCGGCGGAGGCGACGGACGAAAGAGGTCGTACTGCTCGGCCACGCTCCCGAAGCGCAGGCCCCGCCCATCGTAGGTCACGTCAGGGTTGACCCGTGCGTTCGCGAAGTGATGCCAGCAGGTCGACGATCGGCACGCGCACCTGTTCGGTCGTGTCGCGGTCACGCACCGTCACCGCGCGGTCCTCCAACGTGTCGAAGTCGACCGTGACGCAGTACGGTGTACCGACTTCGTCTTGGCGACGGTAGCGACGACCGATGGACTGCGTGACGTCGTAGTCGCACATGAGGTGCGGTTGCAGCAACTCGAGCACTTCACGCGACACGTCTTCCAGCTCGGGCTTCTTCGAGAGTGGCAGGACCGCGACTTGGTAAGGCGCGAGTCGCCAGTCCAGTCGCAGCACGGTCCGGCTCTCACCTTCGACGACGTCCTCGTGGTAGGCGGCGAGCAAGAAGGCCATCATGGCGCGAGTGGCGCCGGCCGCCGGCTCGATCACGTACGGCGTATAGCGCACATTGGTCGTCTGGTCGAAGTAGTCGAGCGCCACGCCCGAGGCGTTGGCGTGCTGGGTCAGGTCGTAGTCGCCGCGATTGGCCACGCCTTCGAGTTCGTCCCAACCCCAGGGGTAGGCGAACTCGACGTCGGTCGTGCCGCGCGAGTAGTGCGACAGGTCCTCTTTGGCGTGCTCGTGCAACCGGAGCAGACTTTCCGGGATACCCAGGTCGATGTACCAGGCCAGACGCTTCGCGATCCAGTAGCGGTACCACTCATCGGCGTCGGCCGGCGGGACGAAGTACTCCATCTCCATCTGCTCGAACTCGCGGGTTCGAAAGACGAAGTTCTGCGGCGTGATCTCATTGCGGAAGGATTTGCCGACCTGGGCGATGCCGAAGGGCGGCTTCTTTCGCACGGTGGAGAGCACGTTGGCGAAGTTGGTGAAGATGCCCTGGGCCGTCTCGGGTCGCAGGTAGGCCGTGGCGCCCTCGCCCTCGACGGGGCCGGCTTGGGTCTTGAACATCAAATTAAAGGCCCGCGGCTCGGTGAATTCCGTCGAACCGCAGTTGGGACAGACGCCGTCGATCTTGTCGGCACGCCAGCGCTCCTTGCACTTCTTGCAGTCGACCAAGGGATCGGTGAAGGTCTCGAGGTGACCGGAGGCGGCCCAGATGGCGGGCGGGCCGAGGATCGCCGCATCGATGCCCACGATGTCAGAGCGCATCTGGACCATCGAGCGCCACCAGGCCTGCTTGACGTTACGCAACATGTTCACGCCCAAGGGGCCGTAGTCGTAGGTGGAGCGGAAGCCACCGTAGATCTCCGCCGAAGGAAAAATGAACCCGCGGCGCTTGGCTAAGTTCGTGACCTTTTCGAGAAGGTCCGCAGTCGTGTCGGGCGACGAATTCATCGACCAAGGTTACAGGGTTAGTTTGAACTTCCCAGCCGGAGGATGACTTGGTTGGCGAGCAGGCGGCCACTCGGCGCCAAGGTCACGCGCCCGTCGCGCACGCTCACCAAGTGAGTTATCTCCTCAAGCGACTCGAATGCCTCCAGCGGCACGCCCTTGGCCGTGCGCAACGCCAACGAATCGCGTTCGAATCGTTGGGTGCGTTCATCCAAGGATTCCTCGCCGCCCAGTGGTCGAAGACCTTCACGCACCATGGCGATATAGCGGTCCGGCGTCCGGACGTTCCAGAAACGTCGCCCATGGCGATGGGAGTGCGCCGCCGAGCCGAAACCGATGTAGTCGTCTTGATCCCAATAGACGTGGTTGTGGCGACATTCGTGTCCGGGTCTGGCCCAGTTCGAGATCTCCTCCCACTGGTAACCGTTCTCCTCGAGCACCCGGCTCACCAGTTCGTACGCGTCGGCCGACTCGTCTTCGTCGGGATGTCGTATCGGGTCCTCGCCCAGCGGCGTACCGGGCTCCGCCGTCAAGACGTAGCAACTGATGTGCGGCGGAGGCGAGTCGAGACCGAGTAGATCGTCCAGAGTATTGGCGACGTCACCGAGCGATTCGGCGCGTGAGCCGATGATGAGATCCATGTTCCACGTAGAAAATCCCGCCGCGGTGACGTTGCGCGCGACCTCTTCGTGCGCCATCGTGCCGTGGCGTCGTCCGAGGTCGGCCAAGACCGCCGGTTGGGTGGACTGCACGCCGAAGCTCATGCGGTTCACTCCCCCGGCGCGGTACGCGCGGAGTCGCTCGAGCGACGCGTCCTCGGGATTGCACTCCACGGTCACTTCGGCGTCCTCGGTCCTAGGAACAGCTTCCAAGACGCGCAGCAACTGGTCGGCGTCGAGTCGCGACGGCGTGCCACCGCCGAAGAACACCGAGGTCGCGGTGGGCAGGCCCTCATCGCGAGCCCACGCAATCTCTTGGATGACGGAAGTGACGTAGTCCTCCATCAGGTGGTCGCGATCCGAGTACGTGGCGAAGGCGCAGTAGTCGCAGCGATGCGCGCAGAACGGTACATGGACGTAGACCCCGAAGTTTGCTGGGGCTTGGCTCGTCATCGTGCAGGCACGTTATCGGGCCGGCGACGGTGGCCAGAGCGGCGGCGTCGAGCGAGTCGCGCGAAGTTGCTTTCCGAAGTGCGCCTCAATGGAATCCAACGCAATCGCCATCACCTCACCTGCACCGGGCGGACTCTCTTCACGAAGTACCGCGGCCAGGTCGCCATTCATGATCCGACGGATCAACGAGAGCGCGGCCGGCGAGATCGACGTACCCGAGCGACAGTCGGCACACAACGTGCCGCCAACCCCGGCGTCGAAGGCGACGAGCGCGACGTCGCGACCGCAGTTGACGCAAACGTCCACGACCGGACCCGAGCCGTCCAAGGCCAGGAGCTTGAAGTAGAACGACGACGGCACCAGCATCGGGTCGTAGGTCTCGTCATCCAGGGTCAACAGGACTCGCGTCAAAAGATCGAAGATGTCCTCGTCGGCGACGTCGTCCGACGGAATGGCGTCCATGACCTCGACGACGGCGTAGCCGGCATTGATGCGTGCGTAAGACTTTCGTAGCGTCGTGAGTCGTTCGCGATGCGCGACGTGTCGTGCGATGTAGAAATCGCCGCGGGTCTTCACGAGGTCCACGTTCACGTAGGCCAGCGTCTCTAGGTTGCCGCCCAGTCGACTGGTGGTCTTTCGAATGCCCTTGGCGAGGACCCGGACCTTGCCGTAGTTACGGGTCCAGAGCACCACGACCCGGTCCGACTCGCCCGATTTATACGTGCGCAGCACGACCGCGTCGTCGCGAAGTTCCTTCACTTCTTGGTCTCGCCGGACCCGTCGTCGAAATGTTGCTTGCGTGGTTCGATGCCGATGAAGCGCTGCAGGGCGACACCGAGCGCGACCATGACGGCGAGGATCGCGGGAATCAAGAGAAGCGGGAGTAGCTCTGAGGCGCCGCCGGCATACAGCGCCCACAAGAAGGCGTAGAAGAGGACCGCGATTACCAGCATGGTCTTGGTCATGATCATTTGTCGAGTCCTCCGAAGCGTCGCTCGCGCCGCTGGTACTCCTCAATCGCTTCGAAGAGATTCTCGCGCCGAAAGTCGGGCCACAGTACGTCAGTGAAGACCAATTCCGAGTACGCCATCTCCCAGAGCAAGAAGTTCGAGATCCGGTACTCGCCCGACGTGCGAATCACCAGGTCGGGGTCCGGTAGCTCGGGGTGATAGAGACGGGTCCGCAGTGCCTTTTCGTCAACTTTGCTCGCCGGGACCTTGTCGGCGACGAGTTGGGCGACGGCGTCCACGATCTCGGCTCGACCGCCATAGTTGAAGGCGATATTGAGTGTCAACGCCTTGTTCTTCTTGGTCAAGGCCTCTGCGCCGTCCATATTCGCGAGGACCTTCTTCGGCACGCGCCAGTCGCGCCGTCCCGAAAAGGTGATCCGAACTCCCTGTTCGTGCAGTTCATGCTGGCGACGTTGCAATAGTCCGCTGTTGAAGTTCATGAGGTAGCGCACCTCGTCGACCGGCCGCCGCCAGTTCTCGGTCGAAAAGGCGTAGACGGTCAGGACCTTCACACCGATCGAGAGCGCGCCGTAGGTGGTATCGAGCAGCGACTCCTCGCCGGCACTGTGGCCGTCAGTACGAGGCAAGCCTTGACGTTGCGCCCAACGACCGTTGCCGTCCATCACGATGGCCACGTGACGGGGCACGCTCGATGTGTCGAGGGACGTGGGAATCGGTCGCGGACGCGGATCGGGCACCACTAAAACCTACTTCGTTACACTCACGATTCCCTCCGGTCAAACCTTTAAGGTCGTTGGGTGCAAGGTTTCGATCCCGACGAGGAGAGCGTCTACGTCGAACCCGATCTCGATGCCGGCGTGCAGCTCGACGACGACGTCGTGGAGATCGACACCGATCGCGCTCTCGCCCTTCTCGATCGCATCACGCACGAACTTCCCGGCGGCGGCGAGAGTCGCGAGGGCCAGCGCGCGATGGTGCGAAGCGTCGCCGCAGCATTCTCGCGTCGCCAAACGACGGTCATCGAAGCGGGTACCGGCATCGGCAAATCCCTCGCCTATCTGATCCCCGCGGCCATGTCCGGTCATCGCGTGGTGATCGCCACCGCCACCAAGAACCTGCAGGACCAGCTGGCCCAGAAAGACGCCCCGACGGTGGCCGCGAATGCCCCGAGCGTCCGGGTCGCGGTTCTCAAGGGTAAACAGAACTACCTGTGCCGCAATCGAGTGCAGAGCGTGGGGGGCGCAGCACAACTCAGTTTCGATGACGGTTCGGACGTGCCCAAGGGAGTGGCCGACCAGATGCGTCGAATCCTGCAGTGGTCGAATGAGACCGAGACCGGCGACCGCGACGAACTGCCCTTCGAGGTCGACCAGCGCGCCTGGCGCGGTCTCTCGGTCACCCCGCAAGAGTGTCTGCACCGCGTCAACTGTCCTCAGGGCCAAAACTGTTTCGCCGAATTGGCGAAAGATCGGGCCGCCGAGTCCTCGATACTGATCGTCAACACGCACCTGTACGCTTCGCACCTCGCCTCGGGTGCGATGCTCCTACCCGCCCACGAATTCGTCGTGTTCGATGAAGCGCACGAGGTCGTCGACATCTTCGCGTCGTTGCTCGGCACCTCATTGAATTCCACACGACTGCGTGCGTTGGCGGGCGTGGCGCGTCCTTTGCTTGGTGCCGCATTCCTTGAGCGGTGTCTCGACCTCGTGTCGGTGGCCGACCGATTCGCCACGTCACTGCAGATCCAATACGACCGCAACGAACTGACCGGACTCGATGAAGACTGCGCCCGCGAGCTGGGCCGAGCCAACGAATTGGTCACGGCCATCGTCGAGGGCCTGCGCGCATTGTCGACCAGTGGCGCCGACGCCGAAGCGAGGAAGATCCGCGCGCTCGGACCGGCCATACACCTCGCCAACGACCTGGTGCGCGTCAACAACATTCGAGCCGGAGAACTCCTGTTCATCTCCAAACGGGACCGCGAAGTCGACGTTGAGATCTCGCTGGTGGACGTCGGGCCGCGACTGGCCGACGATCTCTGGGGTAACGTCACCGCGGTCCTCACCAGCGCCACGATTCCCGACACCCTGCCCAAGAGTCTGGGACTTGGCAAGACGGCAATCGAGCATTTTGACAGTCCCTTCGACTACGCCGCGAACTCACTGCTGTACGTCCCGGAGAACTTCCCCGCCCGCAACGACGCCGGTGCTGAGGCTGCGATCATCGAAGAGCTGGTCGGTCTCATCGGGGCGGCCGGTGGTCGGACCCTGGCGCTCTTCACCAATCGCTCCGTGATGAACCGCGTCGCTGAGGCGGTGACGTCACGACTGGAGACCGAAATCCTCGTTCAAGGTACGAAGTCTCGTCAACGGATCATCGAAGAGTTCCGCGACAACGCCGAAGCGAGCCTCTTCGCCGTGGCGAGTTTCTGGCAGGGCATCGACGTGCCGGGCCATTCGCTGAGCCTCGTCACGATCGATCGACTCCCGTTTTCCGTGCCGAACGATCCGCTGGCCGAAGCCCGTCGAGCGAATTCCGAGCGACCGTTCTACGAAGTGGACCTACCGCGAGCCACGATGCTCCTCGCTCAAGGTGTCGGACGCCTCATTCGCAACAAGAGCGATCGGGGCGTGGTTGCGGTACTCGACACACGCCTCGCCCAGTCCAGTTATCGCTCGGCAATGTTCCGTAAACTGCCCCCGATGAAGCGCACCCGCGACCGTGTCCAAGTGCTCGAGTTCCTGCGAGCGTTGCGTGAATCGCAGTAAATGCCAGGGATTTCGAAAATATCCCCTGAAATGACGCGCTCAGGTAATAAACTACTAAATCACTAGGAAAAGTACAGATGGAGTCGTTTCGTGCATATTGACGTCTACCTCGTGTTGGGGAGCGCCGTCGTCGGCTTCTTGGTCGGTCTGACGGGCATGGGCGGTGGCGCGTTGATGACGCCGATGCTGGTACTGCTCTTCGGTGTCACGCCGTCGGCCGCGATTGCTTCGGACCTCATGGCCGCGCTCTTCATGAAGCCCGCCGGTGCGGTGATCCACTGGCGTCGAAAGACCGTCAACACCAGCGTCGTTCGCTACCTGTGTTACGGCTCGATGCCCGCGGCCTTCTTCGGGACCTACGTGATGCACCTTCTCGGCCATAGCGCCGCGGCCGAGCACCGGCTCGAGATCCTGCTCGGTTCGGCGTTGATCATCGGATCGGTCGCCATCTTCTATCGGTCGGTTTTCGTCGCGACTCCCGCCTCGGGCGAAGAGCACGTCAAGGTTCGACCACTGCCGACGGTTTTCATTGGTGTGGTGGGCGGCTTCATGGTCGGGCTCACGTCGATCGGCGCCGGATCGTTGATCCTGGTGCTGTTGGTGATGGTCTATCCGACGCTGAGCAACAAGCAGTTGGTCGGCACGGACCTGGTGCAATCGCTGCCGCTCACCTTCTCGGCGACACTCGGCACGTTGATGTTCAGTCACGTTGAACTGGGCCTCACGAGTTCGATCGTGATCGGCAGTGTGCCGGCGGTGATCGTCGGATCGCTGCTCTCCTCGCGCTCGAACGGCTACCTGCTTCGTCGCGTCATCACCGCGGTCGTCCTCTTGAGCGGACTTAAGTACGTGGGCGTGCCCACGGACTGGCTGGGCGTCGTCGGCGCGCTCGAAATCACGCTGGTCACGTTTCTCACCATTCGGCACTGGCAGCGAACCCGCGTCGGGCTCGCTTTGGCATTAGTACCCGAAGCGGTCCAGAGTATCGTCACGCTTTTGCCAACCGGGCTCGACGGAGACCTTTAACTCCAGGTAGCACCCCTCGGGGAGCTGACGGCGCGCGGCGATGCCGACGTCCTTCAACAACGCTCCACCTTTGCCGATCACCATCCCCTTTTGCGACTCGCGCTCCACCAGTATCTCGACGGTGATATGGGGCCACTCGAACTCGGTGACGCGCGTGTGGATCGAGTGCGGGAGTTCCTGCTTCGTCTTTCGCACGAGCTGCTCGCGCACCAGTTCGGCCACCCACATGGCCTCGGGCACGTCCGAGACCTCGTCCTCGGGAAAGAGGAACGGTGACTCGGGCATCGCCTTTCGCACGTAGTCGATCAATTCGGCCGTTCCCTCGCCGGTCTTGGCGGACACGGGAAAGTATTCGACGCGAGCGACGACGTCGGTCAGATCCATCTCTTCAGCCAGTTCTTCGACGGCGCTGGTGGCCGCCACCAACTGCGCGACGACGGCCTCGCGACCGGACTTGTCCATCTTGTTCACCACGACGCACGGCAAAGGCGCGTTTTGAGCGCGAGCGTTGCGCAACATCGTCGCCAGGACGTTGCGATCGCCCGGACCGATGGCCGACCCTGCTTCGATGACGGCCAAGATGACGTCGACGCCGTCGGCCGCGGCGCGCGCCGTGTCGTTCAGTCGACCTCCCAACGTAGTGCGGGGACGGTGGATGCCCGGGGTGTCAACGAAGATGATCTGGGTGTCGCCTTCGGTGAGCATGCCGCGAATCGCCTGACGCGTGGTATTCGGCGAGGCCGCGGTAATCGAGACCTTCGTGCCGACCACTTGGTTCAACAACGTCGATTTGCCGACGTTCGGTCGACCGATGATGGCCGCGAAGCCCGATCGCGTCATTCGACGTCCACGAGCGGCTGGACGAGCACCTCTTCGACCCGACGGCCGTCGAGGCGTAAGACCGTCAAGCGGTAGTGCTTCGTCGAATAGACGTCGCCGACGTCGGGTACGCCGCCGGCCAAGTCCATGACCAGTCCCCCGATCGTGTCCCAGCCGTCTTTGGGCAGGGCCAGTCCGTATTCCACGTTGGCGTCGTCGATGTTCAGACGACCACTGAGTTCCAGTCCCTGTTCGATGGTCTGTTCGTCGTCATCTTCCTCCTCGACCGGATCGGACTCATCGGTGATCTCGCCGACGAGTTCTTCGAGGACGTCTTCGAGCGTGACCACGCCGGCGGTGCCGCCGTATTCGTCTACGACCACGAAGAGGTGACTCTTGGCTCGTCGGAACTCACCCAGCAGTGCCGCCACGCGCTTGGTTTCGGGAACGAAGTGAGCCACACCCATGTGGTCGCGAAGGATCTCATTGCCGAGTCCGTTGGCGACCAAGTCGGCCAAGTGGCGAAGGTTCACGATGCCCACGACGTCATCGACGCCGTCGCCCAATACCGGAAGTCGTGATCGGCCCGACTGCACCGAAAGATCCAGCGCGGCGCGCACGGTCGCCGAGTCCGCGATGTCGACCATGTCAATGCGTGGCACCATCACCTCGCGCACGATCGTGTCGCCGAACTCAATGACCGAGTGAATGAAGTTCCGCTCCTCAGACTCGATCGCCTCGTCCTCGTGCGCGACGTCGGCCATGGCGAGGACTTCGGACTCCGTGACGCGCGAGGTGCGTCCGGTCGGCCCGAACCAGCCGATCACCGTGTCGGCGATCGAGAGCAAGAAGTGCGAGACCCACTTGATGGGCCAGAACTTCAAGATCCTTCGCACGACCGGTGCTGCGGTCAACGCCGCGGAGTCGGGATGCTGGACCGCGTAGTTCTTCGGGATCGCTTCGAAGACGACGAAGATGACGAGCACTTCGCCGACGGTGGCGATGAAGAGTCCGGCCGCGCCGAAGAGACGGCCCGCGAGCACGCCGACCATGGTCGCCGAGACCAGTTGGCACACCAGCACGAGCAACAAGATGGTGTTGAGGAACTTCTCCGGTGATTCCGACAGTTCGACGAGAGCTTTGGCTCCGTGGCGGCCCTGGTCGCGCAGGGACCGCGCCCGCGACTTGTTCATGCGCACCAACGACGTCTCGGCGACGGCGAAGAACCCGGAGAGGACCAAGAGGGCCGCGACGGTGATGACGAGATAGGTGTCGCTCACGGACCAGTTCGAGGTCGTCGCGATCACGAGGGGGTCTTCTTGTAGTGGCGCGTCAACAGCTCTCGTTCGCGCGCCTCCATGCGTTCGGCGTCGTCGTCTTCGGCGTGGTCCCAGCCGACCAGATGCAACACGCCGTGCACGACCAAGAGTGCGAGTTCGTCGTCCAAGGACACTTCGTGCTCGACGGCGTTACGCGCCGCGACGGCCGGACAGATCACGATGTCCCCGACTAACTGCGGTATCTCGGGGATCGGCGGCTCGCCCGGGCCGCTGGAGCCACCGTCGGGCACTCGCCCCGAAGGTTCAGGTTCGTTGTCGATCGGAAAGCTCAGGACGTCGGTCGGGCCGTCTTTGCCCATGAACTGTTTGTTGAGCGCGGCGATCGCCGGTTCGTCCAAGAAGATCAACGAGACTTCGGCCAGGCCGCGTACGCCCTCATCGGTGAGCGCTCCGTTGGCGAGCGCTACCCAGGTTTCGAGTTCGATTCGCTCGTCGTGTTGCTCATCGGCAGCGTAGATATCGATACTCATGACGATTGTTCGTAGGCGGCGACGATGTCCGCCACGATGCGGTGGCGCACCACGTCCTTCGCACTCAAGTGGATGAAGCTGATGCCCTCGATGTTCCACAAGATCTTCTCGATTGTCGCGAGGCCACTGTGACGTCCGTTGAGGTCGACTTGGGTCACGTCACCGGTGACGACGGCTTTGGAGTTGAATCCAATACGCGTCAAAAACATCTTCATCTGCTCGGGCGTCGTGTTCTGGGCCTCGTCCAAGATGATGAAGGAGTCGTTCAGGGTGCGACCCCGCATGAAGGCGAGCGGCGCGACTTCAATGGTGCCGTTGGCAATGAGGCGCTGGGCGCCTTCGGGTCCCACCATGTCGTAGAGGGCGTCATAGAGCGGCCGCAGGTACGGATCCACCTTGGCCATGAGGTCACCCGGCAGGAAACCGAGATGTTCGCCGGCTTCGACGGCCGGACGCGTCAAGACGATGCGTTGCACCTGACGGCGGTGCAGTGCCTGAACGGCTTGGGCGACGGCGAGGTAGCTCTTGCCGGTACCGGCGGGCCCGATGCCGAAGGTGATGATCGAGGAGTCGATGGCGTCGGTGTAGCGCTTCTGTCCGGCCGTCGACGGGCGAACGGCCTTACCCTTGGCTCCGCGCACGACTTCGTGTCGCAAGACTTCACTGGGACGAAGGTCGTCCTCGACCATGTCGATGGTGCGAGCGATCTTGGCGGTATCGAGCGCTTGACCGCTCTCTAAGACCAGCACCAATTCGTCAAAGAGTCGCAGAACCTTGGCGGCGTCGGGACCGGTGACGGCGATCTGGTTGCCCTGGACGCGGATCTTGGACTTCGGGAACGAGTGTTCGATGATACGCAGATGCTCGTCGCGGGGTCCGAGCAGGCCCGACATCAAATGCGTATTCGGTACGAAGGTGGTCGCCGTGAGGGCCTCTTGGGCCGTGGCATCAAAGGTCATCCGGGTGGCCACTCCATTCGACGTCCGCCAAGGACGTGCATGTGTAGGTGCGCGACGGTCATCTGACCGTCATTGCCGACGTTGAAGACCAAGCGGTAGCCGCTCTCGCGGATGCGTTCGATCTCGACGACCTCTTGGGCCAACATGATCATGTCGTCGATGATCCCGCCGTGGCTGCTCGCGATCTCGTCGGCACTGGTGATGTGCTCCTTGGAGACGACGAGCACGTGGACCGGCGCCTGCGGCGCGATGTCGTAGAACGCGTAGGCGCGCTCACTCTGGGCGACGGGCTTCGACGGGATCTCCCCGGCGACGATTTGACAAAACAGGCAGTCACTCATGTGTTGTTCTCATCATTACCGAGATTCATTGCCGGTGAGGGTAAATCCCCACCCACCTGCGCCGAACGCGATCAGCGACGCCGCGACGACGCCAGCCGTCTCGGCGCGCAGCACCGTCGGACCGAGTGAGAGACGCGGACGTTCGCCCCACTCGCCCTCATCCCAACCACCTTCGGGACCGACGCACACACTGTGGACACCGTCCCAATCGGCGTCGCCGTCGAAGTGCGTGAACGCCACGTTCACCGGGACCTCACCAACGTGCAACGGTTCGCCGATGATGACGTCGTAGGTCCTTCGACTTTGACCGTTGGCTTCGTTCGCTACCCGGCGCCAGCGCGTTACGATCTTCTCGCGAACCTCGCCGCGAAACTTGACGACGACGCGAGAACTCATCAGCGGCACGATTCGACTCACACCGAGTTCGGTCGCCTTCACGACGGTCCACTCGCTTCGGTCGCCCTTGAGGGGCGCGAGATACAACGTCGTCGATGGTGACGGCGGATCGATATGCACCGGGGTCACTCGATGCAACGCGTGATCACCTACTTCACAGAGTGACCACGACCCGGCGCCATCGGTGACGACCAACTCTTCGCCGCTCTTCGCGCGCAGTACGGTTCGCAAGTGATGTTCGTCGGTGGCGCTCAGCGTCGGCTGACCGGGATCATCGACGTGGAACTGAGCGATCGCGTTGATTCGACGCGGCCACTCGAGCAGCGTCACTTCTTCGCTTTCTTGCGCCGGAAGAGTCCTCCCCCTTCGAGGACCGGTTCGTCGCGATGTTCGGCCAACTGACGGAGCAGGTCTTCAGAGGTGTCATCGAGGTCAGTCGGCACGTCGACCACGAGGTGCACGTAGAGATCACCGCGACCGCGACCATGGAGGTGTTCGATTCCTTGATGGCGGAGTCGGTGCACGGTGCCGTTCGCGCTGCCGGCGGAGACGTCCAAGCTGACCGTGTCACGCAGCGTTGGTACGTCGATGGTCGCTCCTAAGACGGCCTGTGTGAAGGCAATGTGCGCTTCGTGGTGCAGGTCGTCGCCGTTTCGCACGAATCGACTGTCGTTTTGCACCCGCAGGTGCACGAAGAGTCGGCCGTTCGGCCCACCACGAAGGCCGGCGGGGCCGCGGTCGCTCAGGCGCATGGTCGAACCGTCTTCGACGCCGGCGGGCACCTGGATGGTCAAGGTCGTGGTCTCGTTACGCCGACCTTCCCCTCGACAGTCGACGCACGGCGTGTCGATTCGTGAGCCCATGCCGTTACAGCGCGCGCACGGCATCGAAGTCACCATCTGGCCGAGGATCGAATTGCGAACCCGCTGGACGACGCCGGCGCCGGCGCACTCGACACAGGTCACCGGCGAGGTGCCCGGCGCACAGCCCGAGCCGTCGCAGGTGGTGCAACGGTGCGCGAGGGTGACCGTCACTTCCTTGGTCGCGCCGAAAGCGGCGTCATTGAGCGTGATGTCGAGCGATATCTCGGCGTCCGGTCCGGGCTGGGGGCCGTGGCGCTGTGGCGCGTGTCCGCCAAGTCCCCCGAAGAACATGTCGAAGATGTCTTGGACCGAACCGGCCCCGAAGGGGTTGCCTCCGGCGCCGACGTCGGAGCCGAAGCGGTCGTAGTTCTCTCGTCGTTCGGGATCCGAGAGGATCTCGTAGGCCTGGGAGACTTCTTTGAAGCGAGCCTCAGCGGCCGGGTCGTCATTGGTATCGGGGTGTAACTGGCGCGCCAGTCGACGGTACGACCGCTTCAAATCCTCTTGGGAGCAGTTGTGTTCGACTTCGAGTACGGCGTAGAGATCGGTATTAGGCACGGTCGTCGGCTCCCGCGAAGTGGCGTGTGAGACGCTCCGAGACGACTTCGGCCGCAGCAATGGCTTCGCGGTACTTCATGCGGGTCGGACCAAGGAGTCCCACCGCGCCCGCCGGAACACCGTCAATGGTGACCGGCGCGACGATGAGTGCGCAGGTGGCCAACGGTTCGAAACCGTGTTCGGACCCGATGGCGACCGAAAGTCCTTGATCGAGGATGTCCTGGACGAGGCTGACAACGAGGAGTTCCTGCTCCAAGATGGCCAGCACCTGACGCACGGTATCGACACCGTCGAAGAGTTCGGCCACTCGAGACGAGCCACCGATGAAGACCTGCTCGCCTTCCATGACCGGCTGTTGGGCGTGCAAGGCGCTCACGGCCTCGCGCACGAGATCCGCTTCGTGGTCGCGGCGTGAGGGCACCTGCACCCGAGTCTCGAGCGACGTATTAATAAGCAACGCGTTCAGTTGACGTGACGCCTCCATGACCTGTTTGGGCGTCGCCGCGAAACTCGGCGTGAGGCTGTGCTTCAAGACAGATCCGTCGGAGAACACGGTGACGAGCAGATGGTGGTGAGCGTCGAGATTGACCAGCTGCACGCTCAAGATCGTCGCGTGCGCGTGCGAGGCACCCACGACGACCGACGTATAGCTCGTCATCTGGCTCAGCAACGTCGAGGTCTGCTCCATGACTTCCTCGACTTCGCCACGGACGCTGGCGAAGAACTCCTTGACCTGTTGTTGCTGGACGGCGCCGAGGACGCCGGACTGCAGGTGATCGACGAAGTAGCGATAGCCCTTGTCGGTCGGGATCCGACCCGCCGAGGTGTGCGGCTGGGCGAGGTACCCCTCGCGCTCGAGGGTGACCATCTCGGAGCGCACGGTGGCCGAGGAGACATCGAGGTCGGCACTGGCGGCCACCGCCGAGGAACCGACCGGCTGGGCGGTGTCAATGTGCTCGACCACGACCGCCTTGAGGATCGTGGCCTTGCGCGCGTCAAGGTCCATCAGAACCTTTGTGGGTTTGCGCTGTACCCGACGGGCCATACCTCTCCTTGTTAGCACTCAATTCTACCGAGTGCTAATAGCGCTGCGTCGGTCGGATAAGTTCGTTGCGTGCAGGAAATTCCCCGATTCGAACGCCCCAAGCCACCTTCGTCCGGCGATGAACGAGACCAACTGCAGTCCTGGCTCGCCTTCTACCGAGCAACACTGCTGAAGAAGTGTTCAGGGCTTTCCTTCGACGATCTCTGTCGGCGTCCCGTCGCGCCTTCGCCAATGTCGCTACTCGGCTTGCTGCGTCATATGACGTTCGTCGAACAGATCTGGTTCGATGCACGTTTCGCCGGTAACGACGTGACCGAGTACTACAAGCAACCTGATAACCGCGACGCGGATTGGACCGAACTCGACAGCGCGACCCTAGATCAGGTGGTGACCAACTTCGAACACGCGTGTGAGACCTCCGATGAACTAGCGCGGGGTCACGATCTTGACGAGATGGCGCGACTACCGGGCGTCAACCGCGAACCGGTCGATCTTCGGTGGATCTGCATCCACATGATCGAGGAGTACGCGCGACACTGCGGTCACGCGGACATCATCCGTGAACTGATCGACGACACCACCGGCTACTAAGCGCTCAGTCCTCGAGTTTGAGTGCCGCGACGAATGCCTCCTGGGGCACTTCGACCCGTCCGAGACTCTTCATCCGCTTCTTCCCCTCTTTTTGCTTCTCGAGCAGCTTGCGCTTACGCGTGATGTCACCGCCGTAGCACTTGGCGAGGACGTCCTTTCGACGAGCCTTCACGGTCTCGCGACTAATGATGCGTCCCCCGACCGCGGCCTGAATCGGCACGTCGAACATCTGTCGCGGAATGAGCTCCTTCAGCCGTTCGGCCATCCGCCGTCCGTAGTAGTCGGCATTGGACTTGTGCACGATCGTCGAGAATGCGTCGACCGGTTCGTGGTTGATGAGCAAGTCGACACGGACGAGTTGTGAGGTGATGTAACCACTGGGCTCGTAGTCGAGACTGGCGTAACCCTTGGTCCGACTCTTCAGGGCGTCGAAGAAGTCGATGACGACCTCGGCCAGAGGAATGGTGTAGCGGAGTTCGACTCGGTCGGTCGACATGTAATCCATCTTGATCATCTCGCCGCGGCGGCTCTGGGCGAGGTCCATCACTGCACCGAGGTACTCCGAGGGCGTGAGGATCGTGATGGCGAGCATCGGTTCGTCGATGTGGTCCAACCGACTGAGATCAGGCAGTTCCGTCGGGTTGTCGACGAGCAGCTCTGTGCCGTCAGTGAGGAAGGCACGATAGACGACCGAAGGGGCGGTTGCGATTATCCCGAGGTCGAACTCGCGGTCCAGTCGCTCGCGCACGATCTCCATGTGCAAGAGACCCAAGAATCCGCAGCGGAATCCGAAACCGAGCGCCTTGGACGATTCTGGCTCGTACGTGATGGAGGCGTCGTTCAATTTCAATTTGTCGAGAGCGTCGCGCAGGTCGGGCAGGTCGTCGCCGTCGATGGGATAGATCCCGCAAAAGACCATCGGCTTGGGATCTTCGTACCCGCTCAGCGGCGCAGCCGGACGCGCCGTCTCGGTGATCGTCTCACCGGAGCGCGCGCCGCCGACGTCCTTGATGCCGGCCACGATGTAGCCGACCTCACCGGGACCGAGTCGTTCCACGCGAATCATGTCGGGCGTGCGAATCCCGATCTCTTCGATCTCGTGGTTCTCTCCGGCCTGGAGCATCCGCACTCGCGCGTCCGAGCGCAGCGTCCCGTCGACGACGCGGATCGAACTGATCACGCCGCGGTACTGGTCGTAATAGGAGTCGAAGATCAAGGCTTGTAGCGGCGCCTTCGGATCGCCCTTGGGCGCTGGGATGCGTTCGATGACCGCACGAAGCAGTTCCGGCACCCCTTCGCCGGTCTTGGCCGAGATCTGCAGCACCTGGTCGCCGGGCAGACCGAGGACCCTCTCTAGTTCTTCGATGGAACGTTCGGGGTCGGCGGCCGGTAAGTCGATCTTGTTGAGGACCGCAATGATTTCGAGGTTGTGTTCGATCGCCTGGTAGCAGTTGGCCAATGTTTGAGCCTGAATACCTTGACTGGCGTCGACTAAGAGGACAGCGCCCTCGCACGCGGCGAGTGACCGAGACACCTCATAGCCAAAATCGACGTGTCCGGGGGTGTCGATGAGCTGGATGATGTGGCCCTCGAAGTTGACTCGTACGTTCTGAGCCTTGATCGTGATGCCGCGTTCACGTTCGATGTCCATGGTGTCGAGGTACTGCGCGCGCATGAGACGCGGGTCGACGGCTCCGGTTATCTCCAAGATCCGGTCCGACAGCGTCGACTTTCCGTGATCGATATGCGCGATGATGCTGATGGTGCGGATTTTGGCAGAATCGACGGTTGTGAGAGGAGCTGCCACGGTCCATCAAGGTTACCTGTCTTAGGGAGCCATCCATCGCGCAGGAACCCTCACGGTAGTGGCCCAGTTTCCATTGATCAGAAAACTTTCTCACTCGAGAAGAATCAGGCCGACCATTGTGTTCAGTCATGGAACAAGAGGGCACGCGTCATCGGAGCTTTCGATACAGAATGCATCCGACCAGACAGCAAACAATTGCGCTGCTCAGCACTCAACGGCTCCAGTGCGCGCTCTACAACGCGGCCCTCGAAGAGCGGATCGGCGTCTGGAAATGGGAACACCGTTCGGTGACCTATTTCGACCAATGTTGCACCCTGACGGGACTTAAGGACGTTCGACCCGAAGTCGTCGCTTCGGGCATCACCCTGTGTCGGGGCACCTTAAAGCGACTCGACCATGCTTACGGAGCGTTCCATCGCCGGATGAGAATGGGCGAGACGCCCGGGTTTCCGCGTTTCAAGTCGTCCAGTCGATTTGATTCATTGCAGTGGTTCGACACCAGCGACTGGAAGCTGAAAGTGAATCACCGGCGACTGTATTTGAAGGGAATCGGTGAGATCAAGACCAATTATCACCGACCACTGTTGGGCGATGCGAAAGCGATCGTCATCAAACGTGAAGGCACGAAGTGGTGGTTGATCGTCCAGTCCTCCAACGTGCCGGCAATGCCGTTAGAACCGACAGGGCGAGCAGTGGGTATTGACCTCGGGGTCATCAACATTGTCGCGACGAGTGATGGTGAGCGCGTCGTAAGTGATCGCTTCGGCGACATAGCGCGGCAGAGTCTCGCCAGAGCGCAACGCCAGCTCGCGACCAAGCAACGTGGATCGAACCGACGACGTCGACAGGTCGAAGAGGTCGCGCGGCTACATCGAAAAGTGAAGAATCAGCGCAGCAACGCTGCACACCAAATCAGTCGACAGATTGTAAATGCTTACGACTTCATCGCACTCGAGAACCTGAAGATCGTCAACATGGTGCGAGCACCGAAAGCAAGACCCGACTCGGAACGACCGGGGGCGTTCCTACCTAACGGCGCGAACAGGAAAGCCGGCCTCAATCGTTCCATCCATGACGCGGGATGGGGACAATTCGTCTCATTAGTGTCCTACAAGGCTGAGAGCGCCGGTCGGACGGTAGTGAGTGTGAACCCCTGCTTCACCAGTCAGACGTGTGCCGAGTGCCACTTCGTCGACGCTGGTAACCGGGTCAATCAAAAGGAGTTTCGATGTTTAAGGTGCGGCCACTACGCCCACGCCGACAACAACGCTGCTCGCAACATCCTTCGGGCCGGTAGAGCCCTGCAGGATCGGCTTGCGCTGGTTAAAACGATGCCACTACCCCTGCTACTCTTAACAAGCCCGTCGGACGCGTTGTCCGCGCACTAGAACGAGGAATTTCGTGGCAAACATCAAGAGCCAGATCAAGCGCAACAAGCAGACCGTGGTCGCGCGCGAGCGCAACAAGGCCGTCAAGTCCGAGGTTCGCACCCGAGTGAAGAACGCCGTCGCCGCCGTTGGCACCGAGGAAGAAGAGTCCGCGCTACGTATGGCCATCAAGCGCATCGACAAGGCCGCCACCAAGAAGATCATCCACAAGAACCAGGCCGCCAACAAGAAGAGCGGGCTGATGAAGCGAATCGCTACCTTGAAGGAAAATGCGTAGCGCCTAGCGGCGCCGGGCGCCATGGGTCATCTTCGCCAGTCGCGCCACCAGAATCTCCACTACCGTCAGTTCCGTCACGTCCATGTCGGTGTTAAGGTCCTTGCCGCCGTAACTGACGCCGCCCTTCAGAGCCACGTCGGCGTCGGCGATCCAGTGCACGGCCGTCGCGATTCGCTCGGTCCCCAGGCGCTGGGACATCTGCCACGCCTTGGTCGCGGGAAAGCCCTTGATGCCCAGTAGCGCCCCCGCCTCGTCGCCCGAGCGAACGCCGCTCCCCTCGAGCTTGGCCATCCGCAGGTAGTACCGCTGGAGGATGTTGACGATCTGCAGACCGGCGCGGCCCTTGGAGTCCAGCATGCGACGCGCCACGACGATGGCTTTGGTGGCGTCACCGGCGTCGATCGCGTCGGTCAGGTCCCACTCGGGAACGTCGCCGGCGTCGCCCAGATACGGCTCGACGTGGCCGAAATTGAGCGGGGCCGTTCCGTAGATCGTCTGGAGTGTCCTCGCGAGGGCGTCGACCCGGGCCACGTCGTCGCCCAGCCGGTCGGTGATCTTGATCGCCGACTCGTGATCGACGATCACGCGATACTCGGCCAGTTTGGCTTCCACGAACGTGACGCGCTCGGCGGTGCGCGAACCGACGTTCACCTCCACGACGGAGGCGGCGCCCTTCACGAGTTTGTTGGCTTTAGTGCCCACGACCGCCAGGACCAGGACCACGTCGGGCGCCGGATCGTTCATCCACGCCAGCACGTCGGCCACCTCGTCGGCGAGTAATGACTGGGCGTCGCGCACGACGACCACGCGTCGCTCGACCAGGAACGGCGGCGTATTGAGCGCTTCCATCACCAGCGGCGTC